>NZ_JAIUHU010000001.1:0-782430 GCF_020165275.1 Mesorhizobium sp. Ca11 | reverse complement strand
ACTCGATCGACCATCGCGAATCCCTCCTCGCCGGATATCCGCATGGAATCACCGATCCGATTCTGTGCAAAGCCCTTCTTGTGGGAGAAGGTGGCCGAGCGAAGCTCGGACGGATGAGGGGTGTTCCAGGGAATGCCAACGTCACACTCCGATGGAGCACCCCTCATCCGTCTCGGCGCTTCGCGCCGATCCACCTTCTCCCACAAGGGGAGAAGGAAAAGCCGCGCTACACCGGCCGATACACCTTCGCGGCCGTATTCCAGAAGATATCCGCCTCGGCCTTGGTGCCATGCTTCGCCACCGCCGCGCGGTGCGCTTTGATCAGCTCGGCATGGCTGGTCCACAGCTTCTCGATCGGGAAGTTCGAGCCGAACATCAGCCGGTCGCTGCCGAGGATCTCGATCGCGTTGTCGACGATGTAGGCGATGAGCTCCGGGTCGTTGCGGTGGACGAAGGTGCCGAGCCCCGAGAGCTTGGCGTAGACATTGGGCGCTGCCGAAAGCGTGCGGAGGCCCGCCTTCCAGGCTTCGGTGGTTTCCGGCTCCATGCCGGTCAGCATGCCGGCATGGGTGAGGATGAAATTCGTCTGAGGGTTTTCGCCGACTAGTGTCAGCCCGTCCTTCATCTGCGCGGGAAAGAGCTGCAGGTCGAAGGAGAGGCCGTAATCCTTCAAACGCGCCACGTTCTTCCGCACTTTCGGATCGATCACCTGGTCGGCCGAAGCGGCGAAGCGGAAGGCGGGCGTTTCATGCCAGTGAAGCTGCATGCGCACGCCGCGCAGCAGCGGATACTTTTTCAATCGGTCGATCTGCGGGCGGACGTCGTCGACCGTCATGTCGGCATAGCCGACGATGGCGTGCGGCCAGCCGGTTTCATCCGCGGTCTTCTGCAGGAAGGCGACTTCCTTCTCGAAATCCTCCTTGGCCCAGTTGGTCTGGACATAGACGGCCTTCTCGACGCCTGAGCCTTTCTGGTCCTCGAGGAACTCGGTGATCGGATAGTCGCGGCGGATCGGCTCGTAGGGGCCGAAGATGCGCGGCACCATCGGCCCGACCAGCCAGGGCTGATCCTTCTGGCGCCAGATGTGGAAATGCGCGTCGATGGCTTTCTGCATCACGATATCCTTTTCCAGATGGAAGCGGCCGCAGGCGCAGGACGGGCGAGCGACAGGATGAAATCGGTCAGGCTCTTGGCCGACGAGCCGTCGACCAGATCGTCAAGCGCCGGCAGGATGGCGCGGAGCGCCGCAGTTTCCGGGCGGAAGCGCGGATCGCCGGCGAGCGGGCTCGCCAGCGACAGCCGGAAGGCGCGGGCGCTCAACCGCCGCATCGCGATCTCCAGCTCGGCATGGCTGCCGCGTTCCAGCCCGTCGGACAGCATGACGACGCAGGCGCCGCGCGCGAAGGCGGAGAAGCGCGGCACCGACAGGAAGGCCAGCAATGTCGGCCCCATGCGGGTGCCGCCATCCCAATCCTCGACGAGTGCTGCGGCGCGGGCGAGCGCCTGCTCGCGGTCGCGGATGCGTAACGCCGAGGTGACGCGGGTAAGCCGCGTGCCAAAGGTGAAGACTTCGGCGCGGTCCGCGCCTTGCACCGCCGCATGCGCCAGCTTGAGGTAGTCGGCCGTGTGCAGCTTCATCGATCCGGAGACATCGATGAGCAGGAGCAGCTTTCGCGGCACTGGCTGCCGGCGGCGTAGCAGCGGCGAGGGGATGTCGCCATCGGCGCTGACGATTTCGCTGAGCGAGCGCCTGAGGTCGAGCGTGCCGCGCGAACGCGTGCGCATGGTGCGGAAAGAACGGCGCGCGGGGAGGGCGGAGGCGAGCTTGCGGCGGAACTGGCCGAGACCATCGGGATCGCGCTGGAAATCGCGACTGCTCAATCGCTCGAGCACCGAGGAGAGCTCGCCGCCTTTCCCCTGGCGGGCGATCTGCTTCTCTTCCTCGCGCGTGCCGCGATCGTCCTTGACGCGGGTCTCGTCGTCCTTCTCGCCTTCGATCGAAGGCTTGGCGTCGCCGTAGAAATGGGCGCGGAAATGCGCCTCGAATTCGTCGCGGCGATCGGGCGAGGGCGCAAGCGTCGCGAGCGCTGCTTCGCGGATGTCGTTCATCGAGCGCGGGCCGAGCAGGGTCACGGCCTGCATGAAGCTGGTGATTTGTTCGGGCGCGATGGCGAAGGCGTGATGACGGAGCAAACGGGCGAAGCCGAGGAAGAGTGCGGCGGCGCGAGGCAGGTTTTCCGGACGCCTCATTCCTTCGCGCCCCCCTCTGTCCTGCCGGACATCTCCCCCTCTAGGGGAGAGATTGGCAGCTTGGACGCTCTGCTCAATCCTGCGAAGTCGAGGATTGGCGAAAGCCGGCGTGACGTCTGATCTCCCCCCTTGAGGGGGAGATGTCCGGCAGGACAGAGGGGGGTGCTGTCCCGCCAGCGCTGCGCATTAGCCCTACAAGATAGCGCTAGCGCGTTGCGATTGCTCATCACCCTAGCGCCTCCTCGACAATCCTCCCCAGTTCCGGCGCAATGGCAGTCAAATCCTCCTCGTCCTTGATCAGCACGCCGATGGCCCGCCGGAAGGCCTCCGGCCACGGGCTTCCGCCTTTTTCGAGGATGGTCGCGGCATTCGCCCATTCGACCGCCTCGGCGATGCCGGGCGGCTTGGCCAGGGGCCGCGCGCGGATCTCCTGGACGGCATTCGCCACCGCTTTTGCCGTCGCTTCCGCAACATGGCCCGCGCGCAGCATGATGATCTCGGCCTCGCGCTGGGCGTCGGGATAGCCAATCCAATGATAGACGCAGCGGCGGCGCAGCGCCTCGGCCAGCTCGCGCGTGCGGTTGGAGGTGAGGATGACGATCGGCTGCGTCGCGGCACGGATCGTGCCACGCTCCGGGATGCTGATCTGGAAGTCTGAGAGGAATTCGAGCAGCAGCGCCTCGAACTCGTGATCCGAGCGGTCGATCTCGTCGACCAGAAGAACGCGCTGCTCCGGCGCTCGCAGCACCTGCAACAGTGGCCTGGCGATCAGGAAGCGGTCATCATAGATGTCGATCTCGTGCTCGCCGGCGTAGCGGATGGCGAGCAACTGGCGCTGATAGTTCCACTCGTAAAGCGCATGCCCGGCGTCTATGCCTTCGTAGCATTGCAGCCGCACCAGCTCGCGGCCAAGCAGTTCGGCGACCGCTTTGGCGGCCTCGGTCTTGCCGACGCCCGGCGTGCCTTCGAGCAGCAGCGGCTTGCCGAGGCGGATCGCGAGGAAGATCGCCGTCGCAAGGCTGTCGTCGGCCAGATAGCGCGAAGCGGCAAGGCGCGCGGCGATCGCCTCCGGCGAGTCCGCGACCGCAACGGCGTCGGCGCTGGTCATCTCCCCTCAGCCCGCCGCCTGCGCCTTCAGCGCGCGCAGGATGCGCTCGGGCGTGATCGGCAGCGTGTCGATGCGCACGCCGACCGCGTCGAAGACGGCATTCGCGACGGCCGGGATCTGCGGGTTGGCGCACATCTCGCCCGGTCCCTTGGCGCCGAACGGTCCATCGGCGGAAGGACGCTCCAAGACAATGATCTCGGTCTCCGCCAGATCGCCGGGACCGGGCATCAGATACTGGTTGAAGTCGGTGCCGCCATGGTCGCGGTTCGGATAATAGGGCTCCGTCGTTTCGTAGAGCGCGTGGCTGATGCCCATCCAGGAGCCGCCGACCAGTTGCTGCTCGACCATCTTCGGGTTGAGCGCACGGCCGATCTCGAAGACGTTCTTGACACTGAGCACCGTCACCTCGCCGGTCTCGTCGTCGACCTCGACCTCGGCCACCGTGCAGGCATGGGCGTAGCAGGTGGAGGGCTTCATCGCGCCGGTCTCCTTCTCCGGGTAGGAGCGCGGAATGAGAAACATGCCGCGCCCCGAGATCGAGCGGCCGCGCTTGAAATGCGCCGACAGCGCCACGTCGAAGATCGAGATCGATTTCTGCGGCGCGCCCTTCACCTGGATGTTGCCCTGACCGTCGGTCTCAAGGTCGGAGGCGTTTACCTCCAGCTCCTCGGCCGCCACTTCCAGCATGACCTGGCGCGCCTCCTTGGCCGCCTGGATGACGGCGTTGCCGGCGCGGTGCGTGCCGCGCGAGGCGAAGGTGCCCATGCAGTGCGGGCCGGTGTCGGTGTCGGCGGTGTCGATGACGACACGGTCGGTCGGCACGCCGATCGTCTCGGCGCAGATCTGCGCCATGATCTGCTTCATGCCCTGGCCCAGATCGACACTGGACAACGTCACCATGAAGTTGCCGGTCGGGGTCGAATGGACCAGCGCCTGGGTCGGGTCGCCGCCAAGATTCATGCCGGTTGGATAGTTGATCGCGGCGACGCCGCGTCCACGCCGGATCGCCATCTCAGGCTCCCTTCCTGTAGGAGGACATCGCCATGTACTTTTCCGCCACCGGCCAGTTGGCGACGCGCGAGGCCTCCTGCATGCATTCGATCAGCGCCGCACCCTCGGTCGGCTGGCGATGCGCCTTCATGTCGCCGTCGCGATAGGCGTTGATGAAGCGGAACTCGAGCGGATCCATGCCGATCAGCCGCGCCAGCTTGTCCATCTGCACCTCCAGCGCGAAGTCGCCGATGGTGACGCCGAAGCCGCGCATGGCCGACGAAGGGGTGCGGTTGGTGTAGACGCAATAGGTGTCGATCCAGACATTCGGGATCGTATAGGGGCCTGGATAGTGGGCCGCGCCCTTCTGCGCGCCATAGGGCGAGTGGCGCGAATAGGCGCCGGCGTCGGTATAGCCGGTCATCTTGCGCGCGACGATGCGGCCGTCCTTCATGACGCCGTCCTTGATGATCACCTTCTCGGCGGCGCGCGGCGAGGAGATCTGCATTTCCTCCTCGCGGCTGTAGATAAAACAGACCGGGCGTCCGGTTAGCTTGGCCGCGAGGATAGCGATCGGCTCGACGATGACGTCGACCTTGCCGCCAAAACCGCCGCCAACGGTGCCGCCGACGAAATGCAGCTTCGAGCCGGGCATCTGCAGGATGATCGAGGCGTTGTCGAGGGTGAAGAACATCGCCTGCGTGTTGGTGTAGCAGGTGAAGCGGTCATTGCCTTCCGGCGCCACCACGCAGCCCGTGGTTTCGGTCGGCGCATGCTCGATCGGCGAGGACTGGTAGGACTGTTCGAGGATGTGGTCGGCCTGGGCAAAGCCTGCCTCGACATCGCCGAAGCGCACCTTGCGGCACTCGCCGCTGTCATAGAGATAGTAATTCTGGCCGTGATATTCGTTGACCAAAGGCGCGCCGGGCTTCAGCGCCTCCTCCATGTCGAAGACTGCCGGCAACACCTCATAGTCGACCTTGACCTTGGCGGCGGCTTCCTGCGCGGCGCGCTCGGTCTCGGCCAGCACCGCCACCACGGCCTCACCCTTCCAGCGCACCTTGCCGTCGGCAAGCACGGTTTCGTCCTCGGGGCCGATCTGGATCAGGATCAGGATGGTGTAGACATTGTGCGGCACATCCCTGGCGGTCAGCACGCGTACGACGCCTGGATGCTTTTCCGCTTCCGACGTATCGATCGAGCGGATGCGGGCATGGTGGTGCGGGCTGCGCACCATCTTCAGATGCAGCATGCCCGGGAAATTGCGGTCGGCGAAATAGGCGGTCTTGCCGGTGACATGTCCAGGCGAGTCGAGCCGTGGGCGACCATGTCCGATCTCGTGCAGGCCGTCCTTGCGGACATCGGCAAAATAGTCCTTGCGCAGTTCCATGGCTCGTTCCCTCAGGCGGCGTTCTGCGAGTTGGCGCGCGCGGCGGCGAGCACCGCCTGGATGATCGGCTCGTAGCCGGTGCAGCGGCAGATGTTGCCGGACAGCGCCTCGACCACGTCTTCGCGGCTGGGGTTGGGCGTGCGGTCGAGCAGCACTTTTGCAGCCACGATCATGCCTGGCGTGCAGAAGCCGCATTGCGTTGCGAAGGCATCGAGGAAGGCGCGCTGCAGCGGATGCAGCACACCGCCTGCGGCGAGGCCGGCCGTCGTTTTGATGTCGGCGCCGCCGCAGGTCTCGGCCAGCGTCAGGCAGGAGAGCCGCAATTCGCCGTCGATGATGACCGAGCAGGCGCCGCAGGTACCTTGGTGGCAGCCGCCTTTCGGCGATGTGTCGCCAATCTTGTCGCGCAGCGCATTGAGCAACGTCGTGCCGCTTTCGACGAACTCGGCTTTCTCCGAGCCGTTGAGTGTGAATTGAACCGGGACCTTCGCCATTTTTCCTCCCTGCGCGCCTGCCCGGATCGGCCGGACAGACGCGCGTCCCCCACGGATATTAGTCAAGCAGCAGCCGGCCGAGATGGACCGGCAGAACCTCGGCGCGATACCAGGCACTGGCGATCGGGTCGGTGATCGGCGCGATGCCTTCGCTCGCGGCGGTCAGGGCCGGCGCGATCTCCTGCGGGGTGAGCTTGCAGCCGAGCAGCGCGTTTTCGGCCGCTAAAGCGCGCATTGGACGATCGGCCATGCAGCCCAGCGCGATGCGCGCCGAGGCCACCGTGCCGTCCGATGCGAGCTCCAGAAGCGCGGCGATGCTCAGCACGGACACACCCTTGGGCTTGACCCGCGATACTTTCAGGAAACGGAAGCTCTCGGCTTTAGGCAATGCAATATTCACCGCGGTCAGTATGGCTCGGCTGGTGTCCCGACCGGCCAAAAAAGTCTCGACCGGCACTTCGCCGTCTTCGATGACGACGGTCGCGTCCAGCGCCAGCAGCGCCACCGCGAAATCCCCATAAGGGGCAGGGGCGAACAGATTGCCGCCGACGGTCGCCATGTTGCGGATCGCCGGTCCGCCGACGGCGCGCGCGGCCGGCGCAAGCGCGGCGAGCTCGGGATGGCGGGCAATCGCGGCCATGGTGACCGAAGCGCCGAGCCGGACCTTGCCGCCGGAAACCGCGATCTGCGAGAGGCCGGGATCGTTGACGCGGATCAGGTTGGAGACGGTAACATCGCCTTCATTGGCCGCGCGGACGACAAGCGTGCCGCCGCCGAGATAGCGTGTCCCAGCGGCCTGCAACGCGGCGTTGGCGTCTTTCACGCTCGAAAAAGTCTGCAGCGCAAGCGACATGGCGCGCTCCCGTCAGCTCTGGCCGGCGAAATGGGCCTTCAGGGCGTTGAAACCGCCCTGGAAGACGTTGGCGCCCATGCCCTCGGCCAGCTTGTCGGCCTCCTCGGGCGCGGCGTCGAAGCTCGCTGTCCATTCGGCATAGGTGCGGTTGCCGTCGGTGACGCGCCGCAACTGCAGCGTCGCCTTGTGATTGGTGAGCGGCTGCGGCGTCTCGAGGATCGAATAGCTGACCAGGAAATTCTCATCCGAGAAATCGAGCAGCTTCTCGCGCAGCCGCGCGCCGCTGGCCAGTTGGAAGTTGCGCACGCAGCCGATCGCGGTGGCGTCCTTGCCGTCCTCGATATGGCTTTCCACCATGCGCGGATGCCAGCTGGGCAAACCATTGAAGTCGCGGATGCGCGCCCAGACCTGCTCGACCGGCGCGTCGATGACGCTGGAAATGGTGACTTTCGCCATAGACTGGTTCCCTTGCAAAGATCGGGAGCATGCTAGGGCGGCCGACGGGCCGGCGTTTATCAATGCGTCTTGAGCGCATATCAACCAGTCGGAAAACCGGCGCGTCGATATTTCAGGTGATGCCGGCCTGCAAATGGCGGCTTCCTGCGCTTCCGGTGCTCACGTACTTAAAGTACGCTCCGCTCCGGTTCTCGGAAGCCATCCAGTTTGGTCGCTTCGCGCCCGTCTTCGACTCCGGCTCGGCCTGACCTGAATCTCAAAGCGCCTTACGCTGTCGCCCGCGCGGCTTCGCGGTAGAGCGTCGGCGGCACGCCGACATGGTCGCGGAAGAAGCGCGAGAAATTACCCTGGGTGGTGAAGCCGAGATTGCAGGCGACCGAGATCAGCGGTTCCTGCGACCACTGCAGTTGCCGCACGGCTTCCTCCATGCGCAGCGTGTTCCAGTAGACGTTCGGCGTCAGATTGGTCTGTTCCTTGAACAGCGCGAAGAAATGCGGTCGGGAGAGCCCGACCGAACGAGCGACGTCGTCGAAGGAGATGCGCTCGCAGACATTGGCCTTCATCAACTGGATCGCCTTGCGGACACGGAAATCGAGCATCGTGTTGATGCGCGCGCGGGCTACCTGTGGCGCGGATGTGTCGGCCGCGTCGAGCACGCTGTCGATGAAACGCTCGATCTCGTAATTGGCGACGTCGTCGATGCTCTCATTGTCGGCGAGGTGATCGAGCAGGTTCGCCGCCGCCTGGTGCAGCCAGGGCTCCAGCGTGATCGCCGCTTGCGTGAACAGCGGCGCGGAGGAGGGCAGATCGCGGCGCCGGCGCGCCCAGTCCGGGTCGATGTAGAAGGCGAGGAACAGGCCGGGCTTGCCGTCGCGGGAAAGGGCGTGGCTATGCGGCTGGAACGAATTGATGCCGGCCGCGGTGCCAGGCCCAAGCCGCACCGTCTCGCGGCCGATGGTCATTTCGCCTGCCGTGCCTTCCAGCCAGATGATGAGATGCGCCTCGCCATGGGCATGGGTGACGAAGTCGTTGGCGACATTCAGCACGGAAACATGTCCGAACCGGCCCCAATAGAGCCTGATCGCGTCCGTCATGGGTATCGTTCCTCCCGCAGGCGACTGGCCTCCCTTCGCCTGCCGGGCAATAGTGCGGCTGAGTTTGCGGTTGCGTCAAGGCGCGCAATGATGACAGACGTTTGGAGGCGGCCGTCGGGGCGGATTTTCAGACTGGGCGATAGGAGCGCGTTCCCTTCTCCCCTTGTGGGAGAAGGTGTCGCCGAAGGCGACGGATGAGGGGTGCTCCAGGGAAAGCCAGCGTCTCACTCCGCTGGAACACCCCTCATCCGTCTCGGCGCTATCGCGCCGATCCACCTTCTCCCACAAGGGGAGAAGGCGAGGCGGCCCACTTCAGTCACTACGCCTGAAATTGCGGATGCGGTCGAACAGGACCGCCAGGATGATCGCGCCGCCGATGAAGGTGCCTTGCCAGAAGGCGTTGATGCCAAGCAGGCCGAGGCTGTTGCGGATCACCTCGATGAGGGCGGCGCCGACGATGGCGCCGAGCGCGGTGCCGACGCCGCCGGCGAGATTGGCGCCGCCGATGACGGTGGCTGCAATCACCTGCAGCTCCATGCCGTTGCCGAGATTGGTGGTGACGGCGCCCAGCCATCCGGTCTGGATGATGCCGGCAAGCCCTGCCGACAGCGCCGAGATCATGTAGACGACGACCTTGATCTGCTTGACGGGAACGCCGGTCAGCGTCGCCGCATGCTCATTGCCGCCGATGGCGAAGATGTGCCGGCCGAATTTGGTCCAGCGCAGGATGAAGCCGGTGATCCCCGCCAGGAGGATCATGTAGAGCACCGGATTGGCGATGCCGAAAACCCAGGCGCCGCCGCCCAATGACAAAAGCTTCTGGTGGTCCGGCCCGAACTGGAACACCACGGTGTTGTTCGAGGCGACCATGGCAAGGCTGCGCGCCACCGACAGCATGCCGAGCGTGACCACGAAAGGCGGGAAGCCGAGATAGGCGATGAGCAGGCCGTTGAAGGCGCCGATCGCAAGCGCGGTGGCGATCGAGGCCAGGATGCCCACCTCGATCGAATAGCCGGCATGCATGGTGACGGCGAGCACCATCGAGGATAGGCAAAGCACCGAGCCGACCGAAAGGTCGATGCCGCCGGTAATGATGACGAAGGTCATGCCGAGCGCGACGATGGCGACGAAGGTGATGTTGCGCGTGATGTTGAAGATGTTCTTCGACGTGGCGAAGGAATCGGTGGCGACGGACAGGAACAGGCAGGCCAGGATGACCGCGATCACCACCCAGAAAGTCTGGTTGGCAAAAAGCCGCGACAGGAAGGTGTGCTGCTTCTGCGCGATCGTCTGGTCAAGTGTGACTGCCATTATCGACCTTTCCTGAGTGGCGGGGCGCGGGGTTCCGCGCGACTACGCAACCTGTTCGATGGCGCCGGTGATCAGCCCGGTGACTTCCTCGGGCGAGCTCGAGGCGATTTTCTTGTCGGCCACCTTGCGGCCGCGCCGCATGACGATGACGCGGTCGGCGACGTCGAAGACGTCGGGCATGCGGTGGCTGATCAGCACCACGGCGATGCCCTGGTCGCGCAGGTGGCGGATGAGGTTGAGCACTTCGGCGACCTGCCTGACCGAAATCGCCGCCGTCGGCTCGTCCATCAGCACGATCTTGGCCTGCGACAGCATGGTGCGGGCAATCGCCACCGCCTGGCGCTGGCCGCCCGACATCTGCTTGACGAGGTCGCGCGGCCGCGTCTCGGATTTCAGCTCGGCAAAGAGCTGGCCGGCGCGCTTGTACATCGCGCCATAGTCGAGAATGCGCAGCGGACCGAAGCCGCGGCGCAGCTCGCGGCCGAGATAGACGTTGGCCGCGGCCGTCAGATTGTTGCAGAGCGCAAGGTCCTGGTGGACGATCTCGATGCCGTGCTGGCGCGCATCCGCCGGCTTGTGCATGACAAGGTCCTTGCCCTCCAGCCGCATGGTGCCGTGGCTCGGGTGGAAATTGCCAGCGATCATCTTCACCAGCGTCGACTTGCCGGCACCGTTGTCGCCCATCAGGCCGACGACCTCACCAGCTTCAAGCGAAAACGAGACATCGTTGACCGCCTGGATGGCGCCGAAATGCTTCGAGATGTTGGCGAGTTCCAGAACCGACACCAGCCTTAAGCCTCCCCGTTGTTGGCGCAACTGGCCACCGAACCCGGCGGCGCCGCTTGCGTCTTGCCCCGTCCATCTCCTCCCGAACGGTGCGTCCACGCATTTAGGCAAAAGCGGACGGGGGCGTCAATCAATTGTCTGACGATTAATTTCGAGACTCGACGAAAAATCGGTTTTGTAGGACAAATAGCAATTGACGCTGGCGAAAAGCCGATATTAGCTAAGCTTCGGAACAAGACTTTGCCAATCGTCCGTCTATCCGGCGGAGGCAGGCAGATGGTTTGAGGGTAAAGGATTCGGCTGCATCGGTATTCGGGCGGACGGATCGGCAAATGCTTATCAGCCCGGCGCGGGGCGCGAACATCATGAGATGCTCGTCGTGGTTCTTGTGTATCCGGGTTGATCAGTGTGGCGGGCACGCGGTGTCCGTCTGTTTCAAGGGAGGACTGACATGAGGAAAACACTTTTGCTTGCCGCCGTCGCCGCCATGGCGTTGGGCGCCGGGCCGGCTTTGGCCAAGAAACAGCTCGTCATCGTTGTGAAGGGTCTCGACAATCCGTTCTTCGAAGCCATCCATCAGGGCTGCGAGAAGTGGAACAAGGAAAACGCCAGCTCGGAATATGAATGCTTCTACACCGGCCCGGCATCGACTTCCGACGAGGCCGGCGAGGCGCAGATCGTGCAGGATATGCTGAGCAAGCCAGACACGGTGGCGATGGCGATCTCGCCGTCGAACGCGCCGCTGATCGCGCAGACGATCAAGAGCGCCAATCCGTCGATCCCGATCATGACGGTCGACGCCGACCTTGCCAAGGAAGACGCCGCCCTTCGCAAGACCTATCTCGGCACCGACAACTACCTGATGGGCAAGAAGATCGGCGAGTACATCAAGAAGGCCAAGCCGAATGGCGGCACAATCTGCACGATCGAGGGCAATCCGGCGGCCGACAACATCCTGCGTCGCGCGCAAGGCATGCGCGATGCGCTGACCGGGAAGGAAGGTCTTGCAGCACTTGCCGGCGAAGGTGGCTGGACCGAAGCTCCCGGCTGCCCGGTGTTCACCAATGACGACGGCGCCAAAGGCGTGCAGGCGATGACCGACATCCTCGCCGCCAACCCGAAGCTCGACGCCTTCGGCATCATGGGTGGCTGGCCGCTGTTCGGCGCGCCGCAGCCTTATCGCGACCTGTTCAAGCCGATGGCCGACAAGATCGCCAAGAACGAGTTCGTCATCGGCGCCGCCGACACGATCGGCGACGAGGTGGCGATCGCCAAGGAAGGCTTGGTGACCGCGCTGGTCGGCCAGCGGCCGTTCGAAATGGGCTACAAGGCGCCTTCGGTGATGATCGACCTCATCGGCGGCAAGAAGGTCGACGATCCGGTCTTCACCGGCCTCGACGAATGCACCAAGGAAACGGCCGATACCTGCATCCAGAAGTAGGCGCCGGCTGCATCCAGAAGTGACAAAAAGGGGCGCCCGGTGGGCGCCCCATCTTTTCCAGCGCCTGCTCCCGCCGTCGAACAGGGCAGGGCGGCTCCCGCCTAAATCTTCTGCTTCACGCCGTCCTTCGAAGGCATCAGGTCGACGCCGTTAAGCTTGCCGATATGCGTGGCGAGCATCGGCACGTACTGTTCCGTGGGACCGGCGGCGAAGGCTGTCGCAAAGGAATTCTTGGTCGCGTTGCCCAGAGGATTGGCGATGCCGGCCGCGCCCGCCATCGATTCCAGATAGGTCAGGTCCTTGAAGGCATTGGCGATGGTGAATTTGTGGGCGTCGCGGTCGCCCTCCAGCGTCCAGCGCATGAAGGTCTGGTAGAAGCCGCAATCCATGCGGCCGTTGCGAATGACGCTGTCGAAGCGGGGCGGCGAGATGCCGACCTTCTCGGCCAGCGCCAGCGCCTCGGAATAGATCGCGGCGTAGCCCAGCGAGATGAAGTTGTTGAGCAGCTTCATGCGGTGGCCGTCGCCGGTATCGCCGATATGAACGATGCGGCCGGCCCAGGTCTCGAGCACCGGCTTCAGCCTGGCGAACACGGCGTCCGGCGCGCCGACCATGGCGTCGAGCGTGCCTTCCCAGGCCTCCTTCGGCGTGCGGCTGAGCGGCGCATCGACATAGTCGACGCCGAGCGCCTTGAGTTCGGCGGCCAGGGCCACTGTCGAGACCGGATCGGAGGTCGAGCAATCGACGACGACCGAGCCTTGCTTCAGGCCCTCCTTCAGCCCGTCGGGGCCGCGGATGATCGCCTCCACCTCGCGCGAGCCGGTGACGCAGATGAAGACGATGTCGGAGGCCGCGGCCACCTCCTTGGACGTGGCAACTTCCTTGGCGCCGCGTCCGGCCAAGTCTTCCGCCGGCTTGCGGTTCTTGCGACCGAGGAAGGTCAGCGGATAGCCCTTGTCGACGATGTTCTTGGCGATGCCGTGCCCCATCAGGCCAAGGCCGATGAAACCGATGTTGTCGCGGGCAGCGGTGGTGCTCATGTCGTCTCTTCCCTGTCTTTCATGGTGATGGGCGCCCGCGCGGCGGGCGATTGTCCAGAAGGTTTCCGCGGATCGCGGGTGGCGGGCGATCGCGGAATGTCATATTGTCTGACAATACACATAATTACCTAGCATTGTGGAGAGCAAAATGACGAAGCGGATCATGTTCACCGGCGGCAGCGGCAAGGCTGGCCGGCATGTCGTGGAATATCTGGTCGAACATGGCTGCCAGGTGCTCAACATCGACACCAAGCCGCTCGACAATCCGAAGGTGCGCACTTTGGTCACCGACATCACCGACAGCGGCCAGGTTTTCAACGCGCTGTCGAGCTATATGGGTCTGCACGAGTTCGACCCGTCGTTGAGATCGCAGCCTGTCGACGCCGTGGTGCATTTCGCGGCGATCCCGCGCATCATGATCACGCCGGACAACGAGGTGTTCCGCATCAACGCGATGGGCACCTACAATGTCATCGAGGCGGCGGTGAAGCTCGGCATCCGCAAGGTTATCATCGCTTCCAGCGAGACGACCTACGGTCTTGTCTTCGCCAACGAGCCTCGCAATCCGACGCATTTCCCGCTCGACGAGGATTATGACGTCGACCCGATGGACTCCTATGCGCTGTCGAAGATCGTCAACGAGAAGACTGCGCGGGCTTTCGCGTTGCGCAGCGGCTTCGACATCTATGCGCTGCGCATCGGCAATGTCATCGAGCCGCATGAATATTCGCTATTCCCGAAATGGTTCGCTGATCCCGGTTTCCGCAAGCGCATCGCCTGGAGCTATATCGATGCGCGCGATCTCGGCCAGATCACCTTGCGCGCCATCGAGAAGGACGGCCTGGGCTATCAGGTGTTCAACGCGGCCAACGACGACACCTCATCGGACCTGCCGACGGCGGAGCTGTTGAAGCGCTTTTATCCGGGCGTGCCGGTCAAGGCCGAGCTTGGCGAATATGAGACGCTGCTTTCGAACCGCAAGGCGCGCGATGTGCTCGGGTTCCGGCCCGAGCACAGCTGGCGCAAATACGTCAAGACGGCGTGAGCCGGCGGCAAATGCCGGTTGATCTGTGCACATCCTCGCGCATTGCGGCAAAGCGGGCTTGCCCTGCTTGACAGCTTCTGAAAACGGGATTTTGTGGAACCATGCGGGACGCTAAGCCGAACAACGAAAAGAGGCCGACAAAAATGGCAGCGGCCGAGCGTCCGTCCGGCGTTCGCCGGGCCAACGCGTCACGCATCCCGGGTGCCAGCGTGCATGCTTCGCTTGCGAGCGAAATCGGCCTTCGGATCGTGCGCGGCGACTATCCGCCGGGCACCATCCTGCCCAATGAGGCCAAATGGTCGGAGACCTTCGACGTCAGCCGCTCGGCGGTGCGCGAGGCGATCAAGATGCTGATGGCAAAGAGCCTTCTGGCCTCGCGACCGAAGATCGGCAGCTGGGTCGAACCGAAGGAACGCTGGAACCTTCTCGACCGCGACGTGCTCGCCTGGTACGCGACCTCGCCGGACCGCGAGGTGTTCCTCAAGACCGTGCAGGAGTTCCGCCACATCATCGAGCCGGAGGCGACGGCCTTCGCGGCGATGCGGCGCACCCGCGAGCAGATGGCCGAGATCAGCCAGGCCTGTCGCGAGATGGGCGAGGCGACCAACCTGCAGGAGCGCACCCGGGCCGACACGCGCTTCCACCTTGCCATCCTCAGGGCTTCAGGCAACGACCTGCTGGTGCCGCTGGGCGTCTTGATCGAATCTGCCTTCGACCATCTCTTCACCTATACGACGCGCGAGCTCGACAATCTGCAGCACGCCCAGAAGCTGCATGAGGCGATCGAACGCAGTATCCGCCTGCAAAGGCCGGACGCGGCGCGCAATGCGGTGCGCAAGCTGCTGGCCAATACCGACGAAGTGATCCAGTCGCGTTAGGGTCTTGTACCGGACCAGTTCGCCAGCACAGAAACTTTGATCGCTGCCCGTGCGTGCGTTGGCAGATCCCATGCCTTGGCGATTGGCCAAGACGCCTATCGCGGTCGTCATCCACGGGCGGAGCAAGGAGCGAAGCGACGCGCGCAGACCCGAGGATCCATGCCGTGACTTGGAAGCGCCGCGGCGGTTCAGAATTCTGCACCGTTGCACACTTCGGTCGATGTAACGGCATGGATTCTAGGGTCTACGCTCCGCTTCGCGTAGCTCCGCCCTAGAATGACGAGGTTGGGGGGCTTCAGCTCATCGCCAGCGTTTGCGCTGAACACCCCAAACGGATGCTGATAGCCTTGCCCGACAAGCCTGCAATCTTTCCAGATCCCTGTGTTGAGGAACTGGTGCTAGCGCTCCCAGCAACCCTTAATCCTGCTTTTCGCGACCGAAGGCGACACGCAGCTCGTCCTTCGCCTTTTCCAGCACCTTCTTGCGCTCGTCAGGCAGATTCTTGCCGGCACGGTTGATGTAGAAATTCAACATCGACATGGCGGATTGGAACGGCTCTGCCTTGCGGCGGTGGCTGTGCTCGGCCGAGCGCTTGAGCGAGGCGGCGATCTTCTTCGCGTCATCGGATTCGAAGACGTGCTCCTCGAGATCGAGGGCGTCGCTGTGTTCGGTCACGTCGGCCGACCATTTCTTCTTGGCGGTCATGACAAACTCCTTCCTTCAGAGAAACCCCATGAGGTGAGGCGGGTTCCCGGTTCTGGAGCCACGGATTTGCCGGTCGTGGCGCTGCTCGGCTCAGGAAGTGGGCCGATAGTGCGCTCAAACGCGCGATCTCGAAGAAATCGCGAACAGGAGACGCCGTGACGACAGTTCCAGGAAACGCGGCAAACAACGCGGGCATAGACAGCTTCTACGCGTGGACGCGGCTCGGGATCTCCTTGCTGCTGGCGACGATCGGCGGCGTCGGCATGTGGGCCGTAGTCGTGGTCCTGCCCGCCGTGCAGGCCGAGTTCGGCGTCGATCGTGCCGCCGCCTCGATGCCTTACACCGCTACAATGGTGGGATTCGCCGCCGGCAATATGCTGGTCGGCCGCGCCATCGACCGTGTCGGTTACTGGATCCCGGCGCTGGTTTCCTCGATGGCCCTGGTTGCCGGCTTCGCACTGGCGTCGCTCTCCACTTCGATCCTGCAATTCACGCTCGCCCAAGGCTTGCTCATCGGGGTGGGGACATCGGCGATTTTCGGACCGCTGATCGCCGATATCTCGCACTGGTTCAACCGCCGGCGAGGCGTTGCCGTGGCTACGGCCGCGGCCGGCAGCTATCTCGCCGGAACGGTCTGGCCAGCAATCATACCGCCGCTGATGAAGGCGGAGGGTTGGCGCTTCACCTATGTGGCTATCGGCATCGCTTGCCTGGTGACTATGGCGCCGCTGGTCATAATGCTGCGACGTCGCGCCCCGGTGGTCGTCGCAGGCTCGCCAGGCGCACGCCCGGTCCAGCCGATCTCATTGTCGCCGGCCGCCCTTCAGGCGCTGCTCGTCATAGCCGGTCTTGGCTGTTGCGTGGCGATGTCGATGCCGCAGGTGCATATCGTCGTCTATTGCATGGACCTCGGCTATGGCGTCGCCCACGGCGCCGATATGCTGTCGATCATGATGGCCGCCGGAGTCGTCAGCCGCCTTGTTTCCGGCTTCGTCGCCGACCGTATCGGCGGGGTGAAGACCTTGCTGATCGGTTCGGTGCTGCAGTGCCTGTCGCTGTTCTTCTACATTCCCTTCGACGGTCTTGCCTCGCTCTATGTCGTCTCGCTGGTGTTCGGCCTGTCGCAAGGCGGCATCGTGCCCTGTTATGCGATCATCGTGCGCGAATACATGCCCGCCAAGGAGGCCGGCCAGCGCGTTGGCATCGTCATCATGGCGACCATTTTCGGCATGGCTATCGGCGGCTGGATGTCGGGCTGGATCTACGATCTCACCGGATCTTACGCGGCCGCGTTCCTCAACGGAATTGGGTGGAACCTGCTCAACATCCTGATGATGGTCGTGGTGTTCTGGAGGGCAAGGCGCAGCGGCGTCGTCATGGCCTGACGGCTCGCGCCGGCGCTTCTCCTGAAATGCCCTCAGCTTGACAACAAATCGCGGCTGCGCGACGCCAAGGGCAGGGAATGTGGTACAGGCCTGCGAGATGGCGACACCAGGGTCAATGGCATTGCAAGCGCGCAGCAGGCGGGATTTGACGCACGAGGCTCGCCCTTGACCAAGCCGCGCTCCCGTCGTGGCGGCGGCCGTCCGACCATTGCCGACGTGGCGCGCAAGGCCGGTGTCGGCGCGATCACGGTGTCGCGCGCCTTGCGTGAGCCCGGGCGGGTGTCGGAAGACCTTCGACGGCAGATACAGGCCGCGGTCGACGAGCTCGGCTACGTGCCCGACCCGAACGCCCGCGCGCTTGCCTCGGCGCGCGCGGAGGTGTTCGGCGTGCTGGTGCCATCGCTGACCAACAACGTCTTCGCCGAGGTGGTGCGCGGCATCTATGACAGTCTTTCCGACAGTCCGTTCCGCATCCAGATCGGCAACACCCATTATTCAGGCCTGGAGGAAGAGCGGCTGCTGCAGGTCTTCGGATCGCAACGCCCGGCGGCGCTGATCGTGGCCGGCATAGACCAGACGCCCAGCGCGCGACGACTGCTGGAGAATGCCGGCTGCCCGGTGGTGCAAGTGATGGAGACCGGGCCGGACCCGGTTGACATGATGGTCGGCTTCTCGCATCTCGACGGCGGCAGGACCGCCGCCGAACACCTGCTGCAAGCCGGATACCGCAAGATCGGCTTCATCGGCGCGCGGATGGATCCGCGTTCGCAGCGGCGCCTTGCCGGCTACCGCGCCGCGATGGAGGCCGCCGGCCTGTTCGACGCGCGGCTGGTCACCACAACGCCGGTGCCGTCAAGCGTGACGCTCGGGCGCGAGTTGTTCCGCGACGCGCTGGCCAAGATGCCGACGCTGGACGGCGTGTTCTGCAACAATGACGATATCGCGCTTGGCGTTCTGTTCGAATGCCATCGCGCATCGATCGACGTGCCGAAGCAGATCGGCATTGTCGGTTTCAACGATCTCGACATGATGCAGGTGTCGTTTCCTTCAATCACAAGCGTGCGCACGCATCGCTATGAAATCGGCACCCGTGCCGTCGCCATGGCGCTGTCAGCGATCGCCGGAAACCGGCCGGAACAGCGGATCGTCGATCTCGGTTTCGAGCTGATGCGGCGCGAGAGCACCGCGCGCTGACGCGGTACTGTTGGTTCCTTAAGATGATTCTTTACAGCCTGAGATGGTAGCGCTACCATTTGCATGCCGGTAAAGGCTCGGCGAGGCGGGAAGGCTGTTTATTATACATAAGCAACAGCTCGTACTTGTTTATTATGTATAATATGATAGTTTTCTAAATTGCCAGAGAGCTGAGGGGGACGAGGAGGATCTGGGCGGCGCGGCCGTCCTGTGTGGGTGTCTGGTTGGCCGGAGGGTTGCCGACCGTATCGCCAAAGATTCATAACAAGCAGAACTGCAACTGGGAGGAATATCGATGATCAAGTCACTCGTTGGCGGCGTCATTGCCGCCACCGCATTTGTCATGCTGAGTTCGTCGGCGATCGCCGGACCCGAGGTCGTCAAGGGGCCCGCGGCCGAGCCGGACTGCTTCGCGCCGTGGTCGGCCGACACGCAGTTTTTCAAGTATCCGAAGAAGGACGGTCCATACCGCATCGCGCTTGCCAACGGCTACATCGCCAACACCTGGCGCATCCAGATGATCCAGACGGCCAAGGCCTATGCGGCGCAGCCGGATGTCGCCAAGAAGCTCAAGGAATTCAAGGTCGTGTCGACCGGCGAGGATGTGCCGGCGCAGATCTCGGCGATCAACAACTTCATCGATTCCGGCTTTGACGCGATCGTCGTCAACGCGCAGAACCCGACCGCATTCGGGCCGGTCATCAAGCGCGCCAAGGAAGCCGGTGTCGTGCTGGTCGCCTTCGACAACATCCTCGACACCAAGGACGCCATCAACGTCAATGTCGATCAGAAGGGCCTCGGCGAGCTCTGGGGCAAGTGGCTGGTCGCGCATGTGCCGAATGGCGGCAAGGTGCTCGAGGTGCGCGGCGTCGCCGGTACTTCGGTCGACACCGACCGCCACAATGGCATCCACGAGGTGCTTGACGGTTCCGGCAAGAAGTGGGCCGTCACCGAGGTGGTCGGCAAGTGGGATGACGGCGTGGCGCAAAAGGCCACGGCCGACGCGATCGCCACCAGCGGCCCGTTCGACGGCATCACCGGGCAGGGCGGCGACACCGGCATCGTGCAGGCGATGATCGACGCCAAGCATCCGTTCGTGCCGTTCGGCGGCGAGACGGAAAACGGCTTCCGCAAATTCTGCGCCGCGCATGCGGCCGACGGGCTGAAATGCTCGTCCGCCGGTACCGGCCCGGCCCAGGTGGCGGTTGCCATCAAGACGGCGATTGCCGCGCTCGAAGGCAATGTCGTGCCGCAATCGGTCAAGCTGCCTTTGGCCATCGTCGAGGATCCGAACTTCAAGGCGGGTCAGGATTTCTTCCCCGACCAGTCCGACAATTTCTTCGTCGGCAATTCCTTCCCGACCTGCGGCATCAATTTCACCGCGCAGGAAATCATGGGCCAGACCAAGGAAAACAAATAGTCTGACTGGACAGTGCCGCGGCGAGCCCGCGGCACTGTCTCCTCAATCAAAACCGGCCGGGGAGGGCTGATGGACGGCACGGCTCCGCTCTTCCGCATGGAAGGCATATCCAAGCGCTATGGCGGCGTGCGGGCCTTGGAGAAGGCCGAGCTGACGGTCACCGCCGGCAGCATCCACGCCATCCTCGGCGAGAACGGCGCCGGCAAATCGACGCTGATCAAGGTCATGGCCGGCGTCGTGGCGCCGGACGAAGGGCGCATGACACTGGACGGAAGCGAGGTCACCTTCGCTTCGCCTGCCGCCGCCAACCAGGCCGGCATCGTCTGCATCTTCCAGGAGCTGTCGCTGATTCCGGAACTCAGCGTCGCCGACAACATCGTCATTTCCAATCCACCCAAGCGTTTCGGCATGATCGACCGCAAGGCGCAGCGGAAGATCGCTGAGGAAGCGCTGGCACGCGCCGGCGCTTCCGACATTCATCCCCGCGCGCTGGTCAAGGACCTGCCGCTGTCGCGCCGGCAGATGGTGGAGATCGCCAAGGCGCTGGCTCGGAAGCCGCGCATCCTGATCCTCGACGAGGCGACCTCGGCGCTGACGGCGGCGGACGTCGCCAAGGTCTTCGAGGTGTTGAAACGGCTGCGCTCGGAAGGGCTGGCGCTGCTCTACATCTCGCACCGCATGAACGAGATCGCGGAACTCGCCGACCATTGCACGGTGTTCCGCAACGGCCGCAACGTCGCCAGCTACCCCGCCGGCTCGAAGAGCGACAATGAGGTGGTCGAGCTGATGATCGGCCGCGAATACAGCCATATCTTCCCGCCGAAACCCGCTTCCGCCCCGGCCGCTGCGACGGTGCTCGAGGCGCGCAATCTCTCCTGGGCCGACCGGCTGGACAATATCTCGCTGAGTGTCAGGGCAGGGGAAGTCGTGGGCCTGGGCGGTCTCGACGGGCAGGGTCAGCGCGAATTGCTGCTTGCCTTCTTCGGCGTGCTGCGCGGCCTGCGCGGCGAGGTGCTGATCGACGGCAAGCCGGTTTCGATCGCCAGCCCGACCGCGGCCAGCCACGGCCGCATCGGCATGGCGCTGATCCCCGAGGATCGCAAGACCGAAGGACTGATGCTGCCGATGACGGTGCGCGAGAATCTCTCTTTCGCAGCCCTAGACCGGCTGACCAAGGCCGGCATCATCGACCGCGCCGCCGAGCAGCGCCTGATCGACGACATGGTCGGGCTGCTGGCGATCAAGACGGCGGGCCTGGACATTCCGGTCGGCGCGCTTTCCGGCGGCAACCAGCAGAAGGTGGTGATCGCCAAATGGCTGATGCGGCAGCCGCGCATCATCCTGCTCAACGATCCGACGCGCGGCATCGATGTCGGCACCAAGCAGGAGCTCTACCAACTGATGCGCAAGCTGGCGGATGCGGGTGCTGCGATCCTGTTCTATTCGACGGACTATGACGAGCTGATCGGCTGCTGCGACCGCGTGCTCGTGCTCTATGACGGCGCGGTCAAGCGCGAGCTGGTCGGCGCGGGGCTCACCGAGCACGCGCTTATCGCCAGCGCGCTCAACATCCACGGCGATGACGTCCGCATCGGGCAGGGAGAGCACGCGTGAAGGATTGGCGCTACCGGCTGGCCGAACAACGCGGAACGCTTTTGGCCTTCGGCATCTTCATCGTCATGTTCGCAATTTACAGCGCGAACCATCCGGCCGGCTTCACCGCCAATGTCGTGCAGACGGCCGCCAACAAGGGCGTGCTGCTCGCCTTCGTCGCGATGGCGCAGACATTGGTGGTGATCACCGCCGGCATCGATCTGTCGGTCGGCATGATCTTCACGCTGACCAACTGCATGGCTTCATGGCTGGTGGTCGGCACCGGCCTGGAAACGGCGTTCGGCGTCCTGGCGGTGCTGGGCACCGGGCTCATCTGCGGGGCGATCAACGGTGCCATCGTCATTTACGGGCGGCTGCAGCCGATCGTGGCCACCATCGCCACGGGCGCCGTCTATTTCGGCCTGGCCTTGCTTTTGCGACCCGTTCCGGGCGGATCGGTCAACGAGGATCTTGCCGATTTCCTGACCGGACGTTTCTTCGGCGTCGTGCCGGCGAGCCTCGTGGCGCTGCTCGTCATCGTGCTTGTCGTCTGGGTGCCGTTCAGTCGCTCCGAACTTGGGCGCGCCGCTTATGCCGCGGGCTCGTCGGAGACGGCGGCCTACATGTCCGGGGTGCCGATCCGCAGAGGCAAGTTGCTGGCTTATACGCTTGCCGGCCTGCTTGCGGCGATCGGCGGACTGTTCCTGACCTTCTTCACTTATACGGGCGAGGCGGCCTATGCCAGCGGCAATGCCTACACGCTGTTTTCGATCGCCGCCGTCGTGCTCGGCGGCGTGTCGCTGTTCGGCGGCAAGGGCAGCGCCATCGGCGCGATCTTCGGCGCGCTTGCCTTTCGCACCATAGGCGACCTCTTATTCGTCTTCGATTTCGATCCGCTCTGGCAGCCGTTGTTCCAGGGCGTTATCCTGTTGATCGCGGTCAGCCTTGGCGCCTTCGCGCTGTTTCGGGTACGCAACCGGCTGGAGTGGTTCCTGTGAGCGAAACGACGCATGGCGGCATCATGGGCGGCATCGCCGGCCGCATGCCCAAATTCATCCGGCGCGCCGACCCGGCGGTGCTGACGGCCTTTGCCTGCATCGTGGTCCTGCTCCTGCTCGGCAGCCTCTATTCGCGCAACTTCCTGTCGCCGGAATATCTCCTGCAGCAGTTGAAGGTCGCGTCTTTCCTCGGCGTCATCGCCACCGGCATGATGCTGGTCATCCTGCTTGGCCAGATCGACCTTTCCGTGCCATGGGCCGTGGCCGCCGGCGCCATGATGGCCTGCGCGGCCGCGGCTTACGGGCCGGTCGGCGTTGCTCTCGCCATCCCCTTCGGCGTCCTGTGCGGCGTGGCGGTAGGCATCGTCAACGGCATCGGTGTCGCCTATCTGCGCATCCCCTCGATGATCATTACTTTAGCCACCAATGCCGTGGCGCAAGGGCTGATGGTGGTCTACACAGGCGGCTTCTCGCCACAGGATTCGGCGACCGCCGCGATGCGCTACCTGGCAACCGGTTTCACCATCCCGGGCGTTCCCAATGCCGTCATCATCTGGGTGCTGATCGGCGCCGCGATGGTCTTCGCGCTGACCCGCACAAGCTTCGGCCGCGCCGTTTACGGCATCGGCAACCGTGAGCGCGCCGCCTACCTGTCCGGCATCGATACGCGTCGCATCGTCATGATCGCCTTCGCCGTCTCCGGCGGGCTGTCGGCCTTTGGCGGCGTGCTTCTGGCGGGCTATGCATCCAAGGCGGCGCAGTCCATGGGCGATGCCTATCTCCTGCCGTCGATCGCGGCGGTTGTCCTGGGCGGCACATCGATCCTGGGCGGGCGCGGCTCCTATCTCGGCACGGTGGCCGGCGTGATCCTGATCACGCTCCTGCAATCCATCCTCTCGGTCATGCAGATGCCGGAAGCGGGGCGGCAGATCATCTATGGCGTCGTCATCGTCGCCATGCTCCTGCTTTACGGGCGCGCGCCGGCAAGCCGCTGACGGTAAATGAGGCGAGCGCAAGACCGCAGACCCCGGAGCCTGGCATGAACGATCTTCGGACGGCGCCCGCCATCGTCGTCATGGGCGTTGCCGGCTGCGGCAAGACCGCCGTCGGCGAGGCGCTCGCCAAGGCGCTGGGCGCCGACTTCATCGAAGGAGACCTGCTGCATCCGCCGGAGAACGTGGCGCGCATGGCGCGCGGCGAGCCGCTGACCGATGCGTTGCGCGCCGGCTGGCTCGACGCCATAGGCGAGCGTATCGCGACTTCGGTTGCCGATGGGCGGAAGGCGGTGGCGGCGTGCTCGGCGCTGAAGCGAAGTTATCGTGACCGGCTGAGCCGCTTCTGCCCCGGTATGGTCTTCCTCTATCTCAGGATCGATCGGGAGACCGCCTGGCGGCGCGTCGCCGATCGCAAGGGCCATTTCATGCCCGCCAGCCTGGTCGACAGCCAGTTCGCCACGCTGGAGGAGCCTACGGCGGACGAACAGGCGGTAGCGGTCGACGGAACGCGAAGTGTAGCGGGAATCCTGCAAGAGATCATCCGCTAGATCAGTTGGTAATCAGGCTTCGTCGTTGCCGATCGCGGCTTCGGCTGGCTGGTCGGTCAGCCGCACGGCGCTCGACCAGGCCATCATCTGTTCAGGACAGAGTTTGAGCGTCTCCAGCATCCGGTCGCGCTTCGACAGGATAAATCCTGCCTGAACGACGAGGTTCTTCCCTGCCGTGTCCTTGGCAGGCGATGCGGGCGCCTCTGGCGTCGCGCTCAGTTCTTTGACGATCGCCCTATACTCGCGAAAGGGCGCCGTCTCGATGGTCGCCATATGAAACAGCGCAGCGCCGGCGCGCGCGGCGAAGTTTGCCGGCGCCGAGGCGAGGTGGGTCCAGCCGCGCTCGCCCATGGCGGCCTCGGTGAAGGCGGAGCCGGCATAGACGGTGTTGGTCATCAGCACCAAGCCGTTTGCTTTCAGCACCTTCTGGATACGCGTGGTGACCTGATAGGCGTCGGTGCGCTCAAAGACGATCCGGCTTTTCAGGAACCGGTTCTCGAGCCTGACCAGCGGCGGGTTGATCACGCGCAGGCCGAACTTGCTCGGCGAGAAGCCGTGGTAGCGCGCGCTCACCTGATGGGCATCGACGCCGGCCTCATGCAGGGCGCGCTTGCCCATGATCGTCTGCGCCGTGAACTGGTCGCACCACACGATGGCGCCGCGCCCGTTGCGCAGGGCTTGTTGCAGAGCCTCGAGGCCTTCGAGTCGGATCGCCGGCGACCAGCGCCAGCCGGCGACGAGATGCGCCGCAAGCGTCAGCCGCCGGCGGTGAACGGCGGCGAGTTGCGCCTCGAACATGCTTTTCGTGTCGACGGCATCGCCGAGCACGGCCTTCACCGCGACGTCGTAACGGGCAAACTCCTTGCGGAAGTGGCGCTTGCGCCTGAGCCTGGACACCCAGCCGCAGATCGAGCTCCACCAGGAGACCGGCAGCATCGCCGCGACGCCGAGATAGAAACAGGACAACAGGCTCTCGCGCGGATCCCGATTGGTGAAGCGACGCAATTTGCCGGGGCGCACAACCTTGCGGCTGAAGAAGCGAACGGACTCGCCGCGCTCCGGCACCGGCACGTCGGCCGTGATCTCGGTGTGATAGATGTCGTTCGACGATGGTTGCCGGCTGGCCTTACGGGAATTGCCAAGCCAAGGCAGCCTCATGCGTCAGAGCCCCGTTTCATCCTCCAGCCGCTTTACTGCGTGGAAAGCAGACAAGCAACCGACGGGACTGCCGTCAGGGCCGGGTCGCTTCAAATCTGAGACGTGAGCTCCGCCGGGAAATCGTCGTTGTCGGCGTCGCGCATGGCGGCGAGGCTGCGGTTGTCGAGCACCTCGGCGATCGCCTGGCGCACTTCCAGCATCATGTGGCGGACCTGGCAGGTTGCCTCGTCGCAATCCTCGCAGCGCTGGTATTGCGTGCGGCTGGCGCAAGGGATCGGCGCCAGCGGCCCGTCGAGCACGCGCACGACATGGCCGATCTTGATCTCGGAAGCGGGACGGGCGAGGCGGTAACCGCCTTCCTTGCCCTTGCGGCTCTGGACGAAACCGGCATTGCGCAACTCGCCCAGGATCGCATCCAGGAATTTCTTCGGGATGTTGTTGGCGACGGCGATGTCGTTGACGAATGCAAGCTGGCCAGCCGGCAGGCCGGAAAGATGCACGAGGGCCTTGAGGCCGTATTTGCCTTTTTTGGTCAGCATGCCCGATTCAGTTCATCAACCCCAATGCGCCTGCATCTGGCGGTTGTTTGTGTGCAAATCATGACAGTTTGACCGCCTGACGCCGCCTGGCCCAATAATTCGCACCACAGCTTAGGCACAAACGCGTTGATTCTTCGTAACGTTTTTCACATTGGGGGTTGGGATTTCCCCGCGAACTCATGCAGCCCCGCTTACATGAAGAAAGCCGGCAAAGCCGGCTTTCTTGCTCTTTCTGATTGCGGAGCTTTTCAACGGCTGCCGTAGGCCTGATCGAGCAGCCCGCCGGCGGCGAAATGCTCCTTCTGCACCTTGTCCCAGCCGCCAAAGACGTCCTCCACGGTCAGCAACCGGACATCGGGGAAGTCCGCCTTGTGCTTGGCGGAGACCGTCGCGTCGCGGACCCGCAGGCCGTTCCCGGCGGCGATCTCCTGGCCCTCGGGCGTATAGAGGAAGTCGAGATAGGTCTTGGCGAGATCGCGGCTGCCATGCTCGTCGGCAACCTTGTCGACGACCGCTACGGGGAACTCGGCCAGCAGGCTGACCGAAGGCGTGACCTGCTCGAACTTGTCGTCGCCATACTCCTTGCGAATGCCGCGCGTCTCCGACTCGAAAGTGATCAGCACGTCGCCGATCTCGCGCTGAACGAAAGTTGTGGTGGCGGCGCGGCCGCCGGTGTCGAAGATCGGCACGTTGCTGAAGAGCTTGGTGATGAACTCCTTCACCTTGGCGTCGTCGCCCTTGAAGGCTTCCTTGGCGTAGGCGGTGGCGGCGAGATAGGTGTAGCGCGCATTGCCTGATGTCTTCGGGTTCGGGAAGATCACCTGCACGTCGTCGCGCACCAGATCGTTCCAGTCCTTGATGTGCTTGGGATTGCCGGCGCGCACCAGAAAGGACGGCAGCGAATAGAAGGGCGAGGCGTTGTCCGGAAAATCCTTCTGCCAATCGGCTGAGATCAATCCCTTCTTGACCAGGAAGTCGACGTCGGTGACCTGGTTGAAGGTGACGACATCGGCGCCAAGACCTTCGGCGATTGCGCGCGCCTGCGCCGAGGTGCCGGCATGCGACTGATCGACTGTGACGCCGGGGTGCTTGGCGATGAAAGCCTTATTGATGTCGGCGAACAACTCGCGGCCGACATCATAGGATGCATTCAAAAGCTTGTCGGCCGACCAGGCTTGGGAGGACGCGAGGACGAGACCGGCAACAGCCGCGATGCCGAGCAACAGACGCTTCATGAAAACGGACTCCGAGGAAAATATGGCAATGGCCGATGATAGCCGTGGCGCTGTTGAGCGGCGAGACACGCGCGCCGGCTAGACGGCGTCAGGTGAAAAAAGTCACCGCCGGAACAGTCGGTTGTTAGTATTTATTTCCAACAAGAGTCATTGTGGAGCGATATCCATAGGCAAAAAGATTGCGCTTCGGCGCCTTGGCATATACATATGGCATATACAAGGGAATACCGTGATGAGCCAACAACGCCATGCAGCGACGCCGCCGAAAGAGGCAAAGCTGTTCCGCAACAACCGCAGCCAGGCGGTGCGGATTCCAGTCGAGTTCGAACTCCCCGGCGACAAGGTCCTGATCAGCCGCGAGGGCGACCGTCTTGTTATCGAGCCCATTCGTAAATCAGGTCTCACGGCACTGCTCGCCCAGTGGGCGAAGGAAGCCCCGCTGGGTCCTGAGGATGACTTCCCCGAGATCAAGGATAGTCCTGTCGGACCCGAGGACATTTTTTGATGCGGTTCATGCTCGACACAAACATCATTAGCGACATGATCCGAAACCCAGGCGGCAAAGCCGCCGGCGTCATGGCGCGCGAGGGAGACGCTGCCGTGTGCACCAGCATCGTCGTCGCTTCGGAACTGCGGTACGGCTGCGCCAGGAAGGGATCAGCCAAGTTGCTCAAGAAGGTCGAGGAACTGCTGGCCGAGATTCCGGTGCTGCCGCTCGATGTGCCGGCGGATGCCGAGTACGGCGCGCTGCGCGCCGAACTGGAAGGCAGGGGCGAGACCATCGGCCACAACGACCTCTTTATCGCTGCTCATGCCTGCGCGTCAGGTTCCACGCTGGTGACAGCCAACATGGCCGAGTTCAGCCGGATCGGCAAGCTGAAGCTCGAGAACTGGTTGGAGTAGCGCTCGACGCGACGATCACGACGCCGGAAAAAGCTTCCAGCGTCGCGGCCTGAAAGCCACCCGGCTCTTCTGCGCCGCAGGATGGTCTACGGGCAGCTCGATCTCGACGCGCTGGCGCTCACCGCCGATCTCGAGCTCGACGCGCCTGGTGCCGGCGACGCGGCGGCTGGCGGCAACGGTGCCGGCGATGCAGCCGCTGCAGCCGTCGACCAGGTCGACGTCATGCGGACGGAAGTGGAGGATCGCCTCACCGGAAGGCGCATGCGGCGCCGAGAGCCCGATCGGCCGGTCGGCGATCCACACCTCGCCGTTCTCGACCTTGACCGGCAGTGAGCTCGACTCGCCGATGAAGGAGTAGACGAAGGGCGAGTTCGGCGTGTCGTAGATATCGTCGGCGGTGCCGACCTGCTCGATGCGGCCCTGGCTCATGACGACGACGCGGTCGGCAAGCTCCAGCGCTTCTTCCTGGTCATGCGTGACGAAGACGGTCGTGTGGCCGGTGCGGTCGTGGATCTCGCGCAGCCAGCGGCGCAGCTCACGGCGAACCTGTGCGTCGAGCGCGCCGAACGGTTCGTCGAGCAAAAGCACCTTGGGCTCGATCGCCATGGCGCGGGCGAGCGCGACGCGCTGGCGCTGGCCGCCTGAAAGCTGAGCGGGGTAGCGTTTCTCCAGGCCCGACAGCTGGACGAGATCGAGCAATTCCAGGGCCCGGCGGCGGATTTCCTGCCCCGACGGCCTTGCGGCGCCGTGCCGGACCTTCAGGCCGAAGCCGATGTTGTCGGCAACCGTCATGTGGCGGAACAGCGCGTAATGCTGGAAGACAAAGCCGACATTGCGCTCCTGGATCGACTTCTGCGAGGCGTCCTCGTCGCCGAAGAAGATCGCGCCCTTGGTCGGCCGTTCCAGGCCGGCGATCAGCCGAAGCAGAGTCGTCTTGCCGGAGCCGGATGGCCCGAGCAGCGCGATGAGCTCGCCAGACCTGATGTCGAGCGATACGTCGTGGAGCGCTGGAAACCGCTCGAACTCCTTGCGCACGTTGACGACGCGAACTTCCATGCAAATCCCTCAGTCCGTTGATGCTGTCGTTGTTCCTAAAATTGCCAGGCACTCTTCGGCGACAGATAGTGTTCAGTGTCCGCGCGTCGCGGCGATCTCGGCGCCGTAGCGCATCTCGAGAAGCGTTTTCAAGACCAGCGTCACCAGCGCCAGACCGGCGAGCAGCGAAGCCACGGCAAAGGCGCCGACAGCGTTGTATTCGTTATAAAGGATCTCGACATGCAGCGGCATGGTGTTGGTGAGGCCGCGTATGTGGCCCGACACCACCGAGACTGCGCCGAACTCGCCCATGGCGCGCGCATTGCACAGAAGCACGCCGTAGAGCAGTCCCCATTTGACGTTGGGCAGCGTCACATACCAGAAGGCCTGCCAGCCGCCGGCGCCCAGCGATAGCGCCGCCTCCTCGTCGCCATTGCCCTGTTCCTGCATCAGCGGGATGAGCTCGCGGGCGACGAAGGGGAAGGTGACGAAGATGGTGGCCAGCACGATGCCGGGCACGGCGAAGAGGATGACGATGCCATGCGCCTTCAACCAGGCGCCGAGCAGCCCTTGCGCGCCGAAGAGCAGCACATAGACCAGGCCGGAAATGACCGGCGAGACCGAGAAGGGCAGGTCGATCAACGTGGTCAGGAACGCCTTGCCCTTGAATTCGAACTTGGCGATGGCCCAGGCGGCAGAGATGCCGAAGACGACGTTGAGCGGCACCGAGATCGCCGCCACAAGCAATGTCAGACGGATGGCGGAGCGCGTATCGGGGCTGGAAAGGGCTTCCGTGTAGGCGCCGATGCCTTTGGCAAGCGCCTCATGAAAGACGACGATCAGCGGCAAAAGCAGGAAGACTGCAAGGAAGGCGAAGGCGATTGCCATCAGCACGGCCTTGACGGGCCGGCTTTCGGTCACCGCAGCCGACTGGCTCTCGTGATGCGGCTCGTAGGATTTGATCTCGGGATCAGCCATAGCGCTTGCGGCTCCATGTCTGGACGAGATTGACCACCAAAAGCATCACGAAGGACAGCGCCAGCATGATCGCGGCGATCGCAGTCGCCGCCTCGTAATTGTATTCCTCGAGCCTGATCACGATGAGAAGCGGCGCGATCTCGGACTTGAAGGGCAGGTTGCCGGCGATGAAGATGACCGAGCCGTATTCGCCGACGCCGCGCGCGAAGGCGAGCGAAAAGCCGGTGATGATCGCCGGCGCCAGGCCTGGGAAAAGCACGCGGGTGATGATCTGGAAACGGCTGGCGCCGAGCGTGGCGGCTGCTTCCTCGACCTCCTTGTCGATCTCTTCCATGATCGGCTGTACCGTGCGCACCACGAAGGGCAAGCCGATGAACACCAGCGCGACGACGATGCCCAGTGGCGTGTAGGCGACCTTGAGGCCGAGCGGCATCAGAAGCTGGCCGATCCAGCCGTTCGGCGCATAGAGCGTGGTGAGCGCGATGCCGGCGACGGCCGTTGGCAGGGCGAAGGGCAGGTCGACCATCGCGTCGGCGATGCGGCGTCCAGGGAAGCGGTAGCGGACCAGCACCCAGGCGACGATGGTGCCGAACACGACGTTGACGACAGCCGCCAGGAAGGCGGTGCCGAAGCTTATCTTCAGCGCGTTGAGGGTGCGTCGGTCGACGGCGATCGCCCAGAAATCGGCCCAGCCGAGCGCTGCCGAACGCCAGACCAGCCCCGAAAGCGGGATGAGGATGATGAGCGTGAGGTAGGCAAGTGAGAAGCCGAGCGTCAGTCCGAAACCCGGAATGACACTCGGCTGCTTGAATCGCCACCCCGCCTTGACGGGTGCTGTGGTCATGCTGTCCTGGATCGTCCTTCTATTCAAACCGGAATGGCTCCGCGCAGTAGCATTCGGCCGGGACGCCCGTGAGGCTCCGGCCGTCCGTCCTCACTGCGCCGGTTTGTAGATCTGGTCGAATATACCACCGTCGCCGAAATGGTAAGGCTGCGCTTTCTTCCAACCGCCGAATTGCGGGTCGTCGATGGTGACCAGCTTGATTGCCGGCAGCTTGGCAAGGTCCTCGGCTGGCACCAGGTCGGGCTTGGCCGGGCGATAGTGGTTCTTGGCGATGATGGTCTGCGCTTCCTTGGAATAGAGCCAGCCCAGATAGGCCTCCGCGACCTTGCGCGTGCCCTTGGCCTCGACATTGGCGTCGACGACCGCGACCGGCGGTTCCGCCAGGATCGAGGTCGGCGGGTAGACGATGTCGAAATTGTCGGCGCCGAATTCGTCGAGCGCGAGATAGGCTTCATTCTCCCAGGCGATCAGCACATCCCCCAGGCCCTTCTGCGCGAAGGTCACCGTCGAGCCACGCGCGCCGGTATCGAGGACCGGGACGTTCGCATAGAGCTTGCCGACGAACTCCTTGGTCTTGGCTTCATCGTTGCCGTCATTGGCGTTTGCGTAGGCCCAGGCGGCAAGATAGTTCCAGCGGGCGCCGCCGGACGTCTTCGGGTTCGGCGTGATCACCTGGACGCCGTCCTTCACCAGATCGCTCCAGTCGTGGATGCCCTTGGGATTGCCCTTGCGCACCAGGAAGATGATGGTCGAGGTGTAGGGTGCGGAGTTGTTCTCGAACTTCGTGCGCCAATCCGGGTTGATCTTCTTCGTCTTTGAGACGATGGCGTTGATGTCGCCTTCGAGGGCCAGCGTGACGACGTCGGCGTCGAGGCCGTCGATCACCGCCCGGGCCTGCGCGCCGGAACCGCCATGCGCCTGCTGGATGGTGACGGTTTCGCCGGTCTCAGCCTTCCAGTGCGCGGCGAACGCCTCGTCATAGGCTTTATAGAGCTCACGTGTCGGGTCATAGGACACATTCAAAATGGTCGTGTCGGCAAACGCGAAACCGAGCGTGCCGAACTGGACAGACGTGGCGACCAGCGCGCCGAGCAGTTTCCTGAAATGAGGTTTGGTCATTCCGGCCTCCGTTGAACTGCTGCGAACTCTACCGAGTTTATAGAATTTAGATGCATTGAATGTTGCCTTTTTCATCTCCTCGAAGCAATTTTTCGCCGAGCTTGGGCCGGTTGAGGAAATAACTTCCTCAGCCAGCGGCCGCAGGGCTTCATCCGCGGGCCCTAATTAGAAGCGGTCAGGGTGATGACAACCCCGGGCGCCTCAATTGGCGTTAACCGGGAAATCGAAGCGCTGTTTTGGGAAAGGCTCTTTTGCCAGCGTGAAGTGCCACCATTCGCGCGCATAGTTGCGAAAGCCGGCGGCGCGCATTGCGGTCAGCAGCGTCTTGCGGTTTGCGGTGGCTTCGGCGCCGATCAAGGCGCTGGCGGTTTCGCTCTTTGGGTCAAAGCAGTCGAAACCGGTGCCGAAGTCGAGCGTGTCGCCGTCCGGCGCACCGCAGGCCGGATGAACCGCGCTTTTATTGCCGGGGTCGGCGATGGCAAGGTCCACCGTCGAACCTCGAGAATGGCTGGAGAACTCGCCGATATAGCCTTTGGCGATGAGATCGTTACGCTCGGCGGTCGGATACCATTTAGGGTCAGGCCGGCCGCCTTCTCTTGTCCACCTGCCCATATCGGCAACCGCTCGCGCGGGGCGGTAGCAGTCGAAGACGACCAGCGTCAGGCCTTTGGCGGTCATGGCTTTCTGGACGCTGGAGAGCGCCTTCGCGGCCTGCGCGGTCAGGATGCAGACCGGCGCCTCATAGCCATCGGCTTTGCGGTGCAGGAAATTTTCCAGGCCGGCGTAGCGGATATCCTGGCGAATGGTCGGGTCGATGTCGGCCAGCCTGACGAAGCCGGCGGGCAGGGGATCGGCGGCAGCGGGGGAGGTTGCTGGAAGGAGAGCCAGCATTGCGAGGAATGCAGCCGCTGACTGCGAACGTCGGTGCGAGGCACCCCCCTCTGGCCTGCCGGCCATCTCCCCCGCAAGGGGGGAGATTATTGGCTTCGCTGCCTTCGCTATCCTCCGACGTTGGAAAGATGGGCGCAGCGCTGAAACTGCCAATCTCCCCCCTTGCGGGGGAGATGCCCGGTAGGGCAGAGGGGGGTGCCTCGCGCCGTACATTAGGCAAAAAAGCGCAATCCCCTGAATCGTTTGCCGCATCCTATTCAACGAAAACCTTCACGCTTGCCGCTCGCCCCACAGCGTCGATCACCGTCAGCGTCGAATAGCCGGTGCCGTCGGGTTGCCAGGTCGCGGTGCGGCGGCGGTCGATGCCGGCGAGCGGCTTGCCGTTGGCGAGCCAGCGGAACGGCGCCCGGCCGCCCTGCAGTTTCAGCACCAGCGGCGTGGCATCGGCCGAATTGGTGCCGAGGTCGACGCGCGCGCCATTGGGCGGGAAGATGATGGTCGGCGCCGGCTCGGTGGCGGTGGCCTGCACCAGACCGTCGGCGCCGGCGCCGAAGCGGGCGAGCGTCACCGGCAATTCATCGCGCTTGGGGTTGAAGACGCCCGGCGGCCGGCCGGGCAGCGGCACGCCGGCAAGACCGGAACGGACGAAGCCTTCGAACAGGATGGGTGCTGCCGAGACATAGCCCGACAGGCCGGGGATCGGGCTGGCATCGGCGCGGCCGACCCACACACCCAGCACGTAGCGGCCGTCGAAGCCGACGGACCAGGCATCGCGATAGCCGTAAGAGGTGCCGGTCTTGTAGGCGATGCCGCGTTGCATGGCGCCTTCCGGCGGCTTCACCCCGGACAGGATGTCGTTGATCTGCCAGGCCGCCTGGTCTTCGAGGATGGTGGCGGTGATGCGCTCGGCATTGGCGGGCTCGGTGCCGTCATGCAGCGTATGCATCTTGCCGCCATTGGCGAGCCCTGTATAGAGCTGCACCAGGTCGCGCAAGGTCACGCCGACGCCGCCAAGTCCGATCGCCAGGCCCGGCGCTTCGTTGACCGGCAGGATCGGGTTGACGCCTGCCTGGCGGAAGCGCGCGGTGAGCCGCGCGGGGCCGACCGCGTCGAGCACGCGGATCGCCGGCACATTGAGCGACAATTGCAGCGCCTGGCGGATCGAGACGTCGCCCTGGTAGCCCATGTCGAAATTCTTCGGACGGTAGCCGCCGAAATCGGCGGGGCTGTCCTCGATGATCATCTCCTGCGCCACCAGCCCCTGCTCGAAGGCCAGCCCATAGATGAAGGGCTTCAGCGTCGAGCCGGGTGAGCGTACCACCTTGGTCATGTCGATCCAGCCGGAGCGGCTGGCATCGAAGAAATCGGCCGAGCCGACCTCGCCCAGAATGTCGCCGGTGCGCGCATCGGCCATGACCATGGCGACGGAAAGTTTCGGCCCGAGCTTCCTGGCGGCATCCCTTGCCACCTGTTCCAGCCCCTGCTGCACGCTTTTGCGGATGGTGAGCTGCAGCGGCTTGCCTGGCACGGCCCTGGGCAGCATGGCATAGGAAGCATGCGCGGCCAGCGCCGGCAATTTTCTGCGCAGGCCGGAGACGTCGTCCAGCGCGGCGCGCGCGGCTTCGCGTTCGCCGAGCAGACCGGCCGAGACCATGCGGGTGAGCACGCGGTCGCGTGCGGCGTGGGCGATGTCGAGGTTGCGGTCGGGCCGGCGCTTTTCCGGCAATTGCGGCAGGGCGACGAGCAGGGCCGCTTCCGACACGGTGAGCCGCTTCGGCTCCTTGCCGAAATAAGCAAGCGATGCGGCGCGTACGCCTTCGAGATTGCCGCCATAAGGCGCCAGCGTCAGATAGCGCTCGAGGATTTCCTGCTTGGTGAGCCGCCGTTCGATCTGGATGGCGCGCAGCATCTGCTTGATCTTGGAGTCGAGGCTGCGGCTGTCGCGCGGTTCGATCAGCCGGGCGAGCTGCATCGACAAGGTCGAGCCGCCGGAAACGATATGGCCGCTGGTGACGAGCTGGCCGGCGGCACGGCAAAGCGCCAGGACATCGACGCCGCGGTGATCCCAGAAGCGCTTGTCTTCGTAAGCCACTAGCATGTCAACGAATTGCCGGTCGACCTGGTCGAGGCGGGTTTCGAGCCGCCAGTAGCCGCCGGGCGTGGCGAAGGCGCGCAGCAGCTGACCGTCGCGATCCTGCACCTCCGTCGAGACCGTCAGCTTTGCCGGCAGCGGCGGCGGGAAAGCGCGGTCGAGCTCCCAGAGCGCGGCGACGGAAAGCGCTGCCAAGCCGGCGAGGCAAAGACCTGCGATCGCGGTGCGTCTGAGAAATTTCCTGGAAAGCATGGCGCTGACCCTCACCCGCCTGCCCGTCCTTCGCAGCAGCTACGCTGCAGCTTCGGAGGGTGAACCGGCCCCTTCTCCCGGTATGGAGACGGGGAGAAGGGAGATATCGGCGACCTTGTCATCGCTACTCGGCCTTCACCTCCATCACGCCGGTGGCGGTGCGGGCCGAGTATTGCGGCCGGTACATGTCCTCCACCGTCGCCGCCGGATGGGCGTAGGTGCCCGGCGTCACGGCGCGCACGACGTAGGCCAGCGTGATGTTGCGGTCGCCGTCGCCTTCGTTCGGATTGAAAGCGGCGACGAAGCGGTCGTTGCGGAACTCAAGATGTGCGGCGTCGGTTTGCGCCAGCCAGGAGAAGTTCGACAATTGCGCGCTGGAAACCAGGCTCGGATTGTCGATCTCGAAGCCGGCCGGCAACAGGTCGGTGATCAGGAGCCGCGACGGCCATTTGTTCTGCTCATAGACCTTGAGCACGACCACGTAGCGCTCGTTCTGCTTGGCCTCGGTGACATTGGCCTCGGTGCCGTCGAGCTTGTAGTAAGTGCGCGCGATGGTGAAACCGTCGCCGCCGGCCGGCAGCGGCTCGACCGGCGCGGCGACCGCGGTCACCACCGCCTGCAGCGGCGTCGCGCCGGTATTGGCGATGGTGAGCGGGCTGTCGACAAGGTTGCTGCCGGCGACCTGGTCGGAATAGCCGCCCGAGTGCGGCGCACCGTTGACGGAAAGCGTGATGGAATCATTGCCTTCCTTCAGCGCCCGCGCGGCCAGTAGCATCCAGGATTCGTCCTGCGTGCTCGTCCAGCGGGCGTCGGCGCGTGCCACTCCCACCAGCTTGATGAGCTGCGGCATGATGCTCGGCACCGGCTTCGATTCCGCCGCCAGCGCCAGCATCGCCGCGCCGTCACGCAACCGCGAGCCATAGTCCGAGCGGTAGTAGTCGTAGTCGGTTTCCGACTGCGCCAGCCTGAGCGCCGTCTGGAAGGTGGCTTCCGAACGCTGCGCGTCGCCGTAGAGCGCCAGGCTCGCCGCCAACTGGGCGACGGCCATCGGGCTGGAGAAGGCTTCGAGCTGCGTGTCGGCATAATAGCGCAGGTCGCCGATCGAGGCCTTCTTGTTGCGGGCGAGCACGTAGAGCGCATAGGCGATCTCGCTGCCCTTGTCCTGGACGTCCTGGTCGTAGCCGAGTGCGTTCTGCAAGTTGTTGAGCGCCTGGTTCATGGCCAGCGCCGGCACATCGTACTTCTGCTCACGCGCCCGGGTCAGGAACTCCGTGACATAGGCGTCGAGCCACAGATCGCCGGAGCCGGGGCCCCAGAGGCCGAAGCTGCCGCCTGCCGCCTGGTAGGACAGCACCTTGTAGATGGCATCCTGGATGCGCCCATGCAGGTCCGGATCGCTCTCCATGCCGATGCTCTTGGCCATGTCGTTGACGTAGAGCAGCGGCATGGCGCGGCTGGTGGTCTGCTCGGCGCAGCCATAGGGGTAGCGGTCGAGCGACATCAGAAGCGACGGCACGTCGAGCGCGGACGACTGCGAGACGCCGACGCTGACCGAAGCGCCGTCGAGCACGCTTGCGGCAAGCAGTTCCTTGTCGACGCGCAGCGAGCCGCCATTGGGCTTCAGGTCGACAACCATGCGGTTGGTGACCGGAAGCTGCGCCGGGCGCACCGGCAGATAGAGCGTCTGCTCGACTTCCGTGCCATCGGCATGCGCGAGCTTGACCGTGACCGAGGCGTCGCCCGCGGTCTTGGCGACCAGCGGGAAGCTGAGCGACTGCCGCTTGCCCTGGGCGAGCGTCAGCTTCTCGGGCAGTGGCGTGTCGCCGGTCGACAGGTCGCCGGTCGTGGTGACCGAGAGTGCATAGTCGCCGGCCGGGCCGTCGGTGTCGGCGATGTCGAGGCGCATGGTCGCCGCATCGCCCGGCGCCAGGAAGCGCGGCAGGCCGGCGGTGATCACCACCGGATCGCGAACGATGACGTCGGTCTGGGCATGGCCGACCGCATCCTTGGTCCAGGCGACGGCCATGATGCGCACGGTGCCGTTGAACTGCGGAATGTCGAAATCGACCCGGGCCTTGCCATTGGCATCGAGCTCGACCGGGCCGGAGAAGAAGGCGACCAGCTTTTCCGTCGGCGGGCTGCCTTGCGCCTGCATGTTCGCCCCATCGCCGCCGGTGCGTATCTTGCCCATGGCGCCGAGCGAGCCGTCGATCAGGCGCCCGTAGAGGTCGCGGATCTCCAGCCCCAGCATGCGCTGGCCGAAGAACCAGTCCTCCGGATCGGGCGCCTTGTAGTTGGTGAGATTGAGGATGCCGACATCCACGGCAGCCACCATCACATAGGCATTGCTGCCGGCCTGAGCGCCGCTGACGGCGACCGGGATCGACAGCTGCTGGCGCGGCACGGTCTTTTCCGGCGGCGTCAGGCTGACCGCCAGCTTCTTCGAGCCAGGATCGACTGACAGCCATTGGATGCCGATGGCGCGGGCAGGCATGCGCGATTCCTGCGCGTCGCCGGGCCGGAACAAGGTCGCCGTGACATAGGCGCCGGCGCCCCAGTCATCGCCGACGGGGATGTCTACGGTGCTGCCGCCGGCCGGCACCGAAGCGGTGACGGTCTTCAGCAGCTTTTCGGCACCGATGGTGACCAGAAGCTCGCCGGCAAAATGCGGCGAGACCTTCAGCTTGGCGACTTCGCCGGCGACATAAGTGTCCTTGTCCAGCGCGATCTCCAGGCCGTCCGGCGTCTCGGTGGTGGTGGAGGCGACGTACCAGCCGGCGTCGAACTCATAGCTGGTCGCTGGACCGTCGGGATCGGCGGTCTCGACCTCGAGCCGGTAGCGGCCCCAATCGACGGGCAGCGACACCGTCGCCTCGCCATCGGCCTTCAGGTCGACCGCGCCGTTGGCGACGGCCTTGGTGAGGCTGACCGCTTCGTAGTTCCACGAATTGTTGGAACGGTACCATTGATAGTTGCGCTCGACCTTGACCAGCGACCACTGCGCGCCCTTCAGGTCTTCGCGCTTGCCGTTCGGGTCGACGGCAATGATGCTGAACTTGGCGGTGCCGCCCTGCGGCACCTCATCGCCCTCGAAATCCGGGCGAATGCCGATGACGTCGCGCTGCGGGCGAACGCCGATGTCGAGCGAGCGCTCGACGGCGCGGCCGCCGGCCTCGCGCATGCGGACGGTGACCTTGGCGTTGACCAGCTTGGTGGTCGACGGCAACTGGGCGATCGTGACCGGGAAGGTCGCCTTGCCGTCGTCGCCGACCAAGGGAAGGTTGGCGAGAGGCGTGACGGTCGGCTCGCTCGACTGCTCGTCGGCCAGGCCGAAGGTGAAATCCTTGAAGCTGTCCCAACTGCTTGTGGTCGACAAAGTCAGCTCGCCTTCAAGCGCGAGGCCCGCGGCCGGCGCGCCATAGAGGAAGCGGCCGTCGACGGTGGCGTTGGCGGTCTCGCCCTGGGCGATCTCCTTCTTGTCGGCGGTCAGGTCGAATTCGATGCGATCCGGCACGAAGTCTTCCACCAGGAACATCTGGCTGGCGACCGGTGACTGCTTGGGATCGGTGTAGATCGACACCGTCCAGGTGCCGCGCATGGCGTTGGCCTCGAGCGGCAGGTCGACGGCGTGGCCGCCGGCGGACTCGCCATTGCTGATGATGCGGCGGTTCTCGACCCCGTCTGGACGCGTGAAGATGAAGGTGAGCGGCAGGTTCTCGACCGCTTTTGCCGCGCCGTCGCGGGCAAGGGCCGCGACGTGAACGTCCTCGCCGGCGCGGTAGATGCCGCGCTCCGTCCAGGCATAAACGTCGAGGGCGCCTGGCGAGGCGCGCCCCTCGACGCCGCGATCCGACAGGTCGAAGCCGGCCTTGCCCATGTCGAGGAAGACGAAGTCGTTGTCGCCCTGCTTGGCCATCAGCACGGCCGGCACCATGCCGTTCTCACCGCGGGTGAGGCCCGGATTGAAGACGGCGTGGCCCTCGGCGTCGGTCGTCGCCGTGCCGAGAATCTCGTTGTTCCTGGCAAGCAGCGTCAATTCGGCGCCGGAGATCGGCTTGGCCGAGCCCAGCGAACGGGCAAAGACGTTGAGGCCGTCCTGGCCGGTATAGGTGGAAAGGCCGATATCGGAGACGACGAACCACTGCGTGGCGCGTGAACCATAGTCGTCGCTCTTGTCGTCGACCGGCTGCGCGGTCAGCACATAGACGCCGGGCTTGCGCTGTGGGATCGCCTCATCCACCGGGAACGAAGTGGTAACCTCCTTATTGAGATCATTGGCGATTTCGAGCGTGCCCGACCAGACGGGCGCGCCCATCTGGTCGGAAATGGTGGAAATGTCATAGCCGTCGAGCTGATGCAGGAACTGATAGCCGGACAGAAGCTGCGCCAGCGAACGATCGCCGATACGGTAGAGCGTCATCTTGGCGGCGTTCATGTTGACAGTGACGACCGGGATGCCGCGGCGCGCCCCGGCCGGCAGCACGAAGCTGTCGCCGGTGAAGCGGGCGGAGGGAGCGCGGTCCTGGACGTAGATCGACAGCACGACGGGCGCGGCGATCGTCTCGCCGATCGCCGACGGCAGGCCGGCGCGGAAGGTCACGTCATAATGCTGGCCGTGTTCCAGGCCTTCGACGCAGATCTGCTTGTCCTTGGCCTCGACGGCCTTGGGCGCGGCGTTGTCCACCGTCACGAATTGCGAATAATCGACCCCGGTCTTGACCAGTCCCTCGGAAAACTGGGCGCAGATGCGCGGCGAGGAGGAATCGGCATCGACAGTGTGCTCGACGACGCGAAAGCCCTTGCGCGCCTTGAGATCGGCATAGTCGGCCTGGACGGCCGGCGAGCTCACCAGCGCAAGGCTCGCCTCATAGGCCTGCAGCGAGGGCCGGTAGAGGTCGCGCTTGTCGAGGCCGGCGCCAAGCAGCGCCAGCGCCTCGGCACGGGTCTTTGCCGTGCGCACCAGCTTGTAGGCGTTGAAGGCCGCCGAGGTGACATTCATCGGCAAAGTCGAAGGTTCAGTGGTGTTCGACGCCGGCTGCACGGCGAGCGTCTCGCGCGCCAGCGCCAGCCACAGCGCGCCGTCATCGGGCAGCACCGAGACCGCGGCCTGGTATTTCTGCATGGCAAGACGATGGTCGCCGGTAAGCGATGCCTGCTCAGCGGCGGCCTGCAGGGCGGCAAGCCCTTCGGTCGGCTTGTCATAGGCCGGATCGGTCAGCTTGTTGCGGAACTGCTGGGCCTGGTCGGCCATCCAGTTGGGGAAAAAAGCCAGTGCCGGCGGAGCGCCGATATCGGGATCGCCGTCGACATTGGCGACCTTGCCGGCGACTGCGCCGGTGAAGGATTTCAACTGGTTATAGTCGGATTTGAGAAAACACCATTTGGCCTTGGTGTTGTAGGTGAAGGCGCGGCAGGCGGGATCGCCGAGACATGCGGTCTTGCACTGGTCGAGGCTGACATTCTGCTCCGACCTCAGGTCGAAGCCGAAATAGTCGGAATTATCGGTCGTCACGATTCTCCGGGCTTCGGCCGCAAAGGCCGCTCCGCCCAGGGCGAAAAAGATGAGAAGAAGCAAAGAGAGACCACGAGCCGCGCGCATTGCCATACCACCCTCCAGACATCGCCAGCGTCCGGGCATGATCAAGCTTCGTGCAGGCTTGTCAACGCCGGAGCGCCGCAGGTTTACCACCCGCGAACGGTTTCCATGCCGGCCAAAGGCCGGTATTTCGACAGAACCTCTGTGAGACGGATCACACATTCTTGCGAAAATGCAAAAGGTGTGAATTCCAAGCCCGGTCTATTTCAGACAATTGGATTGTGGCCCCTTTACGAACGTTGCGGAACTTCATTCCAATTTTAGTTTTGTCGACTAGGTTGTCTTAATGCCGGCGCATGAAACGCAGATGTCAAAGGGGATCGCGCCAGGGCGCGGGCTCCCGCGCGCCCTGCTTTTCGCGCTCGTCTGCTCGACCGTGCTGACCGTAGAGGTACGGCAGGCGGCGGCTTTCGAGATTTTCGGCATCAAGCTTTGGGGCTCGTCCAAGGACGAGGATGCCGACATCGTCGATCCGCTGCGCTACTCGGTGACGATCAATGCGCCTGATGCCGACAAGGATCTGCTCAAGAGGCTCGAAAACGCCTCGGCGCTGAAAAATGACGAGGATCATCCGGTGTCGGGGTCGCTCGGCCTGATGGCCAAGGCACGCGGCGACCGCGAACAGCTCGTCGCCGCCCTCTACGCCGATGCTCGCTACGAAGGCGTGGTCACCATCACGATCGAGGGCAAGTCGATCGACGAATTGCCGCCGGATGCCGAGTTCAAAGGGCCACAGCCCATTCCGGTGGTCATTACGGTTTCCCCCGGGGCGAAATTCACGCTTGGCAACATCCGGCTGAAGGGCGATGCGGCGGGGTTGGCGGCAGCCGATTTCGGCCTGATCGCCGGCGGCGATGCCGGTTCAGGCGCGGTGCTCAAGGCCGAACTGCTGATCGTGCGGGCGCTGAAGGAAGAGGGCAGGCCGCTTGCCAAGGTCACGAACCGCGAGATCGTCGCCGAGCACACCAGCTCGACGCTGGACGTGACGTTGACGGTGGCCGCCGGCCCGGTCGCCGGCTATGGCGACACGACGGTCGAGGGCACGGAAAAGGTCGATCGCGACTTCACCGAATACATGACCGGGCTGAAACGGGGCCAGCAATATTCGCCGCAGGAGATCGACGATGCGCGCGACCGGCTGCTCGGGCTCGAGGTCTTCAACAGCGTGACGATCAAGGAAGGCGACAGGCTCGACGCCAACGGCAACATTCCGATCGGCGTCCAGGTGAGCGAGCGCAAGCCGCGCTATTTCGGCGTCGGCGGCAGCTTCTCGAATACGGAAGGCCTGGGGCTCGAGGGCTATTGGGGGCATCGCAATCTGTTCGGCCAGGCGGAGAAGCTACGCATCGACGGATCGATCAGCGGCATCGGCAGCAACAGCCTTTCCGCACTCAACTACAATGCCGGCGTCATGTTCGAGAAGCCGGGCGTGCTGGGGCCGACGTCGAAATTCTTCACCGGCGTAAAGACGGTGTTCGAACACCCCGATGCCTACGACCATTTCTCGGTCAAGGGCGACGTCGGCGTTTCCTACGACCTCGACAAGAAACAGCGGGTGTCGGCCGAATTCGATCTCGATTATTCGAGGATCACCGACGCCTTCGGCAAGCATACCTATCTGATCGCCAGCGTGCCGCTGCAATATGTCTATGACAGCCGCGACAACAAGCTGAACCCGACCAGGGGATTCCGCTTCTTAGCCTATGCCGAGCCGAGCTACGACATATTGAATGGCGCGACGTTCCTGAAGCTGAAGGGCGAGGGCTACACCTACCAGTCGCTCGACACGGCAAGCCGGTTCGTGCTCGCCGAGCGCGCGACGCTGGGCTCGATCGTCGGCACCGGGCTGCAGAACGTGCCGGCCGACCGTCGCTTCTATTCCGGCGGCGGCGGCTCGGTGCGCGGCTATGCATATCAGGGCATCGGCCCGAAGGATATCAACGGCCAGCCGATCGGCGGTCTCTCCTTCTTCGAAACCTCGGTCGAGATGCGCATCGGCGTCACCGACACGATCGGCATCGTGCCCTTCGTCGATGCCGGCACCGTCTCGACCAAATCCTTCCCCGATTTCTCGAATGTGAAGGTCGGCGCCGGCGTCGGCCTGCGCTATATTACTCCCTTCGGGCCGTTGCGCATCGACGCTGCCGTGCCGCTCAACCGCGATCCGGGCGATCCGCATTTCGGCATTTATGCCGGCATCGGCCAGGCGTTCTGACGATGAAGATGGTCTGGCGCATCCTCCGTATCTGCCTCTACGCGCTGCTTGTGCTGCTCGTGGTGGCGATCGGCGCGCTTGTCGTTCTGACCGACACCGAAGGCGGCCGGCAGAATCTTGCCGGCCTGATTTCGAAGGTGGCTTCGAGCGAGGACCGCAAGGTGACGGTCAGCGGCATCGAAGGCATCTGGTCGGGCGCGCTCAGGGTCGACCACATCGTGCTGGAAGACCGCGCCGGCCCCTGGATGGTGGCGCGCAAGGTAGCGCTCGACTGGTCGCCGGCGGCGCTGCTGTCCTGGAATTTCAATGCCGATCACTTAGCCGCCGAGCGCATCGAGCTGGCGCGGCTGCCGCAGCCGAGCCAGCAGCCATCGCAAGGTGGCTCATCCAGCCTGCCGGTGTCGATCGACGTGAAGCAGATCGACCTGCCGGAGATCGCGCTTGGACAGGAGCTTGCCGGCAGCGGCATCGCCGAACTGGCCGCCAAGGGTTCGCTCAAGGCCGATCCGTCGCCGCTGGCGATCGAAAGCGTGCTCAACGTCAGCCGCCATGACGGCAAGCAAGGCAATGTCGACGCCAAGATCCACTTTGCGCCGGCCGACAACAAGCTCGACCTCGACCTCAAGGCGTCGGAACCGGCCGGCGGCATCATCGCCAATTTGCTCAAGCTGCCGGATGCGCCGCCCGTCAACATCGTCGTGTCCGGCGGCGGGCCTTTGGCCAACTGGAGCGGCGTCGGCACCTTCATGGTCGACGGCCGGATCGTCAGCCAGTTGACCGGCCGGCACCAGCTCACTGACAAGGGCCACCGCATCGAGGCCAAGGGCGACGGCCAGTTCGAAGAGTTCCTGCCGGAGAAGATAAAGGCTCTGTTTGCCGGCAAGACGAGCTTCGACCTCGCCGGAACGGCGACCGCGTCGGGTGGGATCGATATCGAGCAGGCCATCATAGAGAGCGATGCGGTGCACGGCACTGCCACCGGCAATATCGATCCGAAGGGCGCCAGCGACCTTGCGGTCGAGCTCTCCGCAAAGGACAAGCCGGTCACCGTCGATGTCGGCAACAGCTCGGTTCCGATCCTGGTCGCGGTCGAAAAGGCCACGGTGCGCGCCTTCGGCGAGGGCAAGGCGCCGATGCTCGATATCGGCACGTCGCTTACTTCGGTCGCCGTCGGCGGCACGCAGCTCAACAATATTACGGGCGAGATCCATTCCGACGGCTTCGACGTCGAGACCGTTAGCGGCCCGGTCGCCATCAGGCTCGCGGCCGCCGGCCTGAAGACCGATGTCGCGACGCTGGCGCCGCTGGTGACCGGCAAGCTCGCCGCGGATCTTTCCGGCACGATCAGCCGCGAGACCGTGACCATCGACAAAGGCACCTTGCGCAGCGATGCGCTCAATGCCGGGCTGACGGCAAATGTGGCGCTGGCCGACCTTTCGATGACGCTGAAGATGAATGCCGACACCGTCTCGAAGGCATTGCCGCCGCAGATCAGCTCGCTGCTTGGCGAGCGGGTGAAATTCTCGGCCACCGCCACGCGCGATCCGCAAGGCGCGTTCGCCGCCAATTCGCTGGAGATCAGTTCCGGCTCGCTCAGCGCCAGCGGTACCGGCAGCATGCAAGGATCGGATATCCAGGCCAGCGTCAAAGGCACATTGGGCGATGTCTCGCCACTGTCGTCGCTCGCCGGCACGCCGCTTGCCGGCGGGGTCAATTTCGCGCTGACCACGAGCGGCCCGCGCTGGGCGCCGGATTTCTCCGTTTCAGCAGACAGCGCCAGCCTGACGGCCGCCGGCCGCACCGTGAAGGACATCAAACTCTCGGCCAAGGGCAAGGCCGACATCGCCAACCCGTCCGCCGAAATCTCGCTGACGGGCAGCGCCGAGGGGCAGGCGCTGGACATCGAAGCCTCGCTGGTGACGGCCGACGGCAAGCGCTCGATCAGGGGTCTCAGCCTGGCGCTGGGCGACAACAAGGTCTCGGGCGATCTCGCGCTCGACGACAAGTTCCTGCCGCTCGGCACGCTGACGCTTGCCGTGCCCGACATCGGACCGCTCGCGGCGCTCGCAAATCAGAGCGCGACCGGCGATATCAACGGCACGATCGCCTTCGCCAAGAACGGCGAGGCGCCGACCGTCACCGTAAATGCGACCAGCACGTCGATCGCCCGCGGCGATCTGGCGGCGAAAGCCATCACCGTCAACGCGCTGATCGCCAACTATCTGAAAGGGCCGGCGATCTCAGGCACGATCAAGGCCGATAGCGTGACCTCCGGCGGCACGGTCATCAGCGGCATCGGCATCGACTTGAAGCGCGACGGCGAGTGGACGAACTTTACCGGCGGCGCCACGGCGTCCGGCATTCCGGCCACTGCCACCGGCCGGGTGAAGATCGCCAACGGCACGACGAGCGTGGAAATCGCTTCCGGCGAGGCGACGGTGCGCGGCATCAAGGCGGCCATCGCCGAGCCTTCCAGCCTCTCCATCGCCAATGGCGTGACCGCCATCGAGAAGCTCGCGCTCAATCTCGGCGGCGGCTCGGCAACGGTTTCCGGGAGCGCCGGTCAGGCACTGGACCTGACGGCCAATCTCGCCAACCTCCCGTTGGCGCTCGCCAATGATTTCGTGCCCGGCCTCGACGGGGCCGGAACGCTGGAAGGCACGGCACACGTCACGGGTCCATCGTCCAATCCCGACATTCAGTTCGACGCGAAGTTGGCGGGCGCCGAGACCAGCCAGACCCGGCAGGCGGGGCTCGGGCCGCTGGATCTGGACGCTGCCGGTACCTACACGCTGGCGGGCGGCGTCGCCCTGGACCACGCCACGCTTTCGGGCGAAGGGATTTCAGGCAAGGCCGCCGGCACCCTCAACCCGAACGGCGCCAGCGATTTCTCTCTCGACCTTACCTCGTCCGGAGCCAGCCTGCCGTTGACGGTCGGCAGCGCCCAAAGCCCGGTCAAGATCGCTGTCCGGTCCTTGTCGGCAAAGATGGCGGGCGAAAGCACGCAGGCGCGGCTCGATGTGTCCGCGATCCTGCCTTCCATTGCCGCCAGCCAGGCGACGGTCGACGGCCTCACCCTAGCGCTGCATTCGGATGCCTTCGACCTCAAGGGGCGGGCAGGTCAGGTTTCCGGCACGGTGTCGGTGGACAGGATCGGCCTCGACAATCCGACGATCGCGCCGCTGATCGCCGGCAAGGTCACGGCCAAGGTCAATGGCCGCCTGACGACCGATGCTGTTGCCGTCGACAGCGGCTCCTTGAGAAGCGATGCGCTCAACAGCCAGGTCGCCGGCCGGATATCGCTGGGCGACGGTTCGGTCGACCTCAATATGAACGCCAATGTCGCCTCTTCAGCCTTACCGGCGACGGTGCGCGGCATGCTTGGCGAGAGCGCTGCGTTGAGCGCCTCGCTGAAGCGCGATGCCAATGGCAATGTCAATGTCGACGGGCTGAAGCTGAATTCCGGCGCGCTCAGCGCCGACGGGCAGGCGAGCCTTGCCGACGGCAGGTTGGCCGCCGGGATCAGAGGCGCATTGAGCGATGTTTCGGGGCTGTCGAAAGACGCCAAGGGCGCCATCGCCTTTGTCTTGAACGCGCAAGGCCCGGTCACCACGCCGGACCTGTCGATGACGGTGAGCAGCGACCGGCTTTCCGTGGCGGCGCGCGAGATCACGGGACTGAGGCTTACGGCCAGCGGCAAGGCCGATGCCGCCAATCCGGCGGCCAATGTTGAACTCACCGGCAATGTCGCCGGGCAGAATCTGCAAGGCAGCGCAGTGCTCGCCACGACCAATGGCAGCCGCGCGATCAATGGGCTTTTGCTGTCGCTCGGTCCGAACAAGATTGCCGGCGATCTCACTCTCGACGATGCCTTCGTGCCGGTCGGCACCGTTTCGCTCGACCTGCCCGATATCGGGCCGCTGGCCGCGCTGGCGCTGGAAAAAGCCGAGGGCAATGTGCGCGGCACGATCGCTTTTACCAAGGCAGCCAACGGGCCCAATGTCGCCGTCAAGGCGAACACCTCCGAGATCAAGCGCGGCGATCTTTCCGCCAGGAATGTCGCCATCGACGCGCAGATCGCGAATTACATGGCGGCACCGGTTATTGCCGGCACGGTACGCGCCGAGAGCGTGACTTCCGGCGGAACCGCCATCACCGGCATCGATGTCGACCTCAAGCGCGACGGCGACTGGACCGGCTTCTCCGGCGGCGCCACCGTCAAGAATATCCCGGCGAAGGCAGCCGGCCGGGTAAGGATCGCCAACGGCACGACGACCGTCGAGCTCGCGTCGGGCCAGGCGACGATGCAGGGCATCAAGGCCGCGATCGCGCAGGCCTCGACCGTGACCATTGCCAACGGGGTGACGACGCTCGACCGGCTGGTGCTGAATCTCGGCGGCGGCACGGCGACGGTGACTGGCAAGGTCGCGCAGACGCTCGACATCAACGCCAATCTGGCTCGGGTGCCGATCTCGCTCGCCAACAGTTTCTCGCCGGGTCTCGACGCGGTCGGCTCGGTCTCGGGCACGGTCAAGGTCACCGGCGCGCCGGCGACCCCATCGGCCGCCTTCAACATCGATGCGTCCGGCGTGCAGACCTCGCAGACGCGCGGCGCCGGCCTCGGCGGCATGAATGTGTCGTCGTCGGGAACCTTCGCCGGCAACAAGCTCGCCTTCGACGCCAACATCAGCGATGGCGCCGGCCTCGGCCTCAAGGGTGGCGGCACGGTGGCGACGACAGGCACGCCCACCTTGGCGCTCGACTTCAAGGGCAAGGTGCCGTTTTCCTTCCTTGCCGCCAAGCTCGCCGCGCAAGGTCTGGCGCTCAACGGCACTGCCAATGTCGATGTGCAGGTGCGCGGCCCCGCATCCGCGCCGGTGATCAGCGGCAAAGTCACGACATCCGGCGCGCGCCTTATCGATGCGCGTTCCGGCCTGGCGGTCAACGATATCGACGCCGACGTTTCGATCGGCGGCGGCATCGCCAGGATCAATCGCTTGACCGGAAAGCTGTCGACGCGCGGCAGCCTGTCGGCCAGCGGCACGGTGGGCATCACGCCGGCGCAAGGCTTCCCGGCCGACCTGTCGATCAAGCTCAGCGATGGCCGCTACACCGACGGCCGGGTGGTGACCGCCAATCTCGGCGGCGACCTGACCGTCAAGGGGCCGCTGGTCTCGGCACCGGTGATCGCCGGCACCATCAATCTGGCGAGGACGGTCATCACCGTTCCGGACAAGCTGCCCGGGTCACTCTCGGAACTCAACGTCAAGCACAAGAACGCGCCACGCGCCGTGCGGGCACAGGACAAGGCGCTGCGCCCGCCAACGTCCAGCGGCAGCAGCAAGGGCGGCAGCGGCCTGACGCTTGACGTGACGGTCAACGCGCCGAACCAGATCTTCATCCAGGGCAGGGGCGTCGACGCCGAGCTCGGCGGCTCGCTCAAACTAACCGGCCCGGCGTCGTCACCGCAGGCCGTGGGCACTTTCACCTTGCAGCGTGGACGGCTAACGATCCTTGCAAAACGGCTGACATTCACGGAGGGCACGGTCGGGTTCCAGGGATCGCTGGTGCCTTACCTCAATCTCACCGCGACCACCACGACAAGCAGTGCCACCGTGACAATCGTGGTTTCCGGCGAGGCGACCGATCCGAAATTCAACTTCTCCTCGGTGCCGGCGCTGCCCCAGGACGAGGTCCTGGCGCAGCTCATCTTCGGTCAATCCATGTCCAGACTGTCACCGCTGCAGATCGCTCAGCTCGCCGACGCCGCCGCGCAATTGGCAGGCGCCGGCGGCACGACCTCGCTGCTCGACAGCCTGCGCAACGCAATCGGCGTCGACGATCTCGACGTGACGACGGACGAGAAGGGCGGCACCGCGGTTTCGGCCGGCAAATACCTTAACGACCGCACCTATGTGACCATACAGAAGGGCGATAAGCCGGGCTCCGGCAAGGCCACGATCGACCTCAATGTCGGTCGCGGCGTGAAGCTGCGCGGCGAGGCCAATGATGCCGGCGAAGCCAAGGGCGGCGTCTTCTACGAACGCGAATATTGAGGCCGCGCCGGCGCTTCTGTGTCTGCCCAGCAGGCTGGCCGCCGCGAGGACAGGGCCGTTATCCGTATAAAATGTATTGATTTAATCGCCCGCAACGATTTTTTTGGAAATCCGCCTCGCGATAACAAATTTGCGTCAAGACTGTCGCTAACGCGCGAACCGGGTTGTAGCCAAAGATGCACATTCCCTGGCATGTTCCTACTCCACACCGTGTTTTGACATCACGGTCTGGATGCGGAATGTTAAAAGGCGGAAAGCCAACAATGGGAGTAAGTCATGGCAATCTATAAGAGCAATGGTGATCGTGTTCCCGATCACATCCTGAAAATGGCTGAAGAAGCCAAATCGGGCGGCGTGGACCGCCGCGAATTCCTGGCTATGGCCAGCGTCTTCGGCGCTTCGACGGCAATGGCCTATGGCATGCTCGGCCTCGCCGCGCCGACCCCGGCCCGGGCCGAGGACGTGCAGGGCAAGAAGGGCGGCGTGCTCAAGGTCGCGATGTCGATCAAGGATCCGAAGGATCCGCGCACCGCCGACTGGTCCGAAATCTCCAATGCCGAGCGCCAGGCGCTCGAGCCGCTGGTGAAATACACGAAGGAATATACTTTCGCGCCGTATCTGCTGGCGAGCTGGGACATCAACGACGACGCCACCGAATACACGCTGCATGTGCGGCCGGGCGTCGAATGGAACAACGGCGACAAGTTCACCGCCGACGACGTGATCTACAATTTCACGCGCTGGGCGGATAAGGGCGCGGAAGGCAACTCCATGCCTGGCCGCCTCGGCAGCCTCGTCGACGACACGACCAAAAAGCTGCGCGAAGGCTCCGTCGTCAAGGTCGACGACATGACCGTCAAGCTCAAGCTGACCAAGCCCGACATCGCCATCATCCCGAACCTTTGCGACTATCCGGCGCTGGTCGTGCACAAGACCTTCGACGAGAAGGGCGCCAACTTCAAGAGCTGCCCGATCGGCACCGGTCCGTTCGAGCTCGTCTCCTACGACGTCGGCCAGAAGGTGGTCTACAAGCGCCGCGAGACCGGCAAGTGGTGGCAGGGCGAGGCCTTCCTCGATGGCGTCGAGTTCATCGATTACGGCACCGATCCGGCCGCGACCGTCTCGGCCTTCGAGTCGGGCGAAGTCCAGACCAACCACGAAACGACCGCCGACTACATCAAGATCATCGCCGACGTCGGCGCTCCGGTCTCGGAAGTCGTGACGGCTGCCACCGTGGTGTCGCGCTTCAACATCACCCACAAGCCCTATGACGACCAGAAGGTTCGTCAGGCGATGTTGCTTGCCGTCGACAACGCCACCGTGCTGCAGCTCGGCTACGGCAATGCCGGTACGCCGGCCGAAAACCACCACGTCGCGCCGATCCATCCGGAATACGTCAAGCTGCCGGAGGTCAAGCGCGACATCGCCAAGGCCAAGCAGATGCTGACGGAGGCCGGCGCGATCGATTTCGAGCACGAACTGATCAGCAACGACGAGGACTACCACAAGAACACCACGGACGCGATCGCCGCCCAGCTGCGCGAAGCCGGCATCAAGGTGAAGCGCACCGTGCTGCCGAGCTCGACCTTCTGGAACGACTGGACGAAGTATCCGTTCTCGGAAACCAACTGGAACATGCGCCCGCTGGGCATCCAGGTGATCGCCATCGCTTACCGCACCGGTGAAGCTTGGAACGAGACGGCCTACGCCAATCCGGACTTCGACAAGAAGGTGAACGAGGCGCTCGGCATTGCCGATGCGGAGAAGCGCAAGGTTGTGATGAAGGATATCGAGCAGACCCTGCAAGATTCCGGCATCATCATCCAGCCTTACTGGCGCAAGCTCTACATCAACATCAAGCCCGAGGTGAAGAACCACTCGATGCACCCCACCTACGAGCACGACTTCGGCAAGGTCTGGCTCGAGCAGGCATGATCCATAGCGCGATGGATACGAGGGGCCGCGGCCCCTCGTATTTGCAGCTTCGTCGCCGTTGCATATCCTGCAGCGGCGGCGGGGCGTCATCCGCTTTTCGAAACAGGGTTGAGCGTATCTGACCCCAACCCGGCCGGCAGGGGGGCACATGTTCTCATTCATCGCCAGACGCATCGGCACGATACTGCTCACGATGCTGTGCCTGACGCTGGTCGTCTTCTTTCTCGTCAATCTCGAGCCCAATCTGAAGAAACTGGCGATCAGCCAGACCGAGATGCACACGCCAGCCGACCAGCTCGAAAGCTGGCTGGTCAATCATGGCTACCGGCAGAACTTCTTCGTGCGCTACGGCCAGTGGCTGGGGGTCCTGCCGAAGCATCCGATCACCGATCCGGCGACCGGCAAGACGACGCAGCGCTTCTCGTTCTGCAACGACCCGGCCGAGCCGCAATTCTCCGGCGTCCTGCAGGGCGATTTCGGCTGCTCGACCAAGTTCAAGACGACGGTCGCGGCCAAGCTGTTCCCGGCCCTCGGCGCCACCGGATTGTTGATGTTCTGGGTGCTGGCGGTGATGGTGCCGATCTCGCTGCTGATCGGCATTCTCGCCGGCATGCGCGAGGGCTCGCGCACCGACCGCGTGCTGTCGGTGGCCTCGATCGCCTCGACGGCGACGCCCGAATACGTGTCGGGCGTCATCTTCACCGTCATCTTCGCATCTTGGCTCGGTTGGCTGAACGGCTCGGCGGCGTCCGCCAGCCAGGGCATAACCTTCTACAATTTCACGCTGCCGGTGATCACCCTGGCGATCTACGGCATCGGCTATATCGCGCGCATGACACGCGCCTCGATGGTCGAGGTGATGACGCAGCAATATATCCGCACCGCCCGGCTGAAGGGCCTGTCCTTCAGCAGCGTGGTCATCAAGCATGCGTTGCGCAACGCGCTGATTGCGCCCTTCACCGTCATCATGCTGCAGTTCCCGTGGCTGCTCACCGGCGTCGTCATCGTCGAGGTGATGTTCCGCTACCAGGGTTTCGGCTACACGCTGGTCGAGGCCGCCGGCAACAACGACATCGACCTGCTGCTCGGCTGCTCGCTGGTCTCGGTGTTCATCGTGCTGATCACGCAGCTGATTTCCGACGTCGGCTACGCGTTTCTCAATCCGCGTATCAGGGTTCAGTAGAGGCAGGGGCCGATGCAAACCGAATATATCAGCGCCTTCAACGTGGTTATCGGCGTGCTCTGGCGGTTCTGGCCGGTGTGGGTCGGGCTCATCCTGGTGATGGGCGCCAGCTTTACCTACAAGAAGCGGCTCGGGCTCTACGGCCAGCTCTTCGACAGCGGCGTCGGCATTGCCGGCGTCTTCATCTGCCTGTTCTGGCTGTTCACGGCGATCTTCGCCTCCACCATCTCGCCCTTCGATCCGCTGGCGCAGGTCTCGGTGATGAAGGACACGCTGCCCGGGGCGATCGAGCCGGCGTCGAAGCTCGTCTATTATTTCGGCGGCGACAAGCTCGCCCGCGACGTGTTCTCGCGGATGGTCTATGGCAGCCAGATCGTGCTGATCATCGCGCCGGCCGCCACCGGCTTCGCGCTGATGGTCGGCATCACGCTCGGCCTGCCGGCTGGTTATTATGGCGGCAAGATCGACACGCTCTTGTCGTTCCTTGCCAATCTGGTGCTGGCCTTCCCGGTCATCCTCCTGTTTTACCTGCTGGTGACGCCGGGCATCATGGACACGCCGATCCCCTATGGGATGGCGGGACTGTTCTTCCTGTTCCCGATCATCTTCTTCTGCGTGCTGTTCTGGACCCGCTACAAGAACCGGCCGGACCGGCTCTATATCCTGCTCGGCATCACGCTGGTCCTAGGCGGCTGGATCTATACGGGCCTCGTCTTCGACAAGGATCCGCTGCGCATCGTCCATATCGATCCCAACCAGCTCAACATCTTCGTGGCGGTGGTGTTCGCCTCCAGCCCGGGCGTGTTCCGCATCGTGCGCGGGCTGACCATGGACATCAAGACGCGCGACTACGTGGCGGCGGCGCAGACGCGCGGTGAATCGCCCTGGTACATCATGCTGTGGGAGATCCTGCCCAATGCGCGCGGTCCGCTGATCGTCGATGCCTGCCTGCGCATCGGCTACACGACGATCCTGCTCGGAACGCTCGGCTATTTCGGCTTGGGCCTGGCGCCGGAAAGCCCCGACTGGGGCACCGCGATCAAGGACGCCAGCCGCCTCTTGCGGTCCTTCATCCACCCGGCGCTGCCGCCGACGATCGCGCTGATGTCGTTCGTGCTGGGGCTGAACCTGTTGGCGGATTCGCTGCGTGAACAGTCGATGAAAGATTGATGGCGGGGTTTTCGGCCCCATCTTCCAAGGACCAAGGATTGGAGCGACCCATGAACGAGGCAGTTCGAGATCCAGCCAAGGCGACCAGTCAGCCGATCATCGAGATCGAGAACCTCTCGATCTCCTTCTTCACCCGCAAGGGCGAGATCCCGGCCGTGATGGATTTTTCCTGCACGGTCATGCCCGGCGAGGCGATGGGCATCGTGGGCGAATCCGGCTGCGGCAAGTCGACCGTGTCGCTCGGGATCATGCGCGACCTCTCCAACATCGGGAAGATCGTCGGCGGAAAGATCAAGTTCCAGGGCAAGGACATGGGCGAGCTCTCCGAGGATGAGCTGCGCTCGATCCGCGGCAACAAGATCGCCATGATCTACCAGGAGCCGATGGCGAGCCTCAATCCGGCGATGAAGATCGGCCAGCAGCTGATGGAAGTGCCGCTGATCCACGATAAGGTGTCGAAGGAAGAGGCCTACAACCGTGCCCTGGAGATGGTGCGGGCGGTGAAGCTCCCCGACCCGGAGCGCATGATGCGCTCCTATCCGCACCAGCTGTCGGGCGGGCAGCAGCAGCGCATCGTGATTGCGATGGCGCTGCTTTCCAAACCGGCGCTCTTGTTGCTCGACGAGCCGACGACGGCGCTCGACGTCACGGTCGAGGCCGGCATCGTCGAGCTGGTCAAGGGTCTGGGCGAGAAGTTCGGCACCTCGATGATCTTCGTGTCGCACAATCTCGGCCTCATCCTCGAGACCTGCGACAAGATCACGGTGATGTATTCCGGCGAAGCGGTCGAGACCGGCAAGATCGAGGACGTGTTCGACCGGATGCGCCACCCCTACACGCAAGGGCTGTTCCGCTCGATCCCGCTGCCTGGCGCCGACAAGAACTCGCGGCCGCTGATCTCCATTCCTGGACAGTTGCCGCTGCCGCATGAGCGGCCGAAGGGCTGCAATTTCGGGCCACGCTGCCACCATTTCGTCGAGGGCGTCTGCAACGCCGCGGAAATCCCGATGATCCCGGTCGAGGGCCATGAGGGCCATTTCTCGCGCTGCGTGCGGTTCAACGAGATCGACTGGGAGGCGCTGCCGCCCGGTGCCAAGAAGGTCAACGAAAAGGTCGAGCCCGGCGCGCCGGTGCTCAAGATCGACGATCTCAAGAAATACTACAAGGTCGGCGGCAGCGAGGTGTTCGGCTCGAGCGAAGGCCGCGTCGTCAAGGCCAACGAGACGATCTCGTTCACCGCGCGCGAATCCGAGACGGTCGCGATTGTCGGCGAATCCGGCTGCGGCAAGTCGACGCTCGCCAAGGTGTTGTTGGGCCTCGAGACCGCAAGCTCCGGCACCGTGACGCTGGGCAACAAGGAGATCCAGTCGACCGGCATCGAGCGCCGCAATGTCGAGACGGTGTCTTCGATCCAGATGGTGTTCCAGAATCCGTTCGACACGCTGAACCCCAGCCACACGGTCGGCTCGCAGATCATCCGCACGCTGGAGAAGTTCAAAGTCGGCAGGACAGTCGCCGAGCGGCGCCAGCGGATGCTGGAACTGCTCGACCTGGTGAAGCTGCCGCGCGCCTTCGAAACGCGCAAGCCGCGCCAGTTGTCGGGCGGGCAGAAGCAGCGTATCGGCGTCGCGCGCGCTTTTGCCGGCGACGCCAAGGTGGTGGTGGCCGACGAGCCGGTCTCGGCGCTCGACGTCTCTGTGCAGGCGGCGGTGACCGAGCTGTTGATGGACATCCAGCGCAAGAACAAGACCACGATGCTGTTCATCAGCCACGATCTGTCGGTGGTGCGCTACATCGCCGACCGCGTCGTCGTCATGTATCTCGGCTACATCGTCGAGCAAGGCACGACCGATCAGATATTCTCGCCGCCTTACCATCCCTATACAGAGGCGCTGCTGTCGGCTATCCCGATCGCCGACACCAGCGTGGTCAAGAAGCACATCGTGCTGGAAGGCGACATCCCGTCGGCGATGAACCCGCCGACCGGCTGCCCGTTCCAGACGCGCTGCGGCTACAAGAGGCTGGTGCCCGACAATCTGTGCGAGACGAAGGTGCCGCCGGTGAAGAATCTCGGCAACGGCCATATGAGCCTGTGCTGGCTCTCGGACGATGTCCTGGCCAAGATGGAACCGGTCATCAAGTTCGACAAGGAACATGCCGCGCGTGAAGGCGTGCCGGATGATGCGCCGCACGGCGAGGGGCCAGGCTTTGCCGGTTCGCCGCCGCAGCGTCCCGACGGCAAAAACGCCAGCGCGGAGGCCGATGCGATCGGAAAGGGCATCGAGGAGAACGACGAGGTGCTCAAAGCCCGTCGCCACGAAGTGCGCGACGAGGATTCGGAAACCGGTGTCTCAAGGCCGAAGGACACGACAAGGCGGCACTAGACCCGGTTCCTTAACATAGAAGTTTTGACCGGTTGGTTATGTGTGCGTTGGCAAAGCCCATGCCTTGGCGATTGGCCGAGGCGCCTATCGCGATCGTCATCCACGGGCGGAGCAAGGAGCGTAGCGACGCGCGCAGACCCGAGGATCCATGCCGTGACATGGAAGCGCCGCGGCGGCCCAGAAATTCTGCACCGTTGCACACTTCGGTCTAGGTAACGGAATGGATTCTAGGGTCTGCGCGCGTCGCTACGCTCCTTGCTCCGCCCTAGAATGACGAGGTTCAGGAGCCTTCAGCTCATCGCCAGCGTTTGCGTTGATAGCCTTGCCCGACAAGCCTTCAATCTTTCAAAATCACCGTGTTGAGGAACTAGTTGCCGCACTGCCGCATCTGCGCGGCGTAATCGCGCGCCATCTGGTCGGTGGCGCGCGCGTAGTTTTGAACGCCGCCATCGCCCCGGTTGCCGCGGCCATAGGCGGTCCAGCCGAGATAATAGGCCAGATAGAGATTGTAGGTGTCGTTGCGGGCGACGCCGAACGTGTCGGCCGTCTTTGAGTGGTACCAGCCGACGAAATCGATGGCGTCGGCAAAGCGCGTACGGCGCGCCGCCCAGTTGCCGGTCTCGCTTTGATATTGCGACCATGTGCCGTCGAGCGCCTGCGAGTAGCCGGTGGCGCTCGAGACATGCGTCCACGGGATGAAGCCGAGCAGCTTGGTGCGCGGCGGGCGGGCATTGCTCTTGAAGCCGGATTCCTTGCGCACCGTCGCCATCAGCACGGGGACGGGAACGCCGTATTTCCGCTCGGTCCGTTCGGCGGCGGACTGCCAGTTGTCGAACCAGCCGTCATTCTGGTCGAAGACGGCGCAGACATTGTTGATGTGACTGGGCGCCGTCGCGCAGGCCGAAAGCGCCAGCAGCACGGAGACAGCGACAATTTTACTAAAACTCGACCTACGCATTGGAAGACGAATAGGCCGAAATCATAAAAGGAGTGTTGCGCGCTTTCTTAACGAGGGGTGGGAAGCGCGAAAAGCTAAGTATCGATATAACGACTACTCGTGTCGCTATTCTTTTCCTCGATTTTGAAAAATGCCGCCTTGGCTAAAATCACGCCGGCAAATGGCGAATTCCTGACAGCTCGCATGCGATGCCGGCGCTCTGATGCGCGCATGAGCGAACCAAGACGCAAGCGCGGCGCCGAGCGCACCAGCAACCGGGGACCAGCCGCCATCCCGCAACTGCCGGCGCGGCGGGTGGAGAATCCCTATCCGCCGATGGCGCTGCTGTCGGCCGAGCAGATCGAAGCCATCCACCAGGCATCGATGCACATATTGGAGAATTTCGGCATCGAGGTGATGAGCGCACGCGCCCTGTCGCTGTTCGAGCGCGCCGGCGCCAAAGTCGACCACGGCTCGATGAATGTGCGCATCGATCGCGGCATGGTCGAGGAGGCGCTGAAGTCGACGCGCTCGGCCTATACGCTGACGCCCCGAAACCCAGACCACGCCATCCATCTTGGCGGCAGCACCATCAACTTCACGCTCGTCGCCGGGCCGCCCAATGTGCATGACATGGAACGCGGCCGCCGCGCCGGCAACCTCGCCGACTACTCGGACCTCGTCCGGCTGGCGCAGCATTTCAACTGCATCCACATGCTGGGCAACCAGGTCTGCGCCCCGGTCGAGCTGCCGGCGAACACCAGGCATATGGATACCTATTTCGCCAATCTGACGCTGACCGACAAATGCTTCCATGTCTCGGCGATCGGGCGGGGCAGGGCGCTGGACGGCATCGAGATGATGGCGATCGCGCGCGGGCTGACGCTTGAGCAGATGGGAGAGGACCCCGGCGTCACCACCATCATTTCGGTCAACTCGCCGCGCCGCTTCGACGAGATGATGGCCGAAGGGCTGATGACCATGGCCGAATACGGCCAGTCGGTGGCGGTGACGCCGTTCACGCTGATGGGGGCGATGAGCCCGGTAACGCTGGCCGGCGCGCTGGCGCAGCAGAATGCCGAAGCGCTGTTCGGCATCGTGCTGACGCAGCTGGTGCGTCCGGGTGCGCCGGTGATGTATGGCGCCTTCACCTCCAATGTCGACATGAAGTCGGGCGCGCCCGCCTTCGGCACGCCGGAGAACACCAAGGCCAACATCGCTTCCGGGCAGTTGGCGCGGCGTTACAAATTGCCTTACCGCACGACGCCTGGCTCGGCCTCCAATGCCGCCGATGCGCAGGGCGCCTACGAGACGCTGATGGCGCTGTGGGGCGCGGTGCTCGGCAACGGCAATCTCGTCTACCACGCCGCCGGCTGGCAGGAAGGTGGGCTGACGGCGTCGTTCGAAAAGCTCATCATCGATGTCGAGATGATCCAGCACATGATGGAGTTCCTGCGGCCGATCGTCGTCGACGAGGCGGAACTTGCGGTCCAGGCGCTCGGCGCGGTGCCGACCGGCGGCCACTTCTTCGGCGAGCCGCACACGCTGGAGCGCTACGCCACCGCCTTCTACCAGCCGATGCTTTCCAACTGGCAGAATTACGAGGCCTGGCAGGAGGCGGGTGCGCTCGACACGACGGCGCGCGCGACGCGGCTGTGGAAGAAGGCGCTGGAGGAATATGTCCAGCCGGCCATGGATCCCGCGGTGCGCGAGGCGCTCGAAGCCTATATGGCGCGCCGCAAGGAAGCGATTGGGCAGGGTGAGCCGTGAGGGAACAGCTTCCCATCCTGATTCATTTCAATCTCTCAACTCACTGAACCAACGAGAAAAGTCCATGAAGTCGCATGCAAAGGTCGTGGTCATCGGTGGCGGTGTCGTCGGATGCTCGGTGCTGTTCCATCTTGCCCGCCATGGCTGGACCGACGTCGTGCTTCTGGAGCGCGACGAACTGACGTCGGGGTCGACCTGGCATGCGGCCGGCGGCATGCACACCATCAACGGCGACCCCAACGTCGCCAAGCTGCAGAAATACACGATCTCGCTCTACAAGGAGATCGAGGAACTGTCGGGGCAGGCCACCGGCGTGCACCTCACGGGCGGCGTGCTACTAGCGGCGACCGAAGCGCGGCTCGACTGGCTGCGCGGCGTGGTGTCCAAGGGCCGCTATCTCGGCATCGACCTCGAAGTGATCTCGGCCAAGGAAGCGGCGGAACTGATGCCGCTCATCGATCCCAGCCAGTTTGTCGGCGCCGTCCGCAACAAGGAGGACGGCCATCTCGACCCGTCCGGCGTGACGCATGCCTATGCCAAGGCGGCGCGGAAACTGGGGGCTGAGGTTGAGCGCTTCACCAAGGTCGAGGACATCGTGCGCCGTCCCGACGGGCTGTGGCGGATCATCACCAACAAGGGTGATATCATCGCCGAGCATGTCGTCAATGCCGGCGGGCTGTGGGCGCGGGAGGTCGGCCGCATGGTCGGGCTCGAGCTGCCGGTGCTGGCCATGGAGCACATGTATCTGATCACCGAGGACATGCCGGAGGTCGCCGACTGGAACAAGAAGACTGGCACCGAGATCATTCATGCCGTGGACTTCGACGGCGAGCTCTATCTGCGCCAGGAGCGCGGCGGCATGCTGATGGGCACTTACGAGAAGGCCAACAAGGTCTGGTCCGAGTTCCAGACACCCTGGAATTTCGGCCATGAGCTCCTGGAGCCGGACATCGACCGCATCGCGCCGTCGCTCGAAGTCGGCTTCCGCCATTTCCCCGCTTTCCAGAAAACCGGCATCAAGCAGATCATCAACGGCCCCTTCACCTTTGCGCCGGACGGCAATCCGCTGGTCGGCCCGGTGCGCGGTCTGCCGGGCTTCTGGGTCGCCTGCGGCGTCATGGCAGGCTTCAGCCAGGGCGGCGGCGTGGGGCTCGCGCTTTCCAACTGGATGATCGAGGGCGATCCGGGCGCCGACATCTGGGCGATGGACGTGGCGCGCTACGGCGACTGGGCGACGATGGCTTACACCAACGCCAAGGTGCGCGAGAATTATTCGCGCCGTTTCTCGATCCGCTTCCCGAATGAGGAACTGCCGGCCGGTCGGCCGCTGAAGACGACGCCGGTCTATGACACGCTGTCGGCCAAGGGCGCGCAATGGGGCGTGTCCTATGGGCTCGAAGTGCCGCTCTGGTATGCGCCGGACGGCACCAAGGACGAGTTCTCGTGGCGGCGCTCGACCGACTTCGAGCATGTCGCCAAGGAAGTCGCGTCGGTGCGCGACGGCGTCGGCCTGTCGGAGATCTCGAACTTCGCCAAATACAAGGTGACGGGCGAGGGCGCGGCCGCCTGGCTCGACCGCATGCTTGCCTGCAGGCTGCCAAAGCGCGGCCGCATGACTCTTGCGCCGATGCTGAAGGACGACGGCAGACTGATCGGCGATTTCACTTTGGCCAACATCGACGACGCAGAGTGGTTCATCGCCGGCTCCGGCATCGCCGAGCAGTACCACATGCGCTGGTTCGAGGCGCATCTGCCGAAGGACGGCTCGGTGCAAATCGAGGCGCTGGGACAGAAGCTCACCGGCCTTGCGATCGCCGGACCGAAGGCCAGGGAAGTGCTCGCCAAGGTCACCCGCGCCGATGTCTCCAACGCGGCGTTCCCTTTCATGGCGGTTGCGCGGATGGATATCGGCATGGCGCCGTGCCTGGTAGTTCGCGTCAGCTACACCGGCGATCTCGGCTACGAGATTTGGGTGGCGCCCGAATATCAGCGCGCCGCATACCAGGCGCTGCTGGCCGCGGGCGAAGCGTCAGGCATCGGCCTGTTCGGCTCGCGCGCGCTCAATGCGCTGAGACTCGAGAAGAACTATGGCTCATGGGCGCGCGAGTACCGGCCGATCTATGGGCCGCTTGAGGCCGGGCTCGACCGCTTCGTCGCCTATGGCAAGGACGCTGATTTCATCGGCAAGGAAGCAGCACTTACCGAGCGCAAAGACGGCGGCAAGCTCAGGCTGCGCAGCTTCATCGTCGACGCCACCGATGCCGATGTGATCGGTGACGAGGCGATCTGGCATGACGGCGTTGTGCGCGGCTGGGTCACCTCGGGCGGCTATGCGCATCATTCGAAGAAGTCGGTCGCTATGGGCTATGTGCCCAAGGAGATCGCCGACAGACCGGACGGTTTCGAGATCGAGATCCTCGGCAAGCGCCATGCGGCGCGCATCCAGGCGGCGCCGCTGTTCGACGCCAATTTCGAGCGGATGCGCGGCTAGAGCAGGATGACGTTTCGTTGAATCGTCATCCTGCTCTAACTCTTTGTTGGAGCATGATCTTTTCCGAAAACCGGTTCCCACTTTTCGGGATCATGCTCTAGAGCAATTCCAGGAAAAGTGCGAAGCGGTTTCCGATCCGGAATTGCGTCAAAACAAAAAACCTCCAGGCGCACACCCTTCGATGCTTCAGGCGCTGCGGCGGTTATCCAGCGCGAAGGCGCCGGCCCCGGCGAAGATCAGATAGAGGAAGATGAAGCAGAAGGAGATCGCCGAGTCGCCGCCGTTGTTGACGGGGAAGAAGTCGCGCGGCATGTGCGCCATGAAATAGGCGATCGCCATTTCGCCGGCCAGGAGGAAAGCGACCGGGCGGGTGAAGAGGCCGAGCGCCACCAGGATGCCGCCGGCGAATTCGAGAATGCCGGCAGCCGTCGTCAGCCCGGTGAGGACGTGCGGCTCGGCGCTGACCGGGAAGTTGAACAGCTTCTGCGAGCCGTGTTCGACGAACTGCAAAGCGGTCATGATACGCAACACACCCAGCGCCTGCGGGCTGTACTGAGCTAGGTTTTCGAAAAGCTTCATCTAGAACTCCGTTCTATCCCGCTCGGCCTTAGATTATCGCCCGGCGACGGACCACTCACTTCCCGTGGCCCTGCCATCAACAATCGGTGAGTGGAAATGGCTTCAATCCCCATATTTCTTCTCCCTATGGTTGCATATGTACCCTTATGGTTGTATGAATAGGGGTGACGCATCAAACCAGGCAGGTCCCTTAACCATGAGAAAAGTCGCCCTCAGCCTATTCGCAATCCTTGCAGGCACCAGCTTCGCCGCAGCCGCGGATACCGGCTGCGACGCCTTCAAATGGCCGGTTGAACGTGAGCAGGCCCTGTTTCCGGCCGCGCCCGCCGCCCAGTCCGGCGCCACCCTGACGGTCGGCCAAGCGGTGGATTTCTCGCTCGCGGCTGTCGACACGGTCAGCTTTGAAGTGCCGCCTGACCGTGCACCGAAAGCCGGCACCTTCGGCGCGACGGCAAATGTGACCGTGCCGCCTGAAGGCGAGCTGCAGTTCAGCCTGTCCGACGAGGCCTGGATCGATGTCGTGCAGGATGGCAAGATCGTGAAATCGGCGGCTTTCAGCGGCGTGAAGACCTGCCCGGGCATTCGCAAAAGCGTGCGTTTCAAGCTCCAGGGCGGAGCGGCCGTCGTCCAGCTCAGCGGCGCCAAGAAAGCCGATCTGAAGCTGGCGGTACTGACGCCGGAATGATCCAGCGCCAGACCGCCGAGTGGTGCTATTATCGAACCGGTGCCAGCAGCGCGAAATGCGCGCCTTGCGGGTCCTGGCACTGGATGATCCACTGGCCGCTCGGCACGTCCATCGGACCCATGATGACTTTGCCGCCATTATCGGTGACGCGCTTGGCGGCGGCGTCAATGGCGTCGACGTTGAAATAGAACTGCCAGACGGGAACCGGGATCTGCGGCGGCTTGTTCATGATGCCGCCGCCGGATTCGGGGCCGGCGCCAAAAGTCTGGTAGATGCCCATCTCGCCCATATCGAACTGGCCGGCGCTCTCCCAGCTGAACTGGCTGGAATAGAAATCGAAGGCGGCTTTCCAGTCCGATGTGTAGAGCTCATGCCAACCGACATGGCCGGGCGTGGTCGCCGGCACCGGCGGCTGCTCGGCCTGATTAGGCTGCAGGAACATGAAGGAAGCTCCTTGCGGGTCGGCGACGACGGCGAAGCGGCCGACGCCCGGAATATCGTCCGGCGCGCGGTGGACGGCGCCGCCGGCGTCCTTGAGCGCTTGCGTCGAGGCGTCGGCATCCTTGGTGTAGATGTAGCCCATCCAGGCTGGCGGCATGCCCATCTTGGCGGGTTCTTCCGGCATCGTCATCAGCCCGCCGACGCCGCGCATGGCGGAGTTCACGACGATGTAGCGGGGCATGCCGGGCGCCTTGTCGAAGGGCTCGGCCCGCCAGCCGACAACGGCGGTGTAGAAAGCCTCGGCGGCGTCGAGGTCGGTGGTCATCAACTCGTACCAGAAGAAAGGTTGCGGGGATTTCGGCATGGTCGGTCTCCTCACCGGTTCAGGCAGCGATCGTTGTTCGATCCAGTCCTAAGGTATGTTGATATTCAGGTGATGCCGGCCTGCAAACGCCGGTTTCCTGCGCTTCCGGTGCTCACGTACTTAAGTACGCTCCGCTCCGGTTCTCGAAAACCGCCGTTTTCGGCGCGGCCTGACCTGAATCTCAACACACCTTAGGACGATCCTGACGACAGGAATCCGACATCTGGGCCAGAATTCGAGGACGGCAAGCGGCTTAAATCGCGTCGCGCTGAAACGGATTCAGGCGGCGCGCTTTAAGTCCTTGTCTTGATGCATGTCGTTGTCACCCAGAACCGCTGCACACTTCTCGCTGACATGCATTAGGCCCACGATCTTGCGTATCCGGCGCTTTTCGACTTTGCTGGCCTCAAAAAGGGGGCTGTCTTCATGCGTCGAATGTCACTCACGCCTGAGCTCGTGGCCTTGTGCCATCGCGACGAGGTCGACCCTGGTCCCGATGGCAGCTGGACACAGCTAAGCGATGATGATTTCCGGACGCTTGCTATGCGCCTGTCCGGCGAAGCCGACGACGGTCCGCTGTGGGTGTTCGCCTATGGCTCGCTGATCTGGAAGCCGGCCTTCGAGTCCATTGAGCAAAGGCGCGCGGCCGCGCATGGCTGGCACCGCTCGTTCTGCCTCGACATAAAGCGCTGGCGCGGCAGCCGCGAGCAGCCTGGATTGATGATGGCGCTGGAACGGGGCGGGCGCTGCGACGGGGTCATCTATCGTTTGCCGGAGGGCGAGAAACCAGCCCAGATCGAGCGATTGCTGCGGCGTGAAATCGACGACCACGAAAGCGTCAGCTCGGTCCGCTGGGTTCCGGTAAGAACGGCGCAAGGGTCTTTGCGGGCGCTCGGCTTCTGGGTCGGCGTGACCGGCAAGGGCACTTCGCTCGGGCAGCCGCTGGAAAGCGTGGCAAAGATACTGGCACGCGCCTGCGGCCATGTCGGCTCCGGCGCCGAATATCTCTACAACACCGTCAGCCACCTCGAGACCTTTGGCATCCATGACCGCAATCTGTGGCGGCTGCAGGAACTGGTGGCGGACGAGATCCGGTCCATCCATGGCCACAGCGTCACAAGCCATGACACAGCAAAGGTTGCCGAGCCGGCTATAACATGACTACATTCATCATGTTTTTGCGCAAACAATACAGTGGCTTGGCCGAAAATTGACCAATTGATAAAAAAATAAAACGTGCTAGCCTTCCCCAAAACGACAACAAGGGGAACTGGAATGGCGACTGGTCATTTCATCGAAGGCATTGCCGGCGGCCGGCTGTCTTCCGAGCAATATGCCGACAATTTTTCCGACCTGCATCCGCCGCTCGATCATCACGAGGCGCTGGTCGAGTCCGATCGCTGCTATTTCTGCTACGACGCGCCGTGCATGAACGCGTGCCCGACGTCGATCGACATCCCGCTATTCATTCGGCAGATCGCGACGGGCAATCCGCTGGGTTCGGCCAAGACGATCTTCGACCAGAATATTCTCGGCGGCATGTGCGCCCGCGTCTGCCCGACCGAGACGCTGTGCGAAGAGGCCTGCGTGCGCGAGGTCGCCGAAGGCAAGCCGGTTCAGATCGGCCGCTTGCAGCGCTACGCCACCGATGTCGCGATGGGCGAGGGCAAGCAGTTCTACAAGCGCGCCGAACCGACCGGGAAGAGCATCGCCGTGGTCGGCGCCGGCCCGGCGGGGCTGGCGGCGGCGCATCGGCTTGCCCGCCACGGCCATGACGTAACCATCCTCGAGGCGCGGCCGAAGGCCGGCGGGCTCAACGAATACGGCATCGCCGCCTATAAGAGCGTCGACGATTTCGCCCAGGCGGAAGTGGACTATATCACCGCGATCGGCGGCATCGACATCCAGAACGGCAAGGCGCTCGGCCGCGACTTCCAGCTTGCCGACCTGATCCGCAACTATGATGCGGTTTTCCTCGGCATGGGGCTTGGCGGCGTCAACGCGCTGCGCGCCGATGGCGAGGACGCCGACGGCGTCGCCAACGCGGTGGAATTCATCTCCGAACTGCGCCAGGCGAGCGATCTTTCCAGCCTGCCGGTCGGCCGGCGTGTCGTCGTCATCGGCGGCGGCATGACGGCGATCGACGCCGCGGTGCAGTCGAAGCTGCTCGGCGCGGAGGAGGTGACGATCTGCTACCGGCGCGGCCAGGAACACATGAACGCTTCGGAGTTCGAGCAGGATCTGGCCGCCGCCAATGGCGTCACCATCCGCCACTGGCTGCAGCCAAAGCGCGTCATTGCCGAGAACGGCAAGGTGTCGGCCATCGAGCTCGAATACACGGCGATGAGCGGCGACAAGCTTGTCGGCACCGGCGAGACGCTGCGGCTCAATGCCGACCAGGTGTTCAAGGCGATCGGCCAGAGCTTCGTGCCGGCGCATCTCAACGGCAGCGCGGAACAGATCGAGCTCGAAGGCGGCCGCATCAAGGTCGATGCCGAAGGCCGCACCTCGCTGGCCAAGGTCTGGGCCGGCGGCGACTGCATCTTCGGCGGCGACGATTTGACTGTCTCGGCGGTGGCGCAAGGGCGCGACGCGGCCGAGAGCATCCACCGGGCACTGACCTCTAACGGGAGGGCATGAGCATGGCAGACATCCGCAACAATTTCGTCGGCATCAAATCGCCCAACCCGTTCTGGCTGGCCTCTGCGCCGCCGACCGACAAGGCCTACAATGTCGAGCGCGCCTTCAAGGCCGGCTGGGGCGGCGTGGTGTGGAAGACGCTGGGCGAAGAGGGCCCGCCGGTCGTCAACGTCAACGGTCCGCGCTATGGCGCGATCTGGGGCGCCGATCGCCGACTGCTTGGCCTCAACAACATCGAACTGATCACCGACCGCGACCTGCAGACCAATCTGCGCGAGATGAAGCAGGTGAAGATGAACTGGCCGGACCGGGCGCTGATCGCCTCGATCATGGTGCCTTGCGTGGAGGAGAGCTGGAAGGCGATCCTGCCGCTGGTCGAGGAGACCGGCGCCGACGGAATCGAGCTCAATTTCGGCTGCCCGCACGGCATGAGCGAGCGCGGCATGGGCTCGGCGGTCGGCCAGGTGCCGGAATATATCGAGATGGTCGTGCGCTGGTGCAAACAGTACACGCGCATGCCGGTCATCACCAAGCTGACGCCCAACATCACCGACATCCGCAAGCCGGCCCGCGCGGCGCATGCCGGCGGCACCGATGCTGTGTCGCTGATCAACACCATCAACTCGATCACCGGCGTCGATCTCGACAATTTCGCGCCGCAGCCGACCATCGACGGCAAGGGCTCGCATGGCGGCTATTGCGGCCCGGCGGTGAAGCCGATCGCCATGAACATGGTGGCCGAGATCGCCCGCGATCCGGAAACGCATGGCCTGCCGATCTCCGGCATCGGCGGCATCACCACCTGGCGCGACGCCGCCGAATTCATGGCGCTCGGCGCCGGCAACGTGCAGGTCTGCACGGCGGCGATGACCTATGGCTTCAAGATCGTGCAGGAAATGATCACCGGACTGGAGAACTGGATGGACGAGAAGGGTCACGCCTCGCTCTCCGACATCATCGGCCGTGCCACGCCCAATGTCACCGACTGGCAGTATCTCAACCTCAACTATGTCGCCAAGGCGCATATTGACCAGGATGCCTGCATCAAATGCGGCCGCTGCCACATCGCCTGCGAGGACACCTCGCATCAGGCGATCACCAGTATGGTCGACGGTGTCAGGCATTTCGAGGTGATCGAAGCCGAATGCGTCGGCTGCAACCTTTGCGTCAATGTCTGTCCGGTGGAGGGCTGCATCACCATGCAGCCGCTGGCCGCCGGCGTGCTGGACCAGCGCACCGGCTTGCCGGTGTCGCCGGTCTACGCCAACTGGACGACGCACCCCAACAATCCGATGGCCAAGGTGGCCGCGGAGTAGGATTGGTTCCTCGCCCCACGAAGTGGGGAGAGGTGGCCCGGCGAAGCCGGGACGGAGAGGGGCTTTCGCGGCGGTTGCACACCGCTGAGGCCCGTGATTGTCTTTTATCTTTCTTGCGCCAGTCCCTGACCGGTTTTGGCTTCACAGAAGGCGTCCCCCTCTCCGTCCCGGCTTCGCCGGGCCACCTCTCCCCCGCTTTGCGGGGTGCGAGGAACCCAAGTCCCGCGAAGCGCCAATTCTCCTCACTCTGTCATTGCGAATCGGCGGGCAATCTTCATTTTTCTATTGCAGATAAAAATTATCCAAGATAAAATATATCCATGATTAGGAGATCGGCGCGATGAAGCTCGGCGATGGCGTTGAGGCGGCAATCCATTGCGCGGCGACGCTGGCCAGCGTTGATGGCAACAGCACGATGCCGGGCGCGGCGTTGGCTGAGGCGTTTGGTCTGTCGCCGAGTTATCTGCTCAAGCATCTGAACCAGCTCACGGCGGCGCGCATCCTGGAATCGGTGCCGGGACCGGCGGGCGGCTACAGGCTGGCGCGGGCGGCCGAGCGCATCACGCTGCTCGACATTGTGCTTGCAGTGGAGGGCAGGGAGCCCGCCTTCCGTTGCGGCGAGATCCGCCAGCGCGGCCCGGTCAAGATCGATGCCTCCGCCTATGTGAAGCCCTGCGGCATCAATGTCGCGATGCTCAAGGCCGAGCGCGCCTATCGGGCGGCGCTCGCCGAAGTGAAGCTGTCCGACATCGTGGCGGAGTACGCGGCCGAAGGCGATCCGCGATCCTATGCCGCGAGTTGCGCCTTCGTCGAGCGCCACCAGCGGCCCCAGAAATCCGCTTCACCGAAGCAGATTTGAACCTCTAACCCACCAAAAACCCGGAAGGAAAAGACGATGAAACAGAGACTGCAGTTCTTTGCCAAGGCGCCGGAAATCATGAAGGCGGTGTCGGCGCTCAACAAGGCCGTCGACGAATGCGGGCTGGAGGTCAGCCTGCTGCACCTGATCAAGCTCAGGGCCTCGCAGATCAATGGCTGCTCATATTGCGTCGAAATGCACAGCCGTGAGGCGAGGCGCGACGGCGAGACCGAAACGCGGCTCTATCTCGTCGCGGCCTGGAAGGAATCGCCGCTGTTTTCCGAGCGCGAGCGCGCCGCCCTTGCCTGGACCGAAGCCGTGACGCTGATCGCGAACAATGGCGTATCGGACGAGCTCTACGCCCGCACGCTCGAGCATTTCTCGGAAGAGGAACTGGTCAAGCTCTCGGTCGCGCTCGGCATGATCAATACCTGGAACCGGCTGTGCATTCCCTTCCACGCCATCCATCCGATGCCAGCCGCCGAGGCTGCCTGATCGAACGGCTTGGCGCGCGGATAAGAGATCCGCGCGCCTGTTCACGCAGCAAAGCGCAGGCCTCCGTCGCAGGTCAGCACCTGGCCGGTCATGAAGCCGTTGGAGACCAGGAACGCGATCGCTTCGGCGACGTCCTCGGCGCGACCGATACGGCCGACCGGCGTCTTGCCGGCATATTCGGCAAACACTGCCTGCCGCTGGTCATTCGGCAAAAAATCCCACCAGGGCGTGTCGATGACGCCGGGCGCCACGACATTGACGCGCAACGGCTTCAGCTCGACCGCCAGGATCGGCGCCACGGTCAAGAGCATGCCGTTGATGGCGCCGATGCCGGCGACGCCGGGCGCGGCGATCTGCGCCGACACGGCCGAGATGAAAGTCACCGATCCAGCTTTATTCAAGGTCGGCAGGGCCGCCTGCAGGCAGGAGAGTTGCGGCCGGATCTTTTCATCGACGCCGCTGCCGATATCGGCGAGGTCGAGTGTCGCGAACGGTCCCAGTCCCTTGCCGCCGCTGGCGGCGAGAACAAGGTGATCGAACGGCCCGAGGCGCTCGAAGAAATTTCGGACCTCGTCCGGCTTGGTGGCGTCGAATGCGGCCTTGCCGACGGTGCCGTCGAGGCTTTTCCAGGCGCTTTTCAGCTTCTCCTCGTTGCGACCGGTGATCGTCACTTTCATCGTGGGGCTGACCAGCCTTTTGGCCGTGGCAAGGCCGATGCCGGACGAGCCGCCGATGATGACGCAATGTTCGATAGTCTCGCTCATGAATGCTTTTCCCTGGATGTTGCGGAAGATTGCCCGATCAGCTCGAGGCTAAGCGCGCGCAGCCGGCGGCGGGCTTTCTCGTCATAGGCCTGGGCGTCGGCGCGCGACTCCCGCTGGCCGTCGAAGTAACGGCCGCTGCGGCCTTCGAGCGCCGGCGATGTTGCCAGGTTGAGAATGGCGTCGGCGCCGGTCTCGACCGAGCTCCACGGCGTGACCCCGGCCTGCCGCACCATCGTTGTGTCCATGTAGCTTGCCGGGTGCAAAGCATTGACCGTGATGCCGGTGCCGTCGAGCTGCTCCGCCAGATCGACGGTGAACAGGATCTGCGCCAGCTTGCTCTGGCAGTAGGCGCGCACGCCGCTATAGCCATGCGTCAGCATCACGTCGTCGAAGTCGATCGCCTGCTGGCCGGCCGAGGCGACATTGACGATGCGCGCCGGCGCGCTTGCTTTGAGCAAGGGCAAGAGCTCCGACGTCAGCAGGAAGCCGGCGAGATAGTTGACGGCGAAGCGCAACTCGTAGCCGTCGGCACTGACCTGCCGGCTGGCGGCCTGGCCGCCGGTGCCGACGCCGGCATTGTTGATCAGGACGTCGAGCCGATCGGTCCTGGCGCGCACCGCTTCGGCGAGGCGGCGCACTTCGGCAAGCGAAGCGAGGTCGGCGGGAAGAAATTCCGCCTTGCCGCCTTTTGCCTCTATGGCGGCCACAGTCGCCTTGCCGCGGCTTTCGTCGCGGCCATGCACCAGCACGCGGGCGCCGGCGGCGCCGAGCCGCTCGGCGACCACGCGGCCGACGCCGTCGGTCGAGCCGGTGACGAGAATTGTTTTATCGTTGAGTTCCATGTCCGGAGCCTCCTTGCGCTGCTCTGAACGCAAAGATGGGACACCGCGCGGGCCGCAAACAGTTCAAACTTTATCCTGGTATCGGTACTGCTATAATAGGCGCATGGATGCCGTTACCCATTCCCCCGAAGATCATCGCCGGCGCGAGCTCGGCGCCTTCCTGCGTTCCCGTCGCGAGCGGCTTTCGCCGGATACCGCCGGTATCGCCTGCGGCGCGCGGCGGCGCACGCCGGGCCTGAGGCGTGAGGAAGTGGCGATGATCGCCGGCGTCGGCACGACCTGGTACACATGGCTGGAGCAGGGCAGGGACGTGCGGCCTTCGGTTGAGGTGCTCTCAGCGCTCTGCGAAGCGTTGCGGCTCGACGCCGCCGAGCAGCGGCATCTGTTCACGCTCGCCGGCCGCCAGCAGCCGGAGCGGCGCCGCATCGTGCAGGGCAAGGTCGAGGGGCCGCTGCTGCACATGCTGCAGAGCCTGGTCCTGCAGCCCGCCTATGTCGTCGGCCCGCGCTGGGACGTGCTGGCATGGAATGATGCGGCCGTCGCCATCTTCGGTGATTACGGCCTGCTGGAGGGCGATGCCCGCAACATCATCCATGGCGTGTTCACCGATCCGCACCGGCGGCATCTGCTGGTGGATTGGGAACAGCTGGCGCGCGCGACCCTTGCCGCTTTCCGCGCCGAAAGCGCGAAATACACCGGCGATCCGGATTTCGAGCGGCTGATCGAGTTGATGATGCGCTCAAGCCCCGAGTTCCGCGAATGGTGGCCGCAGCGCGATGTGGTGCATCGGCTCTCCGGCCTGAAGCATCTGCGGCATCCGATCGCCGGCGCGATGACGTTCGAGCATATGAGCCTGTCGATCGACGACGGCTCGGACATGCGGCTGATCGTCTACACGCCGCTGGCGGAGCAGAACTCGGTGGTGAAGCTGCGCAAGCTGCTCGAGGGGCTTCCAACCGAGCGGCGCAGCGCGTGAGGTCCCCTCGACTTCGTCATCCACGGGCGGAGCGGGAGCGAAGCGGACGCGGAGACCCGAGGATCCATTCCGTTACTTTTGCCGTGGGTGCAGCGGTGCAGAATTCTGGACGGTAGCGGCGCTCCGAGGTCACGGAATGGATCCTCGGGTCTGCGCCGCGTCGCTTCGCTCCTTGCTCCGCCCGTGGATGACGAAGTGATGGGCGCCGCGGCCAATCTCTAAGGTCAGCAAAAACAACACGGCGGACAAGTTGGCCCCACATACGGGTCCACCTGCTAAGCCATTTTGTCGGCGCTACCCCTTCGGTTTCAGTCCATCCAGGAACAGCTGCTCCAGAAACCGCGCTGCGTCCTCGAAGCGGCCGTCGCCGCCGCGGTCGGCGCCGAGCACGGCGCGGACCTGAACGTCGAAATCGGCATAATGCTGCGTCGTCGCCCAGATCGAGAAGATCAGGTGCCAGGGATCGGTGCGGGCGATCTTGCCGGCGCGCATCCAGCCCTTGATGACGGCGGCCTTCTCGTCGACCAGCGTCTTCAGCTCGCCCTCCAGCATCGGCTTGATGCGCGGCGCGCCCTGCAGGATCTCGTTGGCGAACAGCCGGCTTTCGCGCGGAAAATCGCGCGCCATTTCCAGCTTCCTGCGGATGTAGCTTCTGAGCTCCGTCAGCGGATCGCCGATGTCGTCCAGCTCGCGCAGCGGCGCCAGCCAGGTGTCGAGCAGGCGCTGCATCAACGTCTCGTGAATGTCTTCCTTGCGGCGGAAGTAATAGAGAAGGTTGGGCTTCGACATGCCGGCGGCTTCGGCGATCTGGTCGATTGTCGAGCCGCGAAACCCGTTGGCGGAGAAGACTTCGAGCGCGGCTTCCAGGATCAGCTCGCGCTTTTCCTGCTGGATGCGGGTGCGGCGGGGAGCGGAGCCTTCCATCGCCGCCGTCATCCTGGCCGGCCGTCTTCGCGCCGGCTCTCTGGACCAATTGTCTGGACCAGTTTTTCCTTGGGCTGTGGAGCGCGCTTTTTATGCCGCATTTCCGCTAGTAATCCCCTGACCGCCGACAGGCGGTGCTAACGTTTGTCCAACCGGTCAAAAATTTGCGTAGCACGAAAACGCAGCGAAGACCAAGCGTTGGCCGCACCGAAACACGCTTACAAGGGGAAGTCCTGGTCATGTCCAACCGGCTGAAAGTCACGCCGAACGATCTCAGCGCATTCTGGATGCCGTTCACGGCAAACCGCCAGTTCAAGCAGGCGCCGCGCATGTTCGTGTCCGCCAAGGACATGCACTACACCACCAGTGACGGCCGCAAGGTGCTGGACGGTACCGCGGGCCTATGGTGCGTGAACGCCGGCCACTGCCGGCCGAAGATCACCGAGGCCATCCAGAACCAGGCTGCCGAGCTCGACTACGCGCCGGCTTTCCAGATGGGCCACCCGATCGTGTTCGAGCTGGCGAACCGGCTGGTCGATATCGCGCCCAAGGGCATGGACCATGTCTTCTTCACCAATTCCGGATCGGAATCGGTGGACACCGCGCTCAAGATGGCGATCGCCTATCACCGCGTTCGCGGCGAGGGCTCGCGCACCCGCCTGATCGGCCGCGAGCGCGGCTATCACGGCGTCAATTTCGGCGGCATCTCGGTCGGCGGCATCGTCTCCAACCGCAAGATGTTCGGCACGCTGCTCGGCGGCGTCGACCACCTGCCGCACACCCATCTGCCGGACAAGAACGCCTTCTCGAAGGGCGTGCCGGAGCATGGCGCCGAGCTCGCCAATGAGCTGGAGCGTCTCGTCACCTTGCATGACGCCTCGACCATCGCTGCCGTCATCGTCGAGCCGGTCGCCGGCTCCACCGGCGTCATCCTGCCGCCGAAGGGCTATCTGCAGAAGCTTCGGGAAATCTGCACGAAGCACGGCATATTGTTGATTTTCGATGAAGTGATCACGGGCTTCGGCCGCCTCGGCACGCCGTTCGCGGCGGACTATTTCGGGGTCACGCCGGATATCATGACCACAGCCAAGGGCGTCTCCAACGGCGTCATCCCGATGGGTGCGGTGTTCGTCAAGAAGGAGATCCACGACGCCTTCATGACCGGCCCCGAGCACATGATCGAGTTCTTCCACGGCTACACCTATTCGGGCAATCCGATCGCCTGCGCCGCGGCGCTCGGCACGCTCGACACCTACAAGGAAGAGGGCCTGCTGACGCGCGGCGAGGAGCTGGCGCCTTACTGGGAAGACGCGCTGCATTCACTGAAGGGCGAGCCGCATGTCATCGACATCCGCAACATCGGCCTGATCGGCGCGATCGAGCTGGCGCCGATCGCCGGCAGCCCGACCAAGCGGGCCTTCTCGGCCTTCGTGAAGGCGTTCGAACGCGGCGCGCTGATCCGCACCACCGGCGACATCATCGCGCTGTCGCCGCCGCTGATCATCACCAAGGGCCAGATCAACGAACTCATCGACCATGTGCGTGAGGTGCTGAGGTCGATCGACTGACAAGCCGGAGCGGACACTCTGCCGTGGAGGGAGGGTGTCCGCGAAGCCGCCGGCTGAGGTCGACGCCGCAGCGCCGACCTTCGGTGCGATTCAGGCCGGCTGCGCGCCAATGCCGGTCAGGATCACCCGTTTGATGTTTTCCTTGGCTTCCCGCCATTGCCGGTCGGAGAGCGACTTGCCGCCGTTCAGCGTCTCGATCTGGTGGCCGAAATCGGCGTAATGCTGGGTCGTGGCCCAGAGCATGTAGAGGAGATGACGCGGGTCGACCGGGTCCATCTTGCCCTCCTCGATCCAGCGCCTGATGATCTCGACGCGACCGTCGGTCCATTCGCGCAGCGTCGATTCCATATAGTCCTGAAGCACGGGCGCGCCGTGCATGACTTCCGAGGCCCAGACCTTCGAGCCGTCCGGGTGGCGACGCGATATTTCCATCTTGGCGTCGATATAGGCGCTGATGCCGTCAACCGGGCCGCGCGCCGCGTCGAAGCAATTGGCCGCCTGCAGCCAGATCTCGAAAATGTTCTGGACGACGGACCGGTAGAGCTCTTCCTTGGTCGCGAAATAGTAGTGGAGATTTGCCTTTGGCAGTCCCGCCAGATCGGCGATCAGCTGCATCGTGGCGCCGCCGAACCCGGCTTCCGCAAACACCTTTTCGGCGGCGAGCAGAATTGCTTTTTCATTCTCCCGCCTTATGTCCTGTCGCCGCATGGGACGGCTGGATTCGCTCATGTCTCCCCCAAGATTCTCGTTGACCGCTTGGTCAGCTTGTGTAGTCTGAAAGCTGACCATACGGTCAGGATGCAAACCACTCAAGGGGCGACAAGACCCCTGGTGAAAATGGGAACTGCAAATGGCCGCACCCGGCGAAAATCTGCGCGTGAATTCAGATCGCTTGTGGGATTCCATCATGGAGATGGCGAAGATCGGCCCCGGCATTGCCGGCGGCAACAATCGCCAAACACTGACCGATTCCGACAAGCACGGCCGCGAACTGTTCAAGTCCTGGTGCGATGAGGCCGGGCTCACCATGGGCGTGGACCAGATGGGCACCATGTTCATGACGCGGGCCGGCACCGATCCGGACGCGCTGCCGGTCTATGTCGGCTCCCATCTCGACACCCAGCCGACCGGCGGCAAGTATGACGGTGTGCTCGGCGTGCTCTCGGGGCTCGAGGTTGTGCGTTCGCTCAACGATCTCGGCATCAAGACGAAGCACCCAATCGTCGTCACCAACTGGACGAATGAAGAGGGCGCGCGTTTCGCCCCGGCCATGCTTGCCTCCGGCGTGTTCGCCGGGGTGCATACGCAGGACTACGCCTATGCCCGCAAGGATCTGGACGGCCTGACCTTCGGCGACGAACTGAAACGGATCGGCTGGGTCGGCGACGAGAAGGTCGGCGCGCGCAAGATGCACGCCTATTTCGAATACCATATCGAGCAGGGCCCGATCCTCGAAGCCGAGAACAAGCAAATCGGCGTGGTGACCCACTGCCAGGGCCTGTGGTGGCTGGAGTTCACGCTGACCGGCAGGGAAGCGCATACCGGCTCGACGCCGATGAACATGCGCGTCAATGCAGGCCTTGCCATGGCGCGCATCCTGGAGATGGTGCAGACGGTCGCCATGGAGAACCAGCCCGGCGCCGTCGGCGGGGTGGGCCAAGTGAAGTTCTCGCCCAATTCCCGGAACGTCCTGCCAGGCACGGTGGTCTTCACCGTCGACATCCGCTCGCCGGACCAGGCCAAGCTCGACGGCATGCGCGCCCGTATCGAAAAGGAAGCGCCGAAGATCTGCGAGGCGCTTGGCGTGAAATGCTCGGTCGAGGCGGTCGGCCATTTCGACCCGGTGACCTTCGATCCGACGCTGGTCGGCCGCGTGCGCACAGCCGCCGAAAAGCTCGGTTACAGCCATATGAATATCATCTCCGGCGCCGGCCACGACGCCTGCTGGGCGGCCAAGGTGGCACCGGCGACCATGGTCATGTGCCCCTGCGTCGGCGGCCTCAGCCACAACGAGGCCGAGGAGATCACCAAGGAATGGGCGGCGGCGGGCGCCGATGTGCTGTTCCATGCGGTGGTCGAGACAGCTGGAATCGTTGAATGACCGCCTAGACCAGTCACCTCGCAACGCCGCTCGCAAAGAAGCGCGAAAGAACAGGGGAACAGATATGACCAAAGTCATCCGGAACGGCACCGTCGTCACAGCCGACCGTACCTGGAAGGCCGACGTGCTGATGCAGCATGGCAAGATCGTCGCCATCGGCTCCAACCTGCACGGCGACCATGAGTTCGACGCCACGGGGTGCTATGTCATGCCGGGCGGCATCGATCCGCACACCCATCTCGAAATGCCCTTCATGGGCACTTATTCGGCCGACGATTTCGAATCCGGCACGCGCGCCGCGCTCTCCGGCGGCACGACGATGGTGGTCGATTTCTGCCTGCCGGCGCCGCAGCAATCGCTGCTGGAAGCGCTGCAGATGTGGGACAACAAGACCTCGAAAGCATCCTGCGACTATTCCTTCCATATGGCGATCACCTGGTGGGGCAAGCAGGTGTTCGACGAGATGGCTCAAGTCGTCGACCGGGGCATCACCTCGTTCAAGCATTTCATGGCCTATAAGGGCGCGCTGATGGTGGATGACGACGAGATGTACTCGTCGTTCCAGCGCTGCGCCGATCTCGGCGCGCTGCCGCTGGTTCATGCCGAGAATGGCGACGTGGTCGCAGCGCTCTCGCAGAAGCTTTTAGCCGCCGGCAACAATGGTCCGGAGGGACATGCCTATTCGCGGCCGCCGGAAGTGGAGGGCGAGGCGACAAACCGCGCCATCATGATCGCCGATATGGCGGGCGTGCCGCTCTATGTCGTGCATGTCTCCTGCGAGCAGAGCCACGAGGCGATCCGCCGCGCCCGGCAGAAGGGCATGCGGGTGTTCGGCGAGCCATTGATCCAGCATCTGACGCTCGACGAGACCGAGTATTTCAACAAGGACTGGGACCATGCGGCGCGCCGGGTGATGAGCCCGCCTTTCCGCAGCAAGTGGCACCAGGATTCGCTGTGGGCCGGCTTGCAGGCCGGCTCGCTGCAGGTCGTGGCGACCGATCACTGCTCTTTCACCACCAGCCAAAAGCGCAACGGCATCGGCGACTTCACCAAGATCCCGAACGGCACCGGCGGGCTCGAGGACCGCTTGCCGGTTCTATGGACGAGAGGCGTCAACACCGGGCGGTTGACGATGAACGAGTTCGTCGCGGTGACCTCGACCAACATCGCCAAGATCCTCAACATGTATCCGAAGAAGGGCGCGATCGTCGAAGGCGCCGACGCCGACATCGTCGTGTGGGATCCGAAGCGCAAGAAGACGATCTCGGCCAAGAACCAGCAGTCGGTGATCGATTACAACGTCTTCGAAGGCGTCGAGGTGACCGGTCTGCCGCGCTTCGTCTTCTCGCGCGGCGAGCTGTCGATCGAGGAAGCGGAGGTGAAGGCCAAGACCGGCCATGGCGAGTTCGTCGCCCGCGAGCCGAACGCCGCGGTCAACCGGGCGCTGTCGACCTGGAAGGAGATTTCCGCGCCGCGCAAGGTCGAGCGAACCGGCATTCCGGCCACCGGGGTCTGACCATGCGGGCTCTTCATCTTGCGATCACGGCGGCCGCGATGCTTGCCGCCGGCCAGGCTCTTGCCGCCGGCATCGACCTCAGCAAGCCCTATGGCGACAAATATGGCTGCATCAACCGGAACGGCCAGCAGGTCGCTGCCGACAAGATGCTGCTTCTGACCGACAAGGAACTGATCACGGCGGCCAGCGCCTGCACCTTCAGCGACCGCCAAGCGCAGGCCGATGGATCACTGGTGGTGACGGCAAAATGCGAGGCTGAGGGCGAAGAGGGACAGCCGACCAGGTTCACCATCAAGCGCAGCGCGAAGAATGCGAAGAAGCTGGTGGTGGCCGACGAGGACGGCAATGTGATGGGCGAAGTCGCGCGATGCAAATGACGGCGATCCCGTCAGGATCAAGCGACGAGGCCATCCAGTTCCGGCAGCAGCACGACGCTTTCCTGCTCGTTCGGATCGGTGCGGGCGATGACCGCGGAGGAGGGCGCCCCGCTCAGATTGGCGGGCAGGTGCGGCACGCCCGCCGGAATGTAGAACAGGTCGCCGGCCTTGACGACGGTGTGGTGCTCGAGCCGGTCGCCGTACCAGGTGTGGACTTCGCCGGAGAGCACGTAGATGGCCGTCTCGTGGCTTTCATGCATGTGCGCCTTGGCGCGCGCGCCGGGCGGCATGGTGAGAAGATGCATGCAGATGCCGGAGGAGCCGACGGTTTCGGCGGCGATGCCGGCGAAATAGCTCAGTCCCTGCTTGCCCTGATAGGTGCTTTCGGGGCGAACGAGACGACAGGTGGGTTTAGGCGACATCGGCAAGGCTCCGGGCGGCGTCGATCGGGTGGGACAGGACGAGTGGAAAGCAACGCTATCATAAAATCAACCGGATTGCGGACAGCGCGGCAGCGGCTGCGAAAGGCAGGCTGCAGCCAATGACCGAACAGCCGCCAGCCGTCGTCTCGGCAAGCAAGCTCGGCCTCACCTTCCAGACCAATGACGGTCCGGTGCAGGCGCTGTCCAATGTCGATCTGACCATCCGCAAAGGCGAATTCGTCTCCTTCATCGGCCCGTCCGGCTGCGGCAAGACCACCTTGCTGCGCGTCATCGCCGATCTGGAGAAGGCGACCGCCGGGGCGATCTCCGTCAACGGCATGACGCCGGAGCAGGCGCGCGAGAAACGCGCCTATGGCTATGTCTTCCAGGCGGCGGCCTTGTTCCCGTGGCGCACGATCGAGCGCAACGTGGCGTTGCCGCTGGAGATCATCGGCCTCAGCCAAGTCGAGCAGGCCGAGCGCATCAAGCGCACGATGGAGTTGGTCAACCTTTCCGGCTTCGAGAAGAAATACCCTTGGCAGCTTTCCGGCGGCATGCAGCAGCGCGCCTCGATCGCGCGTGCTCTCGCCTTCGATGCGGACCTGCTCTTGATGGACGAGCCGTTCGGCGCGCTTGACGAGATCGTGCGCGACCATCTGAACGAGCAGCTCCTCGATCTCTGGGCGCGGACCAACAAGACGATCTGCTTCGTCACCCATTCGATACCCGAGGCGGTCTATCTGTCGACGCGCATTGTCGTGATGTCGCCGCGGCCCGGCCGCGTCACCGACATCATCGAATCGACGCTGCCGAGAGAGCGGCCGCTCGACATCCGCGAGACGCCTGAATTCCTGGCGATCGCCGCGCGGGTGCGGGATGGCTTGAGGGCAGGGCACAGCTATGATGATTGAGGGGCGGGAGGATGAGCTCTCTCCTCTCCCCTCCGGGGAGAGGGTGGCCGCGCAGCGGCCGGGTGAGGGGACGGCCACTCGCGCCTTCGTCATCCTAGGGCGGAGCAGGCGCGCCACCCCGCGTGTTAAGGAAGCCGGCCATCGCGATTTCGTCATCCTAGGGCGTAGCGACGCGAAGCGGAGCGCAGACCCTAGGATCCATTCCGTGACGCTGGTCGAAGGGCGTAAGCGGCTCAGAATACCCGACGAGCAGAGCGCGGCGCAGGAAGCTGTATTCTGGAACGTTGCGGAGCTCAGAAGTAACGGAATGGATCCTAGGGTCTGCGCCGCGTCGCTTCGCTCCTTGCTCCGCCCTAGGATGACGAAAAATACCCGCGCCGCAGCACTCCAGTCGAACGTGCCCGGCCTTCGCTTCGCTCCGGCCACCCTCTCCCCGTGGGGGAGAGGAGAAGGGCAGCGCTAGATGGACACCTTCCGCTCGAAAATCATCCCCGTCACCAGCATCCTCGCCGGCGTGGTGGTGCTCTGGTACGTCTTCGCCGTCATCCTCAATGCGCCGTTCCAGCGCGATCTCGATGCCAGGGCCAACGAGAAACCCGGCGCGGTCGAGTTCATCGGCAAGACGCTGTCGCAGCCGAAGCCGACGCTGCCGGCGCCGCATCAGGTGGCGGTGAATTTCTTCCAAAACACCTTCCTGCGGTCCGTCACGTCGAACCGCAGCCTGGTCTACAACGCCTGGGTGACGCTGTCCTCGACGCTGCTCGGCTTCGCCTTCGGCACGGCGCTCGGTATCGTCATTGCGGTGGGTATCGTGCATGTGGCGACGCTCGACCGCAGCCTGATGCCGTGGATCATCGCTTCGCAGACCATTCCGATCCTGGCGGTGGCGCCGATGATCATCGTGGTGCTGGCGGCGATCGGCATCACCGGGCTGATCCCCAAGGCGCTGATCTCGACCTATCTGTCGTTCTTTCCGGTCGCCGTCGGCATGGTGAAGGGCCTGCGCTCACCCGAGATCATGCATCTCGACCTGATGCATACGTATAACGCCAGCGCCTCGCAGACCTTCTGGAAGCTCAGGGTGCCGGCTTCGGTGCCGTTCCTGTTCACCTCGATGAAGGTGGCGGTGGCGGCAAGCCTGGTCGGCGCGATCGTGGGCGAATTGCCGACGGGCGCCGTCGCCGGCATCGGCGCCAAGCTGCTCGCCGGCGCGTACTACAGTCAGACCATCGACATCTGGTCGGCGCTGGTCGCGGGGTCCGTCGTCGCGGCGCTGCTGGTGATGGTGGTGGGCATCGCCGGACGCCTGGTCGACCGCGCCATGGGCGGGAGGCCGGCATGAATTGGCTGAAGCCATCATGGCAATCGGTGCTGGCAATCCTGCTTTGTCTCATCGCCTTTGCGCTTGGCGCAATGACGAAGCCGGAGGCAGCCGTGCTGGCGGAGCCGGCCGCAACGCTGGCCTATCCCTATATGGGCGCCAAGGGGCTGATCATCGGGCTGCTGCTCATTGCGGCGCTGGTCTCGACCTTAAGGCTGACGCCGGTCGTTGAGGCCATCGTGCTCTTCGTCGGCGCCCATGCCGCAGCCTGGCTCTTGGTCAAAGGCATAGCCGGTTTCGAGGGCACGGCGCTGGCGCCCTATTTCCTGCTGCTTGCCGCTGCCTGGCTGCTGGCCTGGCGCTGCGTTGCCTTGCTCGCCTGGTTGCGTCCGAGCGGGAGCGTCGCAAGGAACGCGCTGCGCCTGATCATCCCGGCGATCTTCGGCGCCTGGATCCTGATCATCTGGGAGGCGGTGACGCGCGGTGCCGGCATCCCGTTCATCCTCTTGCCGCCGCCCAGCGCCATCGGCGCGCGGATCGCCAACTCGCTGCCGATCCTGGGATCGGACGTGCGGCAGACGATCTTCAAGGCGGTGCTGATCGGCTATGTCGTCGGCAATCTCGCCGGCTTCGCCGTCGCCATCCTCGCCGACCGCGTGCCTTTCCTGCGGCGCGGCCTGCTGCCGATCGGCAATATGGTTTCGGCGCTGCCGATCATCGGCGTCGCACCCATCATGGTCATGTGGTTCGGCTTCGATTGGCCGTCCAAGGCCGCGGTCGTCATCATCATGACCTTCTTCCCGATGCTGGTGAATACGGTGGCGGGCCTTGCCGCATCCGGGCATATGGAGCGCGACCTGATGCGCACTTATGCATCGGGCTATTGGCCGACCTTGCTCAAGCTCAGGCTGCCGGCGGCCATGCCGTTCATCTTCAACGCGCTGAAGATCAACTCGACGCTGGCGCTGATCGGCGCCATCGTCGCGGAGTTCTTCGGAACGCCAGTGGTCGGCATGGGATTTCGCATCTCGACTGAAGTCGGGCGGATGAACATCGACATGGTGTGGGCCGAAATCGCAGTTGCAGCACTGGCGGGTTCGGTCTTTTATGGCGTGGTCGCTCTCATCGAGAGAGCCGTCACGTTTTGGCATCCCTCTGTCCGAGGTGGATAGGGGCGGCGGGTTTGGGTGCTAACTTCAGAGGGTAATAAGATGAAAAGACTGCTGATTTCTGCTCTGGCCGGCGCCATGTCGCTGGCCGCCTTCCAGGCGATGGCCGCCGACAAGGTGACACTGCAACTGAAATGGGTCACGCAGGCCCAGTTCGCCGGCTATTATGTCGCCAAGGCCAAGGGCTTCTATGACGCCGAAGGCCTCGACGTCGACATCAAGCCGGGCGGCCCGGACATTGCGCCCGAGCAGGTGATCGCCGGCGGCGGCGCCGACGTCATCGTCGACTGGATGGGCGGCGCGCTCGCGGCCCGCGACAAAGGCGTGATGCTCGTCAACATCGCCCAGCCGTTCAAGAAGGCCGGCATGGAGCTGGTCTGCCCCAAGAACGGCCCGATCAAGACGGAAGCCGACTTCAAGGGCCACACGCTCGGCGTCTGGTTCTTCGGCAACGAATATCCGTTCTACGCCTGGATGAACAAGATCGGCCTCAAGACCGATGGCGGCCCGGACGGCGTGACCGTGCTCAAGCAGAGTTTTGACGTGCAGCCGCTGATCCAGAAGCAGGCCGACTGCATCTCGGTGATGACCTATAATGAATACGGCCAGGTGCTGGACGCGGGCTACAAGCCGGAAGACCTGGTCGTGTTCAACTACTCCGCCATGGGTAACGACCTTCTGGAGGACGGGCTTTACACGCTCGAGGACAAGCTCAAGGACCCGGCCTTCGAGGACAAGATGGTGCGCTTCGTGCGCGCCTCGATGAAGGGTTGGAAATACGCCACGGAGAACACCGACGAGGCGGCCGAGATCGTCGTCGACGCCGGCGGCCAGGACGAGAACCACCAGAAGTTCATGATGAAGGAAGTGGCCAAGCTGGTCGACAATGCCGACGGCAAGCTGATCCCGGCCGCTTACGAGCGCACCGCCAAGGCGCTGCTCGACCAGAAGATCATCAGCAAGGAAGCGAGCGGCGCTTACACCACTGCGATCACCGACAAGGCGATCAAGTAAGGTCCGCTCTCAGCGCGGAAGTTGGAAAGGGGCGGGCGACCGCCCCTTTCTTGTTGCCCCGCGGTAAAATAACCGTGTGCGCCGGGATACATCGGGCCGCTCAGCCGTTGATTGGCGCATCCGCGCGCCGGGGAGCCGCGAAGGATGCTGCAATCAACGGAGGTTCTTCATGCGCATCCTATCCGTGCCGATGCTTTCGGCCTTGGCCGTTTCGACCGCCTTCCTTCTTGCATCGCCGGCCATGGCCGAGATGGTGAAGTACAAGGCGACGCTCGACGGCAGCCAACAGAGTCCGCCCGTCACCACCAAGGGCAAGGGAACCGCCACACTCACCTTCGACACCACAAGCAAGAAGCTCAGCTGGAACGTCAAATATTCCGGCCTTAGCGGGCCTGCCGTGGCCGCCCACATCCACGGCCCGGCGGACATGGGCGCGAACGCGGACCCGGTCATCCCGTTCAAGAAGCTGAAGAGCCCGATCAAGGGATCGGCGACGTTGACCGACGCGCAGGCAGCCGATCTGGAAGCCGGCAAATACTACGTCAACGTCCACACTGCCAAGAACAAGGACGGCGAGATCCGCGGCCAGATCGAGAAGGCGATGTAAAGACGCAAAAGGGGCGGTTCACCGCCGCTTTTGTCGTGCAGCCGGCAGAAAGGCAGCAGGCTGCCTTACGCCTTGTTGCGGATCTGCGTCAGCGTGCGGGTCGGCGTGATCGCTTCGGGATCGAGCTTGATCTCGACGATCGCCGGCTTGCCGCTGGCGCGCGCGCGTTCGAAGGCCGGCGCGAAGTCGGCGGTTTTTTCCACCGTCTCGCCATGGCCGCCATAGGCACGGGCCAGTGCGGCGAAGTCAGGGTTCTTGAGGGTGGTGGCGACGACGCGGCTTGGATATTCCCGCTCCTGATGCATGCGGATCGTGCCGTAAATGCCGTTGTTGACGACGATCACGACGATCGGCAGGTCATACTGGACAGCCGTCGCGAACTCCTGGCCGTTCATCAGGAAGCAGCCGTCCCCGGCGAAGGCAACCACAGTGCGATCCGGGAACAGCGACTTGGCGGCGACCGCCGCGGGCGTGCCGTAGCCCATCGAGCCGGACGTGGGCGCCGCTTGTGTACCGAAACGGCGCGAGCGGTAGAAGCGATGCACCCAGGTGGCATAGTTGCCGGCGCCATTGGTGAGGATGGCATCTTCCGGCAGAACCTTTCCGAGGTAGTCCATGATCGGGCCCATCTGGACGGCGCCCGGGCCGGTCTGCGGCGGCGTCGACCATTCGAGATAGGCGGCGTGCGCCTTTTCCGTCTCGGCCGCCCAGGCAGGCTTGGCCGTTGGCTTGCGCCTGGCGAAAGCCTCGACAAAAGCGGCGGGCGACGCGTTAATCGCTATCGTCGGCCGGTAGACGCGGCCGAGCTCGCCGGCATCGGCATGGACATGCACCAGTGCCTGATCGGGGTAGGGGCTCTTCAGCAGCGTGTAGTCGGAAGACGGCATCTCGCCCAGGCGGCCGCCGATCAAAAGCACGACGTCGGCCTGCTTGATCCGCTCCCCCAGCTTGGGATTGATGCCGATGCCGACATCGCCGGCGTAATTCGGATGCAGATGGTCGAAAAGCATCTGGCGCCGGAAGGAGCAGCCGACCGGCAGTGACCAGGTCTCGGCGATCTGGCGCATATGCGCCACCGCTTCCTCGTTCCAGCGCGTGCCGCCGAGGATGACGAAGGGACGCTTGGCATTGCTCAGCAACATCTCCAGCGCGTCTAGCTCGGCTTCACCGGGACGCGTCTCGACCGGCGTGTGCGGGAGCGCTTCCGGCGCCTCGACCTCGTCGGTCAGCATGTCCTCCGGCAGCGAGATGACCACCGGGCCGGGACGGCCGGAAGTCGCCACGGCGAAGGCGCGGGTCACGAATTCCGGAATGCGCGCGGCATCGTCGATCTCGACCACCCATTTGGCAATGTCGCCGAAGAAGCGCTTGTAATCGACCTCCTGGAAGGCCTCGCGCTCCTTGGCGTGGCTGGCGACCTGGCCGATGAACAGGATCATCGGCACCGAATCCTGCATCGCGATATGGACGCCGGCCGAAGCGTTGGTGGCCCCGGGGCCGCGGGTGACGAAGCAGATACCGGGCTTGCCGGTCAGCCTTCCTTGGCAGTCGGCCATCATCGCGGCACCGCCTTCCTGGCGGCAGACGATGGTGCGGATCGAAGAGTCATGCAGCGCGTCGAGGACGGCGAGATAGGATTCGCCCGGAACACAGAAGATGCGGTCGGTGCCGTTCGCTTCGAGCGCCTCGACGATCAGTTGTCCGCCGGTTTTCATTTTGCTGCTCTCTCCAGTTCGGCAAGGATTTCTTGCGTGTGTTCGCCAAGGCGCGGCGAGGGTCGTTCATAGACGAGCGGCGTGCCCGACATCACCATCGGCGCGCGCACCGAAGGCAGGCGATTGCCGTGGCCGTCGTCGAGATCGAGCCGCATGCCGCGCGCGATGGTCTGTGGGTCGTCGAACATCTGGCCAATCGTGTTGATCGGGCTTGCCGGCACACCGGCAGCCTCGAGCTTCGCCAACAGCGGATCGCGGTCCCAGGTGCTCAGCATCGCGATAATCAGCTCGCGCAGCTTCACCCGGTTGGCGACGCGGGCAGGGTTGGTGGCGAAATCCGGATTGGCGGGCAGATCGGTCAGCCCGACCGCCGCGCAGAACTTGCCGAACTGGCCGTCATTGCCGACCGCCAGGATGATGTGGCCGTCCCTGACCGGCAGCACCTCGTAAGGGGCGATGTTCATATGCGCATTGCCCATCTGCACCGGCGACTTGCCGGAAATCAGATAGTTGAGGTTCTGGTTGCCGAGCGCCGAGATCTGGCTGTCGAAGAGCGCCATGTCGATATGCTGGCCCTCACCGGTCTTTTCGGCGTGGCGCAGTGCTGCCTGGATGGCGATCACCGAATAGAGGCCGGTGAAGAGATCCGAGATGGCGACGCCGGCCTTCTGCGGCTCGCGGCCGGGCTCGCCGGTGATCGACATCATGCCGGCCATGGCCTGGATGATGAAATCGTAGCCGGCGCGCGGCGCGTAGGGACCGTCCTGACCAAAGCCGGTGATCGAGCAATAAACGAGGCGCGGATTGATCGCCTTCAGGCTCTCGTAGTCGAGGCCGTATTTCTTCAGGCCGCCGAGCTTGAAATTCTCGATCAGCACGTCGGCGGTGGCGACCAGCTTGCGCAGCGTCTCGGCACCGTCGGGCTTGGAGAAATCGACGGCGATGGAACGCTTGCCGCGATTGCAGGAGTGGTAATAGGCGGCCGACAGGTTCTCGCCGTCATGGCTCATGACGAAGGGCGGACCCCATTTGCGCGTATCGTCGCCGCCATCGGGGCTCTCGACCTTGATGACGTCGGCGCCGAGATCGGCAAGCAACTGCCCGGCCCAGGGACCGGCCAGGATGCGGGCGAGTTCGACAACGCGGATGCCTTTCAGCGGAGGTTCGGCCATGGATCACCGTAATGGGGTCGGAAACGCAGGCTCTATCAACAGCAGCGGTACCTGTCACGGCCCTTGCAGTGGGCCACGCCGGATCAGGATTTCAGCACGCTGTCCGCCCAAGCGACGAAATCATTCATGACGGCATTGCGGTTGATCTCGTTCAGGCTTTCATGGCGGGTTTGCGGGTAAACCTTTGAAACCAGATTCGAAAAGCCCATTGCCTGCATGCGCGTTGCCAGGTGATGGACCGCCTTGCCATAGTCCGATGCGGGATCCTTCTCGCCGCCGACAAGGTTGATGAAGAGATCGCGGCGGACGCCGGTGAAGCTGGAATCCTTGCCGGCGTGAAGCGCCATGTCGACTACGTCGCGCCACATCGAGACCGACGCATCCCAGCCGCAGAGCGGGTCGGCGATATATTTGTCGACCTCGACCGGGTCGCGCGACAGCCAATCGAACAGGGTCCGGTGATTGGGAACCGCCTTGCCCCAAGCCTGGAAGGTGAGCTTGGGCAGAAGCCGCGACGGCACGTCGGAGCCGAGCCGCATCCGCTCCCAGCCTAGAATGCCAAGCGCCAGTTGCCCGAGCCGGCCTTGCGAGAAATTGCCGTTCCAGATCGCGGCGGCATGGACACGCCCGGAATGGCGCAGGACAAAGTTCAGCGCGACCGAGGCGCCCAGCGAATGTCCAAAGGCGATCACCGGCAAGCCCGGATGCTCGGCCGCGATCAGGTCGTGCACGGCCTCGACATCGGCGATCACCTTGGCGATGCCGTCGCTATCGGCGAATTTGCCGAGCGGCGCGTCGGGCGCCTTCGTCGCGCCATGGCCACGATGGTCATGGGCATAGACGTGGAATCCGCGCGGCGCGAGATAATCGGCAAAGCGGGCATAACGCGCCGCATGCTCGGCCAGTCCATGGTTGATCTGGACCACGGCGCGTGGCTTCGCCTCCGCGTGTTTCACATAGAGGTTGAGGTCGGCCCCGGTCGGTGAGGCCAGGCTGGTCTTTCTGTCGAATGGCATGTGTCGCTCCCTCGGCAACGTTGGGCGCGGCGTTTGCCGGCGTCAAGAGGATGAGCGCGCTTGCGAACATGCCAATGGGAAGCGCTCAGCTGGGGATTGTTTTTTCGAGCGGCGAAAAAGATCGCAATTCTGACACGTCGACTGTTCTAGTGTGACGTATTCAATACGGTTCAATGATCGCCGGGAGAGCGGGATGCGGGTTTGGGCATTATGGGGTTCGATGGTGCTGGCTCTGGCCGGCGCCGGGGTGGCGCATGCCGACGTGAAGATGAGCGGCACGTTCGTTGCCGACAGCGCCTGCCCGGCGACGCAGGCCATCAAGAGCGGCAAGAACCCCGGCAACATCTCGACCGAAGCCGGCAAAAGCTACGACCTTCTTGCCGGCAACAAGGACGAGCCCACGCACTACCTTATCCAGGTGCCGGGCGCCGACCCAGAGCGGCGCTGGGTGAAGATCAGCTGCGGCCACGTCAACGGCGGCAGCGCTGCGACCATGCCGGCGCCTTCCGGCCAGGCCAAACCGTCGCCGTCAGCCTCCGGAAAACCCGAATATGTCTTTGCGCTGAGCTGGCAGCCGGCTTTCTGCGAGACCAAGGCGAGCAAGCCCGAATGCAAGGCACAGAGCCCGAGCGAGTTCGATGCCTCGCACTTCACGCTGCATGGGCTGTGGCCGCAGCCGAACGGCAATTTCTATTGCCAGGTCTCGGCGAACGACAAGGCCAATGACAATCCGGCGCATTGGGGAGACCTGCCGCCGGTCGAGCTCGACGCAGAGACGCGTGCCGAGCTCGACCAGGTGATGCCGGGCACTGCCTCCAAACTGGAGCGGCACGAATGGATCAAGCACGGCACCTGCTACGGCAAGAACCAGCAGGACTATTTCTCAGACGCGCTGAACCTGATGCGGGCGGTGAACGCCTCGGCGGTGCGCGATCTGTTCAACAGGAACATCGGCAAGCAGCTGACGTCGGATGCGATCCGCGGCGCCTTCAGCCAGGCTTTCGGTCCCGGCGCCGGGGATCGCGTACGCGTGTCCTGTCTGGTCGACCCGTCGAGCGGCAGGCGTATGATCGGCGAGATCACGCTCGGCCTGTCCGGTCCGATCGGCCCGGACAGCAAGCTGGCCGATCTCCTGATGGCATCGGCGCCGACAGCCAAGGCCGGTTGCCCGAAGGGCACGGTCGACGCGATCGGTTTTCAATAGGCGAGAATTTTGGTCAGCCCGTTCTTTGTCAGGCTGATCGGGAGGCCGTCTGCAGGATGATAGCCTCGCTGCCAGGTTCGCCGACCACGCGGTCGCGGCCGCTCAACTTCGCCTTGTAGAGGCGCTGGTCGGCCAGCGCGAAAATGTCGGCAAGACAGCGCGTCGTCTCGCTGACGGTGGAGACGCCGGCACTCACGGTGATGTTGTAGCGGCCGGTATGCGCCGACGTCTTCGTGGCGTTCCTGATAGTCTCGCCGAGCAGCCTGGCCGGCGCGTGCGACTGTTGCGTCAGCACGGCGAATTCCTCGCCGCCGATGCGGAACACCTGATCGTTGCCGCCGACGGTCTCGGCCAGCAGGGCAGCCATCGATTTCAGCACCTTGTCGCCCTCGGCATGACCGAAGCTGTCGTTGATCGACTTGAAATGGTCGACGTCGACGATGAGCAGGCTGAGCGGCTTGCCGATCCTGATGGCGGACGACACCGCGGACTCGCCGTCGGCATCGAAACTGCCGCGATGCAGCAGGCCGGTGAGGCCGTCGCGGTCGACATATTTGATCAGCGCTTCGTAGCGTTCGCGATAGGTGAGGGCGTCGAAAATGTCGGAGAGGCCGCGTGGCACGGCGACATCGTGGTCTTCGATCCATTTCAGATAGGCGACGAGCATGCCGCTATAGGCAAGCGCGGCGCCCATCTTGGCGAACCAGCCGCCGAAGAAGACCTCGAGCGGCGCGCCGGCGACGAAATGCAGCGCGGTGAAGAAGCCGGCCTGATCGAAGGTGAGCACGCAGGCGACCGATGCGAGGATGCGCATGAATGGCCTAGCGCGCAGATAGCTGCCGAGCTTCTCGTAGAGCAAGATGATCAGGATGGAGTCGACGAAGAGCAGCGAGGTGCCCCAGACCATCAGCCAACCCATCTCGTCGATGAAGGCGATATCGGGAAGCTTGCCGCTTGGAAGTGGAGCGATCGCGTGCAGGCGCAGGACCAGCACCAGCCCTATCATCACGGCGTTGCCAAGCAGCAGGCCGTAGATCGGCTGGCGAACCGTCGCCGCATCCTCCTTCATGTAGAGCAGAAGCAGCATGACGAGCTTGCCGGAGAAGAGCACGGCGGAGCCCGGCGACACCAGCCCGAACGGCAGCGCGACATAGAAGACGCTGGCAAGGTAGGTTTCGAGGAAGTGCATGACGCCGAGCGCGCAGATGAACACGCCAAGCCCGATGCGGCGCCGGAAACGGAAAAGCGTGACCATGGCGCCGAAATAGAGAACCGCTTCGGCAAGGAGCAGGGCACCGTTCAGCACGTCGTCGATCCGATCCTTCCCCGAAACCGCAGCATGACCGCGATTTCCCAACCTAACATCGTTTTGAAGGCGAATGGTTAAGCTCTGATTTCGCACGATCGCGAGAGCGGCGAAAAAGCCCTGAGTGAATTTGGGCGCCGCAAACCGGCGAATCCGCGCGGATTGGCGCGTTTCGCGCCGAAAGCGATTGCCGTTCGACGCTTCATCGCCTACATAGCGCCCAACCCCCATCCACCTTGACACTTCAGTTTCCAGGGAAAGCGCGCGTGGCTCGCCAGTTCATCTATCACATGTCCGGCCTGTCAAAGGCCTATGGCACCAAGAAGGTGCTCGATAACGTTCACCTGTCCTTCTATCCGGATGCCAAGATCGGCATTCTCGGCCCCAACGGCTCGGGCAAGTCGACGATCCTGCGCATCATGGCCGGGCTCGACAAGGAGTTCCAGGGCGAGGCATGGCTGGCCGAGGGCGCAACCGTCGGCTACTTGGCGCAGGAGCCGCAGCTCGACAACACCAAGACCGTGCGCGAGAACGTCATGGACGGCGTCGCCAGGAAGACCGCCATCATCGAGCGCTATAACGAGCTGATGATGAACTATTCCGACGAAACCGCGGACGAGTCGGCCAAGCTCCAGGACGAGATGGACCGGCTCAATCTTTGGGACCTGGAGCAGCAGGTCGAAATGGCGATGGACGCGCTGCAGTGTCCACCGCCCGACTCCGAAGTGACCAACCTGTCGGGCGGCGAGCGCCGCCGCGTGGCGCTGTGCCGGCTGCTGCTCGAGCAGCCCGACCTCTTGCTGCTCGACGAGCCGACCAACCATCTCGACGCCGAGACCACGCAATGGCTGGAAAAGCATCTGCGCGACTATCCGGGCTCGGTGCTGATCATCACCCACGACCGCTACTTCCTGGACAACGTGACCGGCTGGATCCTCGAGCTCGATCGCGGCCGCGGCATCCCTTACGAGGGCAATTACACCAAATATCTCGACGCCAAGGCCAAGCGCCTGATCCAGGAAGGCCGCGAGGACGACGCCCGCCAGAAGTCGATCTGGCGCGAGCGCGAGTGGATCCAGTCCTCGCCCAAGGCGCGCCAGACGAAGTCCAAGGCGCGTATCAAGGCCTATGAGGAACTGGTCGAGCAGTCGCAGAATCGCAAGCCGACCGACACGCAGATCGTCATCCCGTCGAGCGAGCGCCTCGGCAACCTCGTCATCGAGGTCGAAGGCCTCAACAAGGGCTTCGGCGACGAGCTCTTGATCGAGGATCTGTCGTTCAAGCTGCCGCCGGGCGGCATCGTCGGCGTCATCGGCCCGAACGGCGCCGGCAAGACGACGCTGTTCAAGATGATCACGGGCCAGGAAACACCGGATGCCGGCTCGATCCGCAAGGGCGAGACGGTGCGGCTCGGCTATGTCGACCAGAGCCGCGACGCGCTCGACCCGAATAAGACCGTATGGGAAGAGATTTCCGGCGGCGCCGAGGTCATCAAGCTCGGCAAGCACGAGGTCAACAGCCGCGCCTATTGCTCGTCGTTCAACTTCCGCGGCGGCGACCAGCAGCAGAAGGTCGGCAACCTGTCGGGCGGCCAGCGAAACCGCGTCCACCTGGCCAAGATGCTGAAGGGCGGCGGCAACGTGCTTCTGCTCGACGAACCGACCAACGACCTCGATACCGAAACGCTGGGCGCTCTGGAAGACGCGCTCGAAGCCTATGCCGGCTGCGCCGTCATCATCAGCCACGACCGCATGTTCCTCGACCGCATGGCCACCCACATGCTCGCCTTCGAAGGCGACGCTCATGTCGAATGGTTCGAAGGCAATTTCGAGGAATATGAGAAGGACAAGCTGAGGCGCCTGGGCGCCGAAGCGGCGACTCCGCACCGCATGACCCACAAGCGGCTGACGCGGTAGGATCAGTCCCCAAGGGCGGCGAACAAAGCAAGGTTCTCACATGGCTGACTGGTCCGCCGCCCAATATCTGAAGTTCGAGGATGAGCGCACACGGCCCGCGAGGGATCTGGTGGCGCAGGTGCCGGTCGATTTTCCGCGCCGCGTCGTCGATATCGGCTGCGGTCCGGGCAATTCCACCGAGCTTCTGGTCGAGCGCTGGCCGGATGCCCAGGTGAGCGGCTTCGACACCTCGCCCGACATGATTGAGAAGGCGCGGGCGCGGCTGCCGAATGTCAATTTCGAGCTGGCGGATGCCGCCGGATGGCAGCCCGAGCATCCCATCGACGTCATCTTCGCCAATGCCGTCTTCCAATGGCTGCCGGAGCATCCGGCGGTGTTCCAGCGGCTGATGGGATTGCTGGCGCCAGGCGGCGCCCTCGCCATTCAGATGCCCGACAATCTCGGCGAGCCTTCGCACCAGCTGATGCGCGAAACCGCGGCCGAGATGCCGTTCTCGGCGAAGCTCGAGGGTGCCGCGCGCGGGCCGCTGCCGCCGGTGTCCTTCTATTACGATCTTCTGTCGCCGCTCGCCGACCGGCTCGACATCTGGCACACCATCTACAACCATCCGCTGGCCGATGCCGAGGCGATCGTCGAATGGGTCAAGTCGACGGGCCTGAAGCCCTTCCTCGATCCGCTCGATGCGGATGAGAAGAAGCTGTTCCTCGACAGCTACACCGCCAAGATCGCCAAAGCCTATCCGAAAACGGCTACCGGCAAGGTGCTGCTGCGCTTCCCGCGCATCTTCATCGTGGCCAAGCGCGCTTGAGCATCCACCACCTGAATGCCAGCGGTGGTTGTCGAATTAAGCTGGAATAAACCGGGCAAATGCGACAAGTGTAGCGCCTCGCCTCGGCACAACTTGGCGCCCCCTCGGACGGATTGGACATGCATCGCGTCATCATCAGCGGCATCGGCGCCGAAATCCCTGAACCCGTCATCACCAATGAAGAGCTGGTCGCAAGCTTCAACAGCTGGGTCGATACCGAGAATGCGCGCCGCGCCGACACCGGGGAGCCGCTTTTGCAAAAGTCGGATAGCGACTTCATCGTGCATGCCTCGGGCGTGAGAAGCCGTCATGTAATCGAGCGCGAGGGCATCCTCGACCCGACCCGCATGTCGCCGCGCATTCCGGCGCGGCCAGACGACGCGCTGTCGCTGGAGGCGGAGTTCGGCCTCGCCTCTGCCAGGAAGGCGCTTGCCCATGCCGGGGTCGACGGGTCGGACATCGACCTGGTGATCTGCTCGGCCTCGCACCATCAGCGGCCCTATCCGGCCATCGCCATCGAGATGCAGGAGGCGCTGGGAACCAGGGGCGCCGGCTTCGACATGGGGCTTGGCTGCTCTTCCGCCGCGGCGGCGCTGCATGTCGCGGTCAATCTGGTGAGAGCAGGGGCGCACAAGCGCATCCTGGTGTCGACGCCGGAGATCATCACCGGGCATCTCAACTTCCGCGACCGGCAGACGCATTTCATCTTCGGCGACGCCTCGGTCGCCATGGTCGTCGAGGGGCTGGCGCAAGGCGAGAAGCGGCCAGGACGTTTCGAGGTGCTCGACACGCGCACCTGGACGCAGATGTCGAACAACATCCGCACCAATCTCGGCTATTACACGCGCACCGCCCAGAACGATCCCTACATGATCAACCTGGAAGGCAACCTCATCAAGCAGGTCGGCAACAAGGTGTTCAAGGAAGTCACCGTCGCCGGCCAGAAATTCATCGTCGAGTTCCTGGCCGAGCACGGGCTGACGCCGGCAGGCATCCGCCGCTTCTGGCTGCATCAGGCCAATGCGCGCATGAATGCGATGATCCTGAAACTGTCCTTTGGCCACGACGTCGACCATGACCGCGCGCCGATGGTGCTGGAGCGGCTCGGCAACACCGCCGGGGCCGGCGCGATCGTGGCGCTGTCGGAGAACCATGCCGACATGAAGGCCGGCGATTTCGGCCTGATCTGCGCCTTCGGCGCCGGCTATTCGATCGGCGGCGCGCTGCTCAGGATGCTTTAAGCCGGTGCGAAGGGCACCAGCATCGGCACGCGCCTGGCGTAATCGTCATAGGCCGGGCCGAGCTCACCGCGCAGGAAGCTCTCTTCCAGCCGCGCCTTGACGACGACGCCGACGAGCAGCAGCGCGGCGCCGGCGATGCCCCAGACCGTGCCCTTAACGGCCATGGTCGCCAGGACGGACAGCAGCAGTCCGGTGTAGATCGGGTGGCGGACCAGGCCATAGGGGCCGGTATCGATGACGCGATGATCAGCCTTGGCGGTGACGTTTGCCGACCACAGCCGGCCGAGATGCAGGCGCGCCCACCAGGCGAAAGCGATGCCGATGGCGATCAGGGCGACGCAGATCCAGGCTTCGGCAAGCGTCGGCGTCCACAGCCGCAGCCTGCCGGCATAGCCGTGCGCCGGCACGAACAGCAGGATGGTGCCGGCGAGCCAAAGGACCCGATAACGCGCCTCCGACTTGAGATCGGCGCGCTTTTGCGCTGGGTCTGCCCAGCCAGCGGCAAGGATCCAGGATACCACCCAGAACAGCCAAAGCGCCGCTACAGCGTGTCCGACCTGCATGATCGAGCCTCCTCCCTCCCGATATAGCGCGCATCGTTTATGACGGCCGCACGGCGGCAATGCGACCCGTGTGCAGCGGGGCGGCGTTTTCTGGTAATAACGTCGTGATCGCCATCAAACGATGTGATCGGATCATCAGCGCTTTCGACTGGACCGCCTTCTCAGCGGCCTTTAGACCAGCGGCATGCAGGAAACGAACCTAGAGCTTTTTCCAGCGGCCGAACCGACAATCGACATCGTGCCCGGCCGCAAGCTGACGGCAAAGGCGGCGGCGCTCTATGCCGCTCCGCACGATCATTTCGAGACAAAACGGGTGGAGGAACTGCGGCTCGGCTTCGACGGCATCGAGGGCGATTTCCATGCCGGCGCAACGCGGCGGTCGGGCGGGCGCGAGCCTTGGTATCCGCGCGGCACCGAAATGCGCAACGAGCGGCAATTGTCGCTTGTGGCCGCGGACGAGCTCGCCATCATCGCGCAACGCATGGGGATCGAGCAGATCAAGCCGGAGTGGATCGGCGCCAATCTTGTGGTCGAGGGCGTGCCGCATCTTTCGATGCTGCCGGCCGGCTCGCTGATGTTCTTCAAGGGCGGCGTGACGCTCAAGGTCGACGGCCAGAACAAGCCGTGCCGGTTCGCCGGGCAGTCGATCGCCGAGCATGTCGGCGCAGCGGATCAGGAGGCCACCGCGCTGCTCTTCCCAAAGGAGGCGAAACGGCTGCGCGGCCTTGTCGCCTGGGTCGAGAAGCCGGGCGTCATAAGAGCTGGCGAAGAGATTTCCATCCGGGTGCCCGAGCAGTGGACCTATCGAGCCTGAACAAAGAGGCCGCGCCGCTTTCGCGGCGCGGCGTTCGCGGTTAGGCCGCCTTGCGGTTCTTGTTGGCGCCCTGCGCCATTACCGAGACGTGATCCCATTTCTCCCAAGTGGCGATGCGGTTGGCATATTCCTGCCGGATCATCGGCAGTCCGCCGTCGCCGAAGAAGACCCTGAGCGGCGGCTCGGCGGCATCGACGATCGCCAGCATCGCCGGGCCGGTCGCTTGCGGATCGCCAGCGACGGAACGGCTGCGGCGCTCGGCCATCGCTGCGCGGACCGGCTCATAGGCGTCCAATGGTTTGGAGACCCTGGCCGACGGCCCGGCCCAGTCCGTGGAGAAGCCGCCCGGCTCGACCAAGGTCACGTGAATGCCGAACTCCGCGACCTCGAGGCTGAGCGACTGGCTGAAGGCTTCCAGCGCCCATTTTGAGGCGTGATAAAGGCCGAGCGAGGCAAAGGCGTTGACGCCGCCGATCGAGGAGATCTGGATGATGTGGCCTGAGCGTTGCGCCCGCATGACGGGAAGCACGGCCTGGGTCACCCAAAGCGCGCCGAAGACGTTGGTCTCGATCTGGTCGCGCGCCTCCTGCTCCGTGACCTCCTCGATGGCGCCGAAATGGCCGTAACCGGCATTGTTGACGACCACGTCGAGCCGGCCGAAACGCCTGTGCGCCTCGGCAACAGCGGCGTCGACGGCGTGCTTGTCGGTGACATCGAGCTTCATGGCAGCGACCTTGTCGCCATATTTCTCGACGAGATCGGCGAGTGTGCCGGCATCGCGCGCAGTTGCGGCGACGCGATCGCCGCGGGCGAGCGCGGCCTCGGCCCAGACGCGGCCAAAACCCTTCGACGATCCGGTGATGAACCAAACCTTATCAGTCATGATCTGCTATCCTTGCCCAGAGGGCGATGAATTCGGGGGGTAAACGGAGGAATCTCCGTTTATCCCCATGTACGGCGCCGCCGCCGTTTTTCCAGAGGCGGCACCCGAATTAATTGGCGGGATGCGGCGTAGAGGGCGCAGACGCCTATTCGTCCTCGTCGTCTTCCTGAAGCAGGCGTGTAGCGCGCCAACGGGTGAGCACCTCATTGGTCCGCCCGATGACGAAGAAGCGCGCCGAATCCCGGTCATAGCCCTCGGCGAGCAACTTCTCATAATCTGTGTGGACATGGCGGACATGGGCGATGGTGGCCAGCCATACCGCGATCGTCGGGGGCAGGGTCTTCATTTGCACGGAACCGGCGTCAGCGCGGATCTTTTCCATGTCGGCATAGGGCGCAAGCGGCAAAAGTGCGGTCAGCGCCTTGGCGATGGCACGGCGGCGGCCGGTGGGGGCGCTCATTTCTCGTCTCGCCCGGCAATCGTCGCTTCCGGGAAGGCATCCGTGGAAGCGTAATAAGGCTTGATGTCGATGACCGGTGTGCCGTCGAGCACATCGATGGCGTCGATCTCGATCCGACCGGCCTCGATGTCGAGCGCGGCGAGCTTCGCTACATGCAGGCCGACAGGGTTGGGCCGGGCAGGGGAGCGCAGCGAGAAAACGCCTTTCGCTTCAGCCGCGTGGCGCGGTTTCTGCACAATCAGATTCCGCGGCGCGTGATGGAGCCAGGACAGGATGACGACGTGGCTGGCGCGTTCCAGGTTTTGCAACCCCAGGCGATAGGGCTGGTCGATCAGGACTGTCGCGGTTCGCCCGGTTTGCCGGGCGGCGAGCATGTTCTTGGGGCAATCCTCGCGACTGGTCCATGGTGAGACGATGCGGCCGATGAAGACCACTTGGCCGTCCGGCGGCAACTGCGCCGGGTCGGCAGCAAGAAGCATTTCACCTTGGCGTGTCTCAAACATCCTGTTCATCCCGCCCAGAAACCGCCTGCCGGCGCGGATCGCGGCTGCGCCATTTTCTTGTCCGGAAGCGACATAGCGCTTGCCAGGGTATCAAAATCGACATAAACATATCTTTATATCTTTCAACGAGAGCCCGCTCATGCATGTCTCGCTCGACACAATGGTAGATACATTGAAGGCGGCGGCCGAATCCAGCCGGCTGCGCATCCTGGTGCTGCTTTCACGCGGGGATCTCACCGTCTCCGACCTCACCGAGATCCTCGGCCAGTCGCAGCCGCGCGTCTCGCGGCACCTCAAGCTGCTGCTCGATGCCGGGCTGATCGGCCGCTATCAGGAAGGGTCCTGGGCTTTTTTCAGGCTGACCGACATCGATAATTCGCGCGATTTCGTCCAGCGTCTGGTCTCGGCCATAAGCGAGGCCGATCCGCAGGTGGTGCGAGATCTCGAGCGGCTGGCGGCGGTCAAGCGCAAGCGGCAGGACCGGGCTGCCGAGTATTTCTCCGAGAATGCCGCGAGTTGGGATCATATCCGCTCGCTGCATGTGCCGGACCGCGCGGTGGAAGCGGCACTCATCAAGCTCGTCGGCAAGCGGCCGTTCCAGTCGATGCTCGACCTCGGCACCGGCACGGGCAGGCTGCTCGAAATCTTCGCGCCGCTCTACCGGCGCGGCGTCGGCATCGACATGTCGCGCGAGATGCTGAGCGTGGCGCGCGCCAATCTCGACAAGGCCGGCATCGCCAATGCGCAGGTACGCCAGGGCGACATCTTTTCGCCGCCGGTCGAGCGCAACGCCTTCGATCTCGTCACAATCCACCAGGTGCTGCACTATCTCGACGATCCCGCGCGCGCCATCGCCGAGGCGGCGAGGCTGCTCAGGCCATCAGGCCGGCTGATCGTCGTCGACTTCGCGCCCCACGCGCTCGAATTCCTACGCGACCAGCACGCCCATATGCGGCTGGGCTTTTCCGACCGGCAGATGTCCGACTGGTTCGCCGAGGCCGGCCTCGATCTCGAGGACAGCCAGGAATTCGAGCCGCGTGGCGGTAACGAGGCAAGGCTTACGGTGAAGCTCTGGCTCGGCCGCGATCGGCGACTGCTGATCGCCGATCCATCCAATGACTCGCTACCCGCCAAGGCATATCCAATGGGGGAAACAGCCTGATGAACCAGTTCCGCTTTTCCCGCCGCCCCGACATCGGTGACAAGGTCCGGGTCTCGTTCGAATTCTTCCCGCCGAAGACCGACGAGATGGAAGCAAGGCTGTGGGACACGGTTACAAAGCTGGAGCCGCTCAAACCGAAATTCGTCTCGGTGACCTACGGCGCTGGCGGTTCGACCCGCGAGCGCACGGCGCGCACGGTCAAGCGCATCTTGAACGAGACGACGCTGACGCCGGCGGCGCACATGACTTGCGTCGATGCCGCGCGCGATCAGGTCGACACGGTCATTCGCGAATTCGCGGATATGGGCGTCAAACGTTTCGTCGCGTTGCGCGGCGATCCGGCGGCCGGTGTCGGCGCAAGTTACCACCCGCATCCCGACGGCTATGCCAATGGCGCCGAACTGGTCGGGGCGCTGAAGAACGCCGGCGATTTCGACATCTCGGTCTCGGCCTATCCGGAAAAGCATCCGGAAAGCCCGGATTTTGCCACCGACATCGATATGCTGAAGCGCAAGGCCGACAATGGCGCGACGCGGGCGATCACCCAGTTCTTCTTCGACAACGACCTTTACGAGCGCTATGTCGAGCGGGCGCGCCGCGCCGGCATCTACATCCCGATCGTGCCAGGCATCCTCCCGGTGCATAATTTCACCCAGGTCGCCAATTTCTCGTCGCGCTGCGGGGCGCTGGTGCCGGCCTGGCTGGCCGAGCGGTTCGAGGGGCTGGAGAACGACCCGCAGACGCATGCCCTCGTGGCCTCCGCCGTGGCCGCCGAACAGGTGCTCGACCTTGTCGAGCGCGGCGTCGGCGACTTCCATTTCTACACGATGAACCGCGCCGATCTCGTCTTTGCCGTCTGCCACATGATCGGCATCCGCTCGCATGAGACGGAGGCGGCGGGTTCGGCCGCCGCATAGGGCAGGCTGCAACGGAAAAGGCCGGGTAGAACCCGGCCTTTTCGAACTGTTTGGACTATATCTCGGTACTGGTCTTCCCGGTTTTGGCGGGTCAGGGAAGAACACCTATGATAAGGGCACCGATGAATGCGAATGCGGCACAAATCATCAACGCGTTGATCGGCCTCGTCAGTCCCATGCCATAGCCTCCTCTTCAGAGCTATGGCCGGAATCTAGAGTCATTTGGGTTACAGGCAAGCGGAAAACGTGCTGCAATGCGACATGATTGTGGGATTTGCGACTTCCGATTTATCGTTAGCCGTTGAAACTCTTCGGCAAAAGCCGCCTCAAGCGTTGTGAATAAATTGTGGCGGAGCCGTGGCATGACACCGCTACCATCGGCCAAACAAGCGACCGTCTATGGTGACCAGGCCGAGTCCGATCAGCGTCATGCCGCCGATCTCGAACAGGGCCAGCCGTTCGCCGAGGAATAGGAAGCCGAGCAGCACCGCACTGACCGGCACGACCAGGGTGACCAGCGAGGCATTGGTGGCGCCGGCCGAGGCGACGAGGTTGAAATAGAGGATGTAAGCAAAGGCGGTTGAAAGCAGCGCCAGGCCCAAAACCGCGGCCCAGACGGGCGGCGAGACCGAGAAAAGCCCCGCGGGGCCATACGCAATCAGCACGAGCGGGATCATGATGATGGTCGATGCGGTCAGCTGTCCGGTGGCGACGACGGGTGACGGCACGCCTTTGAAGCGGCGCGCGATCATCAGGGCGATGGCGTAGGAGATCGAAGCGCCGATCAATGCGAACTTGGCCCACACCGGTCCGCCAAGCCCGGCAAGCAGGCCGGGTCCGATCATCACCGCGGTGCCGGCGACACCGAGCGCGATGCCGGCGAACTTGTTCCAGGATAGCTTCTCGTCGGTGGTGAGCGCATTGGCCAGGATCAGCGTCCAGAACGGCGTCGTGGCGTTGAGTACCGAAGCGACGCCGGCGCCGAGCTGCGTCTGGCCGGCGAAGATCAGCGAGAAGGGCACGACATTGTTGGTGAGCGCCAGCAGGAAGAACAGGCCGGCATGCGGGAAGGCGAGCCGGAACGAAGGGCCGCGGGCTGCCAGATAGAGGTGAAGTGCCGCCGCGGCGATGGCGACGCGGAACAGCACCAGCGCCAGCGGATGGATCTCGGAAACGGCGATGCGGGCAAAGAAGAACGAACCGCCCCAGATCGCGCCGAGCAGGAGAAGCTGCGCCCAATCCTTGAGCGTCATCGCTCCGCGCGTCGGCGCGGCGCCGGCCGTAATCGACATGTCCTGTTCCTCCCCGGGGCCGATCGCAACCTCGGCCCGTAAAGCATCTCAAGAACCGATATCGGGTTCGGCGGCAAGAGCCACCCGAAACATGACCGCTGGTTTAGCGTCGCCAAAATGTGCAGCAGGCCGCTCCGGATCGCCAAGACACAGAACTGTTTTCTTTGGCGGCTAGCTAGGATTAATTGTGCGCGCTCCAGACCTGAGGATTCGTCCATGCAGCGATTCGAAAATGCCCGTGAGGCGGCACTGGCGCTTCGTCCCGACGACCCGGTCTACTGTTTCCGCCCGCAGGTGCTGAAGGAGGATGCCCTGCAGTTCATGGGCATGTTTCCCGGCAAGACCGCTTATGCGGTCAAGACCAATGGCGAGCAGATCGTTCTCAAGACGCTGGTCGAGGCCGGCGTCAGCGCCTTCGATGTCGCCTCGCCAGGCGAGTTCGCCGCCGTGCGCGCCGTCTCGCCCGACGCCGAGATGCTCTACATGCATCCGGTCAAAGCGCAGTCGGACATCAAGCTGGCGCTTGAAAAATACGGCATCCGGGTGATCTCGCTCGACCATGAGGACGAGATCACCAAGCTGACGCGCGTCGTGCGTGCGCTCGATATCGACCCGGGCGCTCTCACCGTCTTCGTGCGCATCCAGACCAAGGGCCACGCGGCTTACGAGCTGTCGAAGAAGTTCGGCGCCGGGCCGGCCAATGCGGTCGAGCTTGCCGAGCGGCTGAACCGCACCGGCTACAAGGTCGGCCTCTGCTTCCATGTCGGCAGCCAGATCGAGGATCCCGATACCTATGAACGTGCGCTCGCCTCGGCCGACTGGGTGCGCAACCGCCTGACCTTCGACATTGCCGGGCTGGATGTCGGCGGCGGCTTTCCCGCCGAATACGGCCACGACCCCAATCGCAGGCACATCGAGATGCCGTCGCTCGGCCAATTGATGTCGCGGCTGGCCGGCGACCTGAAAGAATATCAATTCGACCAGATGCCCTTGGTGGCCGAGCCCGGACGCGTGATCGTAGCGCGATGTCTCTCGCTGATCGTGCGTGTGCTGTTGCGCAAGGGCAAGCGGCTCTACATCAATGACGGCATCTGGGCGTCGTTGTCGGATTCATGGACCGGCAAGATCACGCTGCCGGCGCGCTTCATTCCCGATCCCGCGATCCGTACCCGCAACGGCAACGAAAACACCATCGTGCCGTTCAAGGTCTGCGGCGCGACCTGCGATTCCGTCGATATCCTGTCCAGGCCATTCTGGCTGCCGGAAACGGTCGACACCGGCGACTGGATCGAGATCGGCCATATCGGCGCCTACTCGCTGTCGCTGAGAACCCGCTTCAACGGCTTCTTCCCCGATACGTTCGTCGAGGTGACGACGCCCTTCGACGAGGGCGATGCGCCGCAGGGCTTTGCCAGCCTGGAGACGATGGCGGATTGAGCTCCCCTTCTCCCGCAAGGGGAGAAGGACAGGGCGCTACAGCTTTGCCAAAAGCTCGGGTGTCGGCCAACCGTCTACCGGCAGGCCAAGGCGCATCTGCTCCTTGCGGACCGCTTCGCGCGTGTTGGTGCCCAGGATGCCGTCGACGGTGCCGACGTCGTAGCCCTTGGCCTCGAGCTTGGTCTGCAGCGCCTTCATCTGGTCGCCGTTCAGGCCTTGCTCGGGCGTGCGCGGATCGAATTGCGGCGCGCCGGCAAGGCGGCTCGCAAGCACTGCCGCCGTCAGCGCGTAGGTGAAGGACTGGTTCCATTCCAGATAGACGTCGAAATTGTCATAGGTCAGGAAGGCGGGACCCTTGCGGCCCATCGGCAGCGCCAGGCCAGCCTTGAGACCATTGTCGATGAGCGGGTTGCCGTTGGGTCCGGTGACGCCCCACTGCGCCCATTGCGACAGCGGCAGCTTGTTGGTGCGGCCGGTCTGGTCCCATGGCATTTCGTCGGGGACACGCACTTCCTGGACCCAGGGCTGGTCGCGCTTCCAGCCGCGCGACATGATCTTGTCGGCCGTGGTCATGATGACGTCCGGCACGCTGTTCCTCAGATCGACCTTGCCGTCTCCGTCGCCGTCGACGCCGCGCGCCAGATAGTCGGTCGGCAGGATCTGCGTCTGGCCGATCTCGCCGGCCCAGGCGCCCTTGACGTCGGCGGGCAGCACGCCGCGGTCGATCAAGGTAAGCAGCGGCACCAATTGCTGCCGAAACAGCTGGGGACGGCGGCAATCATACGAAAGCGTCACCAGCGCATTCAGCGTATGGAAGTCGCCCTGGACGGCGCCGAAGTCGGTCTCCAGCCCCCAGAAAGCAGCGATGATGGCCGGCTGGACGCCGAACTCCTTGTCGGCGCGGTCGAAGATTTCGGCATATTTCTTCAGATTGGCCGCACCCTGCTTCAGGCGGTAGGCCGAAATCATGCGGTTGGCGAATTCGGTGAAAGTCTGGGTGAAGACACCCTGGGCGCGGTCGCGCGCCAGCGCCCGCTGATCGATGGTGGCGTCCTCCAGCGCGTCGAGCCCGACGGCGCCGACGCCGGCTGCCTTGGCTTCTGCCGCGACGCCCTGTTTCCAAGCCTCGAAATCGCCGCCGCATTCCTGCGCCGCCGCGGGCATCGCAAGCGCGCCGACGAAGAGCGCCGCCAGGATTTCAACGCGCAATCGCATCGCTTTCCTTTCGAGACCGGCGCATGACCCGATCGCGACCCCGGACGGGATCGGACGGGCGCATGCGAGGATTTCAAAGCTCCGGAGCCTCGCCAGGCACTCGCACGAGTACGCCGCTCCAGATTACCAGCGGTTGCATGTTTCGCCGCCCGCCGTGTCGAAAAGCAGGCGCGGCGGCCGATGTCAACGGGTGTTCTGCCGCAGCCACTTCTTCCAGGCAGCTTCCGAGCCGTTGAAGACGTTGATGTCGGACTTGCCGGTCATGCCGGGCACGATGCCGGTGCCGGTGTACTGCCAGAAGGTGAAGGGGTGGCTGCCGTATTTCTCGCGCGGATGGCCGGCGACCGAGCGCAGCCAATAGGGATAGCCGCGGAAGGTCGCCAGTTGGTTGTCGTCGAAGAAGTCGACCGAGGTGTAGATGATCGGCTTCTTGCCGTAATAGCGCTCGACCATTTGCAGGAAGACGGTCATCTCGCTGCGCACCGTGGCCGGGTCGGGGCGCAGCCTGCAGGTCGGCGATTTCGGGTTCCATTCCATGTCGAGCACCGGCGGCATTGCCGACGGGTCTCTCGGGACATTGGCGATGAACCAGCGCGCCTGGGTTTCGGCCGGCGTGCAGAAATAGAAGAAATGATAGGCCGCGCGCGGGACGCCGGCGGCCCTTGTACGCGCCCAGTGCTCGTTGAAATAGTCGTCGAAACGATCGCCGCCCTCCGTCGCTTTGATGAAGGCAAAGGAGATGCCGCTGGCCTTGGCGGTCGGCCAGTCGATCGAGCTCTGGTATTTGGAGACGTCCGTGCCGTGGATGGCGTAGGTCCATGGCGCGCCGCTGTCCCACTCATGCGGCTTGGAGTCCTCGAATTTGGGCGCGCGCACGGCAACCGCCTGCGACGACGGCGACAATGGTGAGAGGTCCTCCACAGTCGAGCAGGCGCCCAGCAGCGTAAGCATCAGGATGGCCGCAAGACGGCGCATGATATTCCCCGAGCCGGGATCAGCCGGCCGCTGATGGGTCCTTCATCGATGGTGGTCGCTTACGCGGGCCCCCTCCAGACGATCGCCCCACAAGACCGTCCTAGTTGCTCATTTGATCGCCGAACATGGTTGATAATCCATTGACGGCGCTCGACGATGCTGGCGATTTTGCGGAAGCAATGGCGGCAAATCGATGACATAAATCGAGCCGGCGAATCTAAAAGGCGGGGAAAGATGCGGGCCGTCGTGAAGTTCATCAAATGGCTGCTTGGGCTTGTGATCCTGGCGGTGGCGGCGCTCTTCGCGTGGCTCTATTTCGCGCCGCCAGAACTCATCCGCGTCGGCTCCGGCTACTCGGCCAAGATCGTCTGCTCGAACGTCTTCATCGCCGGCCGGGACGCCAAAGAGGTCCTGGCCATCGATGTGCAGGCACCAGGCCATCCGCTGCTGAAGCTAATGAAGGTCTCCGTCGATAAGGAAAGGGGACTGGTTTCGGCCGGCCTGCTTTGGGTTTTCGGCAAGAGTGTCGCGGTCGAGCGCGACGGCGTCGGTTGCGCGTCGGTTGCCGACGGCGACACCGGCAAGGCAAGGCAGACGTCGCTGCGCGCCGCGCCGCCGACCGCGGCGCAACCCGACGCGCTCTGGCCCGATGGCGAGCGGGTCGATGCTTCGCAGCACCCCGAAGTCGCGAAGATCGTCGACGATGTCGCCATGGCCGGCACCGGCATGCGCGCCATCGTGGTGGTGAAGAACGGCCGGATCATCGCGGAGCGTTATGGCGAGGGCTTTTCGGCCAAGACGCCGCTGCTTGGCTGGTCGATGACCAAGACGGTGAATGCCGCGATCGTCGGCACGCTGGTTAGGGACGGCAAGCTGGCGCTCGATAACAAGGGGCTCTTCGCACCGTGGAAGGCCGATGGCCGCGCCGCCATCAGCCTTGCCGACATGATGGCGATGTCAAGCGGGCTGGCGTTCAACGAGGATTACGGCGACGTCGCCGACGTGACGCGCATGCTTTATCTCGAACCGGACATGGCTCACTTCGCCGCGGCCCAACCTCTGACCGGCGAGGTGGGAAAAGTGTTTTCCTATTCGAGCGGTACGGCGGTGATGCTGTCGCGGCTGTGGCAGGACGCGATCGGCGACAAAGCGAAGGCGTTGGCATGGCCGCGTACGGCGCTGTTCGATCCGCTCGGCATGAAGAGCGCGGTGCTCGAGACCGACGAGCAAGGCACCTTCGTCGGCTCGTCCTATCTCTATGCCACGGCGCATGACTGGGCTCGCTTCGGCCAGTTCCTGCTGCAGGGTGGCGCCTGGAACGGAAACCAGATCCTGCCTGCCGGTTTCGTCGACTGGATGCGCGAGGCCGCACCGGCCTCAAAGGTGTATGGCAAAGGCCAGGTCTGGATCGAGGGGCCGGGCGATGAGGAAAATCCCGGCGCGGGCGTCACTGCAGGCCTGCCCAAGGACACCTATTGGATGGAAGGCCATGACGGCCAGACGGTGGCGATCATTCCGTCCGAGCAGTTGGTGGTGGTGAGGCTAGGTCTGACGCCGCGCAAGTTTGGCTATCGGCCACAAGCGATGGTCAGCGCGCTGGTGAAGGCGCTGCGCTGATCGCGTTTTTTTATTTGCGGGATCCGATCACGCCGAGCCAGGCGTACCCGCGATAAAGCGTTCTGAAACGGAAGGTTGCGCCAGTGCGCTGCGATTCCGATTCAAGCACGTCGCGCAGCGAGGCGCGCGGCGCGACATGGAATTTCCGCAGCCAGCCGCGCAGCAGGGTGCGGAACCAGCGCGGCAGGCCTTCCTGTTGGCCGAAATCGACGACATGCAATGAGCCGCCGGGCGCAAGCGCGGCGAGTGCGGCCGAAACCGTCTTTTCCCAGCCGGGGATCATCGACAGCGAATAGGACACGAAGACGCGGTCGAACTGCGCGATGCCGAAGAGCGCCATGGCATCGAAGTCGGTTGCGTCGCCACGCGACAGCCTGACTTTGTCGGACAGGCCTTCGCGAGCAATGGCCGCGCTAGCCGTCTCCAGCATCTCGGCCGAGATGTCCAAACCGAAGAAGCGCGCATCCGGATAGCGGCGGGCGGCAAGCGCAATGTTGCGGCCGGTGCCGCAGCCAAGCTCCAGCACGGTGCCGCCTTGCGGCACGTCCAGCCCGTCGATCAGCCGGTCGCGGCCGAGCAGGTAGTATTTGCGGGTCAGGTCGTAGATATGGCGCTGCCAGCGGTAGACGCCGTCCATCAGTTCGGCATGGCTGGCGGGCAGCTCCGTCGTGCTCATGCGGGACGCTTCACATAAAGGTGGAAGCCGCCATAGATCGCCGAGCGGTCTTTTGCCGAATATTCGCGCGAGGCGTCGGCCTCGTAGGTCCACTGGTCGAGCAGCGAACTGGAGACACGGCCGGGCAGGAGGCTCGGTTCGGCCGCGGTGCGGAAGATGACGCGGGCGCCGGCCGAGGCCGTGCGGGTGATCTCGGTCCACAGCGCGTTGAGCAGGTCGTCGGTCATCCAGTCCTGCGCGTCGAGCAGGACGAAGCGGTCGACGGTGCCGGCATCCTTGGCGGCCAGGAACTTGATCAGATTGGCGTGGTGGATGGCGACGCGATCGATGTTGTCGCGGATCGTTTTGTAATTGCGCTCTTCCAGATAAGCAGGCAGCGCGGCCTCGCCGGGCTGCGGATAGCGGCGGGCAAAGGCCTGCCAGGCGAAGTAATTGTTCTTGATCGGGAAATCGCAGGCGAGCTTTTCAAGGCGCGCCTTGAGCACGCTCGCCATCGAGCCGTCGCCGGATGTGATCAGCGAATCATACTGTGCCGGCGGGATGCCGAGGCCGAACAGCGAAGCTTTGCGCGAGGTCGCCCAGCGCAGCAGCTTCTTGTCGAAGACCGGTGCCAGTTCCTCATTGAAGAAGCGGCGCTGCTCGCCGATGTTTCCGGCCTTCATGATGCCGGCGGGATCGACGCCGAACAGTTTTGCGACGCGATGGCCCATGGCGATGAAGAGGCCGAGCAGGCCGGTCTGGTAGAAGTTACGGTCGAAAACCGAGATGCGGCGCCGGCCGCGCCAGTTGCGGCGTTCCCAGTAATGGCGGCTGACCGGATCGAGATGCGGTGCGATGAAGCGATCATAGGCATCGGAATTGTGGCTGGTGCCGGCGGCGCCGAAGAAACGGAACAGGTCGCCCTGCGACGGCAGGTGGCGCACCGCTTCCAGCTTCATGCGGTTCAGCGCGACATGCGCGGCATTGAGATCGACGGCGTCGATCCGGGCCGGCGTGCGGGTCAGGTAAGCCAGGATGTTGCAGCCGCCCGAGGCGATCGTGACGACTCGGTGCCCGGCGCCAAGTTGCATGGCCTCCATGTCGACATCGGGATCTTCCCAGATCTGCGGATAGACGAGGCCGGAGAACAGGAAGGCGAAGAGCCGCTCGGAAATGCCGTCCTTCGACAATGCCCGGTTCTGGTAGACGGCCTTTCCGACTTCCTTGCCTCGACGATAAACGAGTTCTCCGGATACGTCCGACATGGAAAGGTGATTCCCCGTTTGCGTTGGCGCAAGCGGGTAGCGCAGCGGCATGACAGGCAGGTGACAGCCTGTTGACGCTGTTCTTACGCTTTTCCGAACGCTCCGGGTGTCGGCGTGGTGACGATGACGGCCTCGCCGGCATCGAGCGTGGTCTGGTCGCAGGCCTTCAGGACGTCGACCGAGCCGTCATTGCGCCTGACCTTGGTCGAGCCCGCCTCGCCGTCACCGCCGCCGTCGAGGCCCTGGGGCGGGCGATTGCGGTGCGAGGACAGGATCGCGCATTCCATCTTTTCGAGGAAGCGGATGGTGCGCCTGGTGCCGTCGCCGGCATTCCACTTGCCCTTGCCGCCGGAATCCTTGCGGATATGGAAGTCTTCCAGCACGACGGGGAAGCGCAGTTCCAGCACCTCCGGATCTGTGAGGCGCGAATTGGTCATATGGGTATGGACGCCGGACGTGCCGGCAAAGCCCCGGCCCGAATTCATCCGGCCGGCCGGCGAGCCGGAGCAGATCGTCTCGTAATACTGGTATTTCTTGTTGCCGAAGGTGAGGTTGTTCATCGTGCCTTGGGCGTTGGCCATCGCGCCCATCGCGCCGAACAGCGCGTTGGTGACATGCTGCGAGGTTTCGACATTGCCGGCGACGACGGCGGCGGGATAGGACGGCTTGAGCATGCAACCATCCGGAATAACGATGTTGATCGGCCTGAGGCAGCCGGCATTCATCGGGATCATGTCCTCGACCATGACGCGGAAGGCATAGAGCACCGCGGCGCGGGCGACGGGCTCCGGCGCATTGAAGTTGTTCTTCATGACAGGCGACGTGCCGGTGAAATCGACGGTCGCCTCGCGCCTTTGCCGGTCGACGGTAATCTTCACCTTGATCACCTGGCCGGTGTCGGTGGGATATTCGTACGCCGCGCTGTCGGGAAGCCGCTCGATCACGCGGCGCACGCTCTCGGCGGCATTGTCCTGTACGTGGCCCATATAGGCCTCGACCACATCGAGCCCGAAATGCGCGACCATCTTGCGCAGCTCCGCCACGCCCTTTTCGTTGGCGGCGATCTGCGCCTTCAAGTCGGCGATGTTCTGGACGGGATTGCGGGCCGGATAAGGATGGTCGGTCAGCAGCGTCTCCAGCTCCTTCTCGCGGAAGCGGCCGCGATCGACGATGCGGAAATTGTCGAACAGCACGCCTTCTTCGTCGACCGTTGTCGCAAGCGGCGTCATCGAGCCCGGCGCGGTGCCGCCGACATCGGCGTGATGGCCGCGCGAGGCCGCCCAGAACAGGATTTCCTTGCGGGCGTCGTCAAACACCGGCGTCACTACGGTGATGTCGGGCAAATGCGTGCCGCCATTATAGGGCGCGTTGAGCGCGAAGACGTCGCCGGGATGGATATCGCCGGAGTTCAAGCGGATGATTGTCTCCACCGAACGGTCCATTGAGCCCAGATGCACCGGCATATGCGGCGCGTTGGCGACCAGCGCGCCATGGCGGTCGAACACGGCGCAGGAGAAGTCGAGCCGTTCCTTGATGTTGACCGAATAGGCGGTGTTCTGCAGCGTCACGCCCATCTGTTCGGCGATCGACATGAAGAGGTTGTTGAAGACCTCCAGCATCACCGGATCGGCCTCGGTGCCGAGTGCCGCGGCACGCGCCTTTCTTTCTGTCCGGCGTATCACAACGTGATTGAGACCGGTGATTTCCGCGCGCCAGCCCGGCTCGACGACGATGGTCTGGTTCGGCTCGATGATAAGCGCGGGCCCGGCGACAGTGTGCGACGGCCGCAGGCCTTCGCGGCGATAGACGCCGGCCTCGTGCCAGCGGCCTTCGGTGTAGATGCGCCGGCTTTCCAAAGGTTTGGGGTCAATTCCTGCCGGTCCGGCGGGCACAGGGGCTTCAGCCTTGTCCTGTCGGGCGGCTTCCATGCCTTCGACGGCGACGGTCTCGACGACGATCGGCTTATCGTCATAGACGAAACCGAACTGCGCCTTGTGCGCGGCCTCGAAATCGCTTCTGGCGCGGAAGATCGAGCCATGCTCGAAATTCACCGGCAGCGCCGTATCGGTGCCGTCATAGCGGATATGCAGGACAGGCCTCGTTGAAACCGCGTCCCCGGCAATGCCTTGCTCGCCGAGCTCGGCAATGACGTCGCCGCGCAGCGCCGCGATGAGCGCCTCGATCGCCGCGCGGGATTCTTCGGCAAGCGGCTGCAGCAGACCCTGTTGGCGCGAGGCGAAGACCGACGAGAGGCCGATGCCGTAAGCCGAGAGAAGGCCGGAGAAGGGATGGATGAGCACCGCCTCCATGCCGAGCGCATCGGCGACCAGGCAGGCGTGCTGGCCGCCGGCGCCGCCAAAACAGTTCAAGAGATATTCGGTGACGTCATAGCCGCGCTGCACCGAGATCTTCTTGATGGCGTTGGCCATGTTCTCGACGGCGATGGTGACAAAGCCTTCAGCGACCGCCTCGGGCGTCCGGCCGTCGCCGATTTCGGCGGCAAGCGCCGCGAATTTTTCGCCAACCGTGCCGATGTCGAGCGCTTGGTCTTGGCCCGCGCCGAAAATCGCCGGAAAGAAATCGGGCTGCAATTTGCCGAGCATGACATTGGCATCGGTGACGGCGAGCGGGCCGCCGCGCCGGTAGGCGGCAGGCCCGGGATTGGCGCCGGCAGAATCCGGGCCGACGCGGAAGCGGCCCGCCTCATAGTGCAGGATCGAGCCGCCGCCGGCGGCGACGGTGTGGATGCGCATCATCGGCGCGCGGATGCGAACGCCGGCGACCTCGGTGTCGAAAGCGCGCTCATATTCGCCGTCATAGTGGGCGACGTCGGTCGACGTACCGCCCATGTCGAAGCCGATGACCTTTTCGAAGCCGGCGAGCTTCGCCGTCTCGACCATGCCGACGACGCCACCCGCCGGTCCCGAAAGCAGCGCGTCCTTGCCCTGGAACATGTCGGCGGCGGTGAGGCCGCCCGACGACATCATGAACATCAGGCGCGGTCCGGCGCCCAGTTCGCCGGCCACCCGCTGCACATAGCGCGACAGGATCGGCGACAGATAGGCGTCGACCACGGTGGTGTCGCCGCGGCCGACCAGCTTGATGAGCGGAGAGACCTCGTGAGAGACCGAGATCTGGCTGAAGCCGATCTTGCGGCAGACTTTCGCCACGGCCTTTTCGTGGTCCGGGTATTTCCAGGCGTGCATGAAGACAATGGCGACCGCATCGATGCCGTCGGCCTTCGCCTGCTCGATCGCGGGGCGGCAGGCCGCGATGTCGAGCAGGCGCTCGACGCAGCCGTCGGCGCGAACGCGTTCATTGATCTCGATCACCCGCTCGTAGAGCTGCTCCGGCAGGATGATCTCCTTGGCGAAGATATCCGGCCTTGCCTGATACGCGATGCGCAAAGCGTCGCGGAACCCCTTGGTGATGAGCAGCAGCACACGGTCGCCCTTGCGCTCGAGCAGCGCATTGGTGGCTACGGTCGTGCCCATTTTGACGTCGCCGATCGCGTCGGCGGAGATGGCAACGCCGGCTTTCAAACCCAACAGGTCGCGGATGCCCTGGATGGCGGCATCCGCATACGCCTCGGGATTTTCGGACAGGAGTTTTCGGGGGTGCAGCCGACCTCGCGGATCACGGCCGATGATGTCGGTGAAAGTGCCGCCGCGGTCGATCCAAAAATCCCATTTCCCAGTTCCTGCGGCTGCCGGCATTCTGCTTATCCATAATCTCTTTGGGCGTATGTTGTGTTAGTTCGCGATTTCGGCGCCAGCAATCGCAAGTTGATGTTACACGTGGAAATGCAACGTTACGAAACCGGCAGATGGCTGATGCATTTCCCCTGCGACCGCTCACCGAAATGTGAGCGTCTGTCGAAGGAGAGATAGCATGAAGAAGCTCATTCTGGCGTCGGTCTCGGCGCTCGCCCTGCTGGGAGTCGCGGCTTGTAGCGACAGTGGCACCGGCACTGACAATACCACCACCCAGAGCACCAATCCGCCGGCCAACGAACAGCCGATGAAACCGGCTTCGCCCGACGCTTCGAAGCCTGCTGAACCGGCTCCGGCAACAAAACCGGCTCCTACCGCGCCTGCGCAGTAAGGGCCGTCCCACAATCGAAGAAGGCCGGCACTGCCGGCCTTCTTTTTGCGCCGTCGATCCCGCGCATCGCCGGTCAACTGCGGCATCGTCCCGGCTTGATAGAACCGCCCGGTTCGCTCTATGAAGCCGACATGTCGATTTGGGACCGCCTTGGCGACTTCATCGCTCGTGTTTCGTCGTCGGCGTCCTCGGGTGTCGCGGACGTCGTTGAAGCTGTGCGCACCGTGTTTTCCGGCGATCCGGACTTGCGCCGGCGCGTAGCCTTTTCGGTGGCGATGATCGCGCTCTCGGCCAAGATGGCCAAGGCCGACGGCATCGTCACGCAGGACGAGGTGCGCGCCTTCCAGGAAATCTTCGAGGTGCCGCCGAGCGAGACGCGCAATGTGGCGCGGCTTTACGACATCGCCAAGCAGGACGTCGCCGGGTTCGAGACCTACGCCCGGCGCATGGCGCAACTCTGCGGTTCCGGCCATGCCAACTGCATGATGCTGGAAGACATACTCGACGGCCTATTCCATATCGCCAAGGCTGACGGCCTGATCCATGAGCGGGAAGGGCAGTTCCTGCATCGGATTGCGGAGATCTTCCGGATCGATGAGGCGCATTACGAGACGATCCTGTCGCGGCACGTCAATCTCGGCGCCGCCGATCCTTACGTCGTGCTGGGCATCGAGCGCGGCAAGCCGTTCGAGGAAATCAGGAAGCGCTACCGCAAGCTGATCTCGGACAATCATCCCGACAGGTTGATCGCACGCGGCTTGCCGCAAGAATTCATCAAGATCGCCACGACCAGGGTCGCGGCGATCAATGCCGCCTATGAAATGATCGAGCGGGGCCTCAGGCACGCATGAGCGGTTTCCTGCCCGACCAGCCAGGTGCCGAGGTCCGGGTGTCGCCGAATTTCGGTCCGCGCCGCGAGACGCTGCGGCCCGACATGATCGTGCTGCACTATACCGGCATGGCAACCGGCGCCGGCGCCGAGGCGTGGCTGTGCGATCCAGCAAGTGAAGTGTCCTCGCATTATCTTGTCCACGAAGATGGCCGCATCATCCAGATGGTGCGCGAGAGCGATCGCGCCTGGCATGCCGGCAAGAGCTCCTGGCTCGGGCGCACCGACATCAATTCCTGCTCGGTCGGCATCGAGATCGTCAATCCCGGGCATTCACTGGGCTACAAGGCCTTCCCGAGGCGGCAGATCGATGCCGTGATCGATTTGTGCGCGGGCATCGTGGGCCGTTATTCCATCCCAGCGACAAGGGTGCTTGCCCATTCCGACGTGGCGCCGGGCCGCAAGGTCGACCCGGGCGAAAAATTTCCGTGGAAGGTTCTGTTCGCGGCCGGTATCGGTCACCTCGTACCGGCGGCGCCGATAAAACCGGGCGCCGCGTTGAAGGCCGGCGACACCGGCTCCGACGTCGAGGCGCTGCAGTCGATGCTGGCGCTCTATGGCTATGGTATTGAGATATCGGGTATTTACGACCGGCAGACGGAAATCGCGGTGGCGGCGTTCCAGCGGCATTTCCGGCGGCGGCTGGTGGATGGCGTGGCCGACAATTCGACGATCCGCACGCTGCAGAGGCTCCTGACTTCCGTCGCGGCAGCCTCTGCCAAATAGTCGCGATAAGGTCATTAAATTACAACCTGTTATTTAAAGTGAATTGCGCCGCCTTCATTGCCGCCAATTCCGCCGCCAAATGCCTCTCCCGCAAGTTGTTGGACGTCTAGCCCCTCTGATGCTCCGATGTTGAATTGACACAACTGCGCGAAGTTCTTCGCGCGGTTCTAACAGAACAGGATTACATGCAGAAATTGACCGTTGTAGCGGCAGCCGTTGCTGCCGGAGTAATAAGCTTTGCCTTCAGTCCGGCAAACAGCGCCCCCTTAAGCCTCAGGGCAGACAATGGCCTTGCCGTCGCCCCTACGACCAAGGCTGCCCCGGCGAACAAAGCGCCAAAGATCAAGAGAGCCCCGGCTAAGGTGCAGAAGGCCGCCGCGACCAGGGCGGCGAAATCGACGGCCAAGCGCGCCAAGCGCGTCAGAAAGACGATCGATCTCACCCCGACAGCCTCGATCCCCACGGGCAAGATCGCTCTGGCGACATCCGCTGCACCCGGCGGCGGCCAGTATTCGTCGATCATTGCCCGCTATGCCGCGAGCTACGGCGTGCCGGTGTCCCTGGCCAGCGCCGTCATCAAGATCGAAAGCAACTACCGGCCGAACCTGGTCGGCAGCGCCGGCGAGATCGGCCTGATGCAGATCAAGCCGGCCACGGCGCGCATGATGGGTTACACTGGTTCGGCCAAGGGACTGTTCGATCCCGACACCAATATCAAATACGGCATGAAGTACCTCGCCATGGCGCAGGGTCTCGGCGGTGGCACCACCTGCGGCACGATCCTGAAATACAATGCCGGCCACGGCGCGACGCGGATGAATCCGATTTCGGCTGCCTATTGCAGCAAGGTGAAGGTGCAGATGGCAGCGCTGGGTTCGCCGGCCTAAGCCTGTCCGGCGAAGCGGATTTGGGCGACGCGTGTCTGTTTCAAGCGCGTCGTTGTCCCAAACCGCTGCGCATTTGGGGGACGGCAACAGCTTTTTCGTTTGCGTTTTCAGGCGGGAATCCCTTTATACGCCCTTGTCAGCTGGCCGGGCGGCCGCGCCCGCGCGTGCCGAAAGGTTGCGGGTGAGGAAAGTCCGGGCTCCATGGAGACACGGTGCCGGCTAACGGCCGGCGGGGGCAACCCCAGGGAAAGTGCCACAGAAAGCAAACCGCCGCGGCTTCGGCCACGGCAAGGGTGAAAGGGTGGGGTAAGAGCCCACCGCGCGACTGGCAACAGAAGCGGCAGGGCAAACCCCACCGGGAGCAAAACCGAATAGGGGCGGTGCGAGGGGAAACCTTCGAGGGCTGTTTCCGGCCCACCGTCCGGGTAGGTTGCGTGAGGCGCGTGGCAACATGCGCCCAAGATGAATGGCCGCCACGTTCTCGCCGCGAGGCGAGGGCCATACAGAACCCGGCTTACAGGCCAGCTGGCATTTTTCTCGTAGCGATAGCTGAACGGGATCGGGAGGTTACGCCGACAGGCGTATCTTCCGATTCAAGCATTCTGCAAGACAGCTTCCGCGGCGTGGTCGAACCTGTCCTTGAGCTGGTGCGATTAAATCGTACCACACGGAAGAGCAGGAGTGCATCATGAGCCAGGTGGGTAAACGCAGTATCACGCTTTCACCGGAACTGGCGGCCGCGGTCGACGATGTCGTCGCGGCGGGCGAATACGCCTCGGCCAGCGAGGTGATCCGCGATGCGCTCAGGCAATGGAAGGAGCGGCGCGACTTGTTCGGCTACAGCGTCGAAGAGCTGCGGAAACTGGTGCAGGAGGGGATCGACAGCGGGCCCGGCCGGTTCGAATCTATGGAAGAGATCAAAGCTGAGGCGCGCAAGCGATTTCGGTCTGGCGGAGCGGTATGACACTTGCTGCGCATCGTTCGAACTTCGTACGCCGAAGAGGATTTGATTGCATCTGGCAATATGTTGCGCGTGATAGCGAAGCCGCAGTGGACCGACTGCTCGATCGCATCGAAAACCGTTGGCAACTCGCCATCTATCCGTCATCTGGTCCCTTACGCGACGATATCACTCCGGGCATTCGCCATCTCATCGTCGGCGAATATCTAACCTTTTACCGCATTGGAGAGGATGCGATCGAAATCCGCGTGCTGCACGGCCGGCGCAAGATCGAGGCTGACGATCTGATTAAGTAGGCGGACTAGGCGCCGATCTTGTCCAGAGATTCCTCGATCGCCTGCCAAAGCTCCTCGACCGGCTCGCAGCCGATGGCCAGGCGAACGAAGCCCGGCGGAACGGCGTCGCCGCGTTTCGAGCGCCGCTCGGCCGATGTGTGCACGCCGCCGAAGGACGTTGCCGATTCGATCAGCGCGCAACCGTCGATGAACGCCTCTGCCTGTTCTTCGGAGGCCAGTTCGAAGGAAATCAGGAAGCCGAAGCGCTCCATCTGAGCGCGCGCCAGATTGTGCGAGGCATCGCCCTCGAGCCCGGGAAAGCGCAGGCCGCTGACGGCGCAATGACCCTTCAGCCGCCGCGCGATGGTTTCAGCCGACGAACACATGCGATCGAAGCGCACTTCCAGCGTTTCGAGGCCGCGATGAACGAGCCATGCTTCGAACGGACCGGGGATGCCGCCGGCCGTCTCGCGCCAATCCTTCACCCTGGCGACAATGTCGGGATCGCGGCTGGCGACATGGCCGAAGAGAACGTCCGAATGGCCATTGATCGCCTTGGTGTCGGCCGAGACCACGATGTCGGCGCCAAGATCGAGCGGGCGCTGGCCGAAGGGCGTCATCGTCGTGTTGTCGACGATCAGGGTTCCGCCCTGCGCATGGACGGCGTTGGCGACGGCGGCGATGTCGCAAATGTCCAGTCGCGGGTTCGACGGACTTTCAACGAAAACCGCCCGGTAGCCGGCGAAGCCGCCATCGAGCATGCTTGCCGTCGGCCTCACGTCATAAGCGACGCCGAGCGGTTTCAGAAAACGTTCGGCCAAGGCCCGCGTCGTGTGATAACCGTCCGACGGCAAGAGGATACGGTCGCCCGATCTGACGAGCGCGAAGAAAGCCGCGGAAATCGCTGCCATTCCCGACGGAAAAATAATGCATTGCGCCCCTTCCAGATGGCCGAGCGCATGCTCGACTGCATGCCAGGTCGGATTACTGAAGCGGCCATATTGATCGAAACCCGTCGCGTCGCCCGGTGCGTGGAAGATCGAGGCCATGGTCAGCGGCAAGGGAATGGGATCACCCTTGGCGAAATCGGCGCTGCGCAAATGGGCAAGTGTCGCGGCGCGTGACTTCGCAGTGTCGGACATCGGCTCGATCCCTTGGGCAGAAAACTTCAACCGACGCTATGCGCGCCGGCTGTGCGCGGCAAGCTGGGTCTTTTTGGGCCAGAGGGTTCTAAACGCTTCGTTAGGCTTAATGGACGATAAAGACGAGACGTGTCTTCAGCCTGCGCTTTCTGGTTGTGGCGCGTTTGTTTGTGATGCCTGTTCCCGTTGACGCCCATAGTGCCCCATGATATCCCATTCAGATCAAGCTTTCGTTCCGCGTCAGGGTGAAGCGTACGCCAATCGGGCAGCCGCGGCGGCTGCGCGTTTGTCGGTTTTCGCCCCGGTGAATGAAGCGATTTGCCGCAAATGCGGCAGGGCGCGGAGAACAACATGAGGGGTGCAGCGGCAACAGCGGCTGTAGCGTTTATTGGACCGGTTTCTGTCAAACACGGTGAGCAAGATCGATGCGAAGGGGCGGGTGTCCGTTCCGGCGCATTTTCGCGCCGTGGTGCAAAAACGCGGCTATTCGGAACTCTACGCGCTACGCTGCCTGGATCTGCCGGCCATGGATGTCGGCGGGCTCGACCTGCTCGACCGCTACGAGCAGCGGATCGCGCTGGAGGATCCCTTTCTGCAGACGGCGGACGACATGTCGTTCTTTTGCCATGGCGACGGGACATTTCTGAAGCTCGACCAGGACGGCCGCATCACCATGACCGATTTCATCCGCGAGCATACGGGCATCTCGAACGAGGTGGCCTTTGTCGGTCGCGGCAATTTCTTTCAAGTCTGGGAGCCCGGACGGCTTGCCGCCTATGGGGCGCAGGCGCGGGCCAGGCTTTTGCAGCTTCGGCAGGGGACGAAGCCCGGAGAGCGATCGGAATGATGGCTGGCCACGGCGATGACCCTCACGCCGTTGGCGGACCGGCCCGTCACATTCCGGTCCTCCTTGCCGAGGTGCTCGACGCGCTTGCGCCGAAGGCCGGCGAGACAGTCGTCGACGGGACATTCGGCGCCGGCGGCTACACCAGCGCCATCCTCGAGCGCGGCGCCTCCGTCGTTGCCATCGACCGCGACCCGGACGCGATCGGGGCGGGCAGGGCGCTCGAACGACAGTCCGGCGGCAGGCTGAGGCTCGTCCAGGCACCGTTCTCAACGCTGGACGAGCATGTCGAGGGCGCCGACGGCGTGGTGCTCGACATCGGCGTTTCCTCGATGCAACTCGACCAGGCGGAGCGGGGCTTTTCCTTTCGCGCCGACGGGCCACTCGACATGCGCATGGCGCAGGCGGGTCTGTCCGCCGCCGACGTCGTCAACACCTTCAAGGGGGGCGACCTTGCCCGCATCTTCGGCTTTCTCGGCGAGGAGCGCCATGCCGGCCGCATCGCGCGCATGATCGAGAGCCGTCGCGAGAAGAAGCCCTTCGAACGCACGCTCGATCTCGCCGACGCCATCGAAACCCATATCGGACGCGGGCCGAAGGACAAGATCCATCCGGCCACGCGTGTCTTCCAGGCGCTGCGCATATTCGTCAATGACGAGCTTGGCGAGCTCGCAAGGGCGCTGCTGGCTGCCGAGCGGGCGCTGAAGCCCGGCGGACGGCTAGCCGTGGTGACGTTCCATTCGCTGGAAGACCGCATCGTCAAGCGCTTCATCGCCGACCGCTCCGAGGCGGCCAGCGGCTCGCGGCACATGCCTGACGCGCCCGTGCGCATTGCGACCTTCCGCAAGGCCGGCGGCGGCGTGACGGCGGGAGAGGCCGAGCTGGACGCCAACCCGCGGGCGCGCTCGGCCAGGCTGCGCGCCGCGATCCGCACCGAGGCGCCGGCGCGCGCCGGCGATTTTTCGATTTTCGGCCTTCCAAAGCTTCCCGCCGTCGAGCGGCCGGGGGAGAGGTGAGCACGTGTTTCGTACCAGCGACATAGTCCTGATCGCCGTCATGGTCTCGGCCGCGGCGCTGACCTACAAAACGAAGCGCGAAGCCGAAGAGCAACAGGCGGCCGTGCAGAAGATCCAGGCGCAGATCCACTACGAGGAAGAGACCATCGATCTCCTCAAGGCGGACTGGAGCCTGCTCACTCAGCCGTCGCGACTGCAGAAGCTTGCCGACGTCTATAAGAGCCAGCTCGGGCTCGAACCGGTCAACGCGCACCAGATCGGCGGGCTCGACGACATTCCGGTGAAACCCGTGACCATCGAAGACCTCTCCTCGCAGCAGCTTGGCGGCATGGCCGACAATTCGGGCAAGGAGCCCTCGGACGGCAAGGATCCGGTGGTCACCGGGAGCACCGTTCAATGATCGGCCTTCCAAGGATCGGCGGCCTGCTGACGCGCCGGAAGAAGCAGGTTGAGGACGGCTCGATCGTCGTCGACGCCGCCCGCAAGGCGACTGGCGGCAAGGCCAAGACGCGCATCGTCATGACCATGGCGGTGTTCTTCACCATCTATTCGACAATCGCCGGCAGGCTCGTCTACCTCGGGCTGCAGAACCCCGATCTTTCGGGCGGCCCGGAGAACCGCGTCACTGCATCACGTCCGGATATCGTCGACCGCAATGGCGAGGTGCTGGCGACCGACATCAAGACCGCGTCGCTGTTTGCCGAGCCGCGCCGCATCGTCGACGCCGACGAAGCGATCGAGAGATTGTCGACCGTGCTGCCGGAGATCGACTACGAGCAGACCTATCGCAAGCTCAAGAGCGGCGCCGGCTTCGTCTGGTTGCAGCGCCAGCTGACGCCGAAGCAGCAGGCCGACATCCTGGCGCTGGGCGTTCCCGGCCTCGGCTTCCGCACCGAAAAGCGCCGCTTCTATCCGAGCGGCGAGACCTCGTCCTATATCGTCGGCCTCACCAACATCGACAACCAGGGCATCTCCGGCATGGAGAAGTATATCGACGAGCAGGGGCTGAGCGACCTGCAGGCGTCGGGGCTCGCCGTGGCCAAGGATCTCAAGCCGGTCAAGCTTTCGATCGATCTGCGCGTCCAGCATGTGGTGCGCGACGAGATCGCCGCCGGCCTGGAGCGCTATCGCGCCATCGGCGCCGGCGCCGTCGTGCTGAACATCAAGACCGGCGAAGTGATGGCCATGGCCTCGGTGCCGGATTTCGATCCGAACAATCCTTACAACGCCCAGGAAAAAGACCGGCTGAACCGCATGTCGGCCGGTCTTTACGAGATGGGCTCAACCTTCAAGAGCTTCACCTCGGCCATGGCGCTCGATTCCGGCAAAGCGACGATGGCGAGCCGCTTCGACGCGTCGCATCCGATCCGGGTCGGCCATCAGGCCATTCACGATTTCCACGGCAAGAACCGCGTGCTGTCGCTGCCGGAGGTGTTCCTCTTTTCGTCCAACATCGGGTCAGCCAGAGAAGCCGAGCTGGTCGGCATCGAGGGGCATCGCGAATTCCTGCACCGCCTCGGGATTCTGGACCGGATGCAGACCGAACTGCCGGAAGTCGCCCGCCCGACCGAACCCAAGGTCTGGAAACAGGTCAACTCGTTCACCATCGCCTTCGGTCATGGCGTGTCGACGACGCCCCTGCAGGCCGCCGTCGGCTGCGCGGCGCTGATGCAGGGCTATCTGATCGAGCCGACATTCCTGGTCCGTAGCGAGGAGGAGGCCATGGCGGTGGCCAAGAGAGTGGTCAGCGACAAGACGGTCGAAGGCATGCGCTACCTCTATACGCTCAACGCCGAGAAGGGCTCGGCCAGAAACGCCAGGGCCCCCGGCTACCGGGTCGGTGGAAAGACAGGAACGGCCGAGAAGGTCATCAATGGCCGCTACTCCAAGGAGTTGAACTTCAACACCTTCGTCGCCGCCTTCCCGATGGACGATCCGCAATTTCTGGTGTTCACGATCGCCGACGCTCCTCATCCGGAAAAGCCCGGGATGACCGACGTCGCCGCCAACAATGCGGGAGTTATGGCTGGCAATATCATCAGGCGTTCTGCGGCCATGCTTGGCGTGAAGCCAGATTTCAGCCATGAAAATGGTGCAACGCTGGTTTCCTATCAGTGATTCTTGGGGCGCGCCGGCAACTGCGCGCTATTTTGTTGCGGTGAACGGGACTCAATGCATCTAAAAGATCTAGCCGGCATCCTACCTGTTGAGGGAACAGCTTCCCCCGACCTGGAGGTGACCGGACTTTCCTCCGATTCCCGCGCGGTCAAGACCGGCGTCGTCTTCTTCGCGCTTGCCGGCAGCAAGGCGGACGGCTCGACCTATGCCGCCGATGCCGCGGCCCGCGGCGCGGCTGCGATCGTCACCGGCAAGGGCGTGAGCGTCTCCAGCCTGTCGATCCCGGTCCTTCCCGTCGATGATCCGCGCCTGGCGCTGGCGCTCAGCGCCGCGCGCTTCTTCGGACGCCAGCCGCAGACCATGGTCGCCGTTACCGGCACCGCCGGCAAGACATCCGTCGCCGCCTTCACCCGCCAGATCTGGGAGCAGGCGGGTTTTGCCGCCGCCTCGATCGGCACGACCGGCGTGGTGGCGCCCGGCCGCAACGAATATGGCTCGCTGACAACGCCCGATCCGGTGGCGCTGCACCGATTGCTCAAGGAACTGGCGGATGCGGGCGTCACCCACGCCTCGATGGAAGCCTCAAGCCACGGTCTCGACCAGCGCCGCCTCGACGGGGTGAAGCTCGCGGCCGGCGCTTTTACCAATCTCGGCCGCGACCATATGGATTACCATCCCACGGTCGAGGATTATCACCGCGCCAAGCTGCGCCTGTTCGACACGCTGCTGCCGAAGGGCGCGCCCGCTATCGTCTTTGCCGACGATCCGTGGTCGGAGCCGACCATCGAAGCCGCGAAAGCGGCGGGGCTGGAAGTGCTGACCGTGGGCCGTCATGGCGATTTCCTGACGCTGAAGCGGGTCGAGCATGAGCGGCATCGCCAGCGCGCCGAAATCGTGGCCGACGGCGTGCTGCACGAGGTCGAGCTGCCTTTGGCCGGTGATTTCCAGATCGCCAACGCGCTGGTCTCGGCCGGGCTTGCTATCGCGACTGGAACACCCGCGGGCAAAGCCTTGGCGGCATTGGAGAAATTGAAGGGCGCGCCGGGCCGACTCGACCTCGTCGGCGCCACCGCGGCCGGCGCTCCCGTTTATGTCGACTACGCCCACAAGCCCGATGCGCTAGAGAATGTCCTGAACTCGGTCCGGCCTTTCACCACGGGGCGCGTCGTCGTGGTGTTCGGCTGCGGCGGCGACCGCGACCGGGGAAAAAGGCCGATCATGGGCGAGATCGCGACCCGGCTCGCCGATGTCGTCATCGTCACCGACGACAACCCGCGCACGGAAGTGCCGGAAACCATCCGCGCGGCGATCCTCGCCGCGGCACCCGGCGCCATCGAGATCGGCGATCGCCGCAAGGCAATCCACGAGGCAGTGGCGATGCTTCGCGCCGGCGACACGCTCATCGTCGCCGGCAAGGGACATGAGGAAGGCCAGACCGTCGGCACCGAAACCTTCCACTTCTCCGACCATGAGGAAGTGCGCGAGGCGCTCAAGGAGCTCGCCGCATGAACCTGCTGTGGACGTCGGAAGCGCTCGTCGAAGCCATGGGCGGCAGGCCGATCGGCTTGCTGCCGGAAGGCATCACCGGCATTTCGATCGACAGCCGCAGTCTGGAACCGGGAAACGCCTTCTTCGCCATCAAGGGCGAAGCGATGGACGGCCATGATTTCGCGACCGCGGCGGTCAAGGCCGGAGCGGCGGTGCTGGTCATCGCCGAGGGCAAGCTGCCTTCGCTTGGCCGGCTGACGGCGCCGATGATCGTCGTGCAGGACGTGCTCGCGGCCCTCGAGAAGCTCGGCGTGGCGGCGCGGGCTCGCTCGAAGGCCAGGATCATCGCGGTCACCGGCTCGGCCGGCAAGACGACCACCAAGGAAGCGCTGCGCCATGTGCTGTCGGCGGTCGGCAAGGTGCATGCTTCGGCGCAGTCGTTCAACAACCATTGGGGCGTGCCGCTGACGCTGGCGCGCATGCCGCAGGACTGCGACTATGCCGTCTTCGAGATCGGCATGAACCATCCGGGCGAGATCCGGCCGCTGGTCAAGATGGTCAGGCCGCATGTCGCCATCGTGACCATAATCGCCGCCGCTCATCTCGGCTTCTTCAAGAATCTCGACGAGATCGCCATGGCCAAGGCCGAGATTTTCGAGGGAATCGAGCCGGGTGGCGCCGCGCTGCTCAACCGCGACGATCCACGCTGGAAGCTGCTCGGCAAAATGGCGAAAGAGGCGGGCGTCGAGCATGTCTTCGGCTTCGGCGAAAATGTCCGCTCGGCGTTCCGCCTTGTCGGCTGCGAGCTTCATGCCGACCATTCCGACATCGCGGTCAAGATCGGCAAGAAAGACCTGACGGCTCGTGTCGGGGCGCCCGGCCGCCATATCGTGCAGAACGTGCTGGCGGTGCTGGGCGCCGCGCAGCTGGTCGGCGCCGACCTCGACAAGGTCGCGGCGGCACTGGCAGATCTTTCGGCCGAGCGCGGGCGGGGCCGGCGCCATATCCTGCATCATCCCAACGGGCCGATCACGCTGATCGACGAGAGCTACAACGCCAATCCGGCGTCGATGGCGGCGGCAATGGCGCTGCTCAACGCCACGCCGGTCGCGGGCGAGGGCCGGCGCATCGCCGTGCTCGGCGACATGCTGGAGCTCGGCAGCCATTCGGCAGATCTCCACGCAGCGCTTGCCAAGCTGATCGTCGGCACGGGCACGCGCAACGTCTTTCTCGGCGGCCCGGAAATGCAGGCGCTGGCCGAGGCCCTGCCGTCAGACATTGCAACCGAGTATCGATCGGGAGCGGAAGAACTGAAGCCGATCGTGATCGCCGCGCTCAGGCCCGGCGACGTGGTGATGGTCAAGTCGTCGAAGGGCATCGGGTTTTCAAAGCTGGTCGAGGCATTGCTCGGCAAATTTCCGGCGGAAGCCACAAACATTAAGCCGGCCTAGGTCGGGCTCCGGGGGACGGAAGGACCATGTTCACACTGCTCGTCGATTTCGCGGACAAGATCTCGTTCTTCAACGTCTTCCGCTACATCACTTTTCGTACAGGCGGCGCGCTGATCACGTCGGCGCTTATCGTCTTCATCTTTGGGCCGACGATCATCAATTCGCTGCGCCTGCGGCAGGGCAAGGGCCAGCCGATCCGCGCCGACGGCCCGCAGACGCATTTCAAGAAGGCCGGAACGCCGACCATGGGCGGGCTGATGATCCTGTCCGGCATCATCGGTTCGTCGCTCTTATGGGCAAACCTGTCCAGCATCTATGTCTGGGTCGTGTTGCTGGTCACCGTCGGCTTCGGCTCGATCGGCTTCTACGACGACTATCTCAAGGTCACCAAGCAGTCGCATCTGGGCTTCTCCGGCAAGGCTCGCCTGGCGATCGAGTTCGTCATCGCCGCCATCGCGGCCTGGGTGATCATGCATAACGGCCAGGCGCCGTTCTCGTCGTCGCTGACCTTTCCCTTCGCCAAGGAATTCCTGATCAACCTCGGCTGGTTCTTCGTGCCGTTCTCCTGCTTCGTCATCGTTGGCGCCGGCAATGCGGTGAACCTGACCGACGGCCTCGACGGCCTGGCGATCGTGCCGATCATGATCGCGGCGGCGTCCTTCGGCGTCATCGCCTATCTTTCGGGCAACGCGGTGTTCGCCGAATATCTGCAGATCCATTTCGTTCCCGGCACCGGTGAGCTCGCCGTCGTGCTCGGCGCGGTGATTGGCGCGGGCCTCGGCTTCCTTTGGTTCAACGCGCCGCCGGCCGCGATCTTCATGGGCGACACCGGGTCGCTGGCGATGGGCGGGCTGATCGGCACCATCGCGGTCGCTACCAAGCACGAGATCGTGCTGGTGATCGTCGGCGGCCTGTTCGTGGTCGAGATCCTGTCGGTCATCATCCAGGTCGGCTATTTCAAGATGACCGGCAAGCGCGTCTTCCTGATGGCGCCGATCCATCACCATTTCGAAAAGCTCGGCTGGACCGAAAGCCAGGTGGTGATACGCTTCTGGATCATTGCCGTCATCCTGGCGCTGGTCGGCCTGTCCACCCTCAAGCTCAGATAGGACTCGCTGCTTGATCCCCGCTGCTTCCTTTTCAGGCAAACGCATTTCGCTCTTCGGGCTTGGCGGCTCGGGGATCGCCACCGCGCATGCGCTGATCGCAGGCGGCGCCGAGGTGCTGGCCTGGGACGACAATCCAGACAGCGTCGCCAAGGCAGCGGCCGCGGGGATTACGACCGGAGATCTGAGCGCGGCCGACTGGCCGCATTTCGCCGCCTTCGTGCTGTCGCCGGGGGTGCCGCTGACGCATCCGAAGCCGCATTGGACGGTGGAGCTGGCGCGCGGCGCCGGCGTCGAGGTGATCGGCGATATCGAGCTGTTCTGCCGCGAACGCAACAGCCACGCGCCGGCAGCACCCTTCATCGCGATTACCGGAACCAACGGCAAGTCGACGACGACGGCGCTGACGGCGCATATCCTGAAGTCGGCGGGCCGCGACACGCAGATGGGCGGCAATATCGGTCGTGCCGTCATGACGCTCGATCCGCCCGAGCCGACGCGGCACTATGTGGTCGAGTGCTCGTCCTACCAGATCGATCTCGCGCCCTCCATCAATCCGACCGCCGGCATCCTGCTCAACCTTACGCCAGACCATCTCGACCGGCACGGCACGATGGCGCATTACGCCTCGATCAAGGAGAGGCTGGTCGCCGGCAGCGACACCGGGATCGTCGGCGTCGACGATTCCTGGTGCGCCCAGATCGCCGACCGACTGGAGCGCGCCGGCCGGCAGGTCATCCGCATTTCCAAGCGCCTGCCTTTGACGGACGGCTATTTCGCCGACGGCACCAATCTGATGGAAGCCGTGCACGGCCGCTACAGCCGCGTCGCCTTCCTCGAAGGCATCGGGTCGCTGCGCGGCCAGCACAACGCGCAGAACGCGCTGGCCGCCGTCGCCGCGTGCCTGAGGATCGGCCTCGATCTCGGCGAGATCCAGGCCGGCCTCGAGAGCTTCCCGGGGCTGGCGCATCGCATGGAGCAGGTCGGCCGCAAGGACCATGTGCTGTTCGTCAACGATTCCAAGGCGACCAATGCCGATGCGGCCGCACCCGCGCTGTCGAGTTTCAACCGCGTCTATTGGATCGCCGGCGGCCTGCCCAAGGAAGGCGGCATCGAGCCGCTGCGCGGCTTCTTCCCGCGCATCGCCAAGGCCTATCTGATCGGCGAGGCGGCGCCAGCCTTCTCGGCGACGCTCGGCGAGGCAGTACCCTACGAAATATCCGGAACGCTGGCGGCGGCGGTCGAGCATGCCGCCAACGACGCGGCAAAGGACACCGGCGGCGAGGCCGTGGTGCTGCTTTCGCCGGCTTGTGCCAGTTTCGACCAGTTCAAGAATTTCGAAGTTCGCGGCGAAGCCTTCAGGCAAGCTGCGACTGCTATTGATGGGGTGAAATCCATCGGAGGGCCACGTTGATGCAAAGCCGTCTCGACAAAAGTCCTGTCGCCACCTGGTGGTGGACGATCGATCGCTGGTTCCTGGCGGCATTCCTGTCGCTGATGGGACTGGGCATCGTGCTGTCTTTCGCCGCAAGTCCGGCTGTGGCCGAGCGCATCGGCCTCGACAGCTTCCACTTCGCCACACGCCAGATCATCTTCACCATCCCGGCGCTTATCGTGATGCTGGCAGTCTCTTTCCTGGAGGCGCGGCAGATAAGGCGCATGTCGCTGGTGATGATCTGCATTATGCTGGTGCTGATGGTGGCGGTGCTCTACATCGGCGTCGAGGTGAAGGGGGCGCGGCGCTGGGTATCGCTCGCCGGTCTTTCCATCCAGCCGTCCGAGTTCCTGAAACCGGCGTTCGTCATCATCTGCGCCTGGCTGTTTGCGGAGCACAGGCGCCAGCCAGACATTCCCGGCAATCTGTTCGCCATGCTTTTGCTGGCGCTGGTCATCTCGCTTCTGGTGGCTCAGCCCGATCTCGGCCAGACCATGCTGGTGCTGGGCACCTGGGGCGTGATGTTCTTCATGGCCGGCCTGCCCTGGTTCTGGATCGTCGCGCTGGGGGCTGCCGGCGTCGGCGGCGTGTTCGCGGCCTATACGGTGTTTCCGCACGTCGCCGCGCGCATCGACAAGTTCATGACCGGCGAAGGCGACACCTTCCAGGTCGATATGGGCCGCGAGGCGCTGATCAATGGCGGCTGGTTCGGCGTCGGCCCGGGCGAGGGCACGGTGAAGCGGGTCATCCCCGACAGCCACGCCGACTTCGTCTTCTCGGTCGCCGGCGAGGAGTTCGGCCTCATAATGTGCTTCTTCATCATGTCGATCTTCGCCTTCATCGTGCTGCGCGGCCTGAGCATCGCGCTCAAGGAGCAGGACGATTTCACCCGCTATGCGGTGGGCGGCCTCGTCACCGTCTTCGGCCTGCAATCGGCCATCAACATGTGCGTGAACCTGCAGCTGATGCCGGCCAAGGGCATGACGCTGCCCTTCATCTCCTATGGCGGCTCCTCGCAGATCGCCATCGCCGTCTCGATGGGCATGGTGCTCGCCTTGACGCGCAAGCGTCCGGAAAAGCGCAAGCAGATGGGCTTCGTCCTTTCGCAGCGCGCAATGCCGGCGGAATGAGGCAGGATGGCGAAGGGTGTCATCCTGCTTGCGGCCGGCGGAACGGGCGGACATCTGTTTCCGGCCGAGGCGCTGGCGCATGAGCTGATCGAGCGCGGCTGGAAGGTGCATCTTGCCACCGACAATCGCGCCGAGCGCTATTCCCGCCATTTCCCGGCAGCCGACATTCACACCATCCCCTCGGCAACGCTGGGTTCGAAGAACCCGGTCGCCATGCTCTCGGCCTTCTGGAAGATCTGGCAGGGCGTGCGGGAGGCCGGCCGTGTAATCGCCAGGATCAAGCCGGAGGCTGTCGTCGGCTTCGGCGGCTATCCGACGCTGCCGCCGCTCTATGCCGCGACAAGGCGAAAAGTGCCGACGCTGATCCATGAGCAGAACGCCGTCATGGGCCGCGCCAACAAGGCGCTTGCCGGCCGCGTGGATGCGATTGCCGGCGGTTTCCTGCCGGAAGGCGCAAGCGCTGACGGCGCAAAGACGGTGACCACCGGCAATCCGGTCAGGCCGCAGGTCCTCGATGCGGCGAAAACGCCTTACGTGATTTCGAACGAGGGCGAGCCGTTCCGCTTCCTGGTGTTTGGCGGCAGCCAGGGCGCGCAATTCTTTTCCGACGCGGTGCCCGCGGCGATCGCGCTGCTGCCGCAAGACCTGCGCAAGCGGCTGGTGATCACCCAGCAGGCGCGCGCCGAGGATGTGGCGCGGGTGAAGGCGGCCTATGCCGATCTCGGCGTCGACGCCCAGGTTTCGCCCTTCTTTACTGACATGGCGGCGCGCATCGGGGCGGCGCATCTGGTGATGTCGCGTTCCGGCGCCTCGACGGTTTCGGAAATCGCCGTCATCGGCCGGCCGGCACTGCTGGTGCCTTATCCGCACGCGCTCGACCACGATCAGGCGGCGAATGCGGCAGCCCTTGCCGCCGCCGGGGGAGCCGAGCTCCATCCGCAGTCGACGCTGTCGGCGGCGCGCATCGCCGAGCTGGTCGGCGGGCTGGTCAAGGACCCGAACCGGCTGGCGACCATGGCCGCCGCCGCCCGCTCGGCCGGGAAACCGAACGCGGCGCGGTTGCTCGCCGATCTGACAGAGGCTATTGCGTCCGGCAAAACGGTTTCGGACTACAGGAGGACGCGCCCATGAAGATGCCGCAGACGATCGGTCTTGTGCATTTCATCGGCATCGGCGGCATCGGCATGAGCGGCATCGCCGAGGTGCTGCACAATCTCGGCTACAAGGTGCAGGGGTCCGACCAAGCCGACGGCGCCAATGTGCAGCGGCTGCGCGACAAGGGTATCGAATGCTTCGTCGGCCACAAGGCCGAGAATGTCGGCGACGCCGAAGTGGTGGTCGTCTCGACCGCGATCAAGAAGTCCAACCCGGAGCTCAAGGCCGCGCGCGAGAAGCTTTTGCCGATCGTGCGCCGGGCCGAGATGCTGGCCGAACTGATGCGTTTCCGCCAGGCGGTCGCCATCGGCGGCACGCATGGCAAGACGACGACCACCTCGATGGTGGCGACGCTGCTCGAGGCCGGCGGGCTCGACCCGACCGTCATCAATGGCGGCATCATCAACGCCTACGGCACCAATGCCCGCATGGGCGACGGCGAGTGGATGGTGGTCGAAGCCGACGAGAGCGACGGCACCTTCCTGAAACTGCCGGCCGACATCGCCGTCGTCACCAACATCGATCCCGAGCATCTCGACCACTATGGCAGCTTCGACAAGGTGCGCGAGGCGTTCCGCCAGTTCGTCGAGAACGTGCCGTTCTACGGTTTCGGCGTGATGTGCACCGACCATCCGGAAGTGCAGGCGCTGGTCGGCCGCATCGAGGATCGGCGCGTCATCACCTATGGCGAGAACGCGCAGGCCGACGTGCGCTTCACCAATCATCGCATGCAAGGCGCGATTTCCGAATTCGATATCGTCATCCGCGATCGCAAGGGGCGGGGCACGACGTCGATAAATGACCTGCGCCTGCCGATGCCCGGCCGGCACAACGTCTCCAACGCGACGGCGGCGATCGCGGTGGCGCATGAGCTTGGCCTCTCGGCCGAGGCGATCAAGAAGGGCCTTTCGTCCTTCGCGGGCGTCAAGCGGCGCTTCACCCGTACCGGCTCGTGGAACGGTGTCGAGGTGTTCGACGATTACGGCCACCACCCGGTCGAGATCGCGGCGGTGCTGAAGGCCGCGCGCAGCGCGACCAAGGGGCGTGTCATCGCCATCGCGCAGCCGCATCGCTTCACCCGGCTGCACGATCTCTTCGAGGAATTCTCGGTCTGCTTCAACGACGCCGACACGGTCATGGTGGCGCCGGTCTACGCGGCCGGCGAGGAACCCATCGAAGGCGTGACTTCCGACGCGTTGGTGTCGCGCATCCGCTCCGGCGGCCACCGCGACGCACGCTATATCGATGGTCAGGCAGCAATCGCGCCCGCCATTCGCGAGCTTGCCAAGCCCGGCGATTTCGTCGTCTTCCTCGGCGCCGGCAACATCACGCAATGGGCTTACGCGCTGCCCAAGGAACTTGGTGGGACGCCCTCATGATGCGCGGCCAGGACCTGATCGATAAACTCGGCGACAAGCTTGCCGGCCTGCGTGGCCGTATCACGCCGAACGCCGAGATGGACAAGATCACCTGGTTCCGGGCCGGTGGCCTCGCCGAGGCGTTGTTCCAGCCGGCCGACGAGGAGGACCTCGCGGCCTTTCTGCGCGCGGTGCCGGAAGAGATACCGGTCGTGGTGGTCGGCGTCGGCTCGAACCTTCTGGTGCGCGACGGCGGCATTCCGGGTTTTGTCGTCAGGCTCTCGGCCAAGGGTTTCGGCGAGGCCGAGACCACCGGGCCGACCACGATCAAAGCCGGCGCGGCGACGCCGGACAAGCGCCTCGCGGCGGTGGCGTATGAAGCCGGCATTGGCGGCTTCCATTTCTATCACGGCATTCCTGGCGCTGTCGGCGGCGCGCTCAGGATGAATGCCGGCGCCAACGGCGTCGAGACGCGTGAGCGGGTCGTCGAGGTGAGGGCTCTGGATCGCAGGGGCAATCTCCATACGCTGAGCAATGCCGATATGGGCTATGCCTATCGCCATTCGTCCGCGCCTGCAGGACTGATCTTCACCTCGGCCATTTTCGAAGGGTTTGCGGAAGACAAGGCGGCGATCAAGGCGGCAATGGATGCCGTGCAGAACCATCGCGAGACGGTGCAGCCGATCAGGGAGAAGACCGGCGGCTCGACCTTCCAGAATCCGGAAGGCACCTCGGCGTGGAAGGAGATCGACAAGGCCGGCTGCCGCGGGCTGATGATCGGCGGCGCGCAGATGTCGCCGATGCATTGCAACTTCATGATCAACACCGGTACGGCCACCGGCTACGACCTCGAATATCTGGGCGAGACGGTGCGGGCGCGGGTGCTCGAGAATTCGGGCATCCGGCTGCACTGGGAGATCAAGCGCCTCGGCAATTTCAGGCCCGGCCATGCGGTGCAGGAGTTTCTCGGGCAGCTTCTTTAGCTTAGGCTTAAGTTCATGTGATGCTTGAACTTCCAGTGATCTGAAACAGCCGTAGAACCGTTGCCTCAAAGACTCACAATTCACTTTTTGCGGCTGTTTTCGCGGAAAGTGAATCTCTCGGAATCATAGGTACTTGCCAGCGAATCAACTCTCTGATTCTCTGCCCTAAAGCGTTTCCTGATTTGAGTCGTTCGACGCGTTAAGCCGCGTTTTCCGTCTGGGGGGCAACCTGCCGGAGGGCTCGGACTCAATGTTTGGAAATGCGGTGCGGGAATATCGGTTGCAGGCCCGGCGTGAGAGGGGATGACGGGATGAAGAAGAAGCATGTGGCTGTCCTCCTGGGTGGATTCTCCTCGGAGCGGCCCGTGTCTCTGTCCTCGGGGAAGGCGTGTGCGGATGCGCTCGAGAATGAAGGCTATCAGGTCACCCGGGTCGATGTTTCGCGCGATGTCGGGTCTGTGCTTGCCGAGCTCAAGCCTGACGTCGCTTTCAACGCGCTGCACGGTCCGTTCGGCGAGGACGGCACCATCCAGGGAATTCTCGAATATCTCGCAATTCCCTACACCCATTCGGGTGTGCTCGCTTCGGCCTTGGCCATGAACAAGGAGCAGGCCAAGAAAATCGCCAAGGCGTCCGGCATTCCGGTCGCGGAGTCGAAGGTGGTCAACCGCTTCGCCGTCCAGAGCAGGCATCCGATGAAGCCGCCTTATGTGGTCAAGCCGGTCAATGAGGGGTCGAGCTTCGGCGTGGTCATCGTGCATGAGGGGCAGTCGCATCCGCCGCAGGTGATCGGCTCCACGGAATGGCAATATGGCGAGATCGTCATGGTCGAGCGCTACATTCATGGCCGCGAATTGACCTGCGCGGTGATGGGCGATGTGGCGCTCGGCGTCTGCGAGATCATCCCGACCGGGCATTCCTTCTACGATTACGATTCAAAATACGTTCCCGGCGGATCAAAACACGAAATCCCTGCTAAAATTTCACCGAATATTTACCAAAAAATACAGACACTGGCCCTCAAGGCTCATCTTGCCATTGGTTGCCGGGGCGTCTCCCGATCGGACTTCCGTTACGACGATCGCCACTCCGAAAACGGCGAGGTTGTCTGGCTCGAGGTCAACACTCAGCCGGGCATGACGCCGACGTCTCTGGTGCCTGAAATCGCCGCGCAAGCGGGACATTCGTTCGGCGATTTGTTGAGTTGGATGGTGGAGGACGCTTCGTGTCTGCGTTGAGGTTGGGGCAGGGTAATGGCGTCGGCGCGGCTGGTCTCGCGCTGTTCGGTATGTCGCTGTCATTCGACCGTTTCGTTTTGCCGCGTCAGCTTCGCCGGCCGATGCGCGTGCTGGCGCGCCTGTGCGGCGGCGAGTATGAGGCGCCGCGCTTTTCGGCGGCGATCCTTTCCGCCGCGCTGATCGCGTCGAGCAGCGCCTATGGCGCCTATCTCGGCGGCTACGGCGACAGCATCGTGCAGGGCGTGACGGCGCGCACCGGCTTTGCCGTCGACCAGATCAAGGTGGTCGGCAACCGCCAGACCTCCGAGATCGATGTGCTGGACCGGCTCGGCCTCGACGGCTGGACCTCGCTGATCGGCTTCGATGCCGAGGCCGCGCGCGAGCGCATCGCGACGCTGCCGTGGGTCGAGGGAGCCGCGGTGCGCAAGATCTACCCGCATACGCTGGAAGTGCGCATCGAAGAGCGTCAGCCCTTCGCGCTTTGGCAGCAGGGCACCTCGGTCTCGGTCATCGAGCGATCGGGCGAGATGATCGCGCCGTTCTCGGGCGGCAAGCAGGCGCTGCTGCCGCTGATCATCGGCACCGGCGCGCCGGCCATGGCGCCGGCCTTCCTCGCCAAGATCGAGCGCTATCCCGAGCTTGCGGCGCGGGTCAAAGGCTACATCCGGGTCGGCGAACGGCGCTGGGACCTGAGGCTTGAGAACGGCATCACGATCAAGCTGCCGGAAGACGGCGAGGACCAGGCGATCGCCGAGCTCGTCAAGATCGACCATGACAACGGATTGCTGACCCGCGACATCGCCGCCGTCGACATGCGGCTTTCCGACCGGCTGGTCGTGGAGCTGTCGCCGGAAGCGGCGACACAGCGCGAAGCAGCGCTCAGCGACAAGCCGAAGTCCCTGGCCAAGCGCAAGGTGGAGAGAAAGATATGAGCTGGCTTGGCGGCGGCGGCGACGCTTCTTCGCGCCGGTCGGGCACGCTCACGGTGCTCGATGTCGGCTCCAGCAAGGTCTGCTGCGTCGTGGCGAAGCTGAAGCCGAACGAGGACGGCAAGCTGCTGCGCGGACGTTCGCATCGCATCCAGGTGATCGGCATCGGCCACCAGAAATCGCAAGGTGTGAAGTCCGGCGTGGTGGTCGATCTCGATCGCGCCGAGCATGCCATCCGGCTTGCCGTCGATGCGGCCGAGCGCATGGCCGGGCTCACCGTCGATTCCCTCATCGTCAACATGACGGCCGGCCGGCTGAAGAGCGAAGCCTTCTCGGCGACGATCAATCTCGGCGGCCATCAGGTCGAGGAAGTCGACATCAAGCGCGTGCTCGCCGCCGGCGCCAAACAGGCGCTCAGGGCGGAGCGCGAGGTGATCCATTCGCTGCCCGTCGGTTTCTCGCTCGACGGCGAGCGCGGCATGCGCGACCCGCGCGGCATGATAGGCGATGCGCTTGGCGTCGACATGCATGTGCTGACGGGCGACGCGGCGCCGATGCGAAATCTGGAGCTTTGCATCAATCGCTCGCATCTGTCTGTCGAGCGCATGGTGGCGACGCCCTATGCCAGCGGGCTTGCCTCGCTGGTCGACGACGAGCTCGAAATGGGCGCAGCCTGCATCGATATGGGCGGCGGGACGACGACCATCTCGGTCTTCTCGGAGGGCAAGTTCGTCCATGGCGACGCGATCGCCATCGGCGGCAACCATGTGACGCTCGACATGGCCAAGGGCCTGTCGACCTCGCTCGATGCCGCGGAACGGCTGAAGGTGATGCATGGCTCGGCGCTGCCCGGCAGCGCCGACGACCGCGACCTCGTCTCGATCCAGCCGATCGGCGAGGAAGGCGATGTGCCGCTGCAGATCCCGCGCTCGGTAATGACGCGCATCATCCGCGCCCGCATCGACGAGACGCTGGAGCTTCTGCGCGACCGGCTGAACAAGTCCGGCTACGGCAATGCCGTCGGCAAGCGGGTGGTGCTCACCGGCGGCGCAAGCCAGCTCGCCGGCCTGCCGGAAGCGGCGCGCCGCATTCTCGGGCGCAATGTGCGCATCGGCCGGCCGCTCGGCGTCGCAGGCCTGCCGGAGGCGGCCAAGGGACCGGCGTTCTCGACCCCGGTCGGACTGATGATCTATCCGCAGATGGCGAGCTTCGAGAGCCATTCGGCGAAAGGACTTTCCGGTTTCAGGATGACCGGAACGGACGGAAAACTGCATCGCATGAGTCAGTGGTTGAGAGACAGTTTTTAATTTGACGGGGACAGCCCCATAGGCGGCCGCAGCGGCGAGGCGGCGGGAAAGGCAAAGGACGGAGACAATGACCATCAATCTGCAGAAGCCGGACATCACCGAGCTCAAGCCACGCATCACCGTGTTCGGTGTCGGCGGCGGCGGCGGCAATGCCGTGAACAACATGATCACAGCCGGCCTGCGCGGCGTCGAGTTCGTGGTGGCCAACACCGACGCGCAGGCGCTGACGATGTCCAAGGCCGAGCGGCTGATCCAGCTCGGCGCGCATGTCACCGAAGGCCTCGGCGCCGGCTCGCAGCCGGAAGTCGGCCGCGCGGCGGCGGAAGAGTGCATCGACGAGATCATCGATCATCTCTCCAACACCCATATGTGCTTCGTCACCGCCGGCATGGGCGGCGGCACCGGCACAGGCGCCGCTCCGGTCGTTGCCCGCGCGGCGCGCGAGAAGGGCATCCTCACCGTCGGCGTTGTCACCAAGCCGTTCCATTTCGAGGGTCAGCGCCGCATGAAGACGGCCGACATGGGCATCGAGGAACTGCAGAAATGCGTCGACACGCTGATCGTCATCCCCAACCAGAACCTGTTCCGGCTGGCCAATGACAAGACCACCTTCGCTGATGCCTTCGCAATGGCCGACCAGGTGCTCTATTCGGGCGTCGCCTGCATCACCGACCTGATGGTCAAGGAAGGCCTGATCAATCTCGACTTCGCCGACGTCCGCTCGGTGATGCGCGAGATGGGCAAGGCGATGATGGGCACGGGCGAGGCTTCGGGCGAGGGCCGCGCGATGGCCGCTGCTGAAGCCGCCATCGCCAACCCGCTGCTCGACGAGACCTCGATGAAGGGCGCCAAGGGCCTGCTGATCTCGATCACCGGCGGCCGCGATCTCACCCTGTTCGAGGTGGACGAGGCTGCGACCCGCATCCGCGAGGAAGTCGACCAGGACGCCAACATCATCCTGGGCGCCACCTTCGACGAAGAGCTGGAAGGCGTGATCCGCGTGTCGGTCGTCGCCACCGGCATCGACAAGTCGGCGGCCGAAATCGCGGCTGCGCCGATCTCGATCCGCGCGCCGCAGAAGCCGGCCGCCCGTCCGGCGGTGGCTCCGGTTGCCGAAATCCGCCCCGCTCCGGTTCAGCCGCAGGCCTATGAGCCGCGCGCGGTCGATCCGGTCGCGGAAGCGATCCAGCTTGCCGAGGCCAACGCCGCCGCCATGGCGCAGCCGCGCCCCGTGCCGGTCGACGACTTCCGGCCGCAGAGCAAGATCTTTCAGGCCCCGCCCGCCCAGCCGCAGCCGCAACCGGTGGTGCCGCAGCAGGTGATGCAGCAGCCCGCGCCGCAGCGCGAGATGCCGCAGCCGTTGGCCGCGGCCCCGCAGCGCATGCCGCGCGTGGAAGACTTTCCGCCGGTGGTAAGGGCTGAAGTCGAAGCCAAGAGCCGGCCCGCGGACCATGAGAACAGCGGTCCGATGGGGCTGATCAAGCGGCTGACCAACGGCCTTACCCGCCGCGAGGAAGAGCCCGCCCGGCTCCAGCCGGCGCAGCCGCGCGAGCCGAAGCTGCGCCAGGCCGCGCCCGAGATGCGCCGTCTCGCCAGCCAGGATCCTGCGCTCTATGCGCCGCGCCGCGGCCAGCTCGACGACCAGGGCCGGCTGACGCCGCAGGCCCGCACAGTCCAGGAAGACGACCAGCTGGAAATCCCGGCCTTCCTGCGCCGCCAGGCCAACTGATCGATACGGCGGACCGCCGATCGTTAACGGTATATAACAGTTGTTAACAGGCAGACGAGAAATCGTCTGCCTGTTGCTTTTGCAAAAGACATTTAAAACAAGGCTTTACGAGCTGTTTCTGACGCATTTCCGTGGTTACACGGGGTAAGAAACCGTGATTTGGAGTCTCCAGGGCGGGCCATTATCTTCGCCACGGACTAAAGTCGGTTTGCCGGGATTCGGGGAGTAGCCCTGCCTGCCGATTATACAGAGCCGCATGCTCTTGCTTATTTTGCCGCATCCTATGCGAGCGCCAGGCCATCAGTCTGGCTGCAAGATACCCAAGGCCGACGGAGCGGACGCAGGCATTCAGGGCGTATGGGGTTACTCTTGCACGACTATCAGACGACAGTGAAATCGCGCGTGACGCTGGCTGGCATCGGCGTCCATAGCGGCAAAACCGTGACCGTTCATTTCCTGCCGGCCGATGCCGATACGGGCATCGTCTTTCATCTTTCGAATGGCGGCGAAGCCCGGGAGCTCCGCGCCCTGGTCGCGGAAGTCGGCGCCACCGATCTCTGCACCATGCTTGGCGATCCGGCCGGCGATCATATCGGCACCGTCGAGCATCTGATGGCCACAGTGTTCGGCCTCGGCATCGACAATCTCATCATCGAGATCGACGGTCCGGAAGTCCCGATACTCGACGGCAGCGCCACGGCTTTCGTCGAAGCCATCGACCAGGCCGGCATCGAGACGCTGGCGATGAAGCGCCGCTATATCCGCATCGTCAAGCCGGTGCGCGTGGAAGCCGGCGCATCCTGGGCGGAATTCCGCCCCTATGACGGCACGCGATTCGAGGTCGAGATCGATTTCGAAAGCCCGGCGATCGGTCGCCAGCAATTCGCCTCCGACATCAATCCCGACATCTTCCGCCGCGACATCGCGCGGGCCCGCACTTTCGGCTTCATGAAGGATGTCGAACGGCTTTGGGCCGCCGGCTACGCGCTCGGCTCGTCGCTGGAAAACTCGCTGGTCATCGGCGACGACAACCGCGTCATCAATGTCGGCGGGCTGCGCTACCCCAATGAATTCGCCCGCCACAAGACGCTCGATGCGATGGGCGACCTGGCACTGGCCGGCGCGCGCTTCATCGGCTGTTTCCGTTCCTATCGCGGCGGCCACCGGATGAATGCCTCGGCATTGCGCCGGCTGCTTTCCGACCGGACGGCCTTCGAGATCGTCGAGACGAGACGTCGAGAGCGCGGCCGTGTCGCCGAGATGATCGCCGTCAGCGGGCCGGTCTACGCGCCCTGGGTGATCTGATTTTTTAACCGTTTTCTGGCTTTGTGGTCAGGCTTGTGTTGCATGGCTGCATCACAGGGCCGCCAAAACGCGCGGCTTTGATCATCGCGTCGGCCTGCCACAAAAATGTGCGATTGGCCGGACATAGCGTTGCCGGGCAAGGGGATAATGGTTTATGGCTTCGGCCCAGGACCGAAACGACGCCGAAGGGGCGGAATCCAAACATGTTTTTTTCGCGAGTTGGTCAATCGGTAACGCCGCGTCGGGGTGTTTTGCTGGCGCTGTCGGTGGTTGCTCCCGCGCTCGTGCTGTCGGCCTGCATGTCCTCCGAGAAGGATGTCAACCTGGCAACCTATGTCGACCAGACCGAGCCGGCCGACGTGCTCTACAACCAGGGCCTGGCCAACATGAATGCCGGCCGCCTCGATGAGGCGAGCAAGAAGTTCGACGCGGTCGACCGCCAGCATCCCTATTCCGAATTCGCACGCAAATCGATGGTGATGGGCGCTTTCGCCGATTATCGCGCCGGCAATTACGACGAGGCGATCGGTTCGGCCAAGCGCTACCTGACCCTCTATCCCTCGACAGACGACGCGGCTTACGCACAGTACATCATCGGCCTCTCCTACTATCGGCAGATCAAGGACGTCACCCAGGACCAGAAGGAAGCGCGCCAGACCATCCAGACCATGCAGGATCTGGTGACGCGCTGGCCGAACTCCGAATATGTCGGCGACGCCAAGGACAAGATCCGCTTCGCCAGCGACCAGCTCGCCGGCAAGGAGATGCAGGTCGGCCGCTACTATCTCGAGCGCCGCGAATACATCGCCGCCGTGAAGCGTTTCCGCACCGTGGTCGAGAACTATTCCAACACCCGCCATGTCGAGGAGGCGCTCGCGCGCCTGACCGAGTCCTACTATGCGATGGGCCTGACCTCGGAAGCGCAGACGGCCGCGGCGGTGCTTGGTCACAATTATCCGGACAGCCCGTGGTACAAGGATTCCTACAAGCTCCTGCAGAGCAACGGGCTTGAACCCCGCGAAAATGCCGGATCGTGGATTTCCAAGGCCGGGAAGCTGATCACCGGCGCCTGAAACTTGCGATGCTGTCCAGACTGTCGATCCGCGATATCGTCCTGATCGAGAAGCTGGACATCGACTTCCTGCCTGGGCTTTCGGTGCTGACCGGCGAAACCGGCGCCGGTAAATCCATCCTGCTCGATGCGTTGTCGCTGGCGCTTGGGGCGCGAGGCGATGCCTCGCTCGTTCGCCATGGCGCCGCGCAAGGCCAGGTCATCGCGGTGTTCGATGTGCCGCGCAACCATCCGGCACGCGCGTTGCTCGCCGGAAACGACATCGAGGATGATGGCGACATCATCCTGCGCCGCGTGCAGACGGCCGATGGCCGCACCCGCGTCTTCGTCAACGACCAGCCCTCCAGCGTCACCCTGATGCGCGATGTCGGCCGCGCGTTGGTCGAGATCCATGGCCAGCATGACGAGCGGGCACTGGTCGACCCCAGCGCGCATCGCGAATTGCTGGACAGTTTCGGCGGCCATCTGGGCGCCGTGCGCGGCACGGGCGAAGCCTGGCGGTACTGGCGAAACTGCGAGCAGGAGCTTTCCCGGCATCGCGCCAAGGTCGAGGCGGCGGCGCGCGAAGCCGATTATCTGCGCGCTTCCGTGGCCGAGCTCGCAAGACTCGACCCGCAGCCGGGCGAGGAAACGGAGCTTGCGGAGTTGCGCGCGACGATGATGCGCGTCGAAAAGATCGCCGCCGAGATCCATGATGCGCAGGATGTGCTGTCGGGGCCGTCCTCGCCCTTGCCGCAGCTCGCCAGCTTGTTGCGGCGGCTGCAGCGCAAGTCCAGCGAAGCCCCCGGCCTGCTCGACGACGTGGTGAAATCGCTCGACGAAGCGATGATCTCGCTCGACGCCGCGCAGTCCGGCGTGGAAGCGGCGCTTCGCGCCACCGAATATGATCCGCAGCGTCTGGAGAAGGCGGAAGAGCGTCTGTTTGCGCTGCGCGCCGCCTCGCGCAAGCACAGTGTCGCGGTCGACGATTTGGCGCAGTTGCGCGACACGATGGTGGCCGATCTTGCCGACCTCGATGCCGGCGAGGAGCGGCTGCACGCGCTGGCCAAGCAGGCCGCCGCGGCGCGCGAGGCCTACGATATTTCCGCGGCGCAGCTGTCGTCGCTGCGTCATGCGGCGGCGGCGGGGCTGACCAAGGCTGTGATGGCGGAACTGCCGGCGCTCAAGCTCGAACGGGCCGAGTTCATCGTCGAGATGGGAAGCGATGCCGAAAGCCGCATGGAAGAAGGCATCGACCAGGTCGAATTCTGGGTGCGCACCAATCCGGGAACCCGGCCGGGACCGATGATGAAGGTCGCTTCCGGCGGCGAGCTCTCGCGCTTCCTTTTGGCGCTGAAGGTGGCACTGGCCGATCGCGGCTCGGCGCCGACCCTGGTGTTCGATGAGATCGACACCGGCGTAGGCGGCGCGGTGGCCGACGCTATCGGCCAGCGGCTGGCGCGGCTGTCGAAACGGGTGCAAGTGCTTTCCGTGACGCATGCGCCGCAGGTTGCGGCACGCGCCGCAACGCATTTCCTGATCTCCAAATCCGGCGGCAAGGACCGCGTCGCCACCGGCATTGCCGAAATGGACCGCGCGGCGCGCCAGGAAGAAATCGCGCGCATGCTGGCCGGCGCCACCATCACCGACGAAGCTCGCGCGGCAGCGGAGCGGTTGCTGCGCGAGAATACGGCTGCCGCATAGAAGGTTGGACCTCTTCGGTTCCAGTCCGAGTCAGCAGATGGCTGCATCGTGCTGTTCAGCAATGATTTGTGCGCAAGCCCACTCCCTGCCGTCAAATCCTGATTTATAGTGGCGCGCCACAATCCAAGGACTGATGCATGTCGGAAAAACCCGTCGATTCGTTGAGTGAAGGCGAAGCCGCGGATGAGCTGAAGCAACTGGCGGCGGAGATTGCCGAGCATGACCGGCGTTATCACACCGAGGACGCGCCGACGATCACCGATGCCGAGTATGATGCGCTGCGCCGGCGCAACCTCGCAATCGAAGAGCGCTTCCCCGATCTCGTGCGCGAGGATTCGCCGACGCGGCGGGTCGGCGCCCCGCCCGCGGAGGGCTTTACCAAGGTGCGGCACGCGGTGCCGATGCTGAGCCTCGCCAAGGCCTATACCGACCAGGACGTCGCCGATTTCATCGAGCGCGGAAGGCGTTTCTTCGACCGCGACAAGGACCTCGACATCGCCTTCACCGCCGAACCGAAGATCGACGGGCTGTCGGCCTCGTTGCGCTACGAGAGCGGCGTGTTCGTGCAGGGCGCGACGCGTGGCGACGGCACGGTCGGCGAGGACATCACCGCCAATTTGAAAACGATTGCCGACATCCCGAAGAAGTTGCAGGGTTCGGGCTGGCCGGAAATCATCGAGATCCGCGGCGAGGTCTACATGACCTATGCCGAATTCGAGGCTTTGAAGCAGCGTTCAGCGGCGGTCGGCGGCCAGGATTACGTCAATCCGCGCAACACGGCTGCAGGGTCGCTGCGCCAGAAGGATCCATCGGTCACCGCCAGCCGCAATCTGAAATTCTTCGCCTATGCCTGGGGCTATACGACAGCGGACCCAGCGCCGACGCAGTTCGATTCCGTACAGAAGTTCAAGGAATGGGGCTTCAAGGTCAGCCCGCTGATGGTGCGGGCGAAGTCCATCGACGACCTGATCGCGCATTACCACCGCATCGAGGAGCAGCGCTCCTCGCTCGGCTACGACATAGACGGCGTCGTCTACAAGGTCGACCAGCTCGAGCTGCAGCGCCGCTGGGGTTTCGTCACCGGCGAGCCGCGCTGGGCGGTCGCCCACAAATTTCCGGCCGAGCAGGCGATGACGACCGTCGAGAGGATCGACATCCAGGTCGGCCGAACCGGCACGCTGGCGCCGGTGGCGCGGCTTGCGCCGGTCACGGTCGGCGGCGTGGTGGTCGAGAATGTCACGCTGCACAATGAAGACTACATCAAAGGTTTCGACAGCAACGGCCAGCCGATCCGCGACGGCATCGACGTGCGTATCGGTGACACGGTGGTCATCCAGCGGGCAGGGGATGTCATCCCGCAGATTGTCAGCGTCGTCATCGATAAGCGGCCCGCTGGCGCGGTGCCCTATGAATTCCCGCATACCTGCCCGGTCTGCGGCTCGCCGGCGACGCGCGAGATCAACGAGAAGACGGGCAAGGAGGATTCGCGCCGGCGCTGCACCGGCGAGATGATCTGCGCCGCGCAGGCGGTCGAAAGGCTGCGTCACTTCGTGTCGCGCGGCGCGCTCGACATCGAAGGCCTCGGTGCCGAAAACATCGACCTGTTCTTCAATTCGGGGCTGGTGAAGACCGCCGCCGATATCTTCACGCTGAAGGACCGAAGGCCCGCCGTCACCAGGGCGCTGGCCGAGCGACGGGAGGAGCAGGCGAGGCTGCGCGAGGAAGCCTCGGGCAAGGCGCGCAAGAATGTTCGCAGCGTCGAGGAGCGTAATTATGAAGGTCTCGACAAGTTGTTTTCGGCCATCGACGCGCGCCGCGAGCCGGAGCTCGACCGTTTCATCTTCGCGCTCGGCATCCGCCATATCGGCGAGACCACGGCGGCCGTGCTTGCCCGCCAATTCTCGACCATCGAGGAGCTGATCCGTATCGGCAAGGAGACGGCGAAGGCCGAGGATCCGCACAGCGTGTTCCCATCGATCAATGGCATCGGCGATACGGTGATCAACGCGTTGCGCGACTTCTTCGGCAATGAGCGCAATGACGACGTGCTGGACGCCTTGCTGACGCAGGTTCATCCGAAACCCTACGTCATGGAAATCTCGGCCGGCAGCGAAGTCTCGGGCAAGACGGTGGTGTTCACCGGCTCGCTGGAAAAGATGACGCGTTCGGAAGCCAAGGCGATGGCGGAGCGGCTCGGCGCCAAGGTCGCGGGCTCGGTTTCGGCCAAGACAGACCTGGTGGTGGCGGGTCCGGGCGCCGGCTCGAAGCTGAAAGTTGCGAGCGATCTCGGCATCGAGGTGATCGACGAGGACACATGGCTGCAGCGGATCGGCAGGGGCGGCTAATGACTGGAGCGTTCAAGGGTTTTGGGCCGAAGGCCATTCCGTTCCTGAAGGCGCTCGACTTCCACCAGAGCCGTGAGTGGTTCCAGGAAAACCGCGACCTTTACGACAGCGAGCTGCATGGGCCGTTCTGCGATCTGGTCGAGACGCTCACAGAGCGTTTCGAGGCGGCCAAGCTCGGCTTGCGCGGCGACCGCAAGAAATCGCTGTTCCGCATCAATCGCGACGTGCGCTTTTCCAAGGACAAGCGGCCCTACAATCGGCATCTCTCGGCGATTCTGTCGCCCGACGGCACCAAGATGGAGCAGGGCGTCTTCTACGTGCATATCGGGCTCGAGCGCTGCTTCGCGGGTGTGGCCTGGTGGCAGCCGGCGCCTGAATTGCTGCAGGCGATGCGCAAGGCGATCGTGACCAAGCCGGCCGCGTTCCGCGGCATGGTCGCATCGCTCAAGAAGGCCGGCCTGGAGCTCGATGCGGAAGACCGCCTGAAGCGGGTGCCGCGCGGTTTCGAGGATGTCGGTGACGAGGATCTCGCCCAGGCGGTGCGCAACCGGCATTTCGTGGTCCGGCACGACATCGATCCGGCGACGATCCATTCGCCGGCGCTGGTCGACGATCTCGTCGGCTTCACGCTTGGCGCCAAGCCGCTGCTCGACTGGGGCCGGGCGATCCAGGGGACGGCTGTCGCGGCCTGACGCCGCCTCCGACTGTCGCCGGGCTTACATCCGCATCAGCAGGCCGCCGTCGACGGCAAGCTCTATGCCGGTGATATAGCTCGCGGCGTCCGAGAGCAGGAAGAGCGCGGCGTTTGCCATGTCCTGCGGCGTGCCGATGCGGCCGAGCGGCGTATAATTCGCCACGGCGGCGCGCTTTTCTTCGGTGTCCCAGCGCGCCTGCAGCGGCGTCAGCGCCATGCCGGGGCAGATCGCGTTGGAGCGGATGCCGTTGCCGGCAAGCTGCATGGCAAGCGACTTCGACAGCGCGCAGACGCCTGCCTTCGAGGCCTGATAGGCATCCTGAGGCTTCGGGTCGCCGCGATACCACTGAATGGTCGAGAAATGCACCATGGCGCCGCCGCGGCCGCCGGCGCGCATCTGCGGAACGACCGCGCGTGCGGTGTGCACGAAGGATTTCAAGTTGATGTTGAAGACCTGATCCCAGACATCGAGATCCATTTCGAGCGCCGATTTGTCGCGGCCGAACCACAATACGCCGGCGACATTGGCGAGATAGTCGATGCCGCCACGCTCGCGGCCCGCCGCACCGATGGTCCGTTCCACGAAGGCCGCGTCGGTCAAATCGCCCTGGGCGAAGGTGAGCCGGTCGTCATACGAGGCGAGGGAGGCCGGACGCGGCTTGATGTCGATGGCGGTGACGGAGGCGCCGGCATCGAGCAGCGCCAGCGCGATCGCTTCGCCCATCCCGCCGCCAGCTCCGGTGACGACCGCATGCCGGCCCGTGAAATCATAGACGACCATTCATCCCCCCTCGGTTCTTGCTGCAAGGCGCGGCGCTATCTCTGCGCCAAGGCGCGATGGCGGGACAATAGGGGCCGACAAAAAATCCATCAAGCCGTATTCGAAAAAATTTGCCAAAATAGAAAATCGCGATATCGTGCCGTGGCTGACAGCTTCCTTTTGGGTGGATTCCAAGACCATGACCCTGCATTCCGGCGCCCGGACCTTCTCGGTGACCTCTCCTGTCGACGGCTCGATCTATGCCCAGCGCAACTATGCGGACGGGGCCGCGATCGAGGCGGCCGTCGCCCGCGCTCGCGCGGCGCTGCCGGGCTGGCGGCGCACGCCGCTGGCCGAGCGCCTGGCGATCCTTCTGCGCTTCGGCGAGGAGATGAAGGCGCGCGCCGCTCCGCTGGCCGAGGCGGTGGCGTGGCAGATCGGCAGGCCCTTGTGGCAAGCCGACGAGACGCCGCGCCTGGCGCTGATTGGCGAGTTGCTTGCAGGCGCTGCACCGGACACGCTGGCCGACATGCCCTATCCGTCGGACGAGAACATCCGCCGCTATGCCAAGCCGGTGGCCGGCGGCCTACATCTTTCGATCTGCGCCTGGAACTACCCGACCGCCATGCTCGGCTATCTGGTCACGTCGCCGCTTGCCGCGGGCAATGTGGTGATCTTCAAGCATTCGCCGCAGACGCCGCTGATCGCGGAGCTCGCCGAGGAGGCTTTTCGCGCGGCCGGCGGGCCGGAAGGGGTCTTCCAGTGTCTGCATCTCGACCATCCAGATGCGGAGCGGCTGATCGCTTCCGGCGTCTTCAACGCCGTCAATTTCATCGGTTCGGTCAATGGCGGCCGGCGCGTGCATGCGGCGGCGGCCGGCAACTTCACCCAGGTCCATCTCGAGCTTGGCGGCAAGGATCCGACCTATGTGCGCTCCGACGCCGACCTCGAGGCGGCGGTTCCGCTGATCGCAGAGGGCACCTATTCCAACGCCGGCCAGTCCTGCTGCTCGGTGGAGCGAATCTATGTCGACCGCCTGATTCACGACCGTTTCGTCGAGGCGCTGGTCGCCGAGACGGCGAAGTGGTCGATCGGCCATCCGATCGCTGAAAAGCCGATGGTCGGCCCGGTGGTGCGCGCGGTCGCGGCCGACACCATCCGCGACCTGACCGAAGGCGCGGTGCGAGCAGGGGCGAAGCGCCTGATGCCGCAGGATGGCGCGCGCAAGGCGGCAAGCCTCGGGACCGCCTATGTCGCGCCGGAGGTGTTGACCGGCGTCGACCACAGCATGCCGATCATGCGCGACGAGCTGTTCGGGCCGGTGGCCTGCGTCCAGGCCGTCGGCGGCGACGACGAGGCGATCGGCCTGATGAACGACAGCGACTACGGCCTCAGCGCCTCGATCTGGACGCGCGATGTCGAACGCGGCGTGGCCTTGCTCGACGAAGTCGAGGCCGGCACCGTCTATCTCAACCGATGCGATCACGCCGACCTTTATCTGCCCTGGGGCGGCATCAAGAATTCCGGTCTTGGCCGCGCCAACGGGCGCGCCGGCCTCATCGAGGCGACGGCGGCGAAGGCTTATCATGTCCGCTCCGTCATCGCCTGACCGCCAGCGGCATCCGGTCGTGCGGGACCTTGAAAAGCTTGGCGACGAGGCCGTCGCGGCGCTTGCCGCGGCCGGGGTGGAACGATTGCTGCCGGATGCGGCCAGCCCCTATCTTCTGATTGCCGAGCATGCCGGCAACGTCGTGCCGGCGCCGTGGCGCGACCTTGGCCTGGCGGAGCCTTATCTCGGCACGCATTTCGCGGTGGACATCGGCGTCGACGCGCTGACGCGCCGGCTCTCGCGAACGCTGCGGGCGCCGGCGGTGATCGCGCGCTATTCACGGCTGTTCCTCGACTATAACCGCCCCGCCGAGGAGTGGGACTTCATGCGGCCCGACCTCGGCGGCATCCCTGTGCCGGGCAATCTCGCTGTGGACGTGGCGGATGCGAGACTGCGCAAGCTCGTCGCCTGGGCGCCGGTCGAACGGGCAATCATCGAAGCCGCTGCCGGCAGGCGCGCGCTGATCTCGGTGCATTCCTTCACGCCGGTGATGGGCGGGGTGAAGCGCAATGTGGATATCGGCGTGCTGTGGCGGGAACAGTCGTCCTTCGTCGCCTCGGTGCTGAAAACGCTCAGGGCCCAAGGCCCGGAAGCAGGCTTCAGAATCGGCGATAATGAACCTTACGACTGGCGCCAGGCTGTCGGCTACACCTTGAACCGGCACGGGCTGCAGCAGGGCCGGCCCTGCCTCTACCTCGAGCTGCGCAACGACTTGCTTGCCGATCCGGAAACTTTCGAACGCGTCAGCCGCGTCCTAGAGGCTGCCTTTGCCACCGTCGCGATATCCCTATGGCCGCAATCAGCCGTAGCCGTCTGAAGGCTGGACGCTCAAATATCGGAACGCTAGAGCTTGTCGAATTGGAAACACGACAGCCAAGGGCGTGGACGATGCAAGGCAATGTGGGCAGCAAGATCCGCGACGCGCGCAAGCAGCAGAACATCACCTTGCGCGATCTCAGCGAGCGCTCCGGCCTTTCCGTGTCCCAGCTCTCGAAGCTGGAGAACGGCAAGGCCAGGTTGACCGTCGATATCGCGCTGATGATTGCCGGCGTGCTGCACGTGCCGGTGGCCTCCTTCCTGTTCAGCCCGAAGCCCGGGCCGCAGGCGCGCCGCTCGATCACGCGCGCCGGCAGCGGCATCCTGCACGAAGGCAACGCCATGGAATTCGAGGTCTTGTGCAGCGATTTCCGCGACAAGACCAACATTTTCTGGCGCGTGACGTTGCGCGCCAGAACCTTCGAGGAAAACGGCGGCTGGCGCAGCCATTCGGGTGAGGAGTTCATCCATGTGTTGAGCGGCAGCCTGCAGCTCCACACGCTCCACTACGACCCGAGCGTCCTGCAGCCCGGCGACAGCATCCTGTTCGACGGCGAAATGCAGCACGCCTATGTGGCGCTCGGCGACGAGCCCGTCATCATGCTGATGTCGAACACGGTGCCGCGCGACGGGCTGCCACCGGGAGCAGGCGTCTGACCGACGGGCCTCAGCCCTTCCGCTCAAGAATTTTTCTAGAATGGAAAAAAATACTTGTTATGGAAAAGTCGGGGGACTAGCATCCTTTTGACCGGCCGACAGGAGAACAGCCAGCGGCCGGGAATGGGAGAGATGACCGATGCTGTCGGTTGAGGCAGTCAGCAAGACATTCGGCGGCGTGCAGGCGTTGCGCAGCGCCTCGCTGACCTGCGAGGCCGGCGAGATCCTCGGTCTCATCGGTCCGAACGGCGCCGGCAAATCCACCCTCGTCAACGCCATTTCGGGCGTGCTCAAGCCGGACAGCGGCAGCGTGCGCCTCGCGGGCGAAGAGATCACGGGCCGCAGCCCAGAGCATTGCGCGCGGGCAGGGGTCGGCCGCACCTTCCAGACCATCAGATTATTCAAGGACCTGACTGTACGGCAGAATGTCGAGGTCGCGCATATCACTTGTCGGGCCGTGCGCCCCGATGCCGCCATGCGCATCGGCGTCGATCAGCTTCTGCAGCAATATGAGCTCGCAGGCTTCGCCGACAGCCCGGCCGGAACGCTGCCCTATGGCAGCCAGCGCCGGCTCGAGATCGCACGCGCGCTGGCGCTTGGGCCGTCGCTGTTGTTGCTCGACGAACCGGCCGCCGGTCTCAACGAGGCCGAGTCGGAGACGCTGGCCATCGCCATCGAAGGCATTCGCCGCGACGTCGGCTGCGCGACCATCGTCATCGATCACGACCTGCGCTTCATCAACCGGCTCTGCGACCGGCTTTGCGTGATGGACCAGGGCCAGGTGATCGCCTCGGGCGAGACGGAAGACGTGTGGCGCGATCCGCGCGTCATCGAGGTCTATGTCGGGCAGTCGGAGACGGCCTGAAGGCCCGGAAGAACAACCGCAATGAGAGGAAGGAGGGGTAGAATGGAAAAGATTTTGCTAGGAGCCGCGGTGCTGACCGCGGGACTGCTGCAGGCCGGGCATGCAGGCGCCGCCGATCTGAAGATCGGGCTTGCGGTCGCCATGACCGGCGCCTACGCGCCCTATAGCGAGGCCGAGGGCGCGCGCTGCATGGCCGACAGGCTGAACAAGGCTGCCGGCGCCAACGACCCCAAGGTCGAACTGATGATTGAGGACAACCGCTCCGATCCGCAGCTTTCGGTCTCGCTCGGCCAGAAATTCCTCGATGCCGGCGCGCAGGTGATCACCGGCGTGCCGTTTCCCGATGCGCTGATCCCGATGGCGCAGACCGCGCAGCCTTATGGCGCCACCGTGTTCTCGGCTCCGAACACGCAGCTCGAGATGCAGCAGGCTGGGCTCGACAACTTCATCGCCGGCGCGGTGCCCGATCCGATCAATGCCTCGGCCACCGCCAACGCGCTTTACGGCAAAGGCGCGCGGACCGTCGCGCTGATGGTGTCACCCGATGCCGGGTCCTACTCGGAGAAGCTGCCGGAGTGGTTCGGCGAGGTGTTCGAACATCTCGGTGGCAAGGTGGTCGGCAAATTCAACTATTCCTACGGCACCACCGACTGGTCCCCGCAGATCGCCTCGATCAAGGCGTTGCCACAGAAGCCGGACGCGATCCATATCTGCGCAGTGCTGCCCGATGTCGGCATCCTGATCCGGCAATTGCGCGCCAACGGCTACGAGGGGTGGGTGGCGGGCTGCGATGCCTTCGACGACAAGTCGCTGGAAGGCACGGTCGGCGATCCGAAGTCGCTGGAAAAGGTGATGTTCGCGACCCATGGCGCGACCGGCGTCGACGGCCCGATCGACAAGTTCCTCGCCCAGTGCAAGGCCGACGGCTACAAGATCAACGGCATCTTCGACGCGCTCGGCGCCGACATGGTGCAGATCAGCTACGAAGCGGCGAAAAAGGCCGGCACCGTCGACCCCGCCGCCTTACGCGAGGCGATCCGCGCGCCTGGCGGCTATCCGGGCACCACCGCGCCGACGATCTCCTTCGCCGAGAAGAAGGGCTATCCGGTCAAAGCCGTGCCGGTGATGGGCTTTGCCGACGGCAAGCGGGTGCTGATCACCGACACGCCGCCGACCTTCGTTCCGGCGCTGAACTAAGCGGGGCCGGGAACACGTGCTGAAGGTCGAGAAGCTTGTCGTGCGCTATGGCGCCGTCACGGCGGTGCGCGAGTTGTCGCTCGAGGTCGGGCAGGGCGAGCTTGTCGCCCTGCTCGGGCCCAACGGCGCCGGCAAGAGCTCGACCATCAACGCGCTGACCGGGCTGGTCACGCCGGCTTCGGGGCACATCGTGCTCGACGGCAAGGACATCTCGCATGTCCGCACCGAGGACCGCATCCGTGCCGGACTGACCGCGACGCCGGAAGGCCGGCACATCTTCTCCAACCTGAGCGTCGGCGAGAACCTGCGGCTAGGAGCCGCGACAAGGCGCGACCCCGCCGGCGTGCGCCAGGATATCGAGCGGTTCCTGTCGCTGTTCCCGGTGCTGTCCGAACGCTTCGGCCAGGCGGCCGGCACGCTTTCGGGCGGGGAGCAGCAGATGCTGGCGATCGCCCGTTCGCTGATGTCGCGGCCGAAGCTGCTGCTGCTCGACGAGCCGTCGCTCGGGCTCGCGCCCAAGATCGTGGCGCGCATCTTCGATTTCATCGGCGAGCTCAAGGCGCAAGGGCTGACGCTGCTGGTGGTCGAGCAGAACGCCAAACAGGCGCTGCGCTTCGCCGACCGCGTCTATGTCGTGAGCTCGGGCACGCTGCGCTATGACGGACCGCCGGCCAGGCTCGCCGACGAGCACGGCCTGTTCAACCTTTATATCGGCGGGTAGGCGGCGATGGATTACGCCTTGCAGCAACTCCTCAACGCGCTCGCCTTCGGTGCGGAATATTCCCTGGTGGCGCTCGGGCTCGCCGTCGTCTTCTCGATCATGGGGCTGGTGAATTTCGCCCATGGCGAGATCATCGGGGTCTCGGCCTACAGCGTGTTCCTGGCTGCCGCGCTCGGGCTGACCTCGCCCTTCGTCGCGGTGCTGCTTGCCGTCGGCATGGCGGCGCTGGCGGCGGTGGTGTTCGAACGCGTCGCCTTCCGGCCGGTGCGCTATGCGCCTACCACCACCGGGCTGCTCACCGCCTTCGGCGTGTCGATCGTGGTGCAGAACCTTTTCATGCTTTTGGTCTCGCCAAAGCCGCAGTCGGTCTCGATCCTCAACGGCTTGAACCAGATGTGGTTCTTCGGCCCCTTCGCCGTCTCCTCGCTGCAAGTGATGGAACTGATCGTGTCGGGCCTGACCATCCTTGCGCTCGTGCTCTTCCTCAACCGCTCGACGCTCGGGCTCGCCATTCGCGCTGCCGCGCGCGACTTCGCCACCGTGCGGCTGATGGGGATCAAGGCAAACCGGGTGATTGCCACGGCGTTTGCGATTTCGGGCGCGCTGGCGGGCATCGCCGCCGTCTTCATCCTGGCGCGGCGCGGCAGCGTCTCACCCGATCTCGGCTTCGGCCTGGTGCTGAAGGCCTTTGTCGCCTGCGTCATCGGCGGCTTCGGCTCGCTGCCGGGTGCTGCGGTCGGCGGCATGCTGCTCGGCTTCATCGAAGTCGGCCTGCTCGTCGCGCTGCCGCAGGAATATGCGGGCTTCCGGGACGCGCTCACCTACGCCATCATCGTCGCGCTGCTCGTCTACCGGCCGGAAGGCCTGCTCGGCCAGCGCATCGAACTCGGCGACAAAGAGATTTAGGGCGGGAGATCTGACGTGGCAGGCTCCGAACTCTCGCAAGCGGTCGAACAGATGGCGGCGCCGGCCGCCACCGCGCAGCCCGGCAACGCGATCCTCCGCTCGCTGATCGGCGGGCTGGTGACAGCGCTGCCGGTGCTGGCGATCGGGCTCCTGGTGCTGAACTTCGCGCCGACCTACTACACCTTCCTCGCACTCGGCGCCTTCGTAAACCTGATCGTCGTGGTCGGCCTGCAAGTGTCCATGGGCAATTCCAACATCGCCAATCTCGGCCACAGCGCCTTTGTCGGGCTCGGCGCCTATAGCGTCGCCATCCTGTCGACGCCGCTTGCCATGAAGAAGCTGTCGATCCCCAACGCGCCGTTCGGCTTTGCGACGCTGGAGCTCGATCCGGTTTCGTCGGCGCTCATTGCGCTCTTGGTGGTCGGCATCGTGGCGCTGGTCAGCGGCAAGGTGATCAGCCGGCTGTCGGGGGTCGCTGCGACCATCGTCAGCCTGGCGCTGCTGATCATCGTCCATTCGGTTTTCCTCAACTGGACCAATCTGTTCAAGGGCAACCAGGCTTTCTTCGGCATTCCGAAAGTGGTCGGCCTGCCGTGGATGCTGGTCTTCGCGGTGATGGCGATCGTGGCGGCGCGACTGTTCAAGGACAGCCGCTGGGGCTTGCAGCTGCGGGCCAGCGCGCAGAGCCCTCAGGCTGCGGCTGCGCTCGGCATCGATGCGAAGAAACTGCGGCTTATGTCATGGGTGCTGTCGGCGCTGATCTGCGGGCTCGCCGGCGTGCTCTACGCCTATTTCGCCGGCACGATCAGCCCAAAACTGTTCTATTTCCAGATGATCTTCAACACGCTGGCGATGCTGATCCTCGGCGGCATGGCAACGGTGACTGGCGCGGTCACCGGCGTCATCGTGCTTTCGATCGGGCTGGAATTCATCCGCAGCATCGAGTCCGGCGTGACGGTCGCGGGTATCCAGATGCCGCAGCTGCTCGGCCTGTCGGGCGTGGCGCTCGGCGTTGTCATCGTGCTTTGCATGGCGTTCCGGCCGAGCGGCATCAGCGGCCGGCATGAGCTCGACGAGCTGCTGTCGCTCCTGTTGCGGCGCAACGCCAAATAGCTTTTCGTGGTGGAGGTTGAACGTGGAATTTGAGGACAGGGTGGCGGCGTATGCGCCGAAGCTCGAGGCGCTGCAGGCCGAGCTTGCATCGCGCGGCGTCGAGTTCGTCGAGGTGCATACCGTCGACACGTCGGGCGTCGTACGCTCCAAGATCGCGCCGCTGAAGCTCTCCACAGCCGGTGAGTCGATCAATGCCATCCTCTATTGCGTCACGCATGGCGACGGCCAGCCGATGGGCGACGTCGCCTTCGCCTCGCCGAGCGCCAATGAGGAGAACGGCTTTCCCAACATCAAGGGTATCATCGATCCGGATACGGTGGTGCAGCATGGCTGGAAGCCGAAATTCGCTTCCGCCATCACGCGCTCCTACATGCTGGACGGCGCCGTCTGTCCGTATGACCCGCGCGGCGTGCTGGCGCGCGTCGAGGAGCGCGCGAGGGCGCTTGGCTATGAGCCGAAATTCGCGCTCGAATACGAGTTCGGCATTTTCCACGCCGACCATGATCTGATGCGCGCCGGCCGTTATCGCGAGCTGAAGCCATGGGGCCATTCGCTGATCAACTACGACCTCGTGCGCAGTGGCGAATACCAGGATTTCGCCGCCGAATTCATTACGCGCATGAAGAGCATCGACATCGGCGTCGCCTCGCTGGTGACCGAATATGGCTACGGCATGTATGAATACGCGCTAACGCCGAAGAGCGCGTTGGCGGCGGCGGATGCCGCGATGCGCGCCAAGCTGCATCTGCGCGAGCTGTGCGCCGAGCGTGGCTTGGTGGCGACCTTCATGACGCGCTTCCAGCCGCCGGGCAAGGAAAGCGCCTGCGGCGCGCACCATCATGTCAGCCTGTGGCGGGACGGCAAGCCGGCCTTCGCGGCTGGACCGAACCGGCTGACGCCGGTCGCCGAGAAATTCCTCGCCGGCGTGCTCAACCGCATGCAGGAGACCCATATTTTCTTCCGGCCGACGGTCAACTCCTACCGCCGCTTCGATCGCGGCGCGTGGTCGCCGGAAGACGTCGCCTGGGGCTTCGAGAACCGCACCGCGCCGATCCGCGCCATCACCACGCCGAACGATGCCGCGTGCCGGTTCGAGCACCGGGCGCCTGGCGCCGACGTCAATCCTTATCTCTCGATCGCCGCGATCCTGGCGGCCGGCTGCGAAGGCATCGAGAAGGATTTGCCGCTCGAGGCGCCGGTGACGAGCAACCTCGCCAACCTCGACAAGCCGAAGCTGCCGCGCACGCTCAACGCTTCTATTGAAGCCTTCGCCGCATCCGATTTCTGCGCCGAGGCGTTCGGCGAAGCGTTCCGCGACAACTACGCCGAAAGCCGCCGCGCCGAGCAGGCGGCCTTCGATGCCTGGGAGGCCTCGCATATCACGGACTTCGAGTGGCAGCGCTATTTCGTCAGCTGAGCTGCCTAAAGATTCCAACGTTTCGCAACCCGGCGATCAGTTCCGCTGATCGCTGGGTCAAGCGAATTGGTGTGACATTGGAGGCGACGCTCTCTAAATCAAGCCGCTCTTAAAGCGCGTGCGCTGAACGAATCCAGGCGACGCGCTTTAAGTCTTTTGTTGATGCATGTCGTTGTCCCAGAACCGCTGCGCACTTCTGGGCGACATGCACGAGGAGCGGCGCATGGCAGCGGAAGCAATCTCTGAAGGCAGAACGGGCGGCGATTTCTGGGACGGCGTGCGGCTTTCAATGCCGGTGGTCGTCGCCTCCGCGCCGTTCGCGATCCTGTTCGGCACGATCGCCGTCGACAATGGGTTTTCCGTCCTCGAAGCCTTCCTGATGAGCGCCATGATCTATGGCGGCGCCAGCCAGATGGTCGGCATCGAACTGTTCGGCCAGCATGTCGCGCCATGGCTGATTGTGCTGTCGATCTTCGCGGTGAACTTTCGCCACGTGCTCTATTCGGCCGGCATCGGCAGGCGCATCGCGCATTGGCCGGTGCTGCAGCAGGCGCTCGGCTATTTCATCCTGACCGATCCGCAATTCGCCATCGCCGAGGCGAGGGCGGAGTCCGGCCGTCCCGTCGGCTTCGTCTGGTATCTGGGGCTAGGCCTGCCGGTCTATGTGTTCTGGGTTATCGAAAGCGGATTGGGCGCGGTGTTCGGCAAGCTGATCCCCGACACGCATGCGCTGGGCATCGATTTCCTTTTGCCGATCTATTTCCTCGGCCTGGTGCTCGGCTTTCGCAAACGGCCGCTCTGGGCGCCCGTCGTCGCCGCCAGCGCCGTCGCCTCGATCATCGCCTATCGAACCGTGGGCTCACCCTGGCATGTCTCGATCGGCGCGGTCGCCGGCATCGTCCTGGCGGTGATCCTGCCGCCGCATCACAGCGGCGTGGGCAAGCGGCCATGAGCACGACCTTCTGGATCATCCTGGCCGGCGCCGTCGCCACCTATCTGACCCGTGTCGGCGGCCACCTCGTCATCTCGCGCTTTGAGACCATCCATCCGCGCGTCGAGGCCGGGTTGAACGCCGTGCCGGCCGCGGTGCTGACGACGCTCGTCGCGCCGGAACTGCTGCATGCCGGGCCGGCCGAATGGGCGGCGCTGATCGTCACTGTGCTGGTGTCGCTGCGCGGCGGCCTGATGGCGATGTTTCTGGCTGGGGCCGCTGTCCTGATTCTGGCGAGGCAGTTCGTCGGATAGCTTTCCATCCTGAATGGCTGGCGCTGCCCCTCATTGTCCTGCCCGTCCTCCGCAGCAGCTTCGGAGGATGAACTGGGCATTTCTCGCTGTGGAGCGCTAGGGGATGCACACATTTCCCAAGCGGCTGGTTTTTGGACGATAGCGTGCATAGCAGCTTGGCGCATGCATTGTCTTACGCTGCGCTGGTCGACCCCCACTCCGTCTCGGCTTCGCCGAGCCACCTCTCCCCCGATCGACGGGGGAGAGGTGAGGCGCCGAGCTTTTTGCCGCCAACGCTCGTCCAGCAAGGCTCCCTTCCTTTCCCTCCGGAGGGGGGAAGGTGGCGCTGCGAAGCAGCGACGGATTGGGGGAACCACGTGGCAATCAAGGCTTCGGCCTGATCAGTCGCGCCAGTCACAGAAGATGTGTGCATGGCGTAGCCGTCGAACCGGGAGACAGAAGCTCACATCAAATCTTGGCGTCGTGGGGCAGCGGCGCGGTAGCTTTCTCCAGCCAGGCCAGCGTTTCGCCGTCGACCATCGGGCCGATCTCGGACAGCACCCGGGCGTGATAGCGGTCCAGCCACTGCAACTCGTCCCGATGCAGCAGGTCGGTGCGGATCAGCCGCTTGTCGATCGGCGCCAGCGTCAGCGTCTCGAAGCCGTGCATGGCGATGTCGCCGCCCTCGATCTGCTCTGCCGGCGTGACCAGGAGCAGGTTCTCGATGCGGATGCCGTAGGCGCCTTCCTTGTAGTAGCCCGGTTCGTTGGACAGCATCATGCCGGCAAGCAGCTTTTCTGTGCCGGTGCGGGCGATGCGCTGCGGCCCTTCATGCACGGCGAGGTAGGAGCCGACCCCGTGGCCGGTGCCGTGGGCGAAGTCGCAGCCATGCTTCCACAGCGCCACGCGGGCAACGACGTCGATCTCCGAACCGCGCGTGCCGGCGGGGAAACGCAGCGTCGAGATGCCGATCATGCCCTTCAGCACGAGGGTGAAGCGCTCGCGCATCTCCTCGCTCGGCTGGCCGATCGGCACGGTGCGGGTGATGTCGGTCGTGCCGTCCTGATACTGGCCGCCGGAATCGAGCAGGAACAGCTCGCCGCTTTCAAGCTTGCGGCTGGTGGCGCGCGAGACGCGGTAGTGCATGATGGCGCCGTTCGGGCCGGCGCCGGAAATCGTGTCGAAGGAGACGTCGCGCAGCGGCATCTGCGTTTCCTCTCCGGTCTGGCGGCGCACCTCCTCAAGCTTGGTGACGACGGCGATTTCGTCCAGCGTGCCGGGCTTCTGGCGATCGAGCCAGCACAACAGCCTGGCGACCGCGGCACCGTCGCGGCGATGCGCGGCGCGGCTGCCGGCGATCTCGGCCTGGTTCTTGGTCGCGCGGGGAATACGCGCCGGGTCGGCCGCCAAGACGACCGTGCCGCCATTGTCCTCGACCAGCATGCGGAGCTTCTCCGCCGCCAGCACCGGATCGAGCGCGATCTTGGCGCCGTCCTTGGCTAGCGCGACGATGGCGGCTTCGAACTCGCCCGGATCATGCGGATCGGCAAGCTGGGTGAGATAGGCTGCGACCTGGCGCGGGAATTTACCCTGGTCCATGAACAATTGATGCTTGCTATCGGCGGCGAGGATGGCGAAGCCGAGCGCCAGCGGCGTATGCGGCACGTCGCCGCCACGGATGTTGAAGGCCCAGGCTATCGAGGACGGATCGGTCAGCACCGCATGGGTGGCGCCATCCTTTTCGATCGCGCCCGCCAGCCGCTTGAGCTTGTCCTTGGCGAGCTCGCCGGCAAGATTCTGCGGATGGATCTCGACAGGCGCGCGGGGCGGGTCCGGCTGATCCGTCCAGATGATGTCGATGGGATTCCTGTCGAGCGGCACCAATGTCGCGCCGGATTGCTCGGCCGATGCCTTCAGCGCCTTGATCTCGCCGATCGTGTGCAGCCAGGGGTCGAAGCCGAGCCTTGCGCCCTTGCCGAGATTGTCCTTGATCCAGCTGGCCGGCGGATTGTCGACAAGGCTTTCGACGGTGAAGATCGACAGGTCGACTTCATTGCGCACCTGCAGCGTGTAGCGGCCGTCGACGAAGATGAAGGCGCGGTCGCGCAGCACGATCGCGACGCCGGCCGAACCGGAAAAGCCGGTCAGCCACTTCAGCCGCGCCGAGCGGTCGGCGACATATTCGCCCTGGTGCTCGTCCGCGCGGGGAACAAGGAAGCCATCCAAACCATGCTCAGCCAGCCATTGCCGCAGCTGCGCCACACGCGGCTTACCGACGGCAGGATCACCAGCGGAATCAAAGGTCTGAAACATTTTTGGCCTCTCTTCGATGCTTGTTGCGAGCGTAGCGCATGACCCCGGAAATCGGAATCGATTTCGGCAGGGCCAGATCGGCTGGATGCAACCCGGCCTCAGCGCTTGAGGTGGATGGTCACCCAGCCCTCGCGATGCAAGGTGCGCACGTGGCGGAAGGCTTGGCCGACATAGGCCGAGATCACCGCGTCGCGCTGCCGGTCGAGGATGCCGGAGAGCACCAGCGAGCCGCCGAGACTGATGTGCTTGGCCATTTCGGGCGCGAGCCGCATCAGCGGCCGGGCCAGGATGTTGGCGACGATGAGGTCGAAAGGTGCGCGCCTGGCGAAGATCGGATGATGGAAGCCGGGCGCCGTCACCGTCTCGACCAGCGCCTTGACGTGATTGAGGCGGGCATTGGCGGCGGCGACGCGGACGGCGACCGGATCGATGTCGGTCGCCAGCACCGGGATATGCGCGAGCTTGGCCAGCGCGATGGCGAGCACGGCGCTGCCGGTGCCGAGGTCGAGCGCTTTGCGCGGCCGCTCGCGCAGCACCACCTGCTCCAGCACTTCGAGGCAGCCGGCGGTGGTGCCGTGGTGCCCGGTGCCGAAGGCAAGGCCCGCCTCGATCTCGATGGCGAGGTCGCCACTGCGACGCTTGGCCCGGTCGTGCGAGCCGTGGACGAAGAAGCGTCCGGCGCGGACCGGCTTCAAGCCTTCCAGCGAGCGCGACACCCAGTCGACGTCGGGAAGGACCTCGCGCTCGATCGCCTTCGGCAGGCCGAGACCGGCGAGGACATCCCTGACCCGCGCCTCGATGGGATCGATGTCGCCATCGGCATAGAGCGACACTTCATGGATATCTTTTTCCTCGTCGAGCTCCAGCACGGCGATCGGCAGGCCGTCATCCTCGAACGCTGCGTCCAGCGCCGCGAAGATGCGGTCGGCTTCAATCTTGTTGGCGGTAAGATGGAGTCTGGTTTGCCCCATCAGAAAGATTCTTGTTTGAACATGATCTTTTCCGAAAACCGGTTCCTACTTTTTGCGGTCGCTGACCTTCGGTTCGGGATCAGGTTTGCCCACCCGCAGCCAGCCGCTTCAGCTTGGCTATCGCGGTGTCGGCGCTCTCCCCATAGGCGATGGTGCCGGCGAAATCGCCCTTGGCGTTGAGCAGCAGCACCGAGGCCGTGTGGTCCATCGTGTAGTCGCCGTCGCCAGTGTCGACCTTCTTCCAATAGATACCGAAGGCCTTGGCCATGGCATGCACCTTGTCCGGCTCGCCGGTGATGCCGGTGATCCGGTCGGAGAAGTTGCTGACATAGGTGTTCATCGTCTCCGGCGTGTCGCGTTCCGGATCGACGGTGACGAAATAGGCGCTGAGGTCCTTGCCGCTGCCGCCCATCGTCTTCAGCCAGCCTGCGAGCTCAAACAGTGTCGTCGGGCAGACTTCAGGGCAATGGGTGAAGCCGAAGAACACGACGCTGGGGTGTCCCCTGAAGGCGGCTTCGGTGATCGGCGCGCCTTTCTGGTCGACCAGCGTGAAGGGCGCGCCGAAGGGCTCGCCGCCATAGTGGCCCCGGTACCAGTCGAATGTCAGCCAGCCGATGCCCGCCGCCATCAGGACGAGAATGCCGACCAGGATTGAGCGCATCATCAGTGAATGTCCGTTGCTTTGGCTGGAAGCCAGTTCGGCGACAGTCTTAGCGGGTCGGCGCCGGGCGCGCAAAGATGTCGCGTTGCCGCAAGCCGCCGGGCGGGCCGATCGGCTTGCAAACGCCACGATCCTGTCCCACCTGACGTCGGCAAACTGAACCGAGGAGGCTTCCTTGCGAAAACTGATCGGCTTGTTCGCCGCCTGTCTTGCCCTGAGCGCCGGCGCGGCCATGGCTGACGAAGTGGGTAAAGTGGGTGTCGACTGGGTCGGCAACGACATCATGGTCGATGCGATCAAGGACCCGAAGGTCGACGGCGTCACCTGCCATGTCGCCTATTTCGACCGCAGCATCATCGACCGGCTGCATAAGGGCAACTGGTTCGAGGATCCTTCCGATTCCTCGATCTCCTGCCGCCAGACCGGGCCGATCACCATCGGCGACATCGACATGGGCGAGGGCGGCGAGGAGGTGTTCAAGCAGGGCCTCAGCCTGATCTGGAAAAAGCAGGTGGTGAACCGCATCTACGACAAGAAGAACGAGACGCTGATCTATCTGTCGCATTCGCGCCAGGTGCAGAACGGCTCGGCGAAGATGTCGGTCACGACCGTGCCGCTTTACGGCCAGAACGTGGTGTGGACCAGGGGCAAGCCGCAATAGGCGATAGGCTTGGCGGAGGCAGGCCGCGCTTGCGGGGCCGTCACCGCCGGCGTAAAGGCCTCTCATGGATCGTCCTGAAACCCTCGTCCTCAAGGATCCCGAGCCGCGCATCCATCCGACCGCGGAGCTGAAGGCATGCAAGCTCGGCCGCTATGCCTCGATCGGCGAGCGGGTGATCCTGCGCGAGGTGAGCGTCGGCGACTTTTCCTATTTCGAACGCCATTGCGAGGCGATCTACACGACGATCGGCAAGTTCTGCTCGATCGCTGCGAACAGCCGCATCAACGCGCTCGAGCATCCGATCGAGCGGCTGACACAGCACAAGGTCAGCTACCGGCCGAACGAGTATTTTCGCTGGCTGGGCGTCGACACGGCTTTTCGCGCGCGACGGCAAGCAAAATCGGTCATCATCGGCCATGATGTCTGGATCGGACACGGCGCGGTGATCATGCCGGGTGTCGCGATCGGCAACGGCGCGGTCATCGGCGCCAATGCGGTGGTGACACATGACGTCGCGCCCTACACGATCGTCGCAGGCGTTCCGGCAAAGCCGCTGCGCCGGCGGTTCTCCGCCACCGTCGCGTCGCGCATCGAAGCCCTTGCCTGGTGGGACTGGCCGCCCGAGAAACTGGCGAGCGCAATCCCCGATATGCAGGCCATGCCGATCGAAGCCTTTCTCGATCGTTGGCAAGAAACGCTCACCGACACGGGCGGAACGCCGTCGAGCACATGACCGGCGCTGTCTGACCGGTCCCCTTCCACTCTCGGAACTAAATGCCCCTTCCGCCATGCGGGGGTGGCGCAGCGGAAGGGGCTGGAGGTAAACCGCCGTGAAGCGGAAGGAACAGGCTTTCGGCCTGCACCGGCACTATTGCAAATAAACGGATAAGGTGTTTTTTCGCGAAACTGCGCTTTCTGCGTGTAGCCGATTGCGTGCACGTGGCGGCACAAAATTCGATCCCGCGGAACCGGAGCGGGCGGCAGCTTGTTTCTTCGCAAATGCCAGCACATCCACGGTTCGAGGGACTTGCATGATCGAGAAGGTTTTCACGCGGATAGCTAACCAGGTGGCACATCTGGCGGGGCTGCCGCCCACCTTCGCCATCTGTGTGGCGATCGTGGTTGTATGGGCGTTGAGTGGACCGCTCTTCGGGTTCTCGGACACCTGGCAATTGGTCATCAACACCGGCACCACCATCATCACCTTTCTGATGGTGTTCCTGATCCAGAACACGCAAAATCGCGATGGCGCGGCGATCCAGGCCAAGCTGGACGAACTGATCAGGGTGAGCCGCGCCCATAACCATTTCATCGGAATCGAACACCTGACGGAGTCAGAGGTGGAGGAGATCCGCTCGAAATGCGAGGCGGCGGCAAAACGGCATGACAGCGAGATCGCCGAAAAGGCGGCCAAGAAGGCCGTCGCCGGAAAGAACGGCACCAGGCATGCGCCGAAGACCGCCGGCGCGGCCACAAAGAAGACCGCGGCCGGGAAGAACGCATCCAAGAAGAAAGCCGCGGCTTGACAGGGCCGTCAGCGGTTCATGAAGGCCGCGAAGGCATCCTTGTGATCGGGATGCCAGCGCGACAGGGCAGGGCGGTTCTCGATGATGTCTCCCATCGCCCAGGCCATTCGCTTTTCGTCGATCGGCCGCGTCACTTCGTTGTCCGGGCAGAGTATGTAGAAGTCGTCCTCCATCAGCGATGTCAGCATGAAGTCGATCACCTGTTCGCCGGTCCAGGCGCCGGCGGGCTTTTCCGTCGCGCCTTCGGTCAGGCCGGTATAGGTGAAGCCCGGGATCAGCAGATGCGCTGACACCTTGGCTCCCGGCTCGTTGCGCAGCGCATGCGCCAGTCCTTCGGTAAAGGTCTTCACGCCGGCCTTGGAGACGTTGTAGGCGAGATTGCCGGGCGGCGTGGTGATGCCCTGCTTGGACCCGGTGTTGATGATCAGGCCCGGCTTTCCGGAGACGAGCATGCGCGGCGCGAAGGCTTCGACGCCATGCACGACGCCCCAGAAATTGATGTCCAGCAGCCGCTTCCAGGCGTCGCGGTTCTCCCACGGCTTGCCCGGATTGTTGCCGACGCCGGCATTGTTCATCAGCACCGACACCGCACTGAAGGCGCCGTAAGCGAGATCTGCGAGCCGGTCGACCTCTTCCGCCCTGGAGACATCGGTCGGGATTGGGAGGACGGCATCCTCGCCGCCGATCGCGGCGACCGCCTGCTTCGCCTGGTCGAGGCGCATGCCGCCGATGTCGGCAAGCACCACCTTCATGCCCATTGCCACGAACCGTTTTGCGGCGGCAAGGCCGATGCCGCTGGCGCCGCCGGTGATGACGGCGACATTGCCGGAGGCGAAGGCGGGCAGGGCGGTCTGGATCTGGGCGTCGCTAGTCATGAGTTCCATCCTTGTTCGGGTCGGGCCGAACTTAACGCCAGGCGCCGCCGAGGCAAGGCCGGTTCGTCCGGTGATTACGGCGAAAGCCGCAACGGGTTGACGGCGAAAGCCGCAACGGGTTGACCATCGCAGCGCACGCCGCGCATGTTGTCCCAAAAAGGAGTTCGGCATTTGACCGACTGGATCGGAATCCTGAAGGAGCAAACCGTCAACGGCGACCAGATGAGCCGCGAGGTGCCTAAGATGCTCGCCAATCCCGACATCAGCGAGACGCAGGTGAAGACGCTGTTTGCGGCGCTGGAGAAGCAGGCGGATTTCGCCGAGAAGCTAAGGCTGGCGCTGGAGAAATTCGGCCATGACTTTCCGATCATCAAGGCAGCCGAGAGGCTGGAGGAGCGCTATGCCGATCTTGCCGCCTCGGCGGCGGAAAAGCTGAAAACCATGCGGAAGTAAGCGTTATTTCTCGACCAACCGTTCGAAGCGCTTGTCCGGCACAAACCAGATGGTCGCTACAAGCACATAGATCGCCACGCTGATCCACTGGTTGAGGAAGCTGAGCAGGACTGCGGCGATATAGAGCGCCAGCGAGATCTTGCCTTTGTTGTCACGGCCGACGGCCTTGGCGAAAGTCGTGTCGGCGCCGTGCAGATGGCGCAACTTGAGGACCAGGATGGTGTAGGCGACGGCGCAAAGCGCGAGGTCGATGCCATAGACGGCGACCGGTACGGGCGCGAAGTGGTTCTCTCCCATGAACGCGGTGGTCACCGGCATCAGCGACAGCCAGAACAAAAGGTTCAGGTTGGCCCACAGCACGCGTCCATCGACCCGCTGCACGGTGTGGAACATGTTGTGCAGGTTGTTCCAGTAGATGCCGACATTGATGAAGGACAGCACATAGCAGAAGAAGACCGGCCACAGCGGCAGAAGCGCTGAGAAATCTTCGCCATGCGGCACTTTCAGCTCCAGCACCATGATGGTGATGATAATCGCGACGACGCCATCGGTGAATGCCTCGACCCGTCCTTTGCCCATGGTTCCTCCTCGTCGGCCGACAAAAGCTACGCGAGGATTTCGCACAAGACCATCCTGTCAGGAGTGTCAGGAGGGCGGTCGGTGGCTGGAACAGCGCCATTATATAGGCGTTGGGCTTGCAACCCCCGGAGGTTGCCATGACCAGCTACGCTCAAACCATGACGCGTGACAATGAGCTTGGCGGCGGCGCCGCAATGGCCGTCGTCGCCGCCATGATCGCCGCGCTTTTTGCCGGCAGCACCGCGCTGACGCCGCTTTACGTGATCTACAAGCAGGCCTTCGGCTTCTCGCAGGTCACGCTGACGCTAGTTTACGCCGTCTATGTGGTCGGCAATCTGGCGGCGTTGCTGTTTTTCGGCCGCCTGTCGGATGTCGTCGGCCGCCGCCCCGCCGCGCTAGCGGCGATGGGCGTTGCCGTGGTCAGCGCGTTGTTTTTCCTCTTCGCCGAAAACCTCGCCTGGCTCGACATCGCCCGTATTCTCAGCGGGCTCGGCATCGGTGTCGGCGCGGGGGCGGGCACCGCCTGGCTGGCCGAGCTGATCGAAGGCAAGGACAAGTCGCGCGCCGCCGTCATCGCCACCAGCACCAACTTTGTCGGTCTCGGGGCCGGCGCGCTCATGTCGGGGCTGCTAGCCCAATATGCGCCCTGGCCGCTCAGGCTGACATTCGCCGTCTATCTCGTCCTGCTTGCGTTGGTGACACTGCTGATCTGGCGCACGCGGGAAACCGTCTCCAGGCCCGGACGGTTCTCCGACGTCTCGCTGAGGCCGCGGCTTTCGGTGCCGGACAACATCCGCGCGCAATTCGTGGCGCCGGCGGTGACCGGTTTCGGCGCCATGTCGCTGGTCGGCTTCTACGCGGCGCTGGCGCCGAGCATCCTGGCGCAGCAGCTGCATGTGACCAATCATGCCGAAGCCGGCGGGCTTTTCTTCGAGCTGTCGATTGTGGCGGCCATCACCATCGTCGCCACCACATGGCTCTCCAGCCGCTCCACCATGCTTGCCGCGCTGGTGCTGATGATCCCGACCGTGGCGCTGATCGTGGCGGCGCAGGTCTATGCCTCGATGGTCCTGATGATCATTGCGACGGCGGTCTGCGGCGTGGCGGCGGCGCTCGGCTATCGCGGCGGCCTGCAAGTGGTGAATCAGATCGCGCCGGCCGACCGCCGCGCCGAGGTGGTGTCGGCCTTCTTCATCTGTTGCTTCTGCGGCAACGCGCTGCCGGTGATCGGCATCGGCATCCTGTCGAGCCTGGCGAACGCAACCATCGCAAGCCTGGCCTTTGCCGGTATGATCGTCGTCTTCTCGCTGGTGGCGCTTGGCTTCGGCGCCAAATACGCGCGGTAGCGGATTTTCACGTTTCCTGTCGTCGCGGATTTTAGCCGTTCGGCGTCTCCGGCAGGAGTTGCGCGCGCTGGCGCGGCACGCCGAGGCCCGTGTCGGGCGGCTCGCCGGCCGCCGGCCGGTCCTCGATCATATGCATCGTGCGCCAGTGGCCGAAGCGGTAATAGGCGGCGGCGAGCGCCAGCGAGGCGATCGAACCTGCCGGAAAGCTCCACCACAGCGCCTCCTGGCCGATGACGCTGCGCATGGAATAGGCAAAGCCGGTGCGAATGATCAACACCGAGATGATCAGGATGATCAGCGGCGGCATGACAGCGCCGGTGGCGCGCACCGTGGCGAACAGCACGATCGTGACGCCGAACAGGATGAACGACCAGGACGCCACCTTGTTGATGTGGGCGGCGATGTCGATCGCGGCGCTGTCGGTGCTGAGAAAGAGGCTGAGCACTGCGCGGTCGAAGACGAAAAGCAGCGCCACCAGCGCGCCGGTCAGCACCAGGTTAAAGCCGACGCCCGACGCCGCGACCCTGCCGATGCGGTCCCAGCGCCCGGCGCCGACATTCTGCGCCGCCATCGAGGAGACGGCGGCGCCGATCGCCAGAGCCGGCATCTGGATGTAGGTCCAGAGCTGCGCGGCGATGCCGTAGGCGGCGGCGACCTGGGAGCCGTAGGAATTGACGATGCCCATCACGGTGAGCGCGGCGGCCGAGATGACGATCATCTGCAGCCCCATCGGAATGCCCTTGAAAACGACGATGCGCAGCAATTTCGGGTCGGGCCGCAGCAGCGAGAGATCGCTGCCCGCCAGCCGCAGCGGGTGTTTGCGCACATAAAGCACGATCAGGATGGCGATCACGCTCACCGTCTGGCCTATGAGCGTCGACGTTGCCGAACCGGCAATGCCGAGCTCGGGGAAGGGGCCGATGCCGCGGATCAGCAGCGGATTGAGCACGACGTCGAGCACGACCGCCAGCGCCATGAAGACGAACGGGGTTCGCGAGTCGCCGGCGCCGCGCAGCACGGTCATGACGAAGGATAAAAGGTTCATCATCGGCACGGCGACGAAGATGATGCGCAAATAGGCGCGCGCCAAAGGCAAGGCATCGGCCGGCGTGCCGAGCCCGGTCAGGATGGCGTCGACCCAGATCCAGCCACAGACGGCGAATACGACCGAGACGAGGAAGAAGAAGGTGGCGCTGGTGCCGACGATGCGCTTCGCCTCGGGCAGGTCGCGGGCGCCGACCGACTGCGCCACCAGGATGGTCGCCGCCATGCCGATGCCGAAGACGGTGCCGAGGATGAGGAACAGCACCAGATTGGCGTTGGAGGTCGCCGTCAGCGCCGCCTCGCCGAGGAAGCGGCCGACCCAGACCGCGTTGATCGAGCCGTTGAGCGACTGCAGCACGTTGGAGCCCAGCACCGGCAGGGCGAACAAAAGCAGCGTGCGCGGAATTGGGCCGCTGGTCAGGTCGCCGGTCCGCTGGCGGGCGGGCTGTTTGTCATCCATGTTGTTATCCATGGTGGTGGGGCCGAAACTGAATCAGGCCCGCGATGCTATCGCAGGCCTGATGCTCATGCATCCCTTCAGAAAAGGGTCGGCTGCCGCGGCAGCCGACCGCATCCCATTACTGAGTGGTGTTTCCAGAAAGGCCGGGCAGGGTGACCTGATAGACCAGGAAGGTGGTGTCGACATCTGCGCCGTCCTCGGCCTTGTACGCAGCGCCGACCTGGAAGCCGTCCTGGGTGAGGAAGTCGTTGTCGTTGGCGACGAACAGGAAATAGTCGTCGGGCAGCTTCGGATCGAGCACCGGCGCCAGCGACATAGCCTCCCACTTCTCCGAGAGGTTGTCCTTGTCGTTCGGCGCGCCATTGTGCAGGCCGAAACGGCCGAGCTCGCCCTTGTCGTTGATGTCGATGAACGGCGTCAGCTTGGCCGGCGTCACCGACGGGTCGAGCATGCCCTTCGGCGCGACCGGCTTGTCGGCGGCGTCGAATGGGCCGTTGGCGATATCGGTGGCGGCCGAGAGGTCGACGATCTCGATCTTGCGATAGAGCGACTCGTCGCCCTTAACGCCCTGGCCGTTGCCTGAGTCGCGCGCCAGCATCAGAAAGCTCTTGTCGGAGAGTGCGACGATCTCGCTCTGAGCGGCCACCTTGGTCTTGCCCTTGGCATCCTTGAATACCGGCAGCGGCACGACATATTCATGCGCCAGTTTGAGATGGGCGAGATCGGAAGCGTCGTAAACCAGCGCGCGGGTGTTCTGGCGGGTCGAGCCGGAATCGCCGCCGTCCTGGCGGGCCGCCGACTGCAGCACGGCAATCAGGAACCTGCCTTCCGGCGTCATCGACATGCCTTCGAGGCCCTGGTTGTTCTGGCGGCCGGTCTCGGGATCCTTCGGATCAGGTTCGGCGGCGCCCGGGCCGGGATTGTCGGAAGCGAAGTTCGGCTTGCCGTGGCGCATCGGCACCAGAGCCGCGGGCGGTTGGGTCGCCGACATCAGACCGCCTTCGGCCGAGAAGCGGTAGATGTTGGGACCATATTCGTCGGAGATGAACATCGTGCCGTCGGGCAGGCGCACGATTGCTTCGTCGTCCAGCGCCAACTTGCCGTTTTCGGCCTGCGGCAGGATCGGCATGTCGCCGGCGGCGGCGCGCACGCCGTTCAACGGATCGAGGCCGGTGGCGTCGGCGCCCTTGTCGTCGGTCAGAAGCATCGTGTCGGCGAGCGTCGCTTTGACGCCCGACTGTTCCTGTCCGGCGGCGGGCGCCGCGCCAGGAGCGGTCGGGGCCAGCTCGACCGAGATGGTGTTGAGGCGCGGGCGATAATCGGTGGTTCCGACGACATTGTAGCCGCGGTCCGGCAGCAGCCAGAGCGAACCCCTGTAGGTGGCCCCTTCACGCGTCCAGGATTTGGTATCGATCGCCATGCCGGAACCTGAACCGAAGGTCTCGCCGAACTTGTCCTTCTGGTTGGCCGGGATGCGGCCGATGCCGACGAGCCCCTTGTTGACGTAAGCGACGCCGTCGGCGAGCGCCGGGGTCAGGGAAGTGAACAAGGCGAGTGCCGCGCCGAGCGCGACGGTCCGGTTGAGATGTTTCATCGATATCCCCTTCTTGACGAGCAGAGCGGCCTGGAAGGAACGCGCATCGGCGATGCGGCGAGCCGGTTCCCGTCGAGCGGTCTAGGACGTGAACGTGATGGTTGCATGACAGTTTCCTTCTCCCCTTGTGGGAGAAGGTGGATCGGCGCGTAGCGCCGAGACGGATGAAGGGTGCTCCAGCGGAGTGAGACGCTGGTGCCATCTGGAGCACCCCTCATCCGTCGCCTTCGGCGACACCTTCTCCCACAGGGGGAGAAGGGAAAGCGCCTCCGCTCAATCGCTCTCTCTTGCGATCAGCTCCAGCGGCCAGACTTCGCGGATGATGCGTGTGCCCTCAGGGCCGGCGAATGCGGGAAGCGAAGCGAGCAGCATCTCGGCCAGCCGCCGGCCCATGGGCTCCAGCGACGGACGGAAGGCGGTAAGCGTCGGCGAGAAGTAGCGGCAGAGCGGCGTGTCGACGATGACGATCACGGCCATGTCAAGGCCCGGCTTGATACCCATCTCGGCCAGCGCCTTGCAGCCGCCGAGCGCCATCGCGTCATTGTTGAAGATGATCGCCGTCGGAGGGTTTTTGGAGCGCATTACTTGCGGCGTCACCTGGTAGCCGCCGGTCTCGTTGATGAAGCCGTCGGCGATCAGGTCGGGGTCGACCTCGATACCGTGCCGCTTCAGCGCCTTGCGGTAGCCGTCGAGGAACAGGTAGCCGAAGTTGAGATCAAGCGAAGGGCGGATAGCGGCAATGCGGCGGTGGCCGCGCGCGACCAGCCGGTCGACGGCTTCATCACCCGCCCTCTCGAAATCGATATCGAGTGAAGGATATGTGTCGCCGCCGGACTGACTTCGGCCAAGCGTGGCGAAGGGAAAGCCGGCCTTGCTGAGATAATCGATCCGATCGTCTTCCCTTCGCGTATTGGCCAACACGACCGCGTCGGCCCGGCGCGTCTCGACCACGCGGCGCAACCGCTCCTGCTGATATTGGCCCGGCTCACCCATGACGACCATCAGATCCAGGTCATGCTCGGCGAGCCGCGCCTGCAGGCCGGTCAGGAACGGGATGAAGAACGGCTCGCCATATTGCTGGTCGCCGGGATGCGGCTGCAGCATGAAGGCGATCGAACGGGTGGCGCCTTGCCTGAGACTGCGGCCTGACTGATTGGGCGAATAGTTCAGCTTCCTGGCTGCTTCGAGCACACGCTGGCGTGTGTCGGCATTGACGTCGGCACGGCCGTTCAGCGCGCGCGACACGGTGCCGATCGAGATGTTCAGGTGACGCGCGAGATCGTGGATGCTTGACGCCAAGGACGGATTCTCCCCCTGCCTTGGCTAGCACCGGCTGCCGCTCAGGCCAAGGCTTCGGGACGATTTTTGCAGGCAGCCGGTTGACATTCTACGCCATCGGGTGTGTTCTCGTAAACGTTTACGGAAAAACGTTTACGGTGACGCCGTGGACGCCGTGACGTCCGGTCTGGAGGGACCGGCGGAGGAGGAGCGCTGGATGATGAGGGTCGTCCTGGCCGGGTGCGGAGCGATGAGCAAGCACTGGCTCGATGCCGTGAAGCAGATCGACGGGCTCGCCATTGTCGGCCTCGTCGACCTCGATGCCGAGCGGGCCCAGGCGAGGGCGCGCGAATACGCGCTGTCCGATGCCGTCATCGGCACCAACCTCGACGCCGTCCTCGACCAGACCAAGCCCGATGCCGTGTTCGACGTCGTGGTTCCCGCCGCACGCCGCGCGGTCGCGCTTTCGGCCTTCGCGCACAACTGCCATCTGCTCACCGAGAAGCCGCTGGCCGACAGCCCCGAAAATGCGCGCGCCATCGTCGAGGCAGCGCGCAAGGCGAGGCGCATCCATGCAGTCGTCCAGAACCGCCGCTATGTCGCCAATGTCAGGCGCATCAGGCGCTTCCTGGACTCCGGCGTCATCGGCAAGCCGACCAGCATCCATGCGGACTTTTTCGTTGCGCCGCATTTCGGCGGTTTTCGCGAGGAGATGGCCCATGTGCTCTTGCTCGACATGGCGATCCACACGTTCGATGCCGCGCGTTACATGGTCGCCGGCGAGCCGGCCAGTGTCTATTGCCAGGAATGGGAACCCGTGAATTCCTGGTACAGGCAGGGGTCGTCGGCCAGCGCCGTCTTCGACCTCGGCGGCGGCAAGGTCTTCACCTATGCCGGCTCCTGGTGCGCCGACGGATTCCGCACGAGCTGGGAGGGAAGCTGGCGCATCGTTGCCGAGCGCGGCAGCCTCTTGTGGGACGGCCATGACGGGCTGAAGGCGGAGGTGGTTGCGTCCGGCCGCGACGGGATCATCGACAAGACCCAGCCCATCGAAGTGCCGCCGCTCGATCCCGCCGACCGTGTCGACGGCCATCTCGGCATCATCCGGGATTTCATGCACGCGATCGAGACCGGCGCCGAGCCGGAGACGCGCGGCGCCGACAACATCAAAAGCCTGGCCATGGTCTTCGGCGCCATCGAGAGCGCGGAGAGCGGGCGGCGCGTGACAATCGCCAAGGAAGCACAATGATGGCAAACCCGCTTCTCGATATCAGGATCGGCACCATGGTGCGGGCCAATCTCGAAGATCCGGCCGCCTATGTCAGGCAGATCCTGCCGCTCGGCTTCGAGAGCATCCAGCCCTTCTTCTGGCAGACGCTGGGCGGCAAGGACCTGAAGCGCCTGGCGGGCGAGATCCGCGAGGCGATCGGCGATGCCGATGTGACCGTGTCCTCGATCGGGGTGTTCGGCAACCCGCTCGAGAATGGAGAGGTCGATCGCGGTGTGCTGGCGGCCTGGGAGACGGTGATCGATAATGCGCATCTGTTCGGCGCCGAGACGGTGAGCGGCTTCACCGGCCGCATCCGCGGCAAGAAGCTGACCGACAGCCTGCCGCGCTTCCGCGAGGTGTGGGGGCCGCTGGCCAGGCGCGCCGCCGACAAGGGCGTGCGCATCGCTTTCGAGAATTGCGCGATGGACGGCAACTGGGCGAGCGGCGACTGGAACATCGCCCACAATCCCGATGCCTGGGAGCTGATGTTCAACGAATTGCCAAACGACAATCTCGGGCTGGAATGGGAGCCCTGCCATCAGCTTGTCTACCTGATCGATCCGATCCCGCAGATCCGCAAATGGGCGCCGCGCATCTTCCATGTCCATGGCAAGGACGCGACCGTGCGCTGGGACGTCATCCGAGAGCATGGCGTGTTCGGCCGACTGCCTTTCGTGCAGATGCGCACGCCAGGCTTCGGCGACAGCGACTGGACGCGGGTGATCAGCGAGTTGCGGCTGGCCGGCTACAAGGGCGCCATCGACATCGAGGGCTGGCACGATCCGGTCTATCGCGGCGACCTCGAGATCACCGGACAGGCGCGCGCGCTCGACTATCTGAAGCAATGCCGGGGAGGGAACAGCTACCTGCCCAATCCGGCTTGAGGTCAGATTCGATGTGAGGATTGGCCGGCGGGAGGAACCGGCCGACCGAGGACGCAGATCAATTCGAAACCCTCCATCGGGAGGATCTAAAAGGGAGGAACGTGCATGACGACCAGAAGGACTGTTCTGCGCTCGACCGTCGTGGCGGCTGCCACGGCGCTCTGCGCTTCGATCTCTGCCTTGCCGGCGCACGCGCTCGACGCGCAATGGTGCAAGGACGTACACATCCGCTTCTTCGTCGGTGGCGCGGAGGGCGACGCCTTCGGCACCATCGTCTATAATGGCGCCAAACAGGCGGCGGCCGATCTCGGGCCGAAGGTCGACTACATCTTCTCGCAGTGGGACGTCGAGAAGATGGTGCAGCAATTGCGCGAGGCGGTCGCGGTCAAGCCGCAGGGCATCGCCATGATGGGCCATCCGGGCGATGCCGCGATCATGCCTTTGGCCGAACAGGCGCATAAGGACGGCATCAAGATGATGTACCAGAACGTTCCGGTGCCGAAGGTGGTGGCGGCTTTCGGTGGCGGCTATGTCGGCGCGCAGCAGGAGCAGCAGGGCCGCGCGCTCGGTGTCGAGGCGTTCAAGCTCGGCAAGCTCAAGGCCGGCGACAAGGCGATCATGATCGGCCCGTTCGAGAATGAAAGCCGCGGCGCACGCGAGCGCGGCACGGTGGCGGCGCTGAAAGAAGCCGGCGTCGAGGTGATCCAGTTGTCCTCACCGCCGAGCGGCGAATGGGCGTCGGATCCCAACCTCGCCATTCCGGTGATCACCGCGGCGCTGCTCAACCACCCCGACGTCAAGGCGGTCGGCTACCCCGGCGGCCAGATGCTCGGCAATGTCGCGACCTATATGCAGGCGGCGGGCCGCAAGCCCGGCGACATCTTCAACTTCGGCTTCGACACCAGTCCGCAGATCGTCGAAGGCTTCAAGGGCGGCTGGGTGCAACTGACGGCCGACCAGCAGCCGTTCCTGCAGGGCTATCTGCCGATTCTCAGCCTCTGCCAGCAGGTGGTGCTGGGGCTGGCGCCGATGAATGTCGACACCGGCGCCGGCTTCGTCACGCCGCAGAACTACGAGATCGTCTCAGAGCTCGCCAAGCAGGCATTGCGTTGACCTCCCAAGCCGCCGGCCGGGATTATTGCCCGGCCGGCGAGATGACCGGCAGACAGACAATTCCAGCGAGGATCGCATGGGCGAACGCATCATCGAACTGCGCGACATCAAGAAATCCTATGGCCAGGTCTATGCGCTGGGCGGGGTCAACCTCAGCGTCGACCGCGGCGAGGTGGTCGGCCTTATCGGCGACAACGGCGCCGGCAAATCGACGCTGATCAAGATCCTGTCAGGCGTGGTCAAGCCGACCAGCGGCGAGATCCTGGTGCGCGACAAGCCGGTCACCGGGTGGAGCGCGGCGCGCTCGCGCGACGCCGGCATCGAGACGGTGTTCCAGGACCGCGCGCTGGCCGTGCAGCAGACGATCGTGCGCAACATCTTCATGGGTCGCGAGTTGACCAGCTTCATGGGCTGGCTGAAGGTCGACAAGGAGATCGAGGAGGCGAGCCGGCTGATGCGCGAGATCGGCTTCACCTCGAAAGTGTTCACGCCGCACTCGATCGTCGGCCAGCTTTCCGGCGGCGAACGCCAGGGCGTGGCGATCGCACGCGCCATCTACAAGCAGGCGGAACTGATCATCCTCGACGAGCCGACCACGGCCCTGTCGCTGACCGAGACCGCCAAGGTCTTCCATTTCGTGCGCCAGGTGCGGGCGAGCGGCCGCTCGATCCTGTTCATCGGGCACAACATCCACCATGTCTTCGACATCGCCGACCGCTTCGTCGTGCTCGACCGCGGCAAGGTGGCGCTCGCGGCCAACCGCAACGAGGTCAAGTCGGCAGAAGACCTCATCAACTTCATGGAAGACGTAGCACACCCCGGCGGATTGCCAGGACTGCACGAGGGCGCGGAGCAGGGAGCGCAATGAGCAAGGCCATGGAACCCGATCTGCAAACGCCTTTGGGAACGGCAAGCGGCAAGGTAGCCAAGGGACCGGCCAAGGAATGGAGCCATCCGTCCAATCATTGGCTGCGCGGCTTCGTCCTCGACAACCGCGCCTCGCTCGGCACGCTCGCCGTGTTCATCGTCATGATGGCGGTGTTCATGATCGCCAACCCCACCGTCTTCACAACCTGGTATCTCTACAGCTCCGTGCTGACGACGCTTCCCGTGGCGCTATTCGTGGTCGTGCCGCTGGTCTTCGTCGTCACCTGCGGCGAGATCGACCTGTCATTTCCGGCGACAATGGGCTTTGCCTCCTGGGTCTTCGCGCTGGTCGTGCAGGCCGGCTACGATCCGTTTATCGGCATTGCGGCGGCGCTCGTCACCGGCACGCTGCTCGGCTTCCTGGTCGGCTCGCTGGTCGTCTATGGCGGGCTGTCGTCGCTGATCGCTACGCTCGGCATGAACTTCCTGCTGCGCGGGCTGATCCAGATCATCAACGAAGGCAAGTCGACGGCGCTGACCGGCCTTGCCGACAGCTCGGCCTACAAGATCTTCTCCAGCCAGGTCTGGGGCATCCCGGTGCAGGTCTTCTGGGCGATCGCCTTCGTGGTGTTCTCGGCGCTGCTCTACAACCGGCATCGTTTCGGCGCGCAGGTGAAAGTGGTCGGGGACAATCCCGACAGCGCAAGACAGATGGGCATCGACGTCAAATGGGTTCGGGTGAAAGTGTTCGTCTTCGTCGGCATTGGCGCGGCGATCGCCGGCACCTTCTCGGTGATGATCAATTTCACCTGGTGGCCGACGGCAGGCGACGGCTATCTGCTGCCCGTGCTGGCTTCGGTGTTCGTCGGCGGCACGCCGACCTGGGGCGGCATCGGCACGGTGGTCGGCGGCGCGATCGGCGCGGTCACGGTGTCGTTCATCCAGACCGGGGTTGTCGCGGCGGGCCTCAGCGGCTTCTACGTGCAGTTCTTCAACGGGCTGATCATCATCCTGTCGCTGCTCGGTCACAAGTGGAACCAGGCACGGTATCGGTGAGGAGGGCGGTCACACCGGCGCGACAAAACCGTCCAGCACGCGTTTCTGGCCGGCCTTGTCGAAGTCGATGGTGAGCTTGTTGCCGTCGATGGCCGCGATGTTGCCGTTGCCGAATTTCTGGTGGAAGACGCGGTCGCCGACATTGAAGGCGGACGGCGTGTCGGCGACGGATTTGGCCACCAGCTCGCCCTCGATGGTGCGGCCCTTCACGCTGGTGCGGCCGGCGCCGTAGCCTGAATCAGTCTCGCCATAGCCGATACGCTCGACCTGATGGCCGGAGCGCGTGCCCCAGTTGCGGTCGGTCGCCTCGGTGCGGTTGGCCTGCGCGCGTTGCCAGCCGGGCGTGGCATAAGTGTTGGAGAAGCTGCCCTGGTCCTTGGCGCCGATATTGTCGAAGCGCGAGGCGCCGTAGGGGTTCTGCCGGCCGCCGCCGCGCCCGGAAGCGAACGAGCCGCCGCCATAGGGGTTGCCGTAGCCGCCGTAGCTGTTGCCGCTGTCGGCGATATCGACATGGGTTTCCGGCAATTCGTCGACGAAGCGCGACGGGATCGTCGATTGCCACAGGCCGTGAATCTGGCGGTTGGAGACGAACCAGATGTGCAGGTTCTTTTTCGCCCGCGTCAGGCCGACATAGGCGAGCCGGCGCTCTTCCTCGAGGCCGGAGCGTCCGCCTTCATCCAGCGCGCGCTGATGCGGGAACAGGCCTTCCTCCCAACCAGGCAGGAAGACGGTCTCAAATTCGAGGCCCTTGGCCGAATGCAGCGTCATGATCGAGACCGCATCTTGCGACTCGCCCTGCTCGGCCTCCATCACCAGCGCGACATGCTCGAGGAAGGAACGGAGCGATTCATACTCCTCCATGGAGCGGATTAGCTCCTTGAGGTTTTCCAGCCGCCCGGGCGCCTCCGCCGAACGGTCGTTCTTCCACATGTCGGTGTAGCCGCTCTCCTCCAGAATGGTCTCGGCAAGCTCGATGTGCGGGGTGGTTTCCAGCGCCTTCTGCCAGCGCTCGAAATTGGCCGCGACCTCACGCAGCGCCGCGCGCGGCTTCGGCTTCAGCTCGTCGCTTTCGGCGAGCGTTGCGGCGGCCTCCAGCATGGGGATGCGCATGGCGCGCGCCGTGTCATGGATCTGGCGGATGGTGGCTTCGCCCAACCCGCGCTTCGGCACGTTGACGATGCGCTCGAAGGCGAGGTCGTCGCCGCCATTGGCGACGACGCGGAAGAAGGCCAATGCATCGCGGATTTCCAGGCGCTCGTAGAAGCGCGGGCCGCCGATGACGCGGTAGTTCAAGCCAAGCGTGATGAAGCGGTCTTCGAAGGCGCGCATCTGGAAGGAGGCGCGCACCAGGATCGCCATGTCGTTGAGATTATGCTTCTGGCGCTGGTAGGCCTCGATGGCGTCGCCGATGGCGCGGGCCTCTTCCTCCGAGTCCCAGGCGGCGTGGACGTGAACCTTGTCGTCCTCAGGGTCGTCGCGGTCGGTAAACAGCGTCTTGCCGAAGCGGCCCTCATTGTGGGCGATGAGGTGCGAGGCCGCGCCCAGAATATGCGCGGTGGACCGGTAGTTGCGCTCCAGCCGGATGATGGTGGCGCCCGGAAAATCCTTGTCGAAGCGCAGGATGTTGTCGACCTCGGCGCCGCGCCAGCCATAGATCGACTGATCGTCGTCGCCGACGCAGCAGATGTTGACTTTGTTCTCGCTCACGGCCGCGCGCTCGCTTCGCTCGCTGGCCTCCGCGGGGGCGGCCTGGCCGGCCGACGCCCGGTCGGGCTTGCGGCCTTCGGCCGATGGGCTGCGCCCAGAATTGGGCCTCTGCGCCAGGAGCCGCAGCCACATGTATTGCGCGGTGTTGGTGTCTTGATACTCGTCGACGAGGATGTATTTGAACTTGCGGTGGTAGTCCTTCAGCACGTCCGGATAGGCGCGGAAGATGCGGATCGGGTGATAGAGCAGGTCGCCGAAGTCGCAGGAATTCAGCGTCTGCAACCGTTCCTGGTAGGCCTTGTAGAGTTGGCGGCCCTTGCCGTTGCCGAAGCTGCGCGCATCGCCTTCCGCTATTTCATCCGGGCCAAGGCCCTTGTTCTTCCAGTTGTCGATCATCTGGGCGAAGGTCTTGGCCGGCCAGCGCTTGTCGTCCAGCCCTTCGGCCTGGATCAACTGCTTGATCAGCCGCACCACGTCGTCGGTGTCGAGAATGGTGAAGTCCGATTTCAGCCCGGCGAGCTCGGCATGTCTGCGAAGCAGCTTCACGCCAATCGAGTGGAAGGTGCCGAGCCACGGCATACCCTCGATCTTCTCGCCTACGAGCAAGCCAATGCGGGTCTTCATCTCTCGCGCAGCCTTGTTTGTGAAGGTAACGGCGAGGATCTCCCAAGGGTTTGCTCTATGGGTTGAAAGGATGTGAGCGATGCGCGTGGTGAGCACCCGCGTCTTGCCGGTGCCCGCGCCGGCCAGCACCAGAACCGGGCCTTCGGTCGTCTCGACCGCGAGCCGCTGCTCCGGGTTCAGGCCCTTCAGATAATCGGGCACGCCGTTCTGGCCGCTGCGGGCGGCCATGGCGCGCGCGGCTATGCCGGATGGAGCCGCTGCCGGCCGCGCATTCGGTTCATCGAAAAAAGGCATGTCCTCGGAAAAGCCCGACATCGCCCCCGAATGTAGTGATTCGGCAGTGAAAGACCAGAACTGTCTACGTTTTGTTCTAGTTTCGCGTGTCTGCCCCCAACTTGACAGCCGGAGCGAGCGAGGGAAAGCTGCCGGCAGGGCAGGGACGGCGCGCCGTCGCCTCAGAGCGGCCGCAAAGGCGCAACAGTCGAAGGAGCACCGTCTTGGCTGTCACCATCACCTCCCTCGTCCTCTTCCTCATCGGTCTCATTCTCGGCGGCGGCGGCATCTGGCTCATCGCGCTGGGCGGCAGTTGGTATTACCTGATCGCCGGCCTGATCTTCCTGATCACCGCCTGGCTGCTTTTCAGGCGCCGGTCGACCTCGCTCTGGCTCTACGCGCTGTTCGTGCTTGCCACTTTATGCTGGGCAGTGTGGGAAATCGGCTTCGACTGGTGGCAGCTCGGCCCGCGCGGCGGCGTCATCGTGCTCATCGCCTTGTGGCTTTTGACGCCGTGGGCAAGGCGGGGGCTGCGGGGGCCGGACGGACGCGCGCCGCTGATCCTGGCCGTGCTCGCCTCGCTCGCGGTCGCCGGTTACTCGATGACCGCCGATCCCATGGATATCGGCGGCACGCTGGGCACCGAAAAGGCGGCGACGGCCGCCAATCTCGGCGGCGACATCCCGGCCGGCGAGTGGCAGTTCTACGGCCGCACGCCCTTCGGCCAGCGCTATTCGCCGCTCGACCAGATCACGCCGGACAACGTCGCCAAGCTGCAGCCGGCCTGGACCTATCGCACCGGCGACGTGAAAGGCCCCGACGATATCGGCGAGACGACCTATCAGGTGACGCCGCTGAAGATCGGCGATGCGCTGTTCATTTGCACGCCGCATAATTTCGCCATCGCTATCGATGCCGCGAGCGGCAAGGAGAAGTGGCGCTACGATCCGAAGATCAAGCTCGACCCCAACCGCCAGCACCAGACCTGCCGCGGCGTGTCCTATTATGCCGACGCCAAGATCGCCGCCGGCCAGCCTTGCGCCGCGCGCATCTATCTGCCGACCTCCGACGCCCGGCTGATCGCGCTCGATGCCGCGAACGGGCAGGTGTGTCCGTCCTTCGCCGAGGCCGGCACGCTGAACCTGATGGCCAACATGCCCTATCCGAAGTCGGGCTATTACTATTCGACATCGGCGCCACTGATCGTCGCCGGCAAGATCATCGTCGGCGGCGCGGTCAACGACAATTATTCGACCGAGGAACCGTCCGGCGTCATCCGCGCCTTCGACGCCGGCACCGGCGCGCTCCTATGGAATTGGGATTCCGGCAATCCGGACGTGACGACGCCGCTGCCCGCTGGGCAAACCTACACCCACAACTCGCCCAACATGTGGTCGACGGCGAGCGCCGACGAGAAGCTGGGACTGCTCTACGTTCCGCTCGGCAACCAGACGCCGGACCAGCTCGGCATGGGCCGCAGCGCCAATGTCGAGAAATTCTCCTCCTCGATCACCGCGCTCGATCTCAACACCGGGCAATTGCGCTGGGTCCGGCAGACCGTGCATCACGATCTGTGGGACATGGACGTGCCGGCGCAGCCGTCGCTGGTCGACATCACCACCGCGAACGGCGTCGTGCCGGCGCTGGTCGGGCCGACCAAGCAGGGCGATCTCTACGTGCTCGACCGGCGCACCGGCGAGCCGATCATTCCGGTGAAGGACGTGCCGGCGCCCGGCGGCGCGATCGAGGGCGATCATGCCTCGCCGACGCAGCCGGCCTCGGACCTGTCCTTCAATCCGAAGCCGCTGACCGGCGCCGACATGTGGGGCATCACCATGTTCGACCAGCTGGCGTGCCGGATCGAACTGAAAGAGCTGCGCTATGAGGGACGCTACACGCCGCCCTCGCTGCAGGGCTCGCTGATCTATCCCGGCAATTTCGGCGTCTTCAACTGGGGCGGCGTCGCGGTCGATCCGGTGCGGCAGGTGATGTTCGGCATGCCGACCTACCTCGCCTTCACCTCGAAGCTCATCCCGCGCGCGGACGTGCCGCCGCCGGGCGATACCAAGGGCAGCGAGCAGGGGCTGAACCGCAATGAAGGCGCGCCTTACGCGGTGGTGATGGGACCGTTCCTGTCGCCGCTCGGCATTCCCTGCCAGGCGCCGCCCTGGGGATATGTCGCCGGCGTCGACCTCAAGACGGGAAACATCGCCTACAAGCACCGCAACGGCACTGTCTACGACATGACGCCGCTGCCTTTGCCGCTCAAGGTCGGCGTTCCCGGCATCGGCGGGCCGATGATCACGGCGGGCGGCGTCGCTTTCCTAGGCGCCGCGGTGGACGACTATCTGCGCGCCTACGACCTCACCACCGGCAGGCAGCTGTGGCGGGCGAGGCTGCCGGCGGGCGGCCAGTCGACGCCGATGACCTATACGGTGGCCGACGGCCGCCAGTTCGTCGTCATCGTCGCCGGCGGCCACGGCTCGGTCGGCACCAAGCCAGGCGATTACGTGATGGCCTACACGCTGCCGAAATAGGACAAGGCGAGGCCGGCCTGCTACGAAAGCAAGAAGCCGGCCAGCAGGACGGTCAGGAGAAGCGACGCGGGCACGGCGAGAAGCCAACGAGCCTCCAGGACACTGTTCCGATAGTCTTCCATTTTCTTGCTCCAATCTTTTAAGACGGCTCCAGCGCGCAACCCGCCAGCGCTGGAGCCTCTGCTTTGTGCTCAACCGCTGTAGCGGGAGCTTCCGGCAGTGGGTCAACGGAGGGTCGGTTGGTTCGTTCCTGGCGCAAGTCCCCAGTCGGGCTATCGGTTCCGACTGAAGTCGCACATCACAAGCATTGGTCCCAAGGACGAAACATATAGCCCACTATCTCATTGTGTCCCCGACTGGCGGACATGAGTCCCTTCATCGCCAGTTTATGGATGCCCGTCACCCCCAGGATGGCGGGCATCCGTTGAGGGGCGGGCAAGAGGTGGACGGTGTCGATTTCCAATGAGTTGCGGGACGTCAGCATCCGTTACGAGTGCCGTAACTGCCACTCGCCGATCCATCAAAACCGGTTCATGGTTCAAGGCGGTAAGCATCTTCAGGTACGATGACTGCAAGACCAAATTGCGCCTTGGCTACTCGGCTAAGCTGGCCCTTTCCAAAGGCACTGCCAGTCGGCGTAGGTCGGGAGCTCTCGCCGACATTTTGGACAATGGTCGCGGCGGCATCGACGTTGATGACCTGATCGCACTGTCCTTTGTCACGTCGGATGAGCGTTAAGGAAAATACGAAATGGGACCGGAGGCGTCAGCGATAATGATTTTGCTTTCGTGCAGTCCGGGGTGGGCTTGTCGGCCGCTCGAAATCGCGCCTCAAATCTACTCCGCCGATGAATGCAGAGCGGCCTTGGCGGATCGTTTGGCTAAGTCCCCTGTCGGCGAAGTTATTGGCCGATGCAGGGAGGTTGACGCCACGGTTACCGATTCGCCGCCGCCTGGATATTCCGCCCTAACAGTCACCCGAGGCACAAAAACTACGAACTATCTTGTTCCCCATAAGGTGGACTAATCGATTTCGCCGGTGGGAGGCCTTCGGTCGCCAGAAAGCGGATCAGCTTTGCCGTCGAAAGGCCGAGCCGTTCAAAACCGGTTCGGAATGCTTCAAAGCCCGAGATGACCCCGCAAGCTGGGCACCTGATCCAGCACCTGGTTGGTCAGATCAGGGCCGGCGGCAACCTCGGCCTGCTTGATCAAGGTCTCGCCGGCCTGACGGATCTGCGCCATGTCGAGGCCGGACTCCTTGAGCGCGGCGATGCCGTTGATCAGCGCGCCGGCCTTTTCGCCGAGCACGCCGCCCAGCGCGCCCTGCAGCGACGACAGAAGTCCGCCGCCCGAATTGGCCGTCGCACCGGCGGCCATCACGTCATATTTCTGGGCCAACTCACCGGCGCCGGGGATCTGGTCGAAGAAGGACGAAATGCTGGTGCCTTCAGCCTCATGCTCGAGCACGGAAAAAATGGTGCCGACAACCTTCTCGGTGGTCGGCTCGTCGATGCCGGCCTTCGAGGAAACGGTGTTGATGATATCCTGGATGTTCATGGCATTCCCCTTTTCGTCATTCGTTTCGGTAGGGCGCTCAGGCAACTTCACGTCCTAATGTGACAGCACCATCAAGCCTTTCGGAAATGACCAAAATGTGATGAATCGCGCTGGCTTGTCGGCGCGACGGCGGGTTGGCTCCACCAGGGTTCCGCCCATATGGGTCGTCACCGGGGCGTGACTGGACCATGCGATACTCGACCCTATCTTGCGGTCCACCGCCAACCGTCGAGGAAAATCATGACCAGCCCCGTTGCCAAGCCCGTCGTCACGCAGCCTGTCATCACGCAGGCGATGATCGATGCCTATGACGAGTACACGCATCTGACGCTCGACCGCCGCCGCTTCATGGAGCAGTTGACGAAGCTGGCGGGCTCGGGTGCCGCGGCGGCCGCGATCGCGCCGATGCTGGCGGCCAATTCCGCTCAAGCGGCGATCGTCGCCGAAGACGACAGCCGCGTTAAGGGCGAGGACATCACCTATCCCGGCTCAAGCGGCGAGATGAAGGGCTATCTGGTCAAGCCCGCGAACCAGTCAGGCAAGCTCGGCTGCGTCATCGTCATCCACGAGAACAGGGGGCTGAACCCGCATATCCGCGATGTCACCCGGCGCGTGGCGCTGGAGGGGTTCATCGCGTTAGCGCCGGACTTCCTGTCGCCGCTTGGCGGAACGCCCTCCGACGAGGACAAGGCGCGCGACATGTTCACCAAGCTCGACGTGGCCAGAGTCGCCGCCGACGGCGTGGCGACGATCGCCTATCTCAAGGGCCTCAAGGACGGCAACGGCAAGGTCGGGGCGGTCGGCTTCTGCTGGGGCGGCGGCGCGGTGAACCAACTCGCCGTCCATGGGCCCGACCTCAGCGCCGGTGTCGCCTATTATGGCATGCAGCCCAAGGCCGAGGACGCTCAAAAAATCAGGGCGCCGCTGCTGCTCCACTATGCCGGGTTGGACGAACGCACCAACGCCGGCATCGATGCCTACAAGAAGGCGCTCGACGCCGCCCATGTCGAATACAAGGTCTATGTCTATGAGGGTGCCAACCACGCCTTCAACAACGACACCTCGGCCGCGCGCTATGACAAGAAAGCCGCCGATCTCGCCTGGGGCCGGACGATTGCTTTCCTGAAGGAGAAGCTGGCATAGCCGAGCGGTCCAGAGCGATTCCAGGAAGAGTGACGAACGGCAACCTTTCAAAATCCCTGTGTCGGGTAACCAGGGCGTTTCACCGTTTCACGGAACGGCGCCGGGGATTGGCTGAAGCCGCCCCAACCTCGTCATTCTATGGCGGAGCAAGGAGCGAAGCGACGCGGCGCAGACCATAGAATCTATGCCGTGACTTGGAAGCGCCGCCACGGTGCGGAATTCTGCTCCGTTGCACGCCTTGGCGAAGGTAACGGCATGGATTCCAGGGTCTTCGCGACGGAGCTTCGCTCCTGCTCCGCCCTGGAATGACGATCGCGATGGGCATTTCGGCCAATCTCCAACGCATACCACTTGCCAACGCAAACAGAGCTGATCGGTCAATCTCTGTGCAGTGCCACTAGGCATTTGCTGCGGGTTTGTGGAAAGCCACCCCGGTGATCACCAGCGCAATGCCAAGGCAATCGGTGAGGCTTGGTACCTGGCGCAGCACGATGACGCCGATCAGCGTTGCGGTGAGCGGCAGGAGCGAGAGCATCAATGCGAAGCTCGCGCGCGGCAACCTCGCCATGGCGAGTTGGTCGCAGATGTAGGGGATGACCGAAGAGCAGATGCCGACGCCGATCGCGGCGCCGAGCAGCTGCGGCGACGCGAAGGCGGGCAGCGCCTCGCGAAAGCCGATGGGCAACACGATGAGGAAAGCGACCGCCATGGCGGCGCCGAGGCCGGCGATGCCGATGCCTGCTTGGGCGACGCGGTGACCGATCACGATGTAGCCGACGAAGAGGGCGCCGTTCAAAAAGGCCCAAAACAAGCCGACCGGATCGCTGGACCATTTCACGTCGATGAGAAGCAAGGTGCCGACCACGGCAACAGCGAGCGCGGCAAAGTTGCGCCGGCTGCGCATGCCGACCAGCGCGACCGCGATCGTGCCGACGAATTCGATCGCCGCAACCAGCGAGATCGGCAGCCGGTCGAGCGCCAGATAGAACGAGCAATTCATCACCGCCAGGCAGATGCCGAATGCGAGCAGCAGAAGTCGTTGAGCGCGATCGGCGCCGGCGAAAACGCGCCAGGGCCTGGTCAATGGGGCGAAGATGAGAGCGGCGGTGGCGATGCGTAGCCCGGTCATGCCGAGCACGCCGACCTGAGCGAAAAGCAGCACGGCGAAAGCCGGCCCGAGATAATGGAACACGGCGCTGACGCAGAACCAAACATGCGGCGGCAGCGCGTCGGCCGTTCTGGCAAGAGTGGCGGGGCCGGCGAGGGCGGGGTGCGCATCGGCGGCGGCCCGGTTTGCAGCTGGAATTTGCGTTTGCGTTTTCATGCGAGCATTATCGCAGGCGAAATTCGCGGATTACATGTGTAATGAATGGCTTGATTGACGGTCTGCTTTCTGATGCAAGAGGTTTGGCTTGAAAAACCTTCGAAGTGAAAATATCGATCTGGACGCGATCGATCTGAAGCTCCTGCGGTTCCTGGAAAAGGATGCGCGCATCAGCACGGCGGAACTGGCGCGCGCGGTCGGGCTTTCGGCGCCGAGCGTGGCGGAGCGCATCCGCAAGCTGCAGGATAACGGCGTGATCGAAGCCTATACGGTCAGGATCAATCCCGCCGCTCTCGGCATGAAGCTGTCGGCATGGCTCAGAATCCGGCCGGTGCCGGGACAGCTTTCCGTTGTGGCGGACATCATCCGCGAGCTGCCGGAAATCGCGCAATGCGACCGGGTAACCGGCGAGGACTGCTTCATCGCGCTCGCCCATGTCGGTTCGGTCAGCGAGCTCGAACGGGTGATCGACCGGATCATTCCCTATGCGATGACCAACACCGCTATCATCCAATCGTCACCGGTCGAGCCGCGCTCGCCGCTGGGCGGGTTCAAGCAGCCATGATTCGGCGGTTATGACTCGGCAGCTATGGCTGGTCAGGGAGGATGAGGCAGCGACGATGGATCAAGCGTGGCCGCGCTTCATGCGCGCCTGCTTCAGAATAACGCGCCAGCGGATCATGTCGAACGGGATGGGTTCGTTGTTGTTGGCGATGTGGAAGATCTCATTGTTGACGTTCTTCAGCGATCGCCAGAAATCATAGTCGGTGATGCGTGGATCGGCCGCCAACCGTTCCACTTCGACCTTGATGTCGGTTTTCATGCACTGTCCTCGCACCGCATTACGCCAGCCGCCCCCGCGCAAACCCGGTACGGCGGTTTTCGAACGCGCCAGTGAGTCGTTCAACGGACTCAACCGACTTGTTCACGTTAAAGCCTTGGTAAGGTTAACGCGGGCGTCCGAGTTTTCAAGCGCCCTTGCGCTTGATGCCGATCGAGCGGCCGGCGCGCTCCGGCATCGGTAACGCTGTATGGGCGGCGCGCATGGCCTCGACCTGGGCCATCACATCGGCGGGGAAGGGAGCGACCTTCGGTCCTTCCATGTCGACATGCAGCGACAGCGATTCGGACGTCGCCGCCAGCCAGCCGTCGACGTGGCGGATTTCCTGATAGGCACGCAGCCGCTTCTCGTCATGATCGATCAGCTGGAACGAGACGTTGACCTTGTGGTCGAGGTGCAACTCCTGCACGTAGCAGACGTGAACTTCGGCCGTGTAGATGGTGAGGCGCCGCTCCTTGGCGTAGTTCGGCCCCATGCCCATCAGCTCGAACGCCTGGTCCGAGCAGCGGTCGAACAGGACGTTATAGTAGGCCATGTTGAGATGGCCGTTATAGTCGATCCATTCCTTCTCGATCGCCATTGGGCCGGAAATGATCGGTGCGGGAATCGTCATTTTGGTTTTCCTCGATGGTCGCTGGACAGGGCGGACGGAAGGCTACAAGTGAAGTGGCCGAGCCTAATCGCTTGGCACTTTTCCTAGGATTGCTTTAGGCATCATTCATAGCTGCACTACAAGCGCGGCCGCTGGTCCATTCGCGGAGGAAATCATGGCTTTGAGCGACCTCAACCCCGTCGAACGCAATGAGGAAGGCATCGCCGCGGTACTCGGCATCCTCAAGCAGCGATTCGGCGAGCGCTTCCAGACCGGCGAGGCGATACGCGGCCAGCACGCGCACACCACCACCTATATTCCGACCCAGGCGCCGGACGGCGTCGCGTTCGTCGAGACGAGCGCGGACGTGCAGGAGATCGTGCGCGCCTGCGCCGCACACCGCGTGCCTGTCATCGCCTTCGGCGTCGGCTCCTCGCTCGAGGGCCACACCAATGCGCCGGGTGGCGGCATTTCCATCGACACGTCGCGCATGAACCGGATCCTCGCCGTCAACCCGCAGGACCTTGACTGCACGGTCGAGCCCGGCGTGACGCGCGAGGACCTCAACCGGCACCTGCGCGACACCGGTCTGTTCTTCCCGATCGATCCTGGCGCCAATGCGTCGCTGGGCGGCATGGCGGCGACCAGGGCGTCCGGCACCAACGCGGTGCGCTACGGCACAATGCGCGAAAACGTGCTGTCGCTGACCGCCGTCATGGCCGACGGCGAGACGGTGACGACAGGCAAGCGAGCAAAGAAAAGCTCGGCCGGCTACGACCTGACGCGGCTTTTGGTCGGCTCCGAAGGCACGCTCGGCGTCATCACCTCGCTGACGCTGAGGCTGCAGGGCATTCCGCAGGCGATCTCCGGCGGCGTCTGCCCGTTTCCGAGCCTCGAGGCCGCCTGCAACACGGTGATCGCGACCATCCAGATGGGCATCCCGGTGGCGCGCATCGAATTGGTGAACGCGCTGCAGATGCGGGCGATGAAGAACTATTCCAAGCTCGACTATCCGGAGAGTCCGTGCCTGTTCGTCGAGTTCCATGGCAGCGACGCGGGCGTCGCCGAGCAGGCCGAGATGTTCGGCATGATCGCCGAGGAGCAGGGTGGCGGGCCGTTCCTATGGACCAGCGTCGCGGAAGAGCGGACAAAGCTCTGGAAGGCGCGGCACGACGCCTATTGGTCGTCACTGACGCTGCGCCCCGGCGCGAAGGGGCTGTCGACGGACGTCTGCGTGCCGATCTCGCGGCTTGCCGAATGCGTCACGGAGACCGAGGCCGACATTGCCGAGATGGGGCTTGTCGCGCCGATCGTCGGCCACGCCGGCGACGGCAATTTCCATGTGCTGGTGCTGATGGATGTCGACAACCCGGCCGAGATCGCGCTCGCCGAGAAATTCGTCGCCAGGCTCAACATGCGCGCCATCGCCATGGAAGGCACCTGCACCGGCGAGCACGGCATCGGCCAGGGCAAGGTCGGCTTCCTCCGCCACGAGCTCGGCCATGGCGTCGATGTCATGCGCACGATCAAGCAGGCGCTCGATCCGCTCAACATCATGAATCCCGGCAAGATCCTGCCGGGCGCAGGACACTAGTCATGGCCGCGGCAGAAGCTTTGCTGCCGATCGACCTGCCGTCAGTATCGGCGGGCGCTCCGTTGCCGCATGTTTTCGCAGATGAACAGCGGCTGCTGGTCGCTTACATCGCCAATGGTCCCGGCCCGTCCTTCGACGTCACCAGTCCGCGTTCGGTTTCAGCAGTTGCGGAGGGGGAGGCCGTCGCAATCCTGACGGTGGACCCTTATGTCGCATTCCAATTCGGCCCGCCAAACGACGAGGCGCTCAGCGGGCATCGGCTCTACGCGCTCGGCCTGCAGCCATATTCCGCGTTCGAGGTCCTCAATTCGTCGTGGATTGCTTCTCTGGAAAAAGCGAACCGGGTTCACCCGCGCCATGTGCCGGAGCTGTTTTCCGGTCGCCGGCACTTCATTCTCACGTTCCACGATTCGACCCTGGAATTCATCGCGCGAGATTTCCGGGTAGGCCTGCGAAAGGGAGCGGTGTTGAAGGCTATGATCGAAGCGATGAACGACTGATCGACCCGCCGCGGCGCCTTGCGGTCGCTTATTCCTGTGCCCCTTCGGCCAGCTTCTGCAGCATCGGCCGTGTCGGCGCGAAGAAGGTCGTGCCGGTATGCGGGGTCGAGAAATCGAGCAGCCGGTCATAGGCGCCGGGCGGCTCGCCAATATACATGCGCTGCAGCATCTTCTCGATCACCCAGAGATAGCGGGTGTAGCCGATGAAATAGGTGCCGAACTCATTCTGACCCGGGCGGCCGAACGGCATGTTGTCGCGCAGGATGTCGTATTCATTGCCGGCGTCGTCCTCGATGGTGGCCAGCGACTTGTGCGATTTACGCGGCTTGTCGTCGTCATCGATCTCGATGTTGTCGATCTTGGTGCGGCCGATGATCTCTTCCTGGACATGCGTCGGCGTCTCTTTCCAGGCTGCCATGTTGTGCAGGTATTTCTGCACGACGACATAGCTGCCGCCGGCAAAGTCGCCGTCCTCGTCGCCGATCAAAGCAGAGGCGGGCAGGTCGAGGCCGGTCGGATTTGCGGTGCCGTCGACAAAGCCCAGGAGGTCGCGCGCGTCGAAATAGCGGAAGCCGGACACCTCGTCGGCGACGGTCACGCTGCCGGCCAGGCGGTCCAACAGGATGCGCTCGAGCTCGAAGCACATGTCGGGCCGCTCGGCGCGGATGTGGAAGAGCAGATCGCCCGGCGTCGAGGGCGCCAAATGCGCCGAGCCCTCGATCGGCGCGAAGGGTTTCAGCTCGCGCGGCCGGCGGCCGGGCGACAGACGATTCCAGAGCGCGGCGCCGATGCCGGCGATGCAGGACAGGCGGCCCGACAAGTCGCGGAAGCCGACATTCTTGACGAGATCGTCGAGCTCGCCCAGCACCGAAGCGACATTCGAAAGCGCGGCCTCGTCGCTGCCGACGGTCACAACAAGGAAAATCGCAGCCGTCGAGAGCGGGGCGTCAACGCTCTGCGCGTCGATCGGCACTCTGTCCCAGTTCTTGCCTGACATCGGGAACGCTCCGTATTGGGTTCGGATTTTGGGTGGTCACGAACGTGACCGGAAGGGCAGGGGATTTGCAAAAGAGATATCGCGAGCGCGAGCCTTCGCGCAACTGGAGACGTTGGCCGTTGCCGCGCGTTGAATTGCCTCTTTATCGACACGCGGATGCGGGTAGAGTGCGGCTGACTTCAACCCGGGAAACAGATGCTCGCCCGCCTGTTCGTGATCTTCGGTGGCCTGTTCGTGCTGGTGCTGTGCGCGGCGCTGGTGGTGCCGTATTTCATCGACTGGACGGGTTACCGGGGCGATTTCGAGCGGGAGGCGAGCGCCGTCCTCGGCCGCAAGGTGACTGTGAAGGGCGACGCGACAGCGCGGCTGTTGCCGTTTCCGTCGGTGACCTTCTCGAATGTCGAGGTCGCGGGCGGGCCGGAAGGCCAGCCGGCGATGACGGTCGAGACCTTCTCCATGGATGCGGAGCTGGCGCCGTTCCTGCGCGGCGAGGTGCTGATCTTCGACATGCGGCTGGTGCACCCGAAAGCCGTCATCAATATCGCCGGTGACGGCACCGTCGACTGGACGCTCCGGCCCTCGGCTCCCTTCGATCCGGGCCAGATCGCGATCGAGAAGCTGTCGGTGAGCGAAGGGCAAATCGAACTGCGCCATGCCGCCGGCGGGCGCAGCCACCTGATCTCGGAGATCAACTCGACGATTTCGGCCAAGGCGCTCACCGGCCCGTGGCGGACGGACGGAACGCTGCGCTTCGACGGCCTGCGGGCCGACGTCTCGGCTTCCACCGGCAAGGTGGAGCCGGACGGCCAGATGCGGCTCCGGCTGAAAGCGAATCCCGATGCCTATCCGCTGATCATCGAAGCCGACGGCAATGCCGGCATCGTCAAGGGCGCCGCGGTCTATTCCGGCCAGTTCAAGATTTCGGGCGACGACAGGAATTCGGCCGAGCTGCGCGGCAACGAGGGCGAGCCGGTCAAGGTCAGCACCGGCAAACCCGACCCGGGCTTCCGGCTGAACGGCAAGTTCGCGCTCGACCACCAGAAGCTCGATGTCGACGAGTTCCGCTTCGAGACCGGGCCGCTCGACAATCCCTATACCGCCGACGGCAAGGCATCGGTCGATCTCGGCCTGAAGCCGCATTTCTTGGTCGAGGCCAGCGGGGCGCAGGTGCAGTTCGACGAGGCCGTCGGCGGGGCCGCCGGCGCCGGCTTCACGCTCGACCGGCGCATTGCGGCGTTCGAGCGGACGCTGCAGCACATGCCGAAGCCGACCATACCGGGCAAGGTCGAGGTCAGGCTGCCGGCTGTGGTGGCGGGCGACACGACGGTGCGCGACGTGCGGCTGTCGGCAGAGCCCGCCGAAGGGGGCTGGTCGGTCAAGTCGCTTGCCGCGACGCTGCCGGGCCGCACAACGCTCGAAGCCGACGGCATGTTGAGCATCGAAGATCATTTCGGCTTCACCGGCTCGTTGCTGCTGGCCGTCGGACAGCCTTCCGGCTTTGCCGCCTGGCTGTCGAAGGATGTCGACGAGGCGATCCGGCGGCTCCCGGCGGCAGGCTTCAAGGCCAAGGTCGATCTCAGCGAGAACCGGCAGTCGTTCAGCGATCTCGAACTCATCCTCGGCAAGGCGAAATTTTCGGGCAGCATCGATTCCAGCCAGCCGGACGGCGCCAGGCCATCGGTGCTGATGCGGCTGACGGGCGGCGAGATGGATCTGGACGGGCTCGCGGCGTTCGCCTCGATCTTTATCAGCGACAAGGGCGCCAACCGCTTTTCGGATCGCGATCTCGATTTCCAGATCAAGGCGGGTCCGGTCAGCGCCGGCGGGTTCAGCGCCGATAGTGTCGATACGGCGCTGCGGCTGCGCGAGGGCCTGCTCGAGATCGACCGGCTCTCGATCGGCGGCCTGGCTGGCGCCTCGATCAGCGCCACGGGCCGGATCAAGGATTTTCCGCAGAGCCCGACGGGCAAGCTCAATGCTTCCGTGGTGGCGGTGGACCTCAAGCCGCTGATCGATGTCGCGGCCCAGCACTATCCCGGCAATGGCGCGCTCAAAGGCCTGGCCAGCCGTGCGGCGGCCTATCCCGAGCTGTTCCAGGACGCGCGCATCGATCTCTTGACCAGCGCCGCCGACAATGGCGACGGCACCACGGGCCTGGCGCTCTCGGCCCAGGGCAAGGCCGGCGGCTCGGCCTTTTCGGCTTCGCTTTCCGGCAAGGGAACCGCGGACAAGCTCTCCGAGGCGCCGGTTGCGATCACCTTCAACGCCCGCAACGACAATGCCGCCACGCTGCTTGCGCTTTACGGCCTGCCGGCGCTGCCGCTCGGGATGCTCGGCCATGCCAACATCGAGGTCTCGGCGAAGGGCTCGGTCGCCGGCGGTCTCGCGACCAGCTTCAACCTGACGGCCGACGACTTCAGGGCAAGCTTCGACGGAACCGTCGCCGAGACGGCGCAAGGCCCCACTGCAAAAGGCAAGGTCAATCTTAGTGCCGCCGATATCGAGCCGTGGCTGATGACGACGGGGGTAGGCCTGCCCGGCATGGGAACGGGGACGTCGACGTCGCTGGCGGCCGATGCCGATTTCGGCAATGGGCTTCTGGTGCTGAGCGGCCTCACCGGTTCGATCAACAAGGCGGCGGTGTCCGGCGACGTCAACATCGACGCCAAGGATGGTCTGCCGCATCTTGCCGGGGCGCTGGCGCTCGACGAGCTCGACCTCGATCCGCTGACGGTCTCGCTGTTCGGCGACCAGTCTTTCGCTGCTGCCAAGGGCGGCTGGCCGACGACGCCGTTCAGCCAGAAGTCGACCTTGCCGTTCAACGCAGACCTCGATCTCAACACATCGGCGCTCGCCGTCGGGTCCTTCGCCAGGGCGCGTGACGCTTCATTCTCGCTGAAGCTCGATCGCGAAGGCATCCACGTCTCGGACCTCAAGGCGAAGCTTTACGGCGGCGATTTGACCGGCCTGTTCGATCTGAAGAACACGGAGGGCACCGGCCTGTTCTCCGGCCAAATGAGGCTGGCCGGCAGCGATCTTTCCGCAGTCCTGCCAGGCGCCGGCATCGGCGGCAGGGGCGATCTTTCGGCGGCGTTGTCGACCAGCGGCAAATCCGTCGATGCCATGATTGCGGCCCTGTCCGGGTCCGGCACCGCGGCGCTGAAGGGATTGAAGGTGGACGGCATCAATCCGGACGGCTTCGGCGCCATCATCGCCAAGGCCGATGCGATCGGACGCGATATAGACACGGCCAAGACCGCGGAGTTCGCGCCGCAGATCGCAAGCGACGGCAGCTTTGCCGCCGGTGACGCCGATGTGGCCTTCACCGTCGCCAACGGCACGTTGCGCGTGCCGCCGATCAGCCTCGACAATCCCGGCGCGACCTTGTCCGCCGACGTGACCGCCGATCTCAACACAAGCACCGTCACGGCAAAGGGGACGCTGACCTATCGTCCCGGCGAGGAGGCACTGGTCGGTTCCGAGCCGGCCGTCAATTTCAGCCTGGCCGGCCCGCTTGGGGCGACCGGGCCCCAATTCGACAGCGGTCCGCTGGCGCAGTTCCTGACGCAGCGCGCGCTGGAGAAGGAGCAGCAGCGGGTCGAGGCGATGCAGGCGGCGCTTCTCGAAAAGCAGCGGCTGCGGCGCGAGGTGCGCTATTACGCGGCGCTGCAGACGGAGCGCGACAAGGCGGCCGAGGAGCTGCGCCGGCAAGAGGAGGAGGCGCGACAGAAGGCCGAGGCGGAAGCCAGGGCAAAAGCTGAGGCTGAAGCGCAGGCACAAGCGGAAGCCGAGGCAAAAGCCAAGGCGGATGAAGAGGCCAGGGCCAAGGCGGAAGCCGACGCCAAGGCTCAGGCCGAAGCGGACGCCAAGGCTCAGGCCGAAGCACAGGCGAAGGCCGAGACCGAGCAGCGGGCCGCGGATGAGGCGGCCAAGGCGCAGGCCGAAGCCGATCGCAAGAAGGCGGAGCAGGAGAAGCTGGAGGCGGAGCGCAAGGCGGCCGAGCCGAAGACCGATCGGTCGCTGCCCGGTGTCAATGACGGTTCGGCGCCGGCGCCGGCAAAGCCGAAGGCCAACCCGTTCACGATTGACAATCTGTTGAAATCGCTCGACGGCGGCTGAGCTTCACGCCGCGCGTAGCGAAATCAGCCACCGCGCCTAGGACTCTTCCTGGCGGGAGAGCAGACGCCGCAGCATCGGCTCGATGCGCGAAAGCTCGTCGAGATGCGCGGCCGACAAGTCGGCCAGGCGATCGTCGGCCAAAGGGGTGAGCTGCAGCAGCACGCGGCGGTGATCGCTCTTGTCCTGATCGCGTATGACCAGGCCGGCCTCGGCGAGGCGGTTCACCAGTTCCACCGCGCTGTGGTGGCGAATGCGCAGCCGCTCGGCAAGGTCGCCCACCGCCACCGGTCCGCCGCCTGGAAATCCTTTGATCGCCAGCAGCGCCTGGTGCTGGCGCGGCGTGAGGCCCGCCTCGTTGGCCTGGACCTGGCTGAATTCGAGAAAGCGGCGGATCAGATAACGGAACTGCGACAGCCGCTGGTAGTCGGCCTGGCTGATGGCGGGACGTGGTTTTGGCGGCGTCATTCTCCGACTTATGGTCCTTTCCCGTAAAAGCTCAACAGGCCGCCGCGTTCCTTGTCCAAAATGACGCGGAGCAGGAATCGAAAACCACTTGAAGATTTATATCGTGTTACGATATGAGGCCGCCTGAAACCGGACGGTCTTCGCGCCGCCAGAAAGTTCAGGCTCCCAAATGAAATCCGCTCACGCCGGCAACGGCCATCTTCGCGACTTCACGACCGATCCGCGCGTGCTGTTTATTGCAGCCATCGCCGTGGTGGTGGCGACCGCCGGGCTTTTTGCCGGCATCGTGCTCCTGCAGCTCATCCGGCTTGCCACCAACATCGCCTATTTCGGCCAGTTCTCGCTGGCCGAGCTAAGGCTCGAGGACACGCCGCTTGGGCTCGCCGCGGTGATCGTGCCGGTGATCGGCGCGCTGATCATCGGACTGATGGCGCGTTTCGGCAGCGAGAAAATCCGCGGCCACGGCATTCCCGAAGCCATCGAGGCAATCCTTCTCGGACGCTCGCGGCTCGACGCCAAGGTCGCGGTGCTGAAGCCGCTATCGTCGGCGATCTCGATCGGCTCGGGCGGACCGTTCGGCGCCGAAGGCCCGATCATCATGACCGGCGGCGCCATCGGCTCGCTGATCGCGCAGATGCTGCCGGTCAGCGACAATGAGCGCAAGACGCTGCTGGTGGCGGGTGCAGCGGCCAGCATGACGACCGTGTTCGGCACGCCGATCGCCGCCATCATGCTTGCGGTCGAACTGCTCCTGTTCGAATGGACGCCGCGCAGCTTCATCCCCGTCGCCGTCGCGGCAATCGTCGCGGAAGTCGAGCGCAGCCTGCTTCACCTGCCGAGCCCGATCTTTCCGTTCTCAGGCAGCATGGATTCATCGATCGCCGGGCTGGGCGGCTGGGTGTTGGTCGGCATCGCCGCCGGGCTGCTTTCGGGACTGCTGACGCAATTGGTCTATGCCTGCGAGGACGCTTTCCTGAAGCTGCCGATCCACTGGATGTGGTGGCCGATGATCGGCGGCCTGGTGGTCGGTATCGGCGGCTTGATCGAGCCGCATGCGCTCGGCGTCGGCTACGACAACATCGCCAACATGCTCGACGGCCGCACCGTCGCCACCGCTGCGCTGCTGCTTCTGGTGGTGAAGGCCGTCATCTGGTCGGTTGCGCTGGGATCCGGGACCTCGGGAGGCGTGCTGGCGCCGCTGCTCATCATGGGCGGCGCGATGGGCGCGGTGCTCTCGGGCATCCTGCCCGCGGCGAGCCCCGGCTTCTGGCCGCTGCTGGCGATGGCCGCGACGATGGGCGGCACTATGCGCGCGCCGCTGACCGCGACCTTCTTTGCCACCGAGCTTACCGGCAACACGCATGTGCTGGTGCCGCTGATCGCGGCCTCCGCCACAGCGCATGCGGTCACCGTGCTGTTGATGAAGCGCTCGATCCTGACCGAGAAAGTGGCGCGGCGTGGGCACCATCTCGTGCGCGAATATCGTGTCGATCCTTTCGCCCTGACCAGGGTCAAGGAAGTGATGACCACCAAGGTCGAGAGCGTGCCGGGAACGATGACGCTACATGGCGCGGCAGCCTTCCTGACCGCTCCGGACACGCGGCATCCGAGCTTCCCGGTCATCGATGGAGCGGGGCATGTGCTCGGCGTCATCGATCCGCCGGCGATCCTGCGCTGGCGCCGTAACGGCAAGCACCGCAAGGCGACGCTGGGCGAATTGCTGGCCGGCAGCAAGATCACGCTGGCCTATCCGGACGAATATCTCGAAGCGCTTTCCGACAAGCTTTTGCTCGCCAATGTCTCGCATCTGCCGGTCGTCTCACGCGAGGATGAACGGCTCGTCGGCTATATCGGCTGGAAAGACATGATGCGGGTAAGGTCGAAAAAGCAGGCGGAGGAGCGCGACCGCACGGCATTGCTGAGCTTCGGCGCAAAGCGCAAGACGCAACAAAGCATCAGCGATAGCGCGGTCTAGGACGCGGCGCCGCCGCGTTTTGCCCAGGCCAGCACGTAGAGCCTCAGCGCGGATGACAGGTTCGCGTCGCGGGTCCGAGTCTCGTCGATCTCCGCGACCAAGGCCGCGAGCGACAGCGAGCGCTCGGCGGCGATGGCGATGAGGTCGTCATAGAAGGGCTGTTCCAGGGAAAAGCTGGTGCGGTGACCGCGGATCGTTACCGAACGTTTCTCGACCGCGGCCATTGCAGGACTCAGCGCTCGCCAGGGTCGTCGGGTTTTTCCCGGCGATGGCCGGCTACGAATTTCTCGGCCTTCTGCGATGTCAGCCTGTCACGCTCGCGCTCTGTCTTCGAGCGGCCGTTCAGCGCCCGGTTCTCGCCGGCTCGGCGTTCCTTCTCGGTGCGCGCTTTCTGCTTGCGGGCCTGGCGGAGATTGATGACCTCGCCCATGGCGCCGGGCTACTTCTTGCGGAAGGCGTCGAGCGAAACGACGTCGGCGCCCTTGGCGCCGGTCTCGGCGACCGCCTGCTTCTTTTCGGCCTCGGTGGCCTTCTTCTTGGTTTCCGCCTTCTTCTCGGGAACGACGGCGACCGGTTCGGGGGCCGGAGCCGCGGCCTCGTCTTCGGCGCTTTCCGTCTTGACGTCGAATTCGAGCTCGAAATTGACCGACGGATCGTAGAAGCCGCGCACGGCGGAGAAGGGGATTTCGAGCTTTTCCGGCACGTCGGAGAAGGAAAGCCCGACCTCGAAGCCGGCATCCGTCACCTTGAGGTCCCAGTACTGGAACTGGATGACGATGGTCATCTGCTCAGGATAGCGCTCGCGCAGCCTGGACGAAATGCGCACGCCCGGCGCGCCGGTCAGGAAGGTGATGAAGAAATGATGATTTCCCGGAAGGCCGGTGCGCGCGACCTCGGCCAGGACCTTGCGCATGACACCGCGCAGAGCCTCCTGGGCCAGAATGTCGTAGCGGATGTGGTCGTCGGCCATCTGATGGTCGGGTTCCGTTGAATCGTCCGCATAGCTGTAATCAAGCTTGAGCGCGGCGTAAACCGCATATAGGCGCAAAGCCGTGAGGCCAAGAGGGGTGCCGGCGATTTGATGGCTCAGGCGTGAGCGAGCGCAGCCTGCTTGGCGGCTGGCGATTTCCTTCTGGCGAAGGCGCCGAGAAAGGTCCGCACGCCGTTCGTGGCCGAGCGCAGCACCTCTTCCTCGGTGGGCACGCCGCCCAGCATGAAAGTGATCTGAAGCTCGGCGTTGACGAGGGCGAAGAACTGACGCGCCGCGACGTCGGGGTCGCCGATCGACAGGTGGCCGGCGAAGGCAAGCCGGGCAAAGCGCGCGGCAAGCGCCGACCAGGTACGGCCCGGGCCTTGCTCGCGCCATTCGGCAAACAGTTCCGGATAACGCTCGCCTTCGGCCTGGATCAGCTTGCGCAGGAAACGGCCGTCGCGGTTGCAGATGCAGTTGCGGTTCATGCGCACGGCGAAGGCGATCAGGTCGGCTTCCAGGTCCGTGGGCTGATCGGGAAAGCTGGCGATGGTGGCGAAGATGCCGGCATTGCAGCGCTCCGTCAGGTCGCGTACGACCGCGACGAACAGCTTTTCCTTGTCGCCATGGTGGTTGTAGACGGTCTGCCGTGAAACGCCGGCCTCGGCCGCGATCAGGTCGATATTGGCGCCAGCATAGCCTTCGCGGCAGAAAACGGAAGCGGCGGCGTCGACCACCGACACGCGCTTGGCCTCGTGGCTGCGTGGCGGGAAAGTGTCAGGAGAAACGCCGTGCTTCATTAAAAATCTATATAGCGGTGATTGACGAATTGGACAAGCCTGTCTAAATTTGTGGACACAATAAAGGAAGCCCGCACGGAAGGGGCGAAGAAATTCGCCCTTGGACGTAGGATTTCCGGGGGATGGAACGTCCTAGGTTCAGACGCCGGCATTTTGCGGCGGCAACCAGATCCGAAAGAGCCTTACCATGAGTCCCAAATTCCTCCGCATCGCGGTCGTGCTCGGCTTGTTGTCCGCGATCGGCCCATTTGCGATCGATATGTATCTTCCCGCGCTGCCTTCGATCGGCCAGGACCTGCATGCCGGCACCGCCGCCGTGCAGATGAGCCTTCTGATCTTCTTCCTGTCGATGGGTTTTGGGCAGATCGTCGTCGGCCCGATCTCCGACATGGTCGGCCGCAAGGCGCCGCTTTACGCCGGCCTCGCGCTGTTCATGGTCGGCGGCGTCGGCTCGGCGATGGCGCCGAGCATCGAGTGGCTGATCGCCTTCCGCTTTCTGCAAGGTCTCGGCGCCAGCGCCGGCATGGCGGTGCCGCGCGCCATCGTGCGCGACCTGCACACCGGCAACGAGGCCGCCAAGCTGATGTCGCTCTTGATGCTGGTGTTCTCGGTGTCGCCGATCCTGGCGCCGCTGACCGGCAGCCAGATCATCGAGAGCTTCGGCTGGCGCGCCGTGTTCTGGACGGTGACGGGCGCGGCCGCTTTGGCCACCATCCTGCTTGCCACCTCGCTCAAGGAGACGCGGCCCGTCGAAGAGCGCGCCGGCTCGTCGTTCGGCACGGCGCTTGCCGGCTACCGCTACCTGATGGGCGACCGCAACTTCCTTGGCCTCGTGGCGATCGCCGGCTTCGGCATTGCGAGCTTCTTCGTCTATCTGTCGAGCTCGTCCTTCATCCTGATCGACCATTACGGCCTGTCGCCGTCGGTCTACAGCGTCTTCTTCTCGATCAACGCGGTCGCCTTCATTGGCATGTCGCAGCTGACCGGGTTGCTGGCCGACCGCTTCGGGTTGAAGCGCGTCGTCTGGGTGGCGGTCACCGGCTATGCCACGGTAATGGTGGCGCTGTTCGCGATCATGGCGTCCGGCGTCGACCGGCTCGACGTGATGGCCGCGCTGCTTTTTGTCGGCTACGGTTTCCTTGGCCTCGTCATCCCCACCACCTCGGTGCTAGCGATGGAAGAGCATGGCGAGATCGCCGGCACGGCCTCGGCGCTGATGGGCACGCTGCACTTCGCCATCGGCGCGCTGGCGATGGGCGTCGCCGGCATCTTTTTCGACGGCACACCGTTGCCGATGGTGGCCGGCATCGCGCTGTGCGCCGTGATCTCCTTCACTCTGGCCAAGCTGACGCTCGGCCGCGCGCGCGAAGCGGTCGAAGCGCCGGCGGAGTAGGACAGCCGTTGAGAAGATAGAAAAGGCCGGGTCGATCCCGGCCTTTTTCATGTTCCTGGCGAAGCTGTTTGATCGAGGACGAAGCGCACCCGTTCATCGACCGGAGCGAGAGGCAACGGCACCAGGTCGTAGCCGAGCTCCGCATAGACGCCCGTCACCGACCGGAATGTGCGCTCGGCTTCGTCGAGCGTTTGCCGGCGCTCCTCGTCCTGAATGAAAATCTCCGGCCATGGCGGGGCGACGAAGATGCGGCGCGCGTAGCGGAATTTTTCAGCCGCGCTCGTGATGTGGTCCGGCACCGGCAGGCCGCAGAGCCTGAGATAGCCGATCGTGTCGGGCGCGCCGCGGTCGAAGAACACCCGGCCGGGCTCGGCACGAGCGGCTTGCCAGGAGCGCAGCTCCCAGGACAGCATCAGCTCGGCAAAGAGCGAGCGCTCCCGCCAGGGAAGGGCAGGGCCGCCGACGGCCATCTGGTCGCGGATGATGCCGCGCCCGGCTTCGGGCGCGGTCGCGAAGCCTTGGGCCCGCAGCGCCTCAATCAGCGTGGTCTTGCCGGAGCCGGGGCCGCCGGTCAGCACGAAAAATCGATCGGTATCGTCTTGCATCGCCTATCCATGGATGATGGGCGGCAAGGCTGTGCCCGCGCATCAGGCGCCGGACGAGCCTTGGCCGTTCGGTTGATTGGGGAGAAGCAAGGAGGGGGAAGGTGGAGGTTTCTGTTGCCAGGTACCTCCGAACCCCGCCTAGAAGTGCGAACCCCTAGGGCTTGATTTGAAGCGTTCGCGCCGCATTAAGCAGCGAGACGAGCTTCCGCATAGTTGTCGTTGGCAACTATAAGTTTAGCCCGATAACGGTGGTACAATGCCGGGCAAAAGTACGATCTTTACACCTTCGTCGATCCTATTTCGCCCCCAGCAAAAGCCGCTCCGTCAGCCAGAGCGGTTTTTGGTGGAGGCGCCGGGTACCGCCCCCGGGTCCGAACGGCTTATTTCATCGCCTGTTTATCGCCATAGTCGGTCAAGCCGACGAACCGTATATAGGGAGCGGCGAGGGAAAAATAAAGGCCAAAACCGGCGCTTAACCGGTTGTGCCAAACGGCAGCCAAGGGTTGACTTGCGCGCCTACTCAATCAAATCTCGCTGCCGGTGAGGAGTCTCTGACCTAGCGCACAGGTTGCGCGGCGCGCCACAACCCTCATCGACCGGATCCGTGGCGCCGACGAGGGGAAGTTTGATGGCCGACTATCTTGCGGATGTGAAGAAATACGATGCCGGCGCCAGCGCCGACGCGGTCGATAAGATCGTCAAGCATCTGGGCATTGCGCTCAGGAACCGCGATTCCTCGCTGGTGTCCTGCACCGACCCGAAGGAACTCGATCGCGTGCGGGAGAACTGGATCGGCAAGAAGCTCGGCATCGCCGATGCCGCAAAGGCGAATGCCTCGATCGAGAAGACCTGCAAGGCGATGCAGGCCGACAACACCAAGAGCCGCGTGACCTTCTATTATCTGGTTGCCAAGGATCTCGGCAAACTCGGCTCGCTGTAGGGCATAGCCATTCCGGTGGCCGGCACGAAACAGTGCCGGCTCCGTGGGCTTTTGGCGCGATCCGCATTTGCCGCCCGCTTTGCGGTGTTCGACCGGCTGTCGGTCGGGTATGATTGCCTGTCATCCGAATCGAGGCGGAGCCGATGCGCCAATATCTCGACCTGTTGAAGCATGTGCTGGAGACCGGTGCCGACCGTGGCGACCGTACCGGGACAGGCACGCGCTCGGTGTTCGGCTACCAGATGCGCTTCGACCTTTCGCGCGGCTTTCCGGTCACGACCACCAAGAAGCTGCATCTGAAGTCGATCATCCACGAGCTTCTGTGGTTCCTGGCCGGCGACACCAACATCAAATATCTCAACGATCATAGCGTTACCATCTGGGACGAATGGGCGGACGAGAACGGCGACCTCGGACCGGTCTACGGCAAGCAGTGGCGCTCATGGCCGGACGGGCACGGCGGCGAGATCGACCAGATTGCGGGCCTTTTGAAGGAGATACGCCGGAATCCCAACTCGCGCCGGCTGATCGTGTCGGCCTGGAACCCGGCCGAAGTCGAGGCGATGGCGCTGCCGCCCTGCCACTGCCTGTTCCAGTTCTATGTTTCGGAAGGCCGGCTCTCGTGCCAGCTTTACCAGCGCTCGGGCGATATTTTCCTCGGCGTGCCGTTCAACATCGCCTCCTACGCCTTGCTCACCCTGATGGTGGCGCAGGTCACCGGGCTGAAGCCCGGCGACTTCGTTCACACGCTGGGCGATGCGCATCTTTATTCGAACCATTTCGAGCAGGCGCGCGAGCAGCTCCGGCGCACGCCCAAGGCCTTGCCGACGATGTGGATCAATCCGGAGGTGAAGGACCTCTTCGCCTTCCGCTTCGAGGATTTCCGCCTCGAGAATTATTTCGCGGACGCGAATATCAAGGCGCCTATCGCGGTATGAGCCAGCTTCGGCTTAATCGATGCCAACCATGACGTCCGAGGCCTTGATTACCGCATAGGCCTGCTTGCCCTTCTCGAGCGCGAGGTCGGCGACCGCTTGGTGATTGACGCGGTGACTGACGCGTCGCCGCCGATGTCGATCTGACATGCGAAGCGGTGGCTTCCCTTGACGATCTCGGTCACCTTGCCCTTGAGGTGTTGCAGGCGCTGATCTTCACGCGTCTCTCTTTGAGCTTCGCCCTTCCGTTTCGCATTCACCGTAGGCTGAGATCGCGCCGGCGCACAATGCCGCGACAGGTGAAAAGCCTTCCCTTGTTATGTTCAGACGGATATATCGGTCCAAGGCTTTGGGCGGTACGGATTTTGAAACCAGGGAGAGACTACATGACGGGCAAGGGTTTCGGGTTGAAGGCGGCCGCAATTGGCGGTCTGACAGCGATGCTGATGACGGCGGTGCCGACGGCCCATGCCGACGACAAGGTGGTCGTGTTTGCCGCGGCCAGCCTCAAGGAAGCGCTCGACGCGGTCAACAAGGCCTGCGAGCCGGAAGTCGGCGAAGCAGCGACCATTTCCTACGCGGCGAGCTCGGCGCTCGCCAAGCAGATCGAAGGCGGCGCGCCGGTCGACATCTTCGTCTCGGCCGACCTCGACTGGATGAAATATCTCTCCGACAAGGAGCTGACCAAGCCTGATACCGAAGTGAAGCTGCTCGGCAACCAGCTCGTGCTGGTGGCACCGAAGGATTCCGCGGTCGAGACCAAGGTCGAGAAGGGCTTCGACCTCGCCAAGCTGATCGGCGACGGCAGGCTTGCCATGGGCGATCTCAAGGCCGTGCCGGCCGGCAAATACGGCAAGGCGGCGTTGGAATCGCTGGGCGTCTGGTCGTCCGTCGAGGGCAAGATCGCGCAGGCCGAGAATGTGCGTGCAGCTCTCAAGCTGGTGTCGACGGGCGAGGCGGCTCTGGGCATCGTCTACGCCACCGACGCGCATGCCGAAAAGGGCGTCAAGGTCGTCGGCACCTTCCCGGAAGATTCGCATCCGCCGATCATCTACCCGATTGCCCAGACCGCCGATTCGAAGGACAAGGATGCGGCGGCCTTCCTGAAATGCGTCGAGTCGGCCAAGGCCGCCGACCTGTTCAAGGAGCAGGGTTTCACGGTGCTCGCACCGAGCAACTGAGAAAGGCCGCGCAAACACAATCATGAACTGGCTGCTGGACCTCACTCCCGACGAATGGAATGCGGTGCGGCTGTCGATCAAGGTGGCGACGGTGGCGATGATCGCCAGCCTGCCGCCGGGCATCCTGATCGCGCTCCTGCTCGCGCGGGGGCGTTTCTGGGGCAAGACGCTGCTCAACGGGCTGGTGCATCTGCCGCTGATCCTGCCGCCGGTGGTGACCGGTTATCTGCTGTTGCTCACCTTCGGCCGGCGCGGGCCGGCCGGCGCTTTCCTTGCCGAGCATTTCGGCATTGTCTTCTCGTTCCGCTGGACGGGCGCGGCACTGGCCTGCGGGGTCATGGGCTTCCCGTTGATGGTGCGCGCCATCCGACTGTCGATCGAGGCGGTCGACCGCAAGATGGAGGCCGCCGCCGGCACACTCGGCGCCAACCCGCTCTGGGTGTTCGCCACCATCACGCTGCCGTTGATCCTGCCCGGCCTGATCGCCGGCGCGATCCTTTCCTTCGCCAAGGCGATGGGCGAATTCGGCGCCACCATCACCTTTGTCTCCAACATCCCCAACGAGACACAGACGCTGCCCTCGGCGATCTACACCTTCACGCAGGTGCCTGGCGGCGACGAAGGCGCGCTCAGGCTGACGCTGATCTCGATCGTCATCTCGATGGTCGCGCTAATCGCCTCGGAAGTGCTGGCGCGCCGCGTCGGCCGGCGGATGGACATCGAATGACGGTCTCGGCCGACATCAGCCATCGCCTCGGCGATTTCGCCGTGGAAGCCCGTTTCGAGAGCTCCGGCCGGCTGACGGCGCTGTTCGGGCCGTCCGGCTCGGGCAAATCGACGCTGATCAACCTGATCGCCGGCCTGATCCGTCCGGACAAGGGGCGCATCTCGGCCGACGGCAACGTGCTGGTCGACACCGCCGCGCGGATCTTCGTGCCCATGCACAAGCGGCGCATCGGCATGGTGTTCCAGGATGCGCGGCTGTTCCCGCATATGAGCGTCGCCGGCAATCTGCGCTACGGCCGCTGGTTCACGCCGCCTTCCGAGCGCTACGCCAAAATGGATGCGGTGGTCGACCTGCTCGGCATCGGTCACGTGCTCGACCGGCGGCCGGCGAAACTGTCGGGCGGCGAAAGGCAGCGTGTCGCGATCGGCCGCGCGCTGCTTGCCAGCCCGAAACTGCTTCTGATGGACGAGCCGCTCGCATCGCTCGACGAAGCGCGCAAGGCCGAGATCCTGCCCTATATCGAACGGCTGCGCGACGAGACGAAGATCCCGATCGTCTATGTCAGCCATTCCGTCGCCGAGGTGGCGCGGCTCGCGAGCGACGTCGTGGTGCTTTCGCAAGGCAAGGTCGCGGCCGCGGGGCCGACCGAGGCGATCATGCAGCGGCTGGATCTGCTGCCGGCGGAGGAGCGCGGCGAGGGCGGAGCGGTGCTCGACACCAAAGTCCTGCGTCACGACGAGGTCTTTGGCATGACGGTGCTTGCCTCGCAGGCCGGCGAAATCCGCGTGCCGAAACTGGCGCGGGCGGCGGGCGCTCCGGTGCGCATTCGCATCCGGGCCCGCGACGTGATGGTCGCCACCGAGAAACCCGCCGGCCTCAGCGCGCTCAATATCCTGTCGGGAACGATCGTCGGCATGAAGCCGGGCGAGGGGCCCGAGGTCGAGATCGGCATCGATTGCCATGGCGCGGTTGTGATCGCGCGGATCACCGAGCAATCGCGGCAGGCGCTTGGCCTCAAGCTGGGAAGCCAGGTCTTCGCGGTCATCAAGACGGTGAGCTTCGATCGCGCAAACACCGGCGCCGGCCTGCCGGCCGAAGCCGACGTTTGAGGATCTCGATCATGTCGCTATGTATATTTGGAATAGCGCTTCCTTCCCATAGGGACTATTGTCGTGCCGTGGAATCCGAGGAGATGAAATGCCGTCGCTCAGCCTGCGGATAAATCTCGACCCCGATGGCCGGATCGGCCCGGGCAAGATCGAATTGCTGGAGCAGATCGCCGCCTTCGGCTCGATCTCGGCTGCGGCGCGCGGCATGGAGATGTCCTACAAGCATGCCTGGGATCTGGTCGAGGACATGAACCGCGTGTTCGGCAAGCCGCTGGTCGCGGCGCAGACCGGCGGCCGCAAGGGCGGCGGCGCGCAATTGACATCGGCGGGTTTGGCGGTCGTCAGCCGGTTTCGCGCCATAGAGCGCGCCGCTTCATCGGCCGCCGCCGTCCATATGCAGGCCCTGCAGGCGGAGATCGATGCTGGATGAGGCAGTAGGCAGTAGGCAGTAGGACAAGATGTCTTGGATGCTTGAAAACCGAGGCCTCCAATTGTCCATTATTCTACTGCCTATTCCCTACTGCCTACTGCCTAATTCCCTGATTTTCTCAGCAGATAAATGTCCATGATCCAGCCCTTCTTTCGTCTGGCGTCTTCACGAACCCTTTCGATTTCGGCACCGACGTCGCCCAGGCGTCCGGAGATGACGATCTCGTCGGGCGTGCCGAGATAGGCGCCCCACTGGATAAGGACGTCCTTGTCGGCAAGCGTGTTGAAGGCGCATTTGCCGTCGAGCATGACGACGGTGGAGCCGGCATTGGCTGGCAGTCCTTCTTCGGTTAACCGGCGACCGGTCGTCACCAGGATCGAATCGCCGATGCGGTTGAGCGCGGTCGCGTGGGCGGCGGCCAGCGCCTGGATCGCGGTGATGCCGGGGATGACCTCGAGCTCGAAACCGACATTGCCTCTCAGGCGCACGCGCTCGAGGATGCGCAGCGCGCTGTCATAGAGCGACGGATCGCCCCAGATCAGGAACGCGCCGCAGCCATCTTCGGCAAGCTCGTCGCGGATCAGAGCCTCATAGATCTCGGCGATCGCTTCGTGCCAGTCGTCGACTGTCACACGATAGGACGATGTCGGTTCGGCCCGAACCGGCACATCGAACTCGACCCGGCGCGATTTCGGATTGGTGACGAAGCGGTCGCAGATCTGCCGGCGCAGATCGGCAAGATCGTTCTTCTTCGCTCCCTTGTCGGGAATGAACAGCGCGTCGGCGCGGTTCAGGCCGTCGATGGCCTGTACCGTCATGTGGTCGGGATTGCCGGCGCCGATGCCGATGACGAGAAGCTTGCGCATGGCGATCTCCTGCCCGATCGGCGACGCGGTGTCCAGAAGTACCCGTATCCGGTGACGAAGGGCTTTGAAACGCTATCTTGAAACGGGTAGATGGAAGAGCGCATCCGGCTGATCCGGGTATCGCGGCACAGAGGAGGGGGTCCATGTTACGCACAGTAACGACCGCAGCGCTTGTAATAACGGCCGCTCCGGCCTTCGCCAATGATTCCGTCGCCGAGCTCGGCACAGGCGGGCTGATCCTGTCGCGCAGCGACGCCGTCGCCATGCAGAGCGAGGACCTTTTCATCTCGCCGGAGAAGGTGACGGTCGACTATGTCTTCCGCAACAACACCGACAAGGATGTCAGCTCCATCGTCGCGTTCCCGATGCCCGACATCGAGGGCGATCCGAACGAGATGCCGGCAATCCCGGAGGCTCAGAGCGATAATTTCCTCGGCTTCGAGGTGACGATCGACGGCGTCGATGCGAAGCCGCAGCTGGAGCAAAAGGCGCTGGCGCTCGGCATCGACATCACCGCTGACCTCAAGGCGCAGAACGTGCCGCTCTATCCATTCGGCGGCGCCGCCAAGGCGGCGCTGGCGAAGCTGCCCAAGGATATCGCCAAGGACTGGGAAGATCGCGGCATCATCATCGAAGATACCGCCGATGACGGCTCGGGCATGCAAACCACCTTTGCGCCGTTCTGGCAGCTGCGCTCGACCTACTGGTGGCGCTCGACCTTCCCGGCCAACAAGGAGGTTCATGTCTCGCACCGCTACAAGCCCAGCGTCGGGGGCACCTCCTCGGTCAGCTTTTTCTATGATGGGCAGTTCCAGGGCCAGTATGCGGCCTACAAGACCCGCTATTGCATGGATCAGACGTTCGAGAACGCGTTGCGCAAGGCGGCCAAGGCAAATCCGGACGGTTATCCGAAATATTACGAGAGCCGCATCGCCTATATCCTGACCACCGGCGGCAACTGGGCGGCCGGGACGATTGGCAATTTCAAGCTCACTATCGACAAGGGCAGCCCAAAAAACCTCGTCTCCTTTTGCGGCGACAATGTCAAAAAGGTCGGGCCGACGAGGTTCGAGGTCACCGCGAAGGATTTTTATCCCGAGCACGATATCGACATCCTTCTGCTTGAGCCGTCGGACAATGGCGGGAACGGCGGCTGATGGATATCGCGATCTATGTCGCCATCGCCGAAAACGGCGTGATCGGCCGCGAAGGCGGCCTGCCGTGGCGGCTTTCCACCGATCTCAAGCGCTTCAAGGCCGACACGATGGGCAAGCCGATCATCATGGGCCGCAAGACCTATGAAGGCATCGGCCGGCCGCTGCCCGGCCGGCTCAATATCGTGGTGACGCGCGACAAGGCCTGGCGCGCCGAGGGCATCGAGGTGGCCCACTCGCTGGATGACGCGATCGCGCTGGCCAGGGTGCGCGGACGCTGCATGGCGGGAGTTGAGGAGGTCTGCGTGGTCGGTGGCGGCGAGATCTATGCCCAGGCCTTGCCGCTTGCCGACCGGCTGCATGTGACCCATGTGCTGGCCAGCGTCGATGGCGATGCGCATTTCCCGCCGATCGATCCAAGCATCTGGCAAGTCGTCAGCGCCGAGGATTTTCCTGCGGGAGAGAAAGACAGCCACGCCACGCGTTACACGGTTTACGAGCGCCGGCGCGACGATCGTTGACGACGACAAAGGGTCGCTACCCGTCCAAATCGCACGGGACGATGGCACATCGCGTTGAAAGCGGGTCAAGGCGTCCCTATAGAAGAACGGTGTTGCAGCGGCGCGCGTCCAACCGGACGCGCAACAGGCCGCCGTAATACTTTGATTTTGGGGCATGATTCCTTTTCGAAAACCGATATGGGTTTTCGTGGTCATGCGCTAGGATTGCGCCGCAAGGCCTGAGGGAACCGAAGCGAAAGGACATTCATGCCCTGGAACGACAAGAGCGGTGGCGGCGGCCCATGGGGCGGCGGCGGCAATCAGGGGCCCTGGGGGCAGGGACCGAAAGGGCCAAGCGGCCCGCAGGGTTCGCCCCCCGATCTTGAGGACATCATCCGCCGCGGCCAGGACAGGCTGCGGCGCGCGCTTCCGGGCGGCGGCGGCGCGAGCCCGGCCGTGCTCGGGCTGATCGCGGTGGCGCTCATCGTGCTGTGGGCCTTCAAGGCGATCTACACCGTGCAGCCCGACGAGGTTGCGGTCGAACTGCGCTTCGGCCAGCCGAAGTCCGAGCTTTCGCAGCCGGGCCTGCATTTCCACTGGTGGCCGATCGAAACGGTCGAGACCGCCAAGATCTCCGAGCAGCTCGTCAGCATCGGCGGCGGGTCGAGCAGCGGCTCCGGGCTGATGCTCTCGGGCGACCAGAACATCGTCAACGTGCAGTTCTCGGTCGCCTACCAGGTCTCCGATCCCAAAGCCTATCTGTTCGATGTTTCAGATCCCGACGGCATGCTGACCCAGGTCGCCGAGAGCGCCATGCGCGAAGTCGTCGGCCGGCGGCCGGCGCAGGACATCTTCCGCGACGATCGCCAGGGTATCGCAACCGGGGTGCGCGAGATCATCCAGGGCACGCTCGACGGCTACAAGACCGGTCTCCAGGTCAACGCAGTCTCGATCGAGGACGCAGCGCCCCCACGCGAGGTGGCCGACGCGTTCGACGAGGTGCAGCGCGCCGAGCAGGACGAGGACAAGTTCGTCGAGCAGGCCAACCAGTATTCCAACCAGAAGCTCGGCCAGGCGCGCGGCCAGGCGGCTCAGGTCCGCGAGGACGCCGCCGCCTACAAGAACCGCGTCGTGCAGGAGGCGGAAGGCGAGGCGCAGCGCTTCATCTCCGTCTACAACGAATATGCCAAGGCGCCCGACGTCACGCGCAAGCGCCTCTACCTCGAAACCATGGAGAAGATCCTGAAGGACTCCAACAAGGTCGTCGTCGAGCAGGGGAACGGTCAGGGCGTGCTGCCTTACCTGCAGCTGCCGGCTTTGCAGCCGAAAGCGCAGCCGGCGCCGGCCCCGCTGAGCGGCGTCACGACGGGAGGCAACCAGTGATGGCCAACCGTCTTCCCATCATCGCCGTCATCGCGGCTGTCCTTCTGTTCCTGCTCTACTCCGCGGTGTTCGTCGTCAATGCCGGCCAGCAGGCGATCGTGCTCAGGTTCGGTGAGATCATCGACGTCAAGAACGAGCCCGGCATCTACTTCAAGGCGCCGTTTGCTTTCTTCGATGCCGACAGCGTGCAGATGGTCGAGAAGCGGGTGATGCGCTTCGACCTCGACAACATCCGCGTCCAGGTCTCGGGCGGCAAGTTCTACGAGGTCGACGCCTTCATCGCCTACCGCATCTCGGATCCGCGCACGTTCCGCGCGGCGGTGTCCGGTCAGGTTGAACTGGCCGAGGCACGGCTGCGGACACGTCTCGATGCGGCGCTGCGCCGTGTCTATGGCCTGCGCGACTTCGAGGCCGCGCTTTCGGAGGAACGCGGCGTCATGATGCGCGAGGTGCGCGATCAGCTTCGCCCCGACGCGACATCGCTCGGCCTCGACATCGAGGATGTGCGCATCCGCCGGACCGACCTGACGGCGGAGGTCTCGCAGCAGACCTATGACCGCATGAAGGCCGAGCGCCTGGCGGAAGCCGAGCGTCTGAGGGCGCGCGGCAACGAGGCCGCGCAGCGCATCAGGGCGCGTGCCGACCGCGAGGTTGTCGAGATCGTCGCCGAGGCGCAGAAGGAATCGGAAATCCTGCGCGGCGAGGGCGAGGCGCAGCGCAGCGCGACCTTCGCGGACGCCTATAAGCGCGATCCGGCCTTCTTCGATTTCTATCGCTCGATGAATGCCTACGGCACGGCGCTGGACAGCACCGGAACGACGATGGTGCTCTCGCCCGAATCCGAGTTCTTCCGCTACTTCCGCGATCCGGGCAGCAAGCCTCAGCCCGGGCAGCCGGCCGCGCCCGCGACGCCTGCCGCACCGGCCGCGCAACCCAGCACCGCCCAGTAGCGGCGGTGCAGGACTTTGTCGCGGCGATCGGGCTGGTCCTGGTGATAGAGGGCCTGGTCTATGGCGGGTTTCCGGGCCTTGCCCGGAAACTGGCGAGCGAAATGCAGTCGATGCCCGAGAACGCGCTGCGGTTCGGAGGATTGGCGGCAATCGCGGTTGGCGTCGCCATTGTGTGGCTGGTTCGCGGCTGATGAAATTCATTGGTGCCGCGGCGACGGACGATTTATCCTGAGAAGACTGGCATAGCCGCAAACGTGCCGTATTTCTTGCCAACATGAGCCGAACAGGGCGTCTTTGCGGAAAACGCCTGCCCTTTTCAGACACACCGGGAGGCCACGATGATATCCGACACCCTGTTGCGCGCGGCGCGGCGCATGGTCTTCGCCGGCGCCACCGCATTCGCGGTCGGCATTGTTGCCGTCCCGTCCTTCGTCACGCCGACGATCGCCTCCGACGGGCCGCCCTCGGTCGCCGATCTCGCCGAGCGCCTGCTTGGCGCGGTGGTCAACATCTCGACCTCACAGACGGTGAAAGGCACGGAAGGGCCGGGCGCGGTGCCGATGCCGCAGCTGCCCGAGGGCTCGCCGTTCCAGGACTTCTTCGACGATTTCTTCAAGAACCGTGGCGGCGACAAGGGCGGCGCCGGGCAGAAGGTGCAGTCGCTCGGCTCCGGCTTCGTCGTCGACGCCGAGCAGGGTATTGTGGTGACCAACAACCACGTCATCGCCGATGCCGACGATATCGAGGTCAATTTCTCCGACGGCGTCACGCTGAAGGCGACGCTCGTCGGCACAGACACCAAGACCGATGTCGCGGTGCTGAAGGTCGACCCCAAGGGTCACAAGCTGACGGCGGTGAAGTTCGGCGATTCCACCAAGATGCGCGTCGGCGACTGGGTGATGGCGATCGGCAATCCGTTCGGCCTGGGCGGCACGGTGACGGTCGGCATCGTCTCGGCGCGCAACCGCGACATCAATTCCGGCCCCTATGACGACTTCATCCAGACCGACGCCGCCATCAACCGCGGCAATTCCGGCGGCCCGCTGTTCAACGCTGAGGGCGAGGTCATCGGCATCAACACGGCAATCATCTCGCCGTCGGGCGGCTCTATCGGCATCGGTTTTTCCATCCCCTCGCAGCTTGCCGCCGGCGTCGTCGACCAGCTTCGCCAGTACGGCGAGACTCGGCGCGGCTGGCTTGGCGTGCGCATCCAGCCGGTGACGGCGGACATCGCCGAAAGCCTCGGCATGGCGAGCGCCAAGGGCGCGCTGGTGGCCGGCGTCATCAAGGGCGGGCCGGTCGACAACGGGTCGGTGCAGGCCGGCGACGTCATCATCAAGTTCGACGGCAAGGATATCCATGAAATGCGCGACCTGCCGCGTGTCGTCGCCGAAAGCCCGGTCGGCAAGGCGGTCGACGTCGTCATCGTGCGCAAGGGCGTCGAGCAGACCGTCAAGGTGACGCTCGGACGGCTGGAGGACGGCGAGAAGCTGGCCAGCGGCGAGAACGGCAACACCGACCAGGACAAGGGCGACAAGGCGACGCCTCCGGTGTCGACGGCCTCGGTGCTCGGCATGACGGTCGGCGAGCTCAACGACCAGACACGGCAGAAGTTCGGCATCGCGGCCGACGTGTCCGGCGTGGTCATCACCGACGTCGCCAAGAATTCGGCGGCGGCCGAGCGCGGCATCCAGCCCGGCGAGGTGATCACCGAGATCGCGCAGGAATCGGTCGGCACGCCGAAGGACGTGATGGACCGGATCGGCGCGCTGAAGGAGCAGGGCCGCAAGAATGCGCTCTTGATGCTGGCGTCGAAGACCGGCGAACTGCGCTTTGTAACGATCCGGATGGATTGAGTCCGGAACGTCCGGTAACCGATTGATGTTTCAATGAACAGGGCGGCTAGCGAGCCGCCCTTTTTCGTGCCTGCCAGTCGCGGCGCGACAGCCTGTAGAGGACATGCCGCTTGAGATGCGGATGGCTGTCGGGAACGCTCGGATGATCGAAATCGGCGCCCGCATCGGCTTGCATGCCGAGTCGCTTCATGACTGCGACCGAACGATGATTGTCGGCGACCGCGAACGATACGATTTCGTCGACGCCAAGCGTTTCGAAGCCATAGGCGAGCCAGGCTTCAGCCGCTTCGGTGACATAGCCCTTGCCCCAGAATTCCGGCGCCAGCCGCCAGCCGATCTCGATCGGGCCGTCCGGTAACGATGGCACATCATCCGTATCCAGGAGACCGACGAAGCCGATGCATTCGCCGGTGGCCGCGATCTCGGCGGCGGCGAAGCCGTAGCCATCCTCCTCGATCCAGCCGCGGAATTCGTCCATCATGGCGTCGGCGGTCGCACGGTCGCGGCGGAACGGGAAGAATTCCATCACGCGCTCGTCGGAGTTGATGCGGTGGAAAAGCGCGCGGTCGCGCTCTTCCCAGTTGCGCAGGATGAGGCGCTCGGTGCGGATCGGCTTCATTCTGAAAACTCATCCCGGCGATAGCCCTGGAGATAGAGCAGCGCGGTCAGATCGCCGTGATCGATGCGGATGCGGGCCTGCTCGGCCACCGTCGGCTTGGCGTGAAGCGCGATGCCAGTGCCGGCAAGACGGATCATATCGAGGTCGTTGGCGCCGTCCCCAACCGCAATCGCGTCCTCGGTGGTCAGTCCGAGCCTCTTCGCGATGTCGAGCAGCGCTTCGGCCTTGGCGGCGCGGCCGAGGATCGGCTCGGCCACCATGCCGGTGAACGTGCCGTCTTTCTCGATCAGGCGGTTGGCGCGGCTTTCCTGGAAGCCCAGCATGGCGGCAATGCGGCTGGTGAAGACGTCGAAGCCGCCGGAGACCAGCGCCGTCCAGGCGCCATGGGCGCGCATCGTTTGCACCAGCGCCCGGCCGCCGGCGGCGAGCGTCAGCCGGTTGGCGACGATGCGGTCGACCACGGCTGTGTCGAGGCCTTTCAGCAAGGCGACGCGCTCGCGCAAGGCGGGCTCGAAGGCGATCTCGCCATTCATCGAGCGCGCGGTGATCGCCGCCACATGGTCCTTGACGCCGATCTCGTCGGCAAGCTCGTCGATGCATTCCTGGTCGATCATGGTCGAATCCATATCGGCGAGCAGGATCTTCTTGCGCCTGCCTTCGGCCGGTTGGACGACGACGTCGACCGGCTCCGAAGCCAGCGCCGCGCGCAGATTGGCGGTCATTTTGCCGATATCCGGCGTCTGCGGCAAAACGAGGTCGCAGGCGACGTCCTCAGCCAGCCAATGAACGGCGCTTGCGCCGGCGGCCCGCAAGGCCATATTCGCAAGCGAGGCCGGCACGGCGCGGGCTTCTGGACGGGACACTAAAGTGGCGATCAGCGGCATCGAAGATTCCGGCAGGCAGGCGGGCGAAGGCCGCATCAAGAACGCGACCCTGATAGCCGGGCCGACCGCCAGCGGCAAGTCGGCGCTGGCGCTCGATCTCGCCGAACGCAATGGCGGGATCATCGTCAACACCGATTCCATGCAGGGCTATTCGGTGCTCGACGTCCTGACGGCGCGGCCGAGCGCCGCCGAAATGGCACGCGTTCCGCATTTCCTTTACGGCCATGTCCATCCCGCCACCGCCTATTCCACCGGCGCCTGGCTGCGCGACGTGACAAAGCTGATCGAAGACGGCGTGCTGTCGGGCCGTCCGGTCGCTTTCGTCGGCGGCACCGGGCTCTACTTCCGCGCGCTGGCCGAAGGCATCTCGGATATGCCGGACATTCCGGCGTCCGTCCGCGAGCGCTGGCGCTACGAGCTCAAGGAGCAAGGGGCCGAAAGGCTGCATCGCCTGCTGATGCACGAGGATTCGGCTATGGCCATGCAACTCAGGCCGACCGACGGCCAGCGTATCGTGCGGGCGCTCGAAGTGCTCGACGCCTCCGGGCGCTCGATCCTCGAATGGCAGGCGGTGCGCGGACGGCCGCTGATCGATCGCGACAGCGCGCGCTTCCTGGTCATTGAGCCGGACCGCGAGCAACTGGTCCGGCGCATCGAGGCGCGTTTCGACCAGATGCTCGACAAGGGCGCTCTCGACGAAGTGCGTCGACTCACCGCGCTCGGCCTCGACCCGGACCTGCCGGCTATGAAAGCGATCGGCGTGCGGGAGCTGCAGGCGGCGATGGCCGGACAATCGGATTTTCCCGAAGCCATTGAGCGCGCCAAGATCGCGACCCGGCAATATGCCAAGCGCCAGTCGACATGGTTCAGGCATCAGCTGGGCGGGGAGTGGCGCAGGCTGCGGCCGGGCGACGAACCGGCTGTTCAGGACTGACTAAAAGCTTTTTCAATCAGCGCCTTAAAATCGCCGGCTCCAATTCTCGCCAAGGTTGTTCGGATTAACGGTCCGTAAGGTCGGCCATGCCATAACCTTTGGGGCTACAGTGCCGCGGGGAGTTGATGCGTTTCCACAAGGCGGAATCCGCATTTTTCGTCTTTATTTTTGTGATCCTGGCCGCGGGCCTGGTGACCTTCCATGCCTATGGCCAGTTGCAGGACATCGCCGCCGACCTCGATGCCGCATCGCGCGTCGACAGAATCGTCTATCTCAACAAACTTCTGTTCGTCACCGGGGCGCTGCTGGCAACCGCGCTGTTCTTCGGCACCTTCTTCATCTACCCGCTGATCCGCGGCCAGGTGCGGGAAGAGGGCAAGCTCAGGGCCATGACGGTTTCGCTCAGTGCCCGCTCGCAGACGCTCGAGCAGGCGGCGCTCACCGACAGTCTGACCGGAATGCAGAACCGCCGCTATTTCGATGATGCGCTGCGCGAATATCTCCACGAGTTTCGCCGCATCGACAGGCCGGTCGGGCTGATGATCCTCGATCTCGACCATTTCAAGCAGGTCAACGATACGCATGGCCATGACGTCGGCGACGAGGTGCTGAGGGCCGTCGCCACCTGCCTGCGGGGCATGACGCGCTATCACGACGTGGTGGCGCGGCTGGGCGGTGAGGAGTTTGCCGTCGTCACCCCCAACATGGATGTCGAATTGCTCGCCAGGTTCGCCGAGCGCATCCGCAAGGCGGTCGCCAACATGTCGATCATGTCGGGCAACGTGCGGCTGAAGGTCACCACCAGCGTCGGCCTCGCCGTCTGGGACCACAAGGAGAGCGCGGAGGACTTCTACCGCCGCGCCGACCGCCAGCTCTATGAGGCGAAGAAGCAGGGCCGCAACCGCGTCTGCGCCTAAAATCTCATCATCAAATTCGTGAGGCTGGCCGCCTGGAGCCGCTTTCTGCGCTTCCGGTGCTCACGGACTTTACGTCCGCTCCGCTCCGGTTCTCGACAGCGACTCCATTCGACTCAGCCTGACGAATTTCCTGACGAGATTTGCCTATTCGAACCGACCGCGGGCTAGATTAGAATGGAGGCTCAATCGTTGAGCTGGCGCATGCCGAAGGTCGAGGGCTTCAGGCCGTAGCGCGTGTCGAAGTCGTCGTCCGGCTGCACGCGCGCGGCGGTGGCCGGCTTCTTGTAGTCCGGGTCGCCGGCCTGGCGGGAGGAATCCACAGCCTCAGCGAAGGCCATGGCCTGCTGCGGCTTCGGCACGTTGCGCAGCCGCTCGACGATCATGGCGAGATCGACGTCGTTGCCATCCACGGAAGACTCGATCTTCTCGCCCTTAGCGGTGCCCGGGATGAACTCCTGCGGCAGCTTCTCGAACTTCAGCCGCATGGTGGTCGCCACGCCTTCGCCGAAGGCGATGGCTTCGCGCTGCCCCATCGAGGAGAGGAACGCCAGGGTCGAGGCCGAGGAATCGGCGATTGCCGAGCGGATGATGGCCTGGTCCTGCTCGTTGGCAAGCCGCATGGCGAAGAAGGTCGAGCATTGCGACAGGATGGTCGGGTCGAGCTCGCCCGGGCGCTGGGTGACGACGCCGAGATAGCAGCCATATTTGCGGCCTTCCTTGGCGATGCGCGACAGCGCGTGCCTTGTCGGCGCGAAGCCGAGACGCGGATCGGCCGGCATGTAGCGATGGGCTTCCTCGCAAAGCAGCAGCAGCTTCAGCCGGCCCTCGCTCCACAGCGCCAGGTCGAAGGCCAGGCGTGCCAGCACCGAGCAGACCGAGTTGACGACTTCCGAAGGCATGCCCGCCATCTCGAAGCAGGTGACCGGTCGACCATGGTTGGGGACGCGGAAAATGTTACCGATCGTTTCGTGGATGGTGTCCTCGATCAGCCGCGAATTGAACATGAAGCGGTAGCGCGGATCGGCCGCCGCCGATTCGATGCGTGTCTTCAGCGACTTCAAGGTCGGGCGGTCGTTCTTGCTTTCGAGCATGCCCATGCGCTCGTCGATCTGCTTGATGAGATCAGCGATGCGGTAGGGCACCGGCGTGTCCGCCGTCAGCGCGTCGCTGCCGCGCCTGACATAGGTGCCGGAATTCGGGTTGCGGTAAAGGTTCTTGGCGGCGGGGATCAGATCGCGCAGGACATCCACTTCCTCCGGCACCGTCTCGCGGCCGCGAAACAGCACTTCGGCGAACTCCTCCAGCCTGAACATCCAGAACGGCAGGTCGAGCGTCTTGGAATCGACCTTCACGCAATATTCCGGCAGCGAGGCGGCGAACTCGTTATGCGGGTCGAGGATGAGCACGCGCAGATCGGGACGCGCTTCGATCGTCTTGCGCAACAGCAGCGAGACAGCTGTCGACTTGCCGACACCGGTGGTGCCGACGATGGCGAAATGACGCGCCAGCGTGTCGTCGATGGCGATGTTGGCATCGATCGATTCATCCTGCGACAAGGTACCGATGGTCACTGAATGGCGCCCGGCCAGATCGTAGACCGCCTGCAGGTCGCGGGTTCGGATGCGGTGAGCAATGGCGCCAATATGCGGGTAGGTGGTGATGCCACGGTCGAACACCGGCTTGGCGCCGGGCTCGACGCCGTCGCGAACCTCGCCGACCAGTTCGACGCTGACCTCGATCGGATTCTGCCCTTCGTGGTTCCAGGCGCGATCCGATTTGCCGATGGCGTAGACAAGGCCGACCGTTCGCGTCGAACCGAGATTGATGGAAATCATCTTACCGACGGTCCAAAGGCCGCTGATCGCGCCTTCGGTGTCTTCGGCATGGGCACTGATGGTGGCGCGCGCGCCGTCGCATTGCACGACATTGCCCAGAATCCGCTTGTCGTTCTGCTGGATATTGCGGCGCTCCTGCGAAGTCGGTTCGCCAACGGAGGCTTCGCGTTCGACAAACATGGCTGACCTGATCCCATTCTCCTGGAGCCTCGACCCTACCCAATCGGGGTTAAAGTCAGGTGAGGTCGGATGGTGTAGGCGGCGTTAAACCTGGCGCGACAATTCGATCGACTGGCCTCTTTCCAGGCCGAGAAAATCCGATATATTGGACGGATGGATGATATATCGAATAGCATTACCGCCACGATCGGCAGGCGGATACGCTCCGAAAGAACGCTGAGGGGCTGGTCGCTTGCCGAATTGGCAGAGCGCTCGGACGTTTCGAAGGCGATGCTGAGCGCCATCGAGCGCGGTACGACCAGTCCGACCGCGGCGCTTCTGGTGCGCATCGCGGCGGCCTTCGGCATGACGCTGTCGACGCTGATCGCGCGGGCCGAGATGCAAGGCGGCGGTATTTCGCGCCGGGACGAGCAGCCGATCTGGCAAGATCCGGCAACCGGGTACATCAGGCGGCATTTATCGCCGGCATCGCAGATGCCGCTGGAACTGGTCAGGGTCAGCCTTCCGGTAGGTGCCAAGGTCAGTCTGCCGGCGGCGTCCTACGCCTTCATCAAACAGCAGATATGGCTGATCGACGGAAGGCTGGATTTCACCGAGGGCGATGTGGTGCACCGGCTCGAGCCTGGCGACTGCCTGGCGCTGGGCGCGCCCTCGGATTGCGTCTTTCATGCTCCCGGACCGGATGCGGCGGAGTATCTCGTGGCGCTGGTCAGGGACTGACTCCGATGTCTCGCCGGCCAAAACGCTCGCACAATGGCGGGCCGCCGCTCGACGACTATGACGGCCCGCCCTGGGGCAAGGGCGATGCCTACATTTTCCACGCCTGGCGCGCCGCCCACGACAAGGCTTGGAAGGCGCCAAGCCACGCCGTCATGCTGATGCGGCTGGAGAGAGCCGAACGGCTCGGTCTGACCTACGAGGAATATACGCTCGAGATTTTGGAGCGCGGCCGTCATCTCAGCGAGGACGACGCCGACCGCATCGCCGAAATCAGGCGGGCGCGACGACGCAAACGCATCAGCCATTTCGAATGACCTCGTCAACGACATATCATCACCTGGAGAGCGCCAGCATGAACTCCCTTGAAATCCGGGCGCTGAGCGACGATGCGGCGACCATCGCTATGCTCACCGATCTGCTGATCGAGACGGTCGCCGCCGGCGGATCGGTGAGCTTCATGCATCCATTGTCGGCGGAGGCCGCGCGGGAATTCTGGCGCAAGTCGCTTGCCGCGGCGGCGCGCGGCGAAAGGGCGGTGCTGGGCGCATGGCATGGCGAGGTGCTTGCCGGCACCGTCACGCTGTTGCTCGACTTCCCGCCCAACCAACCGCACCGCGCCGAGATCGCCAAGCTGATGACCGGCCGCGACCATCGTGGCAAAGGCGTCGCGACCGCCCTGATGCGGGCAGCGGAGAAACTGGCCGTCGAGAAAGGCCGTACGCTGCTGGTGCTGGACACGGCCAGCGAAGAGGGCGCGGCCGGGCTTTATGAGAAACTTGGTTTCACCTTGGCTGGAGAGATCCCCGATTTCGCGCTCAAGCCACACGGCGGGCTCACCGGCACCCTTATCTACTGGAAACGGATCGGGGCAGCGGCCGACACGCTATCCTGAACTTCCGGCAATGTGCGACAGGAGCCAGCGGCGGAAATCCTGCTCGGCGCCGGAGAGTCGCGACGATGACGGTCTCGTCAGGAAATGGCCCGATGGGCTCGAAAGCTCGAAATCCGAAAGCCTGACGAGAACCTTGTCCTTGAGGGCCGCGTCGATCAGCGGCCGCGAGCCGAGCAGCGCCCCGGCGCCGACCTTCGCGGCTTCCATGGCGGCGACGAAACTGTCGAAGCGGTGCGAGCGCCGGGGATGGCCGGCAACTCCCGCGGCTGCGAACCATTCCGCCCACATCTCGCGCGCGCCCGCCACCAGGAGAAGCGGCAACGACGTCCACTCGCCACCTTGGGCGAGCGGCGGAGCCGCGACCGGGACAAGCCGCTCGACGGTCAGCCGGTCGGCCTCGCGCCCGGGAAAGGATCCGTTGCCGAAACGTATGTCGAGCGCCGAGCCCGGCTGGTCGTAGTCGGTCGGCCGATGGATGGTCACCAGATCGAGCCGGATCTGCGGCAGCACCTTTGCCAGGTCCGGAAGAGCCGGGACCAGCACCAGCATCGCGAAGGAGATGGGGACGCGGATGCTGACGATCTGCACGGCACGCGGCTCGAACAGCTCGTTCGTGCTGTTGCCGATGGTCGCGAATGCCGACTGGATGTGCGGGAGATAGGCCGCGCCTTCCGGCGACAGAGCCACGCCGCGCGCCAGACGCGCGAACAATCGCGTTTTGAGCCGCTCCTCCAGAAAACGGATGTGCTGGCTGACGGCGGCTTGCGTGAGTCCGAGCTCGGCGGCCGCGGCAGTGAAGTTCGACAGGCGGGCGGCCGCCTCGAAACTGCGCAGCCAGTCGAGCGGAGGTATCGCATCGAAAGTTCTTCCAGCCATCAGAAATTTAGCGCCATCACCCGAAAAACGATAATTTGAATTATGCCTTTGATGAAGCCACCATGCAATCCGTACCCGCAGCCGCGATCTAGGATGGGAGCTTTTGGGCATGTTGACGACAGTGACGCTGGGCGACGAGGGACGAACCATCGAGCTTGGCTGGAAGGACGGAGCGCGCAGCCGCTTCCATGCCATATGGCTGCGCGACAACGCGCTGGACGACAAGACGCGCAGCGCCGGCAACGGACAGCGGCTGATCACCATCCTCGACATTCCGGCCGAGACGCGGATCGGCGCGGCTGAGATCAGGGGCGGAGCGCTGGAGGTCACATTCGCTCCTGAAGGCAAGGCCGCCAGCTTTCCCTCAAGCTGGCTCCGCGCTCATGCCTATGATCGTCAGGAGGCTCGCGAACCCGGCTGGACGGGAGGCGACATAGAGCGCTGGACGAAAGCCACGATGCAGAATTCCGTGCCGCGCGCGGCCTATGCGGATGCCAGCCGCGACAGTGATGTGCTGCGGCGCTGGCTCGCCGCGGTCCGCAGCTTCGGCTTCGCTATCATGGACGGCCTGCCTGCCCAATCCGGCGCGCTGTGCAAGGTGGCCGACCTGTTCGGCTACATCAGGGAGACCAATTACGGGCGCTGGTTCGAGGTGCGCGCCGAGGTCAATCCGAACAATCTGGCCTACACCAATCTCGGGCTGCAGGCGCATACCGACAACCCCTATCGCGATCCGGTGCCGACGCTGCAGATCCTCGCCTGCATCGAGAACACGGTGGAAGGCGGCGAATCCAGCGTCATCGACGGGTTCGCGGTGGCTGCCGCACTTCAGTCGGAAGATCCGGAGGGCTTCCGGCTGCTCTCTTTCTATCCGGCGCGTTTCGAATATGCCGGCTCGTCGGGCGTGCGGCTCCAGTCCAAGCGGCCGATGATCGAGCTCGGGCCCGATGGCGAGTTGATCTGCATCCGCTTCAACAACCGCTCGCTGGCGCCGGCGGTCGACGTGCCCTTCGCCGCGATGGACAAATACTATGCGGCCTACCGCCGGTTTGCCGAGCTGATCGAGGATCCTGCTTTCGAGGTGACGTTCAAGCTCGAGGCGGGGCAATCCTTCATCGTCGACAACACCCGCGTCATGCATGCGCGCAAGGCGTTTTCCGGCAGCGGCAAGCGCTGGCTGCAGGGCTGCTACGCCGACAAGGACGGCCTGCTGTCGACGCTTGCGGCGATCGAGCATGGTTTCAAGGAGGCGGCGGAATGAAGCCCAACGAATTGAACGCAGGCAATATCGTCGAATTCATCGCCGATATTTTCGAGCGCCGCGGCGCCGAATCCTATCTCGGCGAGCCGGTCACCATGTCGGAGCATATGCTGCAGGGCGCGTGGCTGGCCGAGCAGGACGGCGCGCCGGAGGAGCTTGTGGCGGCGGCGCTGCTGCACGACATCGGCCATTACACCAGCGAGTTCGGCACCTATTCGCCCAACGACGTCGAGGACAAGCACCATGACGAAGCGGGCGGTGAGGTGCTGGCGCCCTTCTTCCCGCCGGTCATCGTCGAATGCGTCAGGCTGCATGTCTCGGCCAAGCGCTATCTCTGCGCCACCGATCCGACCTATTTCGGCAAGCTGTCGCCGGCCTCGGTGCATACGCTGTCGCTGCAGGGCGGGCCGATGAGCGCGGAGGAGGTGGCTGAGTTCCGCAGCAATCCCTTCCACGACGAAGCGGTGCGCGTGCGCATCTGGGACGAAGGCGGCAAGGTCGCCGACATGAAGACGCGGGCCTTTCGCGACTACGTGCCGTTGCTCGAGCGGGTGGTGAAGAAGTTCGCGGCTGAAAAGGCAGCATAGATGGCAGAAGCCCGGTTGGCCGGGCTTCTGCTATCCGCGAGAGCGCCGTGCATCAGCTCTTGTGGTACACCTCCTGCAGCCCGTAGACAGGCGTCGGCAGGCCAACTTGGCGCGCCTTCAGCTGCAGCGACAGATACTGCGAATAGTGGCGCGACTGGTGCAGGTTGCCGCCGTGGAACCACAACGCTTCCTGCTGCGTCGGCTTCCACATGTTGCGCTGCTCGCCTTCCCAGGGACCCGGATCCTTGGTGGTGGCGGAGCCGAGGCCCCAGACCTTGCCGACCTTGTCCGCCACCTCTTGCGAGATGAGGTCGGCGGCCCAGCCGTTCATCGAGCCGTAGCCGGTGGCATAGATGACGAGATCGGCCGGCAATTCGGTGCCGTCGACGAATTTGACGCTGGTTTCGGTGAGTTCCTGCACCGCGGCGCCCGGTCCGCTCTTCAGCTTGATCGAGCCGTCGATGACGAGGTCGCAGGCGCCGACGTCAATGTAGTAGCCGGAGCCGCGGCGCAGATATTTCATGAACAGGCCCGAGCCGTCGTCGCCCCAGTCGAGCATGAAGCCGGCCCTTTCCAGGTCGTCGTAGAATTTCGCGTCGCGTTCCTTCATCTGCCGGTAAAGCGGGATCTGGAACTCATGCAGGATGCGGTAGGGCAATGAAGCGAAGATCATGTCGGCCTTGCCCGTCGTCATGCCGTTCTCCACCGCCTGCTCGGAGTAGAGCGCGCCAAGCCCGATATCCATCAGCGTGTCCGACTTGACGATGTGGGTCGACGAGCGCTGCACCATGGTCACGTCGGCGCCGCCTTCCCACAGCGCCGCGCAGATGTCGTGGGCCGAGTTGTTGGAGCCGATGACCACCACCTTCTTGCCGCGGTATTTGTCCGGTCCGGGATGGGTCGAGGAGTGCTGTTGCTCGCCCTTGAAGATGTCCTGGCCTTTGTATTTCGGCCAGTTCGCCTTGCCCGACATGCCGGTCGCCAGCACCAGTTGCTTCGGCTTGAGCACGATCTGCTTGCCGCCGCGCTCGACGACGATCGTCCATTCCTTGGCCTTCTCGTCGTATTTGGCGGATTTGGCGGTGGTGGAAGACCAATAGTTCAGCTCCATCACCTTGGTGTACATTTCCAGCCAGTCGCCGATCTTGTCCTTCGGCGCGAAGACCGGCCAGTTCTTCGGGAAGTCGATATAGGGCAGGTGATCGTACCAGACCGGGTCGTGCAGGCAGAGCGACTTGTAGCGCTTGCGCCAGGAGTCGCCCGGACGCTCGTTCTTCTCGACGATGATGGTGGGCACGCCGAGTTGCTTCAGCCGGGCGCCGAGCGCGATACCGCCCTGGCCTCCGCCGATGATCACGACATAGGGTTGCTTGGTGTGGCCGAGCTCGGCGATCTCGTCGTCGCGCTCCTCACGCCAGGTCTTGCGGCCCTTGCCGTGGCCGTGCTTGGCGCCGAGAGGACGCGTGAAGCCGGCCTTCTCCTCATGGCCTTTCAGCTCCGCCATGGTGGTGAGCAGGGTCCAGATCAGGTCGCCCTTGAACCGCACGAGGCCAAAGCCGCGCGCCACGCTCGTCTCGAAGGTGATCCAGGCGGTGATGACGCCGCCGTCTTCGCTCGCTTCCTCGCCCTTGGCCACCGCCCATCCGGCCGGCTTGGTGCTGGCCAGCGTCGCCTGCAGCATGTCGCGGATCTGGTCCTGGCCCTCCATCGTCTTCAGGTTCCAGGTGAAGGTGACGAGGTCGCGCCAGTAGCAATCGGCCTGGAAGCAGTTGACGGCGCTGTCGATGTCGCCGGCTTCCAGCGCCTTGCCGAACTTGTCGAGCAGCGCTTGCGCCTTGGTGGTGGGTGTTCTCTCGAGCATTTGTTCTCCTCCACTTTGTTAGAGCCCGGCATGAGCAGTAAGCAGCCTGCCAACCGCGATGCTCATGAGCGATTGCAATGAAATCAATCTGTTAGGACGATATGGGCTTCGATCGGCCGTGCCGGGTCGAGTCGATGGGTATCGATGCAGCGCAGCCAGGATTGAACTGTGACATCGTCGCGAGACGATCGCACGCCGGACAGACCTGCTCGATCTCGCGTATGTGCTCGCCAGCCATGCGTCCTCCTCGCACGTCTTTTGCCAGCATATAGTGGTGCGTCGGAGAGCGACGCTCAACTGTACTATGGTAGCTGTGCGGTGGTAGCGCGCAGGCGCCGTCTCTCACAGACGAGTGAATTCGCGCTGGACCCCATTGACGAGCCCGCGTTTTGGCCCTTATTGTCCGCGCCCATGAAAACGGCACTCATTCTCGTAGGCTGGCGCGTGGGCAAGGCGGTGTAACCGCCGGGCGAAAACCTCCCATGCGCATCACACAGGCTCCCTCGGGGGCCTTTTTTATTGCCTTGAACACGACTAAACGACCAGCAAATCGCCAGGCGGCGAACATTACGGGACCAGACCGATGAGCAACGGACAGAACGAGCGGCGCGAAATGACGGGCGCCGAAATGGTGGTGCAGGCGCTGAAGGACAACGGCGTCAAGCATGTCTTCGGCTATCCGGGCGGCGCGGTGCTTCCGATCTATGACGAGATTTTCCAGCAGGACGAGGTCGAGCACATTCTGGTGCGGCACGAGCAGGGCGCCGGCCACGCGGCCGAAGGCTATGCCCGCTCGACCGGCAAGGCCGGCGTGCTTTTGGTGACGTCCGGTCCCGGGGCCACCAATGCGGTGACGCCGCTGCAGGACGCGCTGATGGATTCGATCCCACTGGTCTGCCTCACCGGCCAGGTGCCGACCTCGCTGATCGGCTCCGACGCCTTCCAGGAATGCGACACGGTTGGCATCACGCGACCGTGCACCAAGCACAACTGGCTGGTGAAGGACGTCAACGAGCTCGCCGCCACCATCCATGAGGCGTTCCATGTCGCGACGACCGGCCGACCCGGCCCGGTCGTGGTCGATATTCCGAAGGACGTGCAGTTCGCCAAGGGCACCTACGTGCCGCCGCAGACGGCGCCGCGCACCAGCTATCAGCCGAAGGTCCAGGGCGACCTGGAAAAGGTGAAGGCCGCGGTCGAGCTGATGGCCGGCGCGAAGAGGCCGATCATCTATTCGGGCGGCGGCGTCATCAATTCCGGTCCGGAAGCCAGCCATCTGCTGCGCGAGCTGGTCGACCTCACCGGTTTCCCGATCACCTCGACGCTGATGGGGCTGGGCGCCTATCCGGCATCCGGCAAGAACTGGGTCGGCATGCTCGGCATGCACGGCACCTACGAAGCCAATATGGCCATGCATGATTGCGACGTGATGGTCTGCATCGGCGCGCGCTTCGACGACCGCATCACCGGCCGGCTCAACGCATTCTCGCCGAACTCGAAGAAGATCCACATAGATATCGATCCGTCCTCGATCAACAAGAACGTCCATGCCGATGTCGGGATCCTCGGCGATGTCGGCCGGGTGCTGGAGGACCTGGTGCGGCTGTGGCGAGCGACCGCCAAGGTCGACAAGAAGGCGCTTTATCCGTGGTGGGAGCAGATCGCGAAATGGCGGGCGCGGGATTCGCTCGCCTACAAGATGAACAACGACGTCATCATGCCGCAATACGCGATCCAGCGGCTCTACGAACTGACCAAAGATAAGGACACCTACATCACCACCGAGGTCGGCCAGCACCAGATGTGGGCGGCGCAGCACTATCATTTCGACAAGCCGAATCGCTGGATGACGTCGGGCGGCCTCGGCACGATGGGCTATGGCCTGCCGGCCGCGCTCGGCGTGCAGATCGCGCATCCCGACGCGCTGGTCATCGACATTGCCGGCGACGCCTCGGTGCAGATGACCATGCAGGAGATGAGCTCGGCGGTGCAATACGAGGCGCCGATCAAGATATTCATCCTCAACAACCAGTATATGGGCATGGTGCGCCAATGGCAGCAGCTGCTGCACGGCAACCGGCTGTCGCATTCCTACACCGAGGCGATGCCGGATTTCGTCAAGCTGGCGGAAGCCTATGGCGGCCACGGCATTCGCTGCGACAAGCCGGACGAGCTCGACGACGCGATCCGCGAGATGATCACGGTGAAGAAGCCGGTGCTGTTCGACTGCCGCGTGGCGACCTTGGCCAACTGCTTCCCGATGATCCCGTCGGGCAAGGCGCATAACGAGATGCTGCTGCCCGACGAGGCGACCGACGAGGCGGTGGCCAACGCCATCGACGCCAGGGGCAGGGAACTGGTGTAGGCAGCCATCAAGGCGGGGCTGTCGCGAGAAAGCCGTGCGCAAACAGAGAATTAGCTCAAAATCTGAAATCGAGATTCACGTCATGAACGCACAGCACCTTCAACCGACCGGCTCCGCCTATTTCATCGCCAAGGAAACCGAGAAGCCGGAAACGCACACGCTTTCCGTGCTGGTCGACAATGAGCCGGGCGTGCTTGCCCGCGTCATCGGCCTGTTTTCCGGTCGGGGCTACAACATCGAAAGCCTTACCGTTTCAGAGACCGAGCATGAGAAGCATCTGTCGCGCATCACCATCGTGACGCGCGGCACGCCGCATGTGATGGAGCAGATCAAGCATCAGCTCGAGCGCATCGTGCCGGTGCACCGGGTGGTCGACCTGACCGTGCGCTCGCATGAGCTTGGGCAGGAGCGGCCGCTGGAACGTGAGCTCGCGTTGGTGAAGGTCGCCGGGACAGGCGACGCCCGGGTCGAGGCGCTTCGTCTCGCGGATGCTTTCCGCGCCTCGGTCATCGACGCCAACACCGAGCATTTCATCTTCGAGATCACCGGCAAGGGGTCCAAGCTCGACCAGTTCATCGCCATCATGAAGCCGCTCGGCCTGGTCGAGATCTGCCGCACCGGCGTCGCCGCGATGAACCGCGGCCCGCAGGGAATGTGAACAGGGCGACCGTCCTGTTTCAAAACTTTGGCCCGGCGATTGCCCGTTTCTGGCTTTTGCGCATTTGCTAAAAGGACAGTAAGGCTGACATATCTGGGAGGATAACATGTCGCTCGACACATTCCTTGCCCTGTTGGTCTATGCCTTCGTGACTTCGATCACGCCGGGGCCGAACAACCTCATGCTGCTGGCTTCCGGCGTCAATTTCGGTATCGCCAGGACGGTTCCGCACATGCTGGGCATCAGCATCGGCTTTCTGGTCCTGTTGCTGGCCATCGGCTTCGGGCTCGGCGCGGTGCTGACGGCGGTGCCGGCGCTGCATACGGCGCTGAAGATCGCCGGCGCCGCCTACCTGCTCTACCTCGCCTGGAAGATCGCCATGTCGCGCTCGATAAGCGACGGAAAGGGAGCGCAGGGGCGGCCGATGCGCTTCATCGACGCCGCCGCATTCCAGTGGGTCAACCCCAAGGCATGGGTGATGGCGATCACCGCGATGGCCGTCTACACCAATGCCGATCACCCGTTCGTCTCGGTGGCGCTCATCTCGATCGCCTTCACCATCGTCAACCTGCCCAGCGTTTCGGTATGGGCCGGCTTCGGCACGGCGCTGCGCGGCTTCCTGTCGGATCCGGTGCGGCTGAAATGGTTCAACATCGCCATGGGCGTGCTCTTGGCGGCGACGCTGTGGCCGATGCTCCGCTGAGGCATTTTACGCAGACGGGAGAATCCGCGGCGGCATATTAGCCGGCTGCTTAGCTATTGTGCAGTGCACATTAAATCTTCGTAATGCCCCGTTTTGGCCCTTTTCGGCCAAAGCCTTGTCCTATCTACTCCACGAAAATCGCGGCACGAGGTCGTGAAGCGAGCTAGAATGGACCACCGGGATCGGCGTGTCGGGTAGAAGGCTTATTTGTCGATGCGCGGAAAAATCGCCTTTGCAGTTGTTGCGGTCGCCGGTCTGGCGGGCGCCGGGCTCTATCTTTCGCCCACGACGTCGGCCAAGGTCCAGCAGCTGATTTCGGGCAAGCAGGCCAGCGTGGCCGCCACGGACAAGACGGCGAGCGGCGATAAAGCGGCCGGTGCCCCGGACAATGCGAAAAGCGACAATGCGAAAGGCGGTGGTCCGCGTTCGGCCTCGATCGTCTCCGCCACCGCGACGACAGCCGATTTTCCGATCCGCCGCTATGCCATCGGCTTCGTCTCGTCACCGGAGGTGGTCAATATCAATGCCCGTGTTTCCAGCCAGATCGTCTCGATCGCGGTCAAGGACGGGCAGATGGTCAAGGCCGGTGATCTGCTCATTTCGCTCGATGACCGCGCGCTGAAGGCGCAGCTCGCCAAGGATCAGGCGCAGCTCGCCAAGGACCAGGCGATGCTGGTAAGCGCCCAGGCCGATCTGCAGCGCGCCAAGGACCTCGTGGCCAAGCAGGCCGGCACGCAGCAGACCTACGATCAGGCGCTGGCGGCGCAGAAGGCCGCTGCCGCCACCATCGACGCCGACAAGGCGACCATCGATGCCGACACCGTGCAATTGAGCTATGCAACGATTACGGCGCCGATCTCGGGCCGGCTCGGCGCGATCAACGTGTCGGTCGGCGATCTCGTCACCACCAGCAACGGCAACTCGAGCAGCTCGACGCCGCTGGTCACCATCACGCAGATGGATCCGCTGCAGGTGAACTTCACGCTGCCCGAGAGCAACCTTGCCCTGTTGCACAAGGCGCTCTCCGATCCACAGCAAGGCGACGTGACGCTGACCAAGACCGGCGATCCCACGCCGATCGGCAAGGGCACACTCGATTTCGTCGATTCCAGCGTCGATACGGCCTCCGGCACCATCGCCACGCGGGCGAGCATACCGAATCCGGATCTTTCGCTGTGGCCTGGGCAGTATGTGAACGTCGTGCTCGAGGCCGGCATGATGCCGCAGATGACCTCCGTTCCGACGGTCGCAGTGCAGCCCAGCCAGAAGGGGCCGTTCGTCTATGTCGTCAAGCCGGACAACACCGTCGAGATGCGGCCGGTGCAGGTGGCGCTGACGGAAGGCCAAAACAGCGCCATCAGCGATGGGCTCAAGAGCGGCGAGAAGGTCGTCGTCGAAGGCCAGACACGGTTGAAAAACGGCGCGGCGGTGCATGAAGGCAAAGCCGCCGCGGGATCCGGTGAACAGGCATCGCCCAAGGTCGCGGAGGCCGACAAGGCCGGCGGGGCGAGCCAATGATCTCCGAATTCTGCATCCGCAAGCCTGTCGCCACCCTTCTGATGTCGTTCGCCCTCATTCTGGGCGGTATTTTTGCCTACAAGTTCCTGCCGGTGGCGGCGCTGCCCAGCGCCGAATTTCCGGTGGTCAACGTTTCGGCCAGCCTGCCCGGCGCGTCGCCGGAGACGATGGCGACATCGGTGGCGACGCCGCTGATCAAGCAATTCGCGACGATCGCCGGCATCGATTCGATCTCGACCACCAATTCGCTTGGCCAGACCTCGATCGCCATCCAGTTCGTGCTCAACCGCGACATCGATGCCGCGGCCGCGGACGTCCAGGCGGCGATCGCGCGAACGCAAAGATCGCTGCCGCCGGAAATGACCTCGCCGCCAAGCTATCGCAAGGTCAATCCGGCCGACGCGCCGATCCTCCTGATGTCGCTGGTCAGCGACACGGTCCCGCTGACCGACCTCGACGCCTTCGCGGAAAACGTCATGTCACCGTCGCTGTCGACCATAGACGGCGTGGCCCAGGTCTCGATCTTCGGCCAGCAGAAATACGCCGTGCGCATCCAGATCGATCCGACCGCGCTGGCCGCGCGCGGCATCTCGATCGATCAGCTGCAGGCCGCCATCACCTCGGCCAACAGCAACACTCCGCTCGGCGTGCTGCAGAACAACAAGCAGCAGCTGACGATTACCGCCAACACGCAGCTTACCGACGCCGCAGGCTTCTCCAACCTCATCATCGCCACCAAGAACGGCCGCCCGGTGCGGCTGGGCGACGTGACGCGCGTCGTCGATTCCGTGCAGACTACGACGACGGCGAGCTGGTATGACGGCACGCGCGCGATCATCATGGCCGTGCAGCGCCAGCCCGACGCCAATACCGTCGACGTCGTCGACAAGGTCAAGGCGATGCTGCCGTCCTTCCAGGACCAGATGCCAGGCGCCGCCCAGATCAAGCTGCTCAATGACCGCTCGACATCGATCCGCCAGGCCGTCGACGACGTCCAGTTCACGCTGCTCTTGACCATCGCGCTGGTGGTGCTGGTGATCTTCGTATTCCTGCGCCGGGTGACGGCGACGATCATCCCGGCGGTGGCGGTGCCGATCTCGCTGATCGCCACGCTTGGCGCTATGTTCCTGTTCGGCTTCTCGATCGACAACATCTCGCTGATGGGATTGACTTTGGCCGTCGGTCTTGTCGTCGACGACGCCATCGTCATGCTGGAAAACATCTTCCGCCATATGGAAGAGGACGGGCTGTCCGCCTTCGACGCTTCGTTGAAGGGGGCGCGCGAAATCGGCTTTACCATCATCTCGATCTCGATCTCGCTGGTGGCGGTGTTCATTCCGGTGCTTCTGATGGGCGGGGTCATCGGCCGCATCTTCAACGAATTCGCCGTCGTGGTGACCGTCGCCATCCTGGCCTCGATGTTCGTGTCGCTGACGCTGACGCCGATGCTCTGCTCGCGTCTGTTGTCGGTGACCAAGGCCGATCGCGAAAAGCACGCCCCCGGTCATAAGCCGGACCTCATCACGCGCGGCTATGACCGGATCTTGGGCTTCTGCCTGCGAAACACTTTCCTGGTGTTCCTCGTCTTCATCGCGACCGCCGCGGCGTCGGTGTGGGTGATCCAGGTCTCCCCGAAGGGCTTCTTTCCGCAGGAGGATATCGGCCAGATATCGGTGACCACGATCGCGCGCCAGGACATCTCGTTCGACGCCATGGCGAAGCTGCAAGGGCAGGTGGCCAGCGTGTTTTCGAAGTCGCCCTATGTCGACCATGTGGCTTGGTCGGCGGGCAGCGGCAACAACGCGCTCAACCAGGGCCAGCTCTTCGTCCAGCTCAAGGGCAAGGATCAGCGGCCCAACATCGAGAAGGTGCTTTCGGATCTCAGACGCCAGCTGGCCGGCGTGGCGGGCATCGAGACCTATATGCAGCCCGTGCAGAACCTGCGGCTCGGCTCGCGGTCGTCGGCCAGCGCCTATCAGCTCGTGGTGCAGGGGCTCGACACCGGCCAGACCGACATCTGGGCGCAGAAGCTGAACGACGCGATGGCCGCGGACCATACGAAATTCACCGACGTCACCAGCGACCTGCAAAACAACGCATTGCAGGCCTCGCTGGTAATCGACCGCGACAAGGCCGCCCAACTCGGCATCGACACCGACACGCTGCGTTCCGCCCTCTATGGCGGCTTCGGCACCGACCAGGTTTCGACGATCTTCGGTTCGGCCGACAGCTATGAGGTCATCACCGAGCTTGATCCCAAGATCGAATGGTCGCCCGAGCGGATGCTCGCCATCCAGATGCGGACGGCGAGCGGCAGCCTGGTGCCTCTCGGCGCCTTCGCCCATGTCGACCGCACGGCCGGCGCGCTGACGATCAATCAGCTCGGTCAGCTTCCGGCGGTGACGATCTCCTACAACCTGCCGCAAGGCGTATCGCTCGGCGACACGGTGGCCCGCATCGACCAGCTCAAAGACCAGATCGGCATGCCGAAGGAGATCTCGACGAGCTTTGCCGGCACGGCCAAGACCTTCCAGGATTCGCTGGCCAACCAGGGGCTGCTGATCGGCGGCGCGATCCTGACGATCTATATCGTGCTCGGCATGCTCTATGAGAGCTTCATCCACCCGCTCACCATCCTCACCGGCCTGCCGTCGGCGGTGCTGGGCGCCGTGGTGGCGCTGCGCTTCGCCGGCATGGATCTGTCGGTGATCGCGGTGATCGGCATCCTGATGCTGATCGGCATCGTCAAGAAGAACGGCATCATGATGGTCGACGTCGCGCTGGAGCTCAGGCGGCAGGGCATGTCGGCGAGGGATTCCATCCACAAAGCCTGCCTGATGCGCTTCCGGCCGATCATGATGACGACGCTTGCGGCGTTGATGGGCACGTTCCCGATCGCGCTCGGCACCGGCGCCAGCGCCGAATTGCGCCAGCCGCTCGGCGTTGCCGTGGTCGGCGGCCTGCTCGCCTCGCAGGCGCTGACGCTGTTCGTCACGCCGGTGATCTACGTCTATTTCGAGAATTTCTCGGGCTGGCTGCTCAGCTTCTCGTCGAAGAAGAGCCGGCCGGCGCTGCATGTGGTGGAAAGCGGCGAGCAAGCCTCGCTGTTCGACGGCGAACCCGAGCCGCAGAAGACGGCAGCCGAGTAGATCGCTCCGACTGGCCCAAGCCGTGGCGCTTGCAGCCGGCCGCAGCCGATCCTAGTCTGTGACCATGTCCCATGATCATGACCACGACAACGAGCTCGATCCGTTCGCGGCGCGCGTGCGCGCGCTGGAGACGATCCTGACCCAAAAGGGCCTGATCGACCCTGCGGCCATCGACGTCATCGTCGACACCTATGAGACGAAGATCGGCCCGCGCAACGGCGCGCGGGTGGTGGCGAAGGCCTGGAACGATCCTGACTATGCCGAATGGCTCAAGCGCGACGCGACCGCGGCGATCGCGTCGCTGGGCTACACCGGCCGGCAGGGCGAGCACATGCAGGCCGTGTTCAACACCGAGGAGACGCACAACCTCGTCGTTTGCACGCTCTGCTCCTGCTATCCGTGGTCGGTGCTCGGCCTGCCGCCGGTCTGGTACAAGGCACCGCCTTACCGCTCTCGGGCGGTCATCGATCCGCGAGGCGTGCTGGAGGAGTTCGGATTGATACTGCCGGCGGAGAAGAAAATCCGCGTCTGGGATTCGACGGCAGAGCTTCGCTACCTGGTGGTGCCGATGCGTCCCAAGGGGACCGAGGGCTGGAGCGAAGAGCAGCTCGCCGGACTGGTCAGCCGCGATGCGATGATCGGCACCGCGCTTGCCAAAGAGCCGGAAGGGGAACCGGCATGAACGGGCCGCAGGATCTCGGCGGTCAAATGGGTTTCGGGCCGGTCGCGCCCGAGAAGGACGAGCCCTATTTCCACGCGGCGTGGGAGCGGCGGGCGCTGGGCGTGACGCTCACCGCCGGCGGCATGGGGGCCTGGAATATCGACGAGAGCCGGCATGCGCGGGAATCGCTGCATCCCGCCGACTATTACTCATCGAGCTACTACCAGATCTGGATCAAGGCGCTGGAAACGCTCCTGAAACGCCACGGGTTCATCACCGAGCGCGACCTTGCCGCCGGCAAGGCCGTGGATGCGGCCACGGTGCCGAAAAGAGTGCTGAAGGCGGCGGATGTACCCGCAGTGCTCGCCAAGGGCGGGCCTTGCAACCGGCCGGTCGCTACGCCGGCGCGTTTCCGCGCGGGCGATCGCGTGCGGACGAAGAATTTCAACCCGACCGGCCATACGCGCCTGCCGCGTTATGCGCGCGGCAAGAACGGCAGGATCGAGGCGGTGCGCGACGGCTTCGTCTTCCCCGACAGCAATGCGCATGGCAAGGGCGAGAACCCGCAATGGGTCTACACCGTGGTGTTCGACGGGGCCGAGATCTGGGGCGAGGGCGCCGATCCGACGCTCAGCGTCTCGATCGACGCCTGGGAGAGCTATCTTGAGCCGGCATGAAGGTGCGTTGCCGGCCGGTTTCGACGAGCCGGTCTTTGCCGAGCCGTGGCAGGCGGAAGCTTTCGCCCTGACGGTTGCGCTGCACGACAAGGGCCTGTTCTCGTGGGGCGAATGGGCGGAGGCCCTGTCAGCCGAGGTGAAACAGCCTGGCGCGGCGAGCGACGGGCACGATTACTACGAGCACTGGCTGACGGCGCTGGAGAAGCTTTTGTCCAGGAAGGGTGTCGCCCGCAAGGGCGAGGTCGATGAACTCGCTGCCGCCTGGGAACGCGCCGCGCATGCGACGCCACACGGCAAGCCGATCCTGCTGGAGAACGATCCGGGCGCAGGCCGATAAGTCGTTTGTTCTCTTTACGTTCCGATTGGTGGCTGGTAGCCTGAGTTGTCGAGGCTAGCGCTAGCAGCCGACCACGGTCGATACAGCGGCCAATCTTGTCTTTCGCCTGCGAATCCGGTCTGTCGCACTGATGGAATTTTCTCCCCAGCAGGATGAGGCTCTGAAAGCGGTCGGGCGCTGGCTCAAGGAGGGCCGGCCGCAGGTCTTTCGGCTGTTCGGCTATGCCGGCACCGGCAAGACGACGCTGGCGCGCTATTTCGCCGAGCATGTCGACGGCCAGGTGCAGTTCGCCGCCTTCACCGGCAAGGCGGCGCAGGTGCTGCGCTCGAAGGGGGCGACCAACGCCCGCACCATCCATTCGTTGATCTACAGGCCGAAAGGCGAGGAATCGGTCGAGGACGAGGTGACCGGCAAGACCTCGATGTCGCCGACCTTCTCGCTCAACCGGCAAAGCCCGATTTCGCGCGCCAAGCTTGTCGTCATCGACGAATGCTCGATGGTCGACGAGCAGCTCGGTCGCGACCTGCAGAGTTTCGGCACGCCGATCCTGGTGCTCGGCGACCCGGCGCAGCTGCCGCCGATCTCGGGCGGCGGCTTCTTCACCGAGCATGAGCCGGACGTTCTGTTGACCGAGATCCATCGCCAGGCGCGCGACAATCCGATCATCCGGCTGGCGCTCGACGTGCGCGAGGGCCGCGAATTCATGCATGGCGACTATGGCACGGCCCAGGTGATCGGCAGGGAAGCAGTCAACCAGGAGCTGGTTCTCAAGGCCGATCAGGTGCTGGTCGGCACCAACCGCACGCGCCGGCGCTACAATCAAAGGCTGCGCGAGCTGAAGGGGTTCAACGCCGACTTCCCGCAAGCCGGCGACAAGCTGGTCTGCCTGCGCAACGACCCGGCCAAGGGGCTGCTCAACGGTTCGCTGTGGAAGGTGATGACCTCGTCGCGCGAGACGGTGAAGCCCGGCATCAACCTTTTGGTCTCGCCGGAAGAGGACGACCCCGACCGCGGCGTCGCCAAGATCAAGCTGCTCAAGGCGGCATTCGAGGATCCGGATGCCGAAATCCCCTGGCAGCAGAAGAAGCGCTTCGACGACTTCGATTACGGCTATGCGCTGACCGTGCACAAGGCGCAGGGCTCGCAGTGGAACGACGTGGTGCTGTTCGACGAGAGCTGGGCGTTCAAGGAAACCAGGCAGCGCTGGCTCTACACCGCCATCACCCGCGCCGCCGAGCGGCTGACGGTCGTGCGCTAGGGTTGTTGGGATTCAGGTGAGGCCGGCCTGCAAATGGCGGCTTCCTGCGCTTCCGGTGCTCACATACGTCAAGCACGCTCCGCTCCGGCCTTCGCCGGCCGAAGCTCTCATAAGCGTCTCCGCTCTATGAAGGCTACGGCCGGCGTAGGCCGGTTCCCGGAAACCATCCAGTTTGGTCGCTTCGCGCCCGTCTTCGACTCCGGCTCGGCCTGACCTGAATCTCAACAACCCTAGTCCGTTGGTCTTGCGCCAAGCCATTGCCAGGCGGCTTCCTCGTCGTCGACGCCAAAGCGCCTGAATTCGAAAGGCAGCGTCTTGGGGAAAAGGCCGGCGACGAGGGGGGCCCAACTCGGCTCGCCGATGGCCGCGCAGCGCACGACATGTTGCATCGCGTCGGCCACGCCCTGCTTGAGCGTGTCTTGCTTGATATTGGCCCAGTCGACGCTTTCCTCGTCGGTCAACCTGACCAGCACGTCGATCCTGGGATGCAGCGCGTAGGCGGCCTCCAGCAGGCCGAACAGGTTTTCCGCGTCGGCCGGCGAGACATCGCCGACGACGTCGATGGCGAAAAGCGCATCGCGATTGGTCTCGATGCGGCGGATCGCCGGCACGGCTTCGAGGAAATTCACTGGCAAATCCTTATCTTAGCCTCCATCTATCCCCTGGAACACGCGAAACCCTCTATCTGTTCCCGTCAAAGGCGCTATAGATGCGCGCCGATCCACTGGACCCCAGCTCATGCCCGCCAAGCTTTCGGTCAATCTCAACGCCGTCGCCATGCTGCGCAACCGTCGCGACCTGCCATGGCCGAGCGTGACCGGACTTGGCCGCATAGCGCTTGCCGCCGGCGCGCATGGGCTGACGGTGCATCCGCGCCCTGACGAGCGGCACACCAGGTATTCCGACCTGCCGGAGATCAGGGCGCTGATCGATGATGAGTTTCCGGGCGCGGAGTTCAACATCGAGGGCTATCCGACCGAGGATTTCCTGGCGCTTGTCGAAAAGAACCAGCCCGAGCAAGTGACGCTGGTGCCGGACGACCCTGCGCAGGCGACTTCTGACCATGGCTGGAACTTCGTCGCCCAGGCGGCGTTCCTCACTCCGATCGTCAAGCGGTTGAAGAAGGGCGGGTTTCGCGTGTCTTTGTTTTCCGACGCGGATCCGGACGCGGTCAGTGCGGCTCGCGACACCGGCGCCGACCGCATCGAGCTCTATACCGGGCCATATGGAGGTTACCATTCTGATTCCGCAAAGGCGGCGAAAGAACTGGAAAGGTTGGGAAAAACCGCTGATGCGGCGTTCGCGGCCGGGCTCGGTGTCAATGCCGGCCACGATCTGACCGTCAAGAACCTGCCGCCGCTGGCCAAACGCATTCCGGCATTAGCCGAAGTATCGATCGGACATGGGTTGACAGCGGATGCGCTGGAGTATGGCATGGCCGGCACTGTCGGGCGGTTCTTGAAGGCCTGCGGATGGTAGGGCGCCTTGCGTAACTCCGGCAGTTTCGGTGCGTCCCGCGCGTTGCGGCGACCTCGAAGCGTGGCGAATCTGATGAAATGGGGTTCATGGTGCTAGCCAACGCCAGCGAGACGGAATCCCTCGAACGCTCGGGCCATGCCGAAACCGAGCGGCAGCACAGCACCAAGGTTCTCATGCTTGGCGCGCTGGGCGTCGTCTACGGCGATATCGGCACGAGCCCGATCTACGCCTTCCGCGAGGCGCTGCATGCCTCGTCAAGCTCGGTCGCCCGCCATGACGTGCTCGGCGTGCTGTCGCTGATCGTCTGGGCGCTCACCATCATCGTCACGATCAAATATGTCGCCTTCGTGCTCAGGGCCGACAACAAAGGCGAAGGCGGCACGCTGTCGCTGATGTCGCTGGCGCGCAGCGCCTATCCCCCGGGCTCGCGTTTCATCCTGGTTATCGGCCTTTGCGGCGCGGCATTGTTCTTCGGCGATTCAATCATCACGCCGGCGATCTCGGTGCTTTCGGCGGTTGAGGGCCTGAAAGTCGTCACCCCGGCGCTCGATGCCTACGTGGTCCCGATCACGCTGGTCATCCTGGCCGTGCTTTTCGCCGTACAACGCTTCGGCACGGGCAAGGTGGCGGCGGTGTTCGGACCGGTGACGGCGACATGGTTCGTGGCCATCGGAGCGGCTGGGGTCTATCATATCGTCGACGACCCATCCGTCTTCCTGGCGATCAATCCATATTACGCGATCTATTATCTCGCCACCACGCCGACGGGCGCCTTCGTCACCGTGGGTGCCGTGTTCCTGGCCGTCACCGGCGCCGAGGCGCTCTATGTCGACCTCGGCCATTTCGGCCGCAAGCCGATCGTGATGGCCTGGTTCGCAATCGTCTTCCCTTGCCTGCTCCTGAATTATTTCGGGCAGGGCGCCTTCGTGCTTTCGCATGGCGGCAAGCCCACCAACCCGTTCTTCCAGATGCTGCCCGAATGGGCGCTGATGCCGATGGTGGGCCTGGCGACCGCGGCCACCGTCATCGCCAGCCAGGCCGTCATTTCCGGCGCCTTCTCGCTGACAAGGCAGGCGGTGCAGCTCAACCTTCTGCCCCGTATCGAGGTGCAGCATACTTCCGAGATGCAGAGCGGCCAGATCTATATGCCGAGGGTGAACCTCCTGGTCGCGCTCGGCGTCATGCTTCTGGTCGTCGGTTTCGGCAGCTCGAGCGCGCTCGCCTCGGCCTACGGCATTTCGGTGACCGGCGAGATGCTGATGACGACGATCCTTTTGTTCGTCGTCATGCGCTGGCTCTGGAGATGGCAGGTTGCGGCCGCACTGGCGCTGGCATTGCTGTTCGGCGTCATCGATCTCGGCTTCTTCTCGGCCAATGTCGTCAAGATCGTCGAAGGGGGCTGGGTGTCGATCACCGTCGCCTGCCTCATGGGCCTGATCATGTGGACCTGGATCCGCGGAACGCGCTACCTGTTCGATAAGACGCGACGCAACGAGATCCCGCTCGATTTCCTGGCGGCAAATCTCCTGAAGAAGAAGCCGCAGCTCGTCTCGGGCACCGCCGTGTTCCTGACCAGCGATCCGCTGAGCGCGCCGACGGCGCTGATGCACAGTCTCAAGCACTACAAGGTGCTGCACGAAAAGAACGTCATCCTGTCGGTGGTGACGGCGCCGCAGCCTGTGGTGCCCGACAGCGAGCGCGTCAAGCTGGAGACGGTCAACGAGCTTTTCATGCGCGTGACGCTGACCTTCGGCTACATGGAGCAGCCGAACATTCCGCGTGCGCTGGCCATCTGCCGCAAGCAGGGCTGGAAGTTCGACATCATGACGACGTCCTTCTTCCTGTCGCGGCGTTCGCTTAAGGCCTCGCCCAATTCCGGCATGCCGGTCTGGCAGGACCGGCTGTTCATCGGCCTTGCGCGGACGGCAGCGGATGCGACGGAGTATTTCCAGATTCCCACCGGACGCGTGGTCGAGATCGGCACGCAGGTCGCTATCTGACGAGGCCGTTTCTATCGGATGACGATGCAGGCGCGCTCCGTGCACAGTGAAGCCGTGCGTCGGCGGCATGGGAGCCCTCACGCTAGGGCACTTGATATTGCACTGCAGCAAGCGTAGAGCACCGCGCGTTTTATCGGAGTGTGGTCCATGGCCCTTGCCAATGGTGCTGAGGCAGAACCCGTCGACCAATCGAGCCATCCAGAGATCGAACAGCACAGCGCCAAGGTGTTGATGCTGGGGGCGCTCGGCGTCGTCTATGGCGATATCGGCACGAGCCCGATCTACGCCTTCCGCGAGGCGCTGCACGCCTCGTCGGGCGGCGACGTGGCCAACCGCGCCGACATTCTCGGCGTGCTGTCGCTGATTATCTGGTCGCTCACCATCACGGTCACGGTGAAGTACATCATGTTCGTGCTGCGCGCCGACAACCGCGGCGAGGGCGGCGTGCTGTCGCTAATGGCGCTGGCGCGCGGCACTTTTCCGACACGCTCGGCGATCGTGCTCGGCATCGGCATCGTCGGCGCGTCGCTGTTCTTCGGCGATGCCGTCATCACGCCAGCCATCTCGGTGCTGTCGGCGGTCGAGGGCATGAACGTCGTCACACCCGCCTTCCAGCCCTATGTGGTGCCGCTGACATTGCTCATTCTCGCAGCCGTGTTTGCGGTGCAGCGTTTCGGCACGGGCGGTGTGGGCCTGGTGTTCGGGCCGGTCACCGCCATATGGTTCCTTGCCATCGGTGTTTCCGGGCTGAAGCACATCATCTCGGACCCGGAAATCCTGTGGGCCATAAGCCCGCACTACATCGTGGCCTTCTTCATCAATTCGCCCGACGTGTCCTTCGTCACGGTCGGCGCCGTCTTCCTGGCCGTCACCGGCGCCGAGGCGCTCTATGCCGACCTCGGCCATTTCGGCCGCAAGCCGATCGTGCTGGCCTGGCTTGCGATCGTGTTTCCCTGTCTGCTTTTGAACTATGCCGGGCAGGGCGCCTATGTGCTTGCCAAGGGGGGCACGGTCGGCCACCCTTTTTTCGAGATGAATGAGGGCTGGGCACTCATCCCCATGGTGGTCCTTGCGACCGCAGCGACCGTGATTGCCAGCCAGGCCGTCATCTCCGGCGCCTATTCGCTGACCAGACAGGCGGTGCAGCTCAACATGCTGCCGCGACTCGAAATCCTGCATACGTCGGAGAAGCAGTCCGGCCAGGTTTATATGCCGCGCGTCAACATGCTCCTGGCGCTGGTGGTGATGCTGTTGGTGGTTGGCTTCGGCGAATCCAGCAGGCTCGCCTCGGCCTATGGCATTTCCGTCACAGGCAACATGCTGGTGACGACGACGCTGCTGTTCATCGTCATGACACGCATCTGGAAGTGGAATATCTGGCCGGCGATCGGCCTGACGGCGGTGTTCGCCCTGATCGACATAGGCTTCTTCGCCTCCAACATCGTCAAGGTGTTCGAGGGGGGCTGGGCCTCTCTCGCGGTCGCCTTCGCCATCATCCTGGGCATGTGGACCTGGGTGCGCGGCAGCCGCTACCTCTTCGACAAGACGCGGCGCAACGAGATCCCGCTCGATTTCCTGGCGGGAAACCTGTTGAAGAAGAAGCCGCAGCTCGTCTCGGGCACCGCCGTGTTCCTGACCAGCGACCCGCTGAGCGCCCCCACGGCGCTGATGCACAGCCTGAAGCACTACAAGGTGCTGCACGAAAAGAACGTCATCCTGTCGGTGGTGACGGCGCCGCAGCCTGTGGTGCCCGACAGCGAGCGCGTCAAGCTGGAGACGGTCAACGAGCTTTTCATGCGCGTGACGCTGACCTTCGGCTACATGGAGCAGCCGAACATTCCGCGCGCCTTGGCCATCTGCCGCAAGCAGGGCTGGAAGTTCGACATCATGACGACGTCGTTCTTCCTGTCGCGCCGTTCGCTGAAAGCCTCGCCCAATTCCGGCATGCCGATCTGGCAGGACCGGCTGTTCATCGGCCTGGCGAAGACGGCATCGGACGCGACGGAGTATTTCCAGATTCCCACCGGACGCGTGGTGGAGATTGGCACGCAGGTCGCGATCTGAGAGGCTGGGCCATGCCTTGCCGCGGCTGGACACCGCATCTCGGAAAGGCGCGCTTGTCGCGACCGCTGAGAGCCTGATCCGGCTCGGATGCCTAAGAAATCGAAGTGAAGCGCGCCGGGGGGACGACCTCCCAGGCGCGCCAGACTTCAGCCGAGCAATGCGGCCTTGTTCGCTTCGAGGAACTGTTTCAGCGTCCGCGGCTTGCGGCCTGAGAGCTTCTCGACCGCATCGGTCACCTCGCCTATGCGGCCGGCGCGGGTGTTGGCATCGAAGGAGACGATGATGCGGGCGAAGTCCTCGGGAACGCCCGCCGCTTTCACCCCTTCGGTCAGCGCCTCGTCCGGCAACTGGATGACCTCCAGCGGCTTGCCGGTCACCTCGCTTACGAGCGCCGCGATTTCATTCGTGGTATAGGCCTGCGGGCCGGTCAGCGTGTAGATGTGGCTTTCCTTGGAGCTGGATGCGAGGCCGGCGGCGATGGCGGCCGCCATATCGTCGCGCGCGCCGTGAGCGATGCGGCCGTCGGCGGCCGAGCTGTACCACTTGCCCGACGAAATGGCATGCGGCAGCGACCTGAACAGGTTCTCCTGATACCAGCCGTTGCGGAAGATGGTGTAGGGGATGCCGCTCGCCTTGATCGCCTCTTCGGTGCCGTAATGGTCGCCAGCAAACAGCACCGGCGAGCCGGGCTCCGGATTGGGCATCGAGGTGTAGAGCAGGTGCGAGACCTTGGCCGCCTTGGCGGCGGCCACCGCTGCCTGGTGCTGCTTCAGGCGCCGGTCGCTTTTCAGGTCGAGCTCGCCGGTCGAGATGACAAGCACCCGGTCGGCGCCCGTGAACGCTGCTTCCAGCGAAGCCTTATCGTCGAAGTCGGCAACTCTCACAGCGACGCCCCGCGCAGCCAGATCGGCGAGATTTTCCGGGTTGCGTGTGGTGGCGATGATATTGGCTGGCGCGACTTTCCGTTCGCCAAGCAGATGATTGATGACGGCGCGGCCAAGATGGCCGGAAGCACCGGTTACGAGAAGGGTTTCGGTCATCGGGTTATCCCTTGAAAATGCCAATGGCGGGTCTGACTTGTGGTCTCAAAAAGAGACCAGCGCTAAAATAGGAATTGACTGCAGGCCGTAAAGAAGGCAGTTTTTCGGGAGGTAGGCACTGCCAGGGAACCGCCCCGGCCGGCCTAAAGCGCGTCGCGATCTTTCAGATTCGCTCCATGCGCTTTAGGTTTGATTTTACGCATGTCTTTATCCCGAAACCGGTTCCCACTTTCGGGAGACATGCTTCAGTTTCGATCAGCGGATGTCGCGATGGACAGCAAGATCTTCAATCTGAAAGCCAAGCTCGAGGTCTACAAGGCCATGACGAACGGCGCCAATTTCGCCGATTGTCCGGTCCGCGACGTGATCCAGGGCATCAGCGGCAAATGGAGCTCGCTGCTGGTGATGGCACTGGCCGAGAAGCCCTATCGCTTTGGCGAGCTGCGCCGGCTGGTTCCCGACATCTCGCAGCGCATGCTGACGCAGACGCTCCATGATCTGCAGCGGGACGGCTACGTGCACCGCGAGGTGTTCCCGACCAAGCCGCCGAGCGTCGAGTACAGCCTGACCGATCTTGGGCGTTCGATGTTCCTGCCTCTGCAACAGCTCGTTCAATGGGCCGAACTCAATCATGACGCGGTGCGCGACGCGCGCGCCGCCTTCGACACCGCCCAGGGCTGATCTCTCGACACAAGCGTCAAAGCGCCCGATTGATCCGGCGCGTTCCAAGCGGGATTGTCCCCGCAGGGTCGGGTTGGGGGACGATGGGCAAGTCTTACGAGATCGCGATTGCCGGCGCTGGTCCGGCCGGGCTGGCGGCAGCGCTTTACCTCAAGCGGGCAGGGCACAACGTCACCATTTTCGAGCGTTTCGACGCGCCGAAGCCGGTCGGTTCCGGCCTCATCCTGCAGCCGACCGGGCTGACAGTGCTCGCCGATCTCAGCCTGCTCGATGAGATCCTTTCACTTGGCAGCCGCATCGAGCGGCTGCACGGCACTGACGCCGGCAGCGGGCGCACGGTGCTCGAAGTCCGCTATGACGCGCGGCGCGGCCGCCGCTTCGGCCTCGCCGTGCATCGGGCGGCGCTGTTCGGCGTGCTCTACCGTGCCGCCTTGCGCGAAGCGATTGCCATCGAAACCGATGTCGAGGTCGAAACGCTGGAAGTCGGCGAGCGCGCGACGCTGGTCTGCGGCAACGGCAGGCGGCTAGGACCGTTCGACCTCATTGTCGATGCCAGCGGCGCGCGCTCGAAACTGCGGTCATATCTCGGCGATAACGCCATGCCACGGCCGCTCGCCTATGGCGCATTCTGGGCGTCGCTTGGCTGGCGGGACGGCTTTGACAGAAGCGCGCTGCTGCAGCGCTATGACAAGGCGAGCGTCATGGTCGGCGTGCTGCCGATCGGCCGGCCGGAGCCCGGCGCGCAAGAGATGGCGGCCTTCTTCTGGAGCCTCAAGCCGGCCGATGCCGAACAGATAAAGGCGAAGGGACTCGATGCCTGGAAAGCGAGGGTGGTCTCTGTGTGGCCAGAGTGCGAGGCTTTCACTAGCCAGATCGACAGTTTCGAGCAGCTCTCGCTCGCCCGCTATGGCCACCACACGATGACGCTGCCCGCCAGCCGGCGGCTTGCCGTCATCGGCGATGCCGCGCATTCGACCAGCCCGCAGCTCGGGCAAGGCGCGAACATGGCGCTGCTTGACGCCGCGGCGCTCAGCCATACGCTGGCGCACGCGAACGGCATAGATGAAGCGCTGGCGACCTATGTAAGTGCGCGCCGTTGGCATGTGCGCGTCTTCCAGGCGCTATCGCTGTCGCTGACGCCGTTCTACCAATCGGACTCCGCGGCCTTGCCCTTTGTCCGCGACCGTGTGGTCGCGGCGCTGGCGAGAGTTCCGCCAGGGCCGCAATTCCTTGCCGCGATGGTCGCCGGAACCGTGATTGACCCGTTCAGGCGGATCGGGCTTGCGGAGTTGCAATGGGCTGCAGCCGGATGATCTCGGACAGGTAAGACCCCTTTGCCCGCAGGAAGGCGTGCAGCCGCCACGGATAGTCCGGGCTGACGGCTTCCTTCACCGATTTCCGTTCGCTCAACGCCTCGCGCCAGGCTTGGACGAGCGGCTTGCCGTCCAGAATGCCGAAGTCGCCGATGCGGTCGAACGTGTCGAAATAGCGGAAGACCGGTCCGTAGACGGCGTCGACCAGCGAGAAACGATCCCCGGCGAACCACGGACCGCTTTGCCTTGCTGCGAGTTCTGCTTCCACACGCGCGAACATCCCGGACAAGCCTCTGCTTTCACGGAGGAAAGCGGCTTCATCGGCAGCGGAATAGAAGCGGCCGATGGCATTGAGGATCGCCGAGCCGAATTCGATCCAGGCGCGATGCCTGGCCCGCAGCAGCGGATCGGCAGGGTGCAACGGATTGGCCTCCGTCTCCTCGAGAAATTCGAGGATGACGGCGGATTCGAAAATGACTTCCTGCGCGTCGCCATGCCGGACGCGCAGCAGCGGCACCTTGCCGAGCGGCGAGACCGCCTTGAACCAGTCCGGCTTGTTGGCAAGGTCGACATCGACCCGTTCGAACGGCACGCCTTTCTCGGCAAGCGAGATCGCGGCGCGCTGGACGTAGGGGCAGAGGTGATGGCTGACGAGGGTGAGCCTGACGGTCATCTCATTCCCCCCAGACATAGTTCAGCGCGCCATCTTCGACGCGGGTCGACAGGAACATCAGGCGGGAACCCTTCGGCGCCGGCCCTTCGACACGCTCGCCGTTATCCATGTCGAATTTCGCGCCATGCCATTGGCAGACAAGTGAGCCGCCCTTGCATTCCAGCGGCCCGCCGAAATGCAGGCAGACATTGGCCGCGGCGCGGATGCGCTCGCCGCTGCGCCAGACATGTATCTCGCGGCCGAAGAACGGCGCGATCAGGCTGCCGGTTTGTGGGATATCGGCGATCTTGCAGATTTCATGTTTCATCGGAGAACTCCATATCGATGCGTTTGCATCTATATGAATGCATTTGCATCGATCGTCAAGCTTGATGCATTTGCATCTATCCGCTAGGCTTCGCCGATGACGAAGAAATCCCCATCGCCCGAAGCCGTCACCGCCTGGGCGCGCCTCATGCGCGTCTCGCGCCAACTGGTCGAAAAGACCGAGGACGCGCTGAAGGCCAGCGGGCTGCCGCCGCTAGGCTGGTATGACGTGCTGCACGAGCTGGCGGAAGCGGGCGAGGGAGGGCTGCGGCCGTTCGAGCTGATCGATCGCGTTCTGTTGGCACAGTACGGCGTTTCAAGGCTCCTGGCCCGGCTGGAAGCGAATCGCCTGGTCGAAAAGCTGCCGGTCTCCGATGACGGCCGGGGCCAGACCGTGCGCATCACGCCAAGCGGTCGGGACATGCGCCGCCGCATCTGGGCTGTCTATGGCGCTTCGATCGCGGACCAAATGGGCGACAGGCTTTCAGCCCAGGATCTGAAGACATTGGCTAGCCTTCTCGGACGGCTTCGCGATCCACCGACAAGCGATTAGCTGCCGAGCTTTTCGCTGTTTCCGCCGGTCATTTTTCGCCGCGGCCCCTTGCGTTGGAAGACGGAACGCGCAATAAGCCGAACCGTAACGTACGGTACGCATCCGACCGACCGGAAAAACAGGACAGAACGTGCTGCAGGCAGGCGCCGACATCGACAACAGCGAGACGCTGACGGAGCGCCAGCAGGCCGTTCTGGATGCGGCGCTTCGCCTGCTGGTCGAGGAGGGCGACAACCTGACCATGACCGCGGTGGCGCGGCGGGCAAGCTGCTCCAAGGAAACGCTCTACAAATGGTTCGGCGACCGCGACGGGCTGCTGACGGCGACAGTGCAGTGGCAGGCATCCAAAGTGCGAGTGGCGCCGGTCGATCGCGAAGGGCTCGACCTTGCTTCGCTGACCGCGAGCCTCGAACGCTTCGCATCCGACTGGCTCAAGGTAATTTCCAGCGACACCTCGATCGCGCTCAACCGTGTCGCGATCAGCCATGCCGGCTCGGGCAAGGACGATCTCGGCGGCGTCGTGCTGCAGAACGGCCGCTTTGCCTTGGCGAAGCGCCTGAAGCCTGTGCTTGAAGCCGGACGCCAGGCCGGGCTGCTCGATTTCGAGGACGCCGAGACAGCGTTCCGGACCTTTTTCGGCCTGGTCGGCCGGGACGTGCAGATTCGTCTGCTGCTCGGCGATCGGGTGGAATTGACTGGGGCGACGATCGGTGGCGATGCCCGCCGCGCGACGCAGCAGTTTCTCGCTCTTTTCGGAGCAAAAACCGGGCCGCAGGCCCTCTGATCTTCAAACGGGAAGGAAGACCACAATGCGTGTCTATTACGATCGTGACGCCGATCTGAACCTCATCAAGGGCAAGAAGGTCGCCATCATCGGCTATGGCAGCCAGGGCCGGGCTCACGCGCTCAACCTCAAGGATTCTGGCGTCAAGGAGATCGCCATCGGCCTGAAGGCCGGCTCGGCGACCGCCAAGAAGGTCGAGGCCGACGGGCTCAAGGTGATGAGCGTGGCCGACGCTGCCAAATGGGCCGACCTGATGATGATGGCGACGCCCGACGAATTGCAGGCCGACATCTACAAAAACGAGATCGCTCCGAACATCCGCGATGGCGCCGCGATCGCCTTCGCGCACGGCCTCAACGTGCATTTCGGCCTGATCGAGCCGAAGGCTTCGGTCGACGTCGTCATGATCGCGCCGAAGGGCCCGGGCCACACGGTGCGCGGCGAATACCAGAAGGGCGGCGGCGTGCCGTGCCTGGTGGCCGTCAACCAGGACGCTTCGGGCAACGCGCTCGACCTCGCGCTTTCCTACGCCTGCGGCGTCGGCGGCGGCCGTTCGGGCATCATCGAGACCAATTTCCGCGAGGAATGCGAGACCGACCTGTTCGGCGAGCAGGTGGTGCTGTGCGGCGGCCTGGTCGAGCTGATCCGCGCTGGTTTCGAGACGCTGGTGGAAGCCGGCTACGCGCCGGAAATGGCCTATTTCGAGTGCCTGCACGAGGTGAAGCTGATCGTCGACCTGATCTATGAAGGCGGCATCGCTAACATGAACTACTCGATCTCGAACACCGCCGAATGGGGCGAATATGTCTCGGGTCCGCGCATCATCACCGCCGAGACCAAGGCCGAGATGAAGCGCATCCTGAAGGACATCCAGACCGGCAAGTTTACCTCGGAATGGATGCAGGAATATCGCGCTGGCCTGTCGCGCTTCAAGGGCATCCGCCGTGGCAACGACAGCCACCAGATCGAAGAGGTGGGCTCCAAGCTCCGCGCGATGATGCCGTGGATCGCCAAGAACAAGCTGGTCGACAAGGCGAAGAACTAAGGCGATCCACGTCTTTTTGCCTGCGCGTCCTCGGGCTTCGCCCTGCGGTCGCGCGGGTGATCGCCGAGAACAAGCTGGTCGACAAGCCGAAGAACTGATCGTCGATTTCACCGTTGCATTCCATAGGCCGGCGGAGCGATCCGCCGGCCCTTTCTTTGCCAAGCAAGCTGGTCGGGTCCGGGATCTAGCCGTAGTGCCAGTGCGGCTTGGGCTCGGTGCCGGTGAACTCCACGCCGATGCGGTCCTCGCGGCGCCAACGGACCACCGCCCTATAGCCGATGCCGTCGATCGGCACATAGAGAAGGAATTCGTCCGGCACGCGCGCATCGATCGGCACTTTCAACTCTGCGCCGTTAGCATGCATGTTGCGCACCGTGCATCTGACCTCGGAATTGTTGATGCCGGTCAGGATCGCCGCGCCTTTGAGCACGCGTTGCCTGTGTTGGTTTCTGTGTTCGTTTTCGGCCATGGCGTGCACGTCTCGCACCCCGTTCGCGCGAATCGTCATATTGAGGGACAACGGCATGGATGAATAGCCGCCGCCGATGAATTTAGGGTTATCGGCCGATGGCGGACACAGGTTCGGCAAAATAAAACGGCGCCGCGAAGGGCGCCGTCTCATCCTTCCTGCCGAAGGGCTCAGATATAGGGCGAGATGCACTGCCGGCGCGGGCCGTAATTGGGCTGGAACGTGTTGTCCCAGGCCCGATAGGACCGGTAGCGGTCGTAGCACCATTGGACATGGGCCCTGGAAAGCCGCTCGGTCCGGTAGATGCGCCGTGGCTGAACGTAGCGCGGGTAGGGGTCGTAATAATATGGATCGTAGTAGTTGTTGTAGGCGAGGCTACCCAGGCCCAGGCCTAGCCCAAGCCCCAGAAGGGCGGCGTCACCATTGTCGAAACGCCGATGATGGCGATGATGCCGCCAGCGCCAGTCGCCATCCCCATCCCAGTTGCGGGAGAAATGACGAGAGCGGAAGTCGCCGCCGCGCCATCTGAAATCTCGGCCCCGCCAGTCGCCACCGCGCCGCCAGCGCCAGTCATACATCCCCTGCCGGTCGTTGCCGCCGGCCCAACTGTCGCGGATGGGTATGATGGTTGCCGCCGTGCTGGTTGCGGTCGACAGATCGGGTTGCAGGATTGGGCCGGCCACCGACGGTGCCGTCACGCCGGCAACGAAACCGAGGGCCAGGAGCCCGGATCGAAGGGAAGAGAAAAGCGGTTTCATTTCACTCTCCAAGGAGCAAAGGCCCCACGCCCAGCACACCCCGGGAAGAGGCCCATTGTTGGAACTTTCCGTCTGAACGGAAGATGAACGGAAAGGTTCCATCAACCATAACGAGTATCGCGCCTGGCTCTTGTTTTCGTCCCCGCTTGCGGGCAAAGGTCACGGCCATGTCGCTTCGGCTTGCCACCTTCAACGTCGAGAACCTGATGAGCAGGTTCGATTTCTCGGGCTATCGCAACCAGCTCAATGAAGACCGCACGCTGGCGCTGTTCGATATCCAGAGCGAGGCCGAATACCGGTTTCTCGAGCAGGCCCGTGCCATCGCCCAGTCCGACGACACGCGCCAGCTGACGGCGCTCGCCATAGCAGCCACCCGCGCCGACATCATCTGCATGCAGGAGGTCGACAACATCGAGGCGCTGAAGGCTTTCGAATATGGCTATCTGTTCAAGATGATCGGCCAGGGCTACCGGCAGAAATACACCACCGCCGGCAACGATACGCGCGGCATCGATGTCGCGGTGATGATGCGCAACGAGACCGCGCAAGGGCAGCCGATCGACTTCGTGCGCATGACCAGCCATGCCTATGTCACCTTCGAACAGTTCGGCCTGTTCACGCCGGAGCTCGCCGCGCTCGGCTTTCTCGCCAATGAGCGTGTCTTTCGCCGCGACTGCCTGGAGATCGACCTGAGGGTCGGCGGCGTGCCGTTGACGCTCTATCTGGTGCATTTCAAATCGATGGGGCCGCCGCGCAACGGGCTGGATGGCCGCCAGGCGTCGATGCCGCTGCGCATCGCGGAAGCGCAAGCGGTGCGCCGCATCGTCGAGGAGCGTTTCGGCAAGGACCATGCCGCCGACAAACGCTGGGCTATCTGCGGCGACATGAACGATTACCGGCAACGCGTGAAGATCGATGGCGACGCCATCGACGGCTACCATTTCGAGGTCATAGACGAAGCCCGGTCCTCGATCGATGTGCTCACCGCAGACGGCTTTTGCGAGAATGTTGTCGAGCGGCGTCCGGAGATGGACCGCTGGAGCTTCTACCACACGCGCGGCCCGGAGGAGCGGCACCTTTGCCAGCTCGACTATATCCTGCTGTCGAAGGCGCTGGCCGCGAAGAACGCCACCGCCGTTCCCGACATCATCCGCAATGGCCAGCCCTGGCGCACCATCTTTCCGCCCGGACAGGAGGTCGAACGTTTCCCGCGCGCGGGCTGGGACAGGCCGAAAGCGTCGGACCATTGCCCGGTGGCGATCACACTGGACATGGCGTGACGCTGTTGAGTTTCGACCTGCCACGCAACGTCATCCTTCCGGTCGATGCGGTCGATGTCCGCCTCGATCCCGGCCCGCATCCCTTCGCGCTGAGCAGTGCGGCAGCCATCGCCGAGAACTGGCGGCGGGAGATCGCCGCCAACCCGGCATTGTTCGACGGCGCCGTGGTGCTGCTTGCCGAGCTTGCCTACCGCGACGGCCGCCTCGTCGGCCGCTGCCATGCGGTCAACTATTCGACCTTCATGCTGTGGCGCAAGCGGCGCGAGAATTCCGGCGCCGAGCACGCCTACGCGCATGCCGTGCTGGTCGCCGGCGACAATGCGCTGGTCGCGATCCGTATGGGGCCGCACACGGTCAATGCCGGCCGCGTCTATTTCGCCGCCGGCTCCTTCGAGCCGATCGATTTCCGCGACGGACTGGTCGATGTCGACTTCAATATGATCCGCGAGGTGAGGGAGGAGACCGGCCTCGACCTTTCGACGGCTGAACGCGGACAGCGCTATCACGCGCTATCGACGGCAAGCGGTACGGTCATCTTCCGCCGCTACCGGGTCGCGGAGTCCGCCGACGAGTTGGCGCGCCGTATCAGCGCCTTCGTCGCTACCGAGACAGACCCGGAGATCGAAGGGCCGGTGATCATCCGCCACGCCGGCGATCTGCCCGCCGGCCTGATGCCGCACATGAAGCCGCTGGTCGAGTGGCATTTCGGCGGCGATCGTTAGCAGTACCCCCGCTCTTTCAGCGCCGCCTCACCGCAAGATCAGGGGCACAGGCGCGGAACGTTGTTTTCTGACTATTCGTGCCTCAGCGCGTCGATCGGGTCGAGCCTTGCGCCGCGCAGCGCCGGGAAGAAGCCGAACACCATGCCGATCAGCGCCGAAAAGCCGACGGCGAGCAGGACGACGGCGGGACTTGGCGCGAACGGTATCGTCAGCGCCATCGAGGCGAGGCCGGCCAGCGACAGGCCGATCAGGATGCCGATGATACCGCCAAAGAGCGACAGCACCGTCGCCTCGACCAGGAACTGGATGAGGATGTGTTTTTCATGCGCCCCGATGGCCAGCCTGATGCCGATCTCGCGCGTGCGTTCGGTGACCGAGACCAGCATGATATTCATGATGCCAATGCCGCCGACCAGCAGGCTGACGCCGGCAACGGCGCCCAGCATGCCGGTCATGGTGGTGGTGGCGCTGGTCATCGCATCGGCGATCTGGGTCATGTCGCGGATGGCGAAATCGGGATCGCGGTCGGGCGTGATGCGGCGTGTGTCGCGCAAAATGTCCTCTACGTGCGGCTGCAGCTCGGTGGTCGGGGTGCGGTCGTCGGCGGCGATATAGATGTTGTCGATGTCGCGGTTGCCGGCGATGCGCCGTTGATAGGCGTGCAGCGGCGTCAGCACGACATTGTCCTGGTCCTGGCCGAAGCCGGTATAGCCCTTGGGCTCAAGCAGGCCGATGATCTTGCAGGAGGTGCGGTTGACGCGGATGATCTCGCCCTCCGGATCGCCGGCGCCGAAGAATTGCTGGCGCACGGTTTCGCCGATCAGGCACACACCCGCGCCGGCGCGCGTTTCGGAATCGCTGAACGGGCGGCCTGACACCAGCTTCCAGTCGCGGGCATCGAGATAGGCGCTGTCGGTGCCGGTCACGCCCGAAGTCAGGCTTTCGGTGCCGAAGATGACGCGGACCTGCTTTTGCGAGGCCGGCGAAATCGCGCGGGCGCCGCTCAGATGCGCGACGAGCGCCGCGACATCCTTTTCCGCCAGCGGCCGCACCGCCTGGTCGAGCCCTCCCGGTCCGCCGGGTCCCGCCGGCCGGCCGGCGCGGACGACGAGCAGGTTGCTGCCGAGCTTGGAAATATCGGCCTTGACCTTCTCAGTCGTGCCGGAGCCGATGGTGAGCATGGCGATGACGGCGGCGACGCCGATGACGATGCCAAGCAGCGTCAGGAACGAGCGCAATACGTTGCGGCGGATCGAGCGAAGCGAGAGGCGGACGGTCTCCCAGATCATGCCGCTTGCTCCGCTAAGGTGTCGGAGGCGACATGGCCGTCGAGGAAACGGACGGTGCGGCCGGCATAGTTCGCGACGTCGGCCTCATGCGTGACCATGACGATGGAGAGCCCGAGCTCGGCATTGAGCCTGGTCAGCAGCTCCATGATCTCGTGCGTGCGCGCGGTGTCGAGGTTGCCGGTCGGTTCGTCGGCGACAAGCAGCGTCGGCCTGGTGACGATGGCGCGGGCGATCGCCACGCGCTGTTGCTGGCCGCCGGAAAGCTCGGCCGGCGTGTGGTGCTCGCGCCCGACCAGCCCGACCTCGGCCAGCGCCTGCATGGCGAGATCGCGGCGCTCGCGCGCGGCAACGCCGCGATAGATCAGCGGCAGCTCGACATTTTCCGCGGCGGTGGTGCGCGGCAGCAGATTGTAGCCCTGGAAGACGAAGCCGACATAGAGGTTGCGCAAAAGCGCGCGGCGGTTGCGGTCGAGGCGGCCCGCATCGATGCCCATGAAATAGTAGGTTCCGGCCGTCGGCGTATCGAGGCAGCCGATGATGTTCATCGCCGTCGATTTGCCCGAGCCCGAGGGACCCATGATGGCGACGAATTCGCCGCGCCGGATGGCGAGATCGACGCCGGCCAACGCGTGCACGCGAGCCTCGCCCTCGCCATAGGTTTTCCAGACCTGATCGAAAGTGATGAGCAGGGGAGCCGACATTTCGTCAGCTCCGCTGCTGCGCGCCGGTGATGACTTGCGCGCCTTCGTCGAGGCCGGAGGTGATCTCGGTCAGCTCGCCGTCGGTCGAGCCGATCCTGACGTTGACCGGACGTGGCCGGCCGTTCTCCAGCACATAGAGCGTGCGCGAGCCGTCGGTCGGCGCCTTCGTTGCCTCGCGCTGCCGGTTGGGGCGGCCCATGCGGCCGGTGAAGAGGTCGCTAAGGCTCCAGCCGCGTGCCTGCTGTTGCATCGGGCGATAGCGGAAGGCGGTCGACGGGACGGTAAGCACGCTTTTGGCCTGCCGGGTCACCACCGAGACCGTGGCCGTCATACCGGGCCGCAAGAGAAGCTCGCCATTGTCGACTTCGAGGCGGGCATTGTAGGTGACAACGCCGTCGGTGGTGACCGAGGCGTAGGAGATGTCGCGGATCTCTGCGTCGAAGGGTCGGTCCGCGAACGCGTCGACGGTGAATCGGGCATGCTGGCCTGGCTTGACCTGGCCGATATCGGCCTCGTCGACCGCGGCCTGCAATTTCATGTTGCGAAGGTCGGCGGCGATGACGAAGAGCACCGGCGCCTGCAGGGAGGACGCGACCGTCTGGCCGGGATCGACCGAGCGCGTCAGCACGATGCCGTCGATCGGCGCATAGATGGTGCTCTTGGCGAGATCGGTCTGCTGTGCCTTGAGGTCGGCCTGGGCGATGGCGAGATTGGCTTCGGCGCTGTCGAGCGCCGCCTTCGAGCGGTCGCGCGTCGCAGTCGCCGCTTCGAGCGATTGGTCCGTCGCCATCCCGCGCTTGGTCAGCGCGCTTGCGCGCACAACGGCGTTCTCGTTCTCCTGCAAGGTAACCTTGGCGTCCTCGACGCCGGCTGCCGCCGCCTTGGCGGAGGCGGTGGCGCGTTCGATCTGGACCTCCAGCTTGGCGGTATCGAGCTTCGCCAGCACGTCGCCCTTTTTGACCTGCTGATTCTCATTGACCGCGACCGAGCGGACGATGCCGGAAAGCTCGCTGGAGATGTCGACCTGGGTCAGCGGCTGCAGCGTGCCGGTGGCCGATACCGCGACAGTGAGGTCGGCGACCGCCGCGGGCACGGCGGTGTATTCGATCCTGGGAGGTGCTGCGGCATACGACCGATAGAGGGCAATGCTGGCCGTGATTATCGCTATCGTCAGCAGCGCGTAGAACCAGAAGCGGCGACGCTTGCGGCTCACGCCCTTGCGGTCGAGCCCGAGCGCTGCCTCTATGGAAGTACCGGATTCCGCGTTTGGCGGATTGACAAGCTGGTCCACGCCGGACCCCTATGCTGAAAATGGATGTCCCTATCCGTCCACAAATCAGGCCTTAAGGTTCGAATTTCAAATTAAATTTCCCTCATGTTTGGATTGAGGCAGAAATTCGGGGCGAGGCGAAAGGTTTTCTCCATGGCGCGCAATTACTTGCTTTACGATGTGTTTACCACCGAAAGGCTGGCTGGAAATCCGCTTGCGGTGGTGCTGGACAGCGACGGGCTCGACACTGCCGGCATGCAGGCGATCGCACGTGAATTCAATCTGTCTGAGACAGTGTTCGTGCTGCCTCCCGACAATCCGAAGCATCGCAACCGCATACGCATCTTCACGCCCGACTATGAGATGCCTTTCGCGGGGCATCCGACGGTCGGCTCGGCGATCGCGCTGGCCGAACTCGCCGGCGAGGCCGCCGGCATTTTCGTGCTGGAGGAGAATATCGGGCCGGTGCGTTGCGCGGTGAGCAAGCATGACGGCTCGACATTCGCTGAGTTCGACCTGGCGAAACTGCCGGAACCGCTGGAGCTCAAGGCTGACCCGGACGCGATCGGCGCCGCGCTCGGCCTTGCCCCGCACGAGATCGGCTTCGAGAATCACCGCGTCGCCTTCTGGTCGGCCGGCGTGCCTTATGTGACGATTCCCGTTGCCGGCCTGGAGGAGGCGGCCAAGATCCGGCTCGACAACCAGGCGTGGTCGGAATTGGCGCCGCGCAAGAGCGAATGGGCCTTCGCCAGCCCCTATGTCTATTGCCGCGAGACGGTGCATCACGACAGCGCCTTCCATGCCCGCATGATCGTGCCCGGCACGCCTTCCTATGAGGACCCGGCGACCGGTTCGGCCGCGGCCGCCTTTGCCGGCGCCATCATGCATTTCGACGCCCCGACCGACGGCATCTCGCAGCTCTGGATCGAGCAGGGGCTGGAAATGGGCCGGCCGTCGCGCATCCGGCTCGAGCTCAATGTCGATGGCGGGAAACTGGCCTCCGCGCGCATTGGCGGTCACGCGGTCAAGGTGGCTGAAGGCAAGCTTTTTATCTGACGGGTGCGGCAATTCAGCGATTTGTCGGGAAATGATCCGGCAGGGCTGGACATGACCGAAAGCGGCGGCTATATGCGCCGCCGACGCTGGTTTTCCCGGCGGTGTGGGTGTGTAGCTCAGTTGGTAGAGCAGCTGACTCTTAATCAGCGGGTCCACAGTTCGATCCTGTGCACACCCACCATTTTTTCCGATGGTATTTCTCCTTTTTAGCCCGCCTTCGCGGCGGATTGAGCTGTTAAAGCTCAAGACCTGCAACGATCGCCCGTCAGACAGCTCTCATGACGAGTGATGCCCAACCGGCGATCGCAGGATCAAGCCGCAAGTGCCAATGCCGCACTAGGCCACGGAAGATATCTGCTACGCCTGGAAGAATTCCTCGATGTCATCCAGAACGGTGATGGTTGCAATGATGTCCAACGGGCTGTCCCAGTCCACATGAAGGAGGAATTCAACGCCTCCTGCTTCCCCGCCGGCCACGCCGTGGGGGCCAACATTGGTCACATAAATATTAGCGGAGCCAAGATTTGGGCGCCCAAGCGTCTTCGTTCCGCCCCCAAAGCCACCGAAGGCAGGTATAAATTCCGCTGCTGTTATGATCACCACCGAGTCTAGGTTGATCGGGTCCCAATTGAAGTTCTGACGAATTATACCTTTCATTCCCCGGTAGAGTACTCTAATTGAACGGGCCATGCCTTTCTCCTTTTCTGAAGAAACCTCAATTATCGGGTAATAACGAGGTATGATTTGGCATGGCGTCGTAATTTGATCTGTGATGATGATCACAATTCATCTGCAATTGTTGGTAAGAGGATCTTTAAATGATCCGGCGTCAGATCAGTGCAGCCGTCAAATCCGCTAAGTTTAGATAATATTAAGCCGATTTGCAGAAACAGAAATTGCGCAAGGGCGACCAATCCCGTCACTTTTCAGAAACGCCGGCCTCGGCAAAGCTCGCCATCCTGGCATGGCACTCCAAAGCGGAGCGGACGATGTTGACGGCAAGGCAGGCGCCGGAGCCTTCGCCGAGCCGCATGCCGAGATCGAGCAGCGGGGGCAGGCCGAGGGCCTCGAGCAGGCGGCGGTGGCCGGCTTCGGCCGAGACATGGGCGGCGATGGTGTGGGCCAGCCCGGTCGGATGCAGCCTCGCCAGAGGTGCTGCGGCTGCGGTGCAGACGAAGCCGTCAAGCAGCACCGGCACGTTGTTCTTGCGCGCGGCGAGTGTGGCGCCGAGGATTGCAGCCAGCTCGCGCCCGCCAAGGGCGGCAGCGATCTTCAGCGGGTCGGAGAGCGCATCGGCATGGCGCTTGAGGCCGGCCTCGATGGCCACGACCTTGCGCAGCAGCCCGGCATCGTCGACGCCGGTGCCGCGGCCGGTCCATTTTTCCGCGCCGCCGCCGAAAAGCGCCGTCGAGATCGCCGCCGCAGGCGTCGTGTTGCCGATGCCCATCTCGCCGAAGCAGATGAGGTCGAGATCCTTGGTCACCGTGTCGTAGCCTGCCGAGACGGCGGCGAGGAACGCCTTTTCGTCCATTGCCGGCACTATCGTGAAATCGCCGGTCGGATGGTCGAGATCGAGCGGGATGACGTCGAGCTTGGCACCGGCAATGCGGGCAAGCTGGTTGATGGCCGCGCCGCCGCCGGCGAAATTCGCCACCATCTGTACCGTGACTTCCGAAGGATAGGCCGACACGCCCTGCGCGGTGACGCCGTGATTGCCGGCGAAGACGACAACCTTCACATGGTCGAGCTTCGGCATGTCGCGCGCCTGCCAGCGGCCGAGCCAGGCGGCGATCGCTTCCAGCCGGCCGAGACTGCCCTGCGGCTTGGTCAGCGTGTCCTGGCGCCTCGCGACGGCGCTGGCGGCCGCATCGCTGCCGGACGGGAGGTCGAGGCAGGCGGCGCGAAGGTCTTCGAGGGATTTGAAGCTCATGGGGGCAAGGTCTCCGAAAGTGAATCAGGAAAGGCAGATGGAAGCGACGAGCAGCACGGCGATCTCGCCGAGCTGCTGCAGCGCGCCGATCGTGTCGCCGGTCTGGCCGCCGATCTGGCTTAGGCAAAGCGCGCGGAACGCCATGAAGACCAGGCCGAGCAGAATGAGCGCCGCTATCGCGCCGCCAAGGCCGAGCGCCAGCAGCGCCACCGCGCCGAGCGCGGCGCCGATGATGGCGGTCTCGGCTGTTACGGTCCCGGCGTTGGCAGACAGGCCGTCGCTGCGGGCCGGCGGCAGAAGATGCATGAAGGCGCCGAACAGGCCACGCGAGCCGGCATGCGCGGCGAGCAGCGCCAGGAAGACGTGGCCTGGACCGGCGAGTTCGGAAAGCGCGCTCCAGCGGATGAGCAGCGACAGCCCAAGCGCTGCAGCACCATAGGCGCCGATGCGGCTGTCGCGCATGATTTCCAGTTTCCTGTCGCGCGTCCTGCCGCCCCAAAAGCCGTCGGCGATATCGGAAAGCCCGTCCTCGTGCAGGCAGCCGGTGACGAGCATCGTCGCGGCGAGGGTGAGCGCCGCGGCCGGGCCGCTGGCAAGACCCAAACTATAGGCGATGGCGTAGATGAGCGCGCCGATGATCGCCACCGCGAGGCCGGCGAAGGGCGCCGCCCAGATCGCATCCGCCAGGCTGCGGCCGCCGAAATCGCTCGAAGGCAATCTCAGCCGGGTGAAAAAGACGAGGCTGAGGCCGATATCGTCAAGCACTTGCCGGGGTGCGGAGGGACCGCTCATGCGCCTCTCGCAATGGCATGGAAGAAGGTGCCGCTGACATGGCCGCGCCGGTAGCCTGAGGCGCCGAGCGGATTGCCCCGGCCATCGGCAAGATCGGCCAAGGGCTCGTCATTGCCGGCAGCAAGCATCTGCGCATAATGGAACTCGTGACCGCGGATCAGCGTCCCCTCCGGCCCCAATGGGCAGGTGGCACGCAGCCGCGCCTCGCGGTAGCCGAGATTCATCTTGCGTTTGGCGAAGCTGGTCGAATGGCCGAGCAGGCCAAGCATGTTGTGGCTCTCGCCGTCTGCGTCTTCCAGCATTTCGCCCAGCACCATGAAGCCCCCGCACTCGCCGTGAACCGGCTTCGTCGCCGCAAACCGCGCCATTCCGGCCTGGAAGTTGGTCGCGGCCGCGAGCCTGCCGGCATGCAGTTCGGGATAGCCGCCAGGCAGCCAGCAAACATCGCAGTCCTGCGAGGGCGCCTCGTCGGCCAGTGGCGAGAAAGGCACGATCTCGGCGCCGGCCTTGCGCCAATGCGTGGCGACATGCGGATAGAGGAAGGTGAAGGCGGCGTCCTCCGCCAGCGCGATGCGCTGCCCGGGCGACTGCAAGGCATCGCCGAAGTCGCCAGCCGCTGGTTGCAGCGGGGATGCCAGCGCCAGGATGGCGTCGATGTCGAGCGACTTCTCGACCATGTCGGCCAGCCGGTCGAGATGCGCCATCAGGTTTTCGTATTCGCCGGCCTGGACGAGGCCGAGATGCCGTTCCGGCAGGTTGAGCGTCGGATCGCGCAGGATGGCGCCGACCACGGGCAAGCCGATCGCCTCGATGGCGTCGCCGGACAGGCGGCGATGGCGTTCGCTGCCTAGCCGATTGAGCACGACGCCGGCCATGCGCACAGCCGGGTCGTAGGTGGCGAAACCCTTGGCCACCGCCGCCGCCGTGGTCGACTGGCCGGAAACGTCGAGCACCAGAAGCACCGGGAGGCCATAGAGCCGCGCCAGATCGGCGGCCGAGCCTGAGCGGCCTTGCGGGGCGGGGATGCCGTCGAACAGGCCCATCGCGCTTTCAAGGATAATGTATTCGGCGTCGTCCGCAGCCTCCGCGGCCAGCGCGTTGAGCAGGGAAGGCGACATCGCCCAGCTGTCGAGGTTGACGCCCGAGAGTCCGGTCGCGGCGGCGTGGAAGCCCGGGTCGATATAGTCCGGTCCGGACTTTGCGCCGCGCACTTTCAGGCCGCGCCTGGCAAGCGCGCGCAACAGGCCTATGGTGACGCTGGTCTTGCCCGATCCGGAGCGCGGCGCGCCGATGATGATCGCGCGCGCCGTCATGCGCCGCCAGCCAATGCCGCGCGCATGGCGACGATGCCGCCGACCACGATCAGCGCCGGCGAAGCGAGCCCGGCGGCCGCGGCCTCGTCAGCGATGGTGGCGAGCGTGGCGACGACGATGCGCTCCTGCGGCGTGGTCGCCGCGACGATCACGGCGGCCGGGGTCGAAGGCACGAGGCCGCCCTTGAGCAGCTTTGCCGCGATCGCCGGCAAATTGGCCATGCCCATATAGACGACGACCGGCTGTCCGGTGCGGGCGATCGCGGCCCAGTCGGTGTCGTCATCGGTGCCTGCTGCATGGCCGGTGGCGAGGATGACCGCCTTGTTGATGCCGCGCATGGTGGCGGGAATGCCGGTGGCGGCCAGCGCGCTGAGGCCCGAGGTCAGGCCGGAGAGCACCCGGAACGGAATTTCTTCGCCGGCGAGCGCCAGAGCCTCTTCGCCACCGCGTCCGAAAATATAGGGGTCGCCGCCCTTCAGGCGCACGACACGGCGGCCCTCGCGCGCCAGCCGCACGAGAAGGGCGTTGATGTCGGCCTGCTTCATCGAGGGCTGGCCGCCGCGTTTTCCGGCGTAGAAAAGCTCTGCACTCTGAGCGACAGCCACGACGTCGGGCGAGACCAGCGCGTCATAGACCAGCGCATCGCATTGCCCGAGTGCCGCCAGCACTTCCAGGGTCAGGCAGCCGGGGTCCCCGGGACCGGCGCCGGCCAGCCAGACATGACCAGGCTCCAGTTCGCGCGGTTTGAAGTTCAGCCGCGCCAGCGCCTGCTCCACATTAGCCCGTCCGTTCGTATTGGTGCTGCCGTTCACAATCCATCCCGTCCGCGAAAACGCCGCTGGTAGTGGGCGTCGTACAATGAGCTTTCGCCGAAATCCTGCGCGGCGAGCGCGCTGCCGACGAAGATGATCGCGGTGCGTTCCATCGGGCTCTCCGCCAGTTGCGCTTCGATGGTGCCCAGCGTGCCGGTCAGGATGCGCTCGTCCGGCCAGGAGGCGCGGAAGACGACCGCGACCGGACATTCGGCGCCGTAAAGCGGCGTCAGATCCGCGACGATGCGGTCGATGGCATGGATGGCGAGATGAATGGCAAGCGTGGCGCCGGTGCGGCCGAAGCCGGCCAGCGTCTCGCCCGGCGGCATTTTCGAGGCGCGGCCCGAGACGCGGGTCAGCACCAGGCTTTGCGCGAGCTCGGGAATGGTGAGCTCGCGGCGAAGTGCTGCCGCCGCTGCCGCGAAAGAGGGCACGCCTGGGGTCAGCGAGTAGGGGATGCCGTGCTTTTCCAGGCGCCTGATCTGTTCGGCCACCGCGCTCCACACCGAAAGATCGCCGGAATGCAGGCGCGAGACGTCGTGGCCGGCCTTGTGCGCGGCGACATATTCGGCCTCGATCTCGTCAAGCGACATCGGCGCGGTGTCGATCAATTTGGTGCCTGGCGCGCAATGCTCGAGCAGTTCCGGAGCCACGATCGAGCCGGCATAGAGGCAGACCGGGCAACTGGCCAGCAGCCGGGCGCCGCGCAAGGTGATGAGATCGGCGGCGCCCGGGCCGGCGCCGATGAAATGGACGGTCATGGCGCATCTCCGCTGATGGCGATGGCGCAGGTGACCGGACCGAGCACGATGCGCGGTCCAAGCAGTTTCGCACCTTTTCCGGCCGCGGCCAGGGCCGAGTCTTCCGAGACCGAAGGCGTGCCGGCCTGGGCCTGCGACGGGTCGGAGCGACTGACCGTTCCGGACGAGACGGATTGCAGTGCGGCGTCGGAGATGACGAGCACGGGGAGGTCGAGGTCTCGGCCGGCAAGGAAGATCGCCGGCTCATCGCGCTTGATTTCACCCGTCGCCAATGCAGAAAGCGCCGTCATCGTAAGCCCATGCGCCTCAAGCGCGGTCTCGATCGCGGCGCGAACGTCGCCCGCCGTCACACCTTTGCGGCTGCCGATACCTGCGACCATCATGGCTTGACCCAGCTCCACTGCGTGATCGGCATGGCCGGTCGCCACGCCTGCATCGAGCCGACAGGCGCCGCGCGCGACAGGGCGATGCGGGTCAGGTCGCCGCCACGCCTGTTGTGCTGGTCGAGCAGCAGCGCCTCCATCTCCAGCGTCACCGCATTGGCGACGAGCCGGCCGCCGGGACGCAGCGCCTTGATCGCCTGCTCCAGCACCCCGGCATCGCTGCCGCCGCCGCCGATGAAGATGGCATCGGGCGTCTCCAATTTTGCCAGCGCCTTAGGCGCGGCGCCCTCGATCACGACGAGGCCGGGCACGCCGCAATGCGCGGCGTTGCGAGCGATGCGGGCGGCGCGTTCTGCGTTAGCCTCGATGGCGATGGCGCGCAGCGAGGAATGAGCCAGCATCCACTCGATGCCGATCGAGCCGGAACCGGCGCCGATGTCCCACAGCAGTTCGCCGCGCCGGGGCGCCAGCGCCGACAGCGTGATGGCGCGGATCTCGCGCTTGGTGATCTGACCGTCATGCTCGAACAGATGATCGGCGAGGCCGACGGTCAAGGGCAGGATGCGCGCATCCGGCGTCGATTCAATTTCGAGCGCCAGCACGTTGAGCGAATTGATGTTTTTGAGATCGAAGGCATCGGCTCGAGCGGCGCGGCGCATCTCATCGGGGCCGCCCAGCGCTTCGAGGACCGTGAATCGCGACGGGCCGAAACCGAGTTCGTCGAGCAGCGCGGCGATAGCAGCCGGAGCGTCGCCATCCGATGTCAGGGCAAGGATGCGCGCGCCGGGGTGGAGCAGGGGCCGGATCAGGTCGATCGAATGGCCGTGCAGCGAGATGGTCTCGACGTCCTGCAAGGCCCAGCCGAGGCGCGATGCCGCGAGCGACAGAGATGAGGGCGCCGGCAGGACGAGCATCTGTTCCGGTTCTACCTTGCGCGCGAGCGTGACGCCGACGCCGTGAAAGAACGGGTCGCCGGACGCGAGCACGCAGACGTCCTTGCCCGCGAGCGCCAGCACGTCGCGCATTTCCGCGTCGAAGGGTGTCGGCCATGAGCGGGTTTCGCCGTTGGCGAGGGAAGAGACGAGCGCAAGATGCCGCCTTCCGCCGAACACGACGTCCGCCTGCGCAATCCGCTGCTTGGCCTCGTCGCCGAGACCCGCTACACCGTCCTCGCCGATGCCGACGATGGTGAGCCATTTTGAGGCTGGCTTGGCGGCGCGCGGACCCTTAGCAGGCATGATGACCCACCATATCCTGATCCTCGGCGGAACGACGGAAGCCCGGCAATTGGCCGGGAAGCTCGCCCGTCGCGACGATTTTTCGGTCACGCTGTCGCTGGCCGGCCGCACTGAAAGCCCGGTCGCGCAAGGCGTGCCGGTGCGTGCCGGCGGCTTTGGCGGCGCAGATGGGCTGGCTGCCTATCTTCGGGAAGAACACGTCGATCTGCTGATCGACGCCACGCATCCATACGCCGCGCGTATTTCGGCCAATGCCGCCGAAGCGGCAAGGCAGACGGACGTGCCGATCCTGGCGCTGCGCCGTCCCGGCTGGGAACCCGTGACGGGTGATCGCTGGACGCTGGTTGACAATGTCACCGAGGCGGCACGTGCGCTCGGCACGGCGCCGCGTCGCGTCTTCCTGGCGATCGGCCGGCAGGAGGCGGGCGCGTTCGAGGCCGCTCCGCAGCACCGTTATCTGATCCGCAGTGTCGATCCGGTCGAGCCGAAGCTTGGCGTGCCCGATGCGCTTTACCTCCTGGCGCGTGGACCGTTTCCGGAAGCGGACGAAAGGGCGTTGCTCGAAAAATACGGTATCGATGCCGTCGTTTCCAAGAACAGCGGCGGCGAGGCGACCTATGGCAAGATCGCCGCTGCGCGGGCGCTCGGCATCGAAGTGATCATGATCCGCCGACCGCCTTTGCCGGACGTTCCTTCGACTGAGACCGTCGATGCGCTGGCGGCAAAAGTCGATCATCTTTTCGACGCCGTTGCAGAACGCGGCGTGTAGACCAGCGCTGGTTTTTCGCCGCGCTTGATGATGCGGGTCTCCGGCGAGCCGATGATGATGCAGGTCGCCATGTCGGCCTTTTCGGCGTCGGCGTCCGCCAGCAGAGAGACTTCGATGCGCTCGTCGGGCCGGCCGGCAGCCCGGCCGAAGATCACTGGCGTGGTGCCGGGCAGGATCGCCTTCAGGCATTCGAAGGCGCGGCCAAGCTGCCAGGGGCGAGCCTTGCTGATGGGATTGTAGAGCGCGACGACGAAGCCGGCGCCGGCCGCTGCCAGCAGGCGCAATTCGATCAGGTCCCACGGCTTCAAATTGTCGGAGAGCGAGATGGCGCAGAAATCATGGCCGAGCGGTGCGCCGATGCGGGCGGCGACGGCAAGCATCGCAGTCACGCCCGGGACAACCGAGATGTCGATGGCACGCCATTCTTCAGGGCCGGCTTCGATCGCCTCGCAAACGGCGGCGGCCATGGCGAAAACGCCGGGATCGCCGCCGGAAACGACGGCGACATTGTGGCCTTCTGCGGCCTTGGCCAGCGCTTCGTTGGAGCGGGCGAGTTCCTCGCGGTTGTCGGAGGCGATGCGGGTCTGGTCCGGCCGCAGCTCCAGCCGGTCGAGATAGGGCTTGTAGCCATAGAAGAAGGAAGCCTCGGCCACGGCATTGGCAGCCTGCGGCGTGACCTGGTCGGCATTGCCGGGTCCGAGACCGATGACGGTAAGGCGGCCGCTCATGCCTTGGCACCCGGGCGAGCCGACCAGCCGGCAACCAGCACGATGGCGAAATAGGGCGCCTTGTCGTCCGATTTTTCGGCCAGCCGCATCGAGACGCTGCCCGGCATGGTGCCGCGCTCGACATAGACGGCCTTCGCCAGCTTGCCGGTCGCTTCCAGCGCGCGGCGGATTTTTGGCAGGTTGCGGCCGACCTTCATGATGACGGCGGCATCTGTGTCGGCGAGGCGGCGGGTCAGCTCGAACTCGCTCATCGTGCCGGGCAGCACACTCAGCACGTCGTCGCCCTGGACGATCGGCAAGCCGGTGGCGGACCAGCAGCCGGACATGGCGGTGACGCCGGGGATGACCTCGGTCGGGAAGCGGTGCGCCAGCCGCACATGCAGATGCATGTAGGAGCCGTAGAAGAGCGGATCGCCCTCCGACAGCACCGCCACGATCCTGCCGGCGCCGAGATGCTCGGCCACCTGTTCGGCCGATTGCTCGTAGAAATCGGCGATCTGCGCGCGGTAGTCGTCGTGATCCTTATCGATCTCCGTCGTCACCGGATAGAGCAGCGGCAGCTCGATCATGTCCGGCCGGAAGCGCGCCTCGACGATGGCACGCGCATTGCTGTTGTTGCCGCGCTTGGCGAAATAGGCGACGACGTCCGCCTCTGCCAACGCGCGCGCCGCCTTCAGTGTCAGAAGCTCCGGATCTCCGGGGCCGGTGCCGACGCCGACCAGACGGCCTTTCATGATCGCGTTCACAGGCCAGGCCTCGCCAACGAATTGAGCGCGGCGGCGGTCATGGCGCTGCCGCCCAGCCTGCCGCGCACGATAGCGTAGGGCACGCCGTAGGAATTTTCGGCCAGCGCATCCTTGGATTCGGCAGCACCCACGAAGCCCACGGGCATGCCGATGATCGCGGCCGGCCTCGGCGCGCCGTCGCGCAGCTTCTCAAGCAGATAGAAGAGCGCGGTCGGCGCGTTGCCGATGGCGACGACAGAGCCGGCCATGCGCTCGCCCCAGAGGTCGATCGCGGCGGCCGAGCGGGTGTTGCCGATTTGCCTGGCGATGTCGTGCGTGCGCGGGTCGCGCAGCGTGCATATCACCTCGTTGCCGGCCGGCAGACGGGCGCGGGTGACGCCGTGCGCCACCATCTCGGCATCGCAGAAGATCGGCGCGCCGGCGGCGAGCGCGGTCCGGGCGGCGGTAACGAAATTATTCGAGAAGACGAAATGGCTGGCGGCTTCGACCTGGCCGCAGGCATGGATCATTCGAATCGCGACATCGGCTTCCGCCTCCGAGAAGCGCGACAGATCCGCCTCGGCGCGGATGATGGCGAAAGACCGCTCGTAGATCGCCGTTCCGTCATGGATATAGTCGTAGGCGGCCATTCACTGGTTCCGTCGATAGAGTTCGGCGATGCCGGCCGCGCCAAATCTTTTCAGGCAGGCGGCGGCGGTTTCGCCCTGATGTCTTCCGTCGCGGATCGCGGCAAGGATGCCGGCGACCCCGAGCGCGGCGTCATAGCCCGGCCTGTACGCGGCAGGAAGAGCATTCGCAGTCCCGTCCACGACAAGTCCGGCTCCGTTTTCGTCGCCGACCAGGGTGAGCGCAGCGGTGCCGGGATGCGCGCAGCCCTTGGCGCAGCCGGAGATGTGGAGAGACAGCGAGGCGTCGAGAAGGTCCGCGCTTTCTTTTGCGATCGTTTCGGCGATGGCACGGGTGGCGATGCGGCCGGACGCGCAGGCCGGCGTGCCGGGGCAGGCGGCGATGCGGGTGCGCGGATCGGCGGGGTCGGTGACAAAGCCGAGCGCGGCGGCGGAGGATTGGAGCGTGGAGAGGGCGGAGAGACCGAGGAAGAGCAGGGCTCGGCCTGGGGCGAGGCGGATTTCGGAGGCGCCGAGGTTCGCGGCTTGGGTGACGAGATCGATGAGGTTTTGCGCCGGCATGCTGCCGTAGGGCAGGGCGATGCCTAGGGCGGTGTTGTTGCCTAGATTGAATAGGCCAATGGGGCTTCTCGCGGGCTGGCGTTCCTGCGCCCCCCTCTCTGTCCTGCCGGACATCTCCCCCTCAAGGGGGGAGATTGCCTTGTCACCGCGGCTTTCGCCAATCTCCAACGCTGAAAGTGGAGAGCCGGTGCGGGAACCGCCAATCTCCCCCCTTGTGGGGGAGATGTCCGGCAGGACAGAGGGGGGCGCGAAGGAATGCCAGCCTGCGAGAGAAGCCAACTGTCTCTCCGAAAGATCCCGGGTATGCGCCTCGCGATCTTTTTCGGCGACCATCCGAAGAGCCGCGACTGCAATGTCGCGCGCGCCATCAGCATCGACCGTCGCGAGCGGCTTCGCACTCCGCCCGTCGCCGGCAATCGACACGCTCCACCAGATGCCCGCCACAGCCTGCACCGCCTTCAGCCTTACATCGGCCGTCACGGCATCCATCGTAAGCTGTCCGCCGCCATCGAAAACCACGGACACCTTCGGCCCCAGCCTTGCCGTCAGCCCGGCTTCCCCGATCGCCGCCCTGATCTGCTCAGCCAGCGGGCGCGGATCGGCGATCTCTTCCGGATCGATCCCCGCCAGCGGCCCCGTCTCGACCGGCACTCCGGTGCGCACCGCGATGCCCAGCGCATCCACTTCGTCCGCCAGCAACCGGGCGCTTTCGGCCGTCAGTCCGCGGATCTGCAGGCTGCCGCGCGCCGTCACCTCCATGATGCCGTTGCCGTGGCGCAAGGCGGATTCGCCGAGTCCGATCAGCGACTTGGGCGAAATTCCTCCAGCGACTGGGTTGAGCCGCACCAGCAGCCCGTCGCCGGTCTGCATCGGCGCGCTTAGAGCAGGGCAAGCGCCACGGCGCGAAAACGCGTTCATGCCGCCACTCCACCTGCCTGGGCCTCGGCAATCAAGGCCGCGAGGTCGTCGTCGATGGAGTTGCGCAGCGGGTGCCACAGGCCGCGCCGACGGGCGGCGAGGAACCGTTCGGCGATGACCTTGGCAGCCGCCGGATTCTCGCGCAGCAGGAAGGCACGGACGTCCGGATCGCCAACATAGGCGTCGTGAACGGCCTCGATCAGCGCGCCCGAAATGGCATGGGTAGTCTCCGCGAAGCCGACCAGACGGTCGACCGTCTCGGCGAATTCAGAGGCGCCGCGCGGGCCGTGGCGCATCTGGCCGGCGATGAAGCGCGGGTTGACCGCGCGGGCGCGAACCACGCGCGATACCGCTTCGCCGACCGAACGCGGCTTCGGCTTCTTCGGATCAGTCGTGTCAAGCACGATGACGTCGGCATTCCTGCCAAGTGCTGCAAGGGCGGCCGAAAAGCCGCCGATGAAGGCGACGTCGGCCGAGCCTTCAAGGATGTCGCGGCCCGGATCGTCGCCGGTGTGGACGAGGAGATCAGCTTCGGCGATCCGGCCTTCGAAAGCGCCGGGCGCCGAGATCGCTTCGCCTTCGGCGCCGCCATAGGCGTGCGAGGTGGCGTCGAGATAGGCACGGCCGATCTCTTCGCGCGCGCCCCATTCGCCGCGCGACAGCAAGTCCTCGACGCCGGCGCCATAAGTTCCCGGTGAGGTGCCGAAAATGCGCGGGCTGATCTTCCCCTGAGCGCGCGTCGCTGCGGCGAGCGGGTTCTCGGTATCGTCCTCGTCGCGGCTGGCGACGGCATTGGCAGCGGCGTCGATCAACGCGATCTGGGTCGGGAACATGTCGCGGAACAGGCCGGAGATGCGCCAGGTGACGTCGACGCGCGGGCGGCCGAGCGTGGCCGGCGGCAGCACCTCGATGCCGGTGACGCGGCCGGTGGCGGCATCCCATTGCGGCCGGCAGCCCATCAGCGCCAGACCTTGCGCGATCTCCTCGCCGCCGGTGCGCAACGAGGCGGAACCCCAGAGGTCGATGACCAGCGAGCGCGGCCAGTCGCCATGGCTTTGCATATAGCTGCGCACCACTTCCTCTGCCGCCGCCTGGCCGAGGTCATAGGCGGTTGGCGTCGGCATGGTGCGCGGATCGGAGGTGAACAGGTTGCGGCCGGTGGGGAGCACATCGGAGCGACCGCGCGCCGGGGCGCCGGCAGGGCCGGCCTTGATGTGGCGGCCATCGAGCGCGGCGAGCAGGTTGGATTTTTCGGCCGCCGCGCTTTGCCGGCGCAGCGGGTCGGCTTCGTCTTCCGGCGCGCGGCCATAGACATGCAGCCCGTCCTTGACGGCGAAATCCTTGAGGTCGCAGAGCCAGGCGTCGATGCGGCGCAGCGCTTCGTCGGGTTGATCAGCCTTGGCCACGCCCGCTTCAGAAGCGAGGCCAGTCTTCTGCGCGGTCTCGACGATCAGCTTTGCAAGTTGGTCACGGCGGCGGCGGTCGAGGCCGTCGGCCTGCGCGTATTCGTCGACCAACCGCTCGAGTTTCTGTTGCGCCTCGTCTAGGCCGGCGCCGCTCAGCGGCGGCGGCAGATGGCCGAGGGTGACGGCCGAAATGCGGCGCTTGGCCTGCGCCGCCTCGCCCGGATTGGAGACGATGAATGGATAGATGACCGGCAGCGATCCGGTGACGATCTCCGGGAAGCAGGTTCCGGAGAGGGCCACCGTCTTGCCCGGCAGCCATTCGAGCGTGCCATGCGCGCCGACATGGATGATGGCATGCACGCCGAGCGATTTTTGCAGCCACAGGCCGAAGGCGATCAGCTCGTGGCGCGGGGGCAGCGTCGGGTCGTGATAGTGGGCGCGGCGGTCGGCCGAGCGGCCGCGGTCGGGGGCCAGCGCCACGGTGACGTTGCCGAAGGTCGCGGCGCGGAAGGGGAAGGTTGCCGAGATCGGCGCTTGAACACCCCCCTCTGTCCTGCCGGACATCTCCCCCGCAAGGGGGGAGATCGGCAGTTCCGCCGAAGGCGCCATTCTTGCAACTCCGACAATTGGCGAAAGCGGTGGCGACAGATCAATCTCCCCCCCTGCGGGGGAGATGTCCGGCAGGACAGAGGGGGGTGCCTCGCGCGAACCTATCCCCTTTGCCTTGCCCCATGTCGCCTCAACTGAAGCTCGCGCTTCCCTCGGCAGTTCCGCTGAAAAGGCAACGTAATCCGTCAACGTAAGGCCGTGCCCACCTACCTCCAGCGCATCCAGCAACGCGCGCGGCGATTGCGGAATCCCTTCAACCGCGTAGCCTTGTTCCTTCAGGTCCTGCAGCATGACGAGCACGCTCGACGGCACATCAAGCCCAACGGCGTAACCGGTTCGCCCTGGCGCGCTCGGATAATCCGGGATCAGGATCGCCAGCTTGCGCTCGGCCCGCTCCATCCGCTGCAGGCGGATGAACGCCGCGATCCGCTTGGCAACTTGCGCCACGCGGTCCGCCTCGGGCCGGTTGGCGAAGGCTCGGAAGGCCAGCGCCGGATCGGTCTCGACCTCGCCCTTGAAGGAGATGGCGCCGGCCAGGATGCGGCCGTCGAGCTCGGGCAGGACGACATGCATGGCAAGGTCGGCAGGCGCCAGGCCGCGCTGGTTCTTTTCCCAGACCTCGCGCCTGGTGGTGGCGACGATGACCTGGAACACCGGTACGCCCGCGCGGTCGAACAGGGTTTCGGCGCCGGGTTCCGCGCCGGAGGCGAAGGCGGTGGCGGTGACGATGGCGGCGGGGTTCAGGGAGGTGAGGGCGGTTTCGACGAAGGCCAGGGATGCCGCGTCTTTGAGGCTGGACACGAAGATCGGCACGGGGGTGAGCCCTTGCAGCTTCAACGCCTCCACGAGAACGTCGATCGGTGCCACGTCGGCGGCAAGCAGCATCGAGCGGTAGAAGAGGATGGGGATGACGGCGAAATTGTAGGCGTCGAGTTCCGCCTTTAAAAGGTTCGGCTTCTCGACGACACCAACTCCCGGCTGATAATATCCCGCCTTCGGCACGCTGACCGGTTCGGCCACGGCCGCATCCGACCCGGCGAGCCTTGCCAGCCTTTGCACCAGCGCGCGCATATTGGCCGGGCCGCCTTCGCGGAAATAGCCGAGCAGGGCGTTGAGCTCGGCGCGCGGCAGGGTCGAGCCTTCGACCAGCCGCAGGTCCTCGTCATGGCTTTCGCCGGGCAGCAATGCCAGCTTGATGCCGCGTTCGCGCGCCACTGCGGCGAGCTGGTCACAGCCATAGCGCCACCAGTCATAGCCGCCGAGGATGCGGACGAGGATGACCCTGGCGTGGCGGGCGACGCTGTCGATCCACAGGTCCACCGACATCGGGTGGCGAAGGTCACGCAGCGCCGCAAGCCGCATTGAGGGCAGCCGCGCCGCATCCGCCTTCCAGGCGGTGGCCAGGCCGGCGAGGTCGCTGTCGGTGAAGGACAGCGCCACCACATCCGCAGGCGTCTGCCTGAGGTCGATCGGCTCGGCGAGATCGTCGAGCGATGCGGATGTGGTGGCGAGGATGTGCATCGCGGTCCGGATTGCCTCAGCCGGCGAGGATACGCTCGATCGCCGGGCGGTTCAGCCCCTTGAGGCCGATGACAACGAGCCGCGAGCGGCGGTCGTCCTCAGCCGTCCAGGCGCGGTCGTAATAGTGGTTGACGCGCGGGCCGACGGCCTGCAGCAGGAGCCGCATCGGCTTGCCGCCGACCTCGACGAAGCCTTTGACGCGCAGCACGTTTTCCTGCTCGGCGGCAAGGGCGACGCGCTTGGCCAGCTCGTCGGGATTGGCGATCGACGGGATGTCGATGACGAAGGAATCGAAATCGTCGTGCTCGTGGTCGAGCTCGTCGTCGTGATGGGTCTTGCGGTTCTCGATGTCGTCCTCGACGGCGAGACCGAGGCCGAGCAGCACCGAGGGATCGACCTTGCCCTGCGACGTCGGCACGACTTTCACGGCGCGCGCCACATGCTCGCCGATGACGGCGTTGGCGCGCTCAGAGCCCGCCGCATCCATCAAATCGCTCTTCGACAGGATGATCAGGTCGGCGCAGGCGATCTGGTCCTCGAACACCTCCTCGACCGGATCGTCATGGTCGAGCGAATCGTCCGCGGCACGCTGCGCCTTCAGCGCGTCCATGTCGGAAGCGACGCGGCCGTCGGCCAGCGCCGGGCCGTCGACCACGGCGATGACGCCGTCGACGGTGACGCGGCTCTTCACGGTCGGCCACTGGAAGGCTTGCACCAAGGGCTTCGGCAGAGCGAGACCGGAGGTCTCGATCAGGATGTGGTCGACCTTCGGCGTGCGGGACAGGATCTGGTCGAGCGCCGGCACGAAATCGTCGGCGACGGTGCAGCAGATGCAGCCATTGGCGAGCTCGACGATGTTTTCCTCCGGGCAGGTGTCGACGCCGCAGCCCTTCAGGATCTCGCCATCGATGCCGACATCGCCGAACTCGTTGACGATGATCGCCAGCCGCTTGCCCTTGGCGTTTTCGAGCAGGTTGCGGATCAGCGTCGTCTTGCCGGCGCCGAGAAAGCCGGTGACGACGGTGCAGGGCACGCGGGAAACGGATGCGTTCATGGTCGGTCCTTCAGCATGTCGAGGGGAGGGATGCGGGCAACCAGGCCGCGCTTGAGAGAATCGGGCCGGCCGCGCCAGGGGATGAGGCCATCGGTCGAGGTGGCGAAGAGCTTTGCGCCGGCGACGAGATCGGCGCCGCTGGTCGTGTTCAGATCGCCGAAGACGTAGCTCCAGCAGCCGTCGCGCAGCAGCGCGGCGCTTAGCCGGCGCTTGCAGTTGCCGAGGCATTCGACGGTACGGATGTCGATCTTTTCGCCGCAAGCAGCCCGACGCGTGTCTTCGGCAAGCAGCGCGCCGGCGCGCGGATGCGCATCCGACCCGGTCTCGTCGCGGCAGGATGAGCAGACGATGACGGTGACGCCAGCCAAAGCATCGGGCTCGGACGGAATGTCCGCACTGTTTGCCGGGAAACTGCCGTTGCGATCCAAAACCATGCTCCTTGCCCGGAAAACCCGCCGGGCATTCGGATACTTAAAGTCTCAGACGGCAGGTCTCCTGGCTCGCGGGTCGTCACCCTGAATGCCGCCTTCCCGGGAACATCCCAGTGGTTTTCGGCAGAGGCTCGTCGCTTACAGTTGCGGGGACAGCCGCGGATTTGGGTGTTGGCCCGCACCGCATTCCCTCTTGGCTCCTCCCTTTGCCGGGAGAAGACCGTCTGGGTCAGGATTTAGAGGGTTCAGGGGGCTGGAGTCAACGACTGGCTTAGTACCAGCCTTTTGGCGGCTTTATGGGTTTGAGGTATGGACCCACAAGTTTGCGAGGCGGTGAGGCCACGGGCGCCATACTTAACGAACAGCCGTGCTGGCAAACCGGTTCCCACATCAAGACGAAGCGATTGGCGTCGAACTTCGGCTCATGAACTATTATATAGCGCTGCCCTACCGGCAATAAGCCACAGGCGCCTGCGATCTGCTTGTCGATCGTTCCAAACTCCAACCACCGCAGAAGAAGCGCCGTCACTTCTTTTGGCTGCATACCGGGTGCAATGTGGCCGCCACAGAAAATGACTGGACGCGTGACCTCTACCCATTCCTCTCGGTAAGCACCTGTCGCATATGATGGCGACGCTAAGGTCAGGTAGGCCAAGACCAGACATATCGAGCGCCTGAAAACCATCGCAACCGATCCTAACCACAGTTGGGATGTTCTATTTTTGTTCACTCTCCCTGTCAACGCGCAGCTACGACACCGCGATGTCGGCCAGCGCCGGCCCGAGGTCGCCGGCCGGCGTCACTTCGATCGCCTCCAGGCCGAGCCAGCCCTGCATCTGCTTCAACTCGTCGAAGAGCTGGGCGGCCGTTTCGGGCGGGGCGCCGGCCTCGGCGTAGGCGGCGTGGACGCGCAAGATGCTGGCCGGGCGGTCAGCTTTCAGATCGACGCGGGCGACGATCCGGTCGCCGAGCAGGAAGGGCAGCACGTAGTAGCCATATTGGCGTTTCTCGGCCGGCGTGTAGATCTCGATGCGGTAGCGGAAATCGAAGAGTTTCTCCGTCCTGGTGCGTTCGAAGACGACGGGATCGAAAGGGGCGAGCAGGGCGCGCGCTTCTATCCGGCGCGGGAAACGGGCGTCCTTGTGGAGATAGGCGGTCTTGTCCCAACCTTCGACCTTCACCGGCAGCAATTCGCCGGCTTCGACCAGTTCCTCGATGCGATCCTTCGTGTCGCCCGGCGCGAGACGAAAATAGTCGCGCAGGTCGCCATAGGTGGCGATGCCATGGGCGCGGGCGGAAATGCGCAGCAACTCGCGATGCGCGTCCTCGACCGAGGGAATGGGAAGGTCGAGCACCGCCTGCGGCAAAACGCGCTCGGGCAGGTCGTAATAGCGTTCGAAGCCGCGGCGGTAGGCCGTGGTGATGCGCCCGGCCCAGAACAGCCATTCGAAAGCGTGCTTGGCCTCGCTCCAGCCCCACCAGCCGCCATTGCCCTTGTGGCCTTCGATGTCGGACGCGGCGATCGGACCGCGATCGGCGACCTCTCTATATATCTCGTCGATCATTTCCTTGCGTTCACGACCCCATTTCGCCAGGCCGAGATACATCTCGTCGCCCTGCTCGGCGCGCTGCATGCGCCAGCGCATCAAAGGATAGGTCTCGACGGGCAGGAACGATGCCTCATGCGCCCAGTATTCGAAAACGGCGCGCTTGCGGGTGACCGCGGCATTGTCGAGCAGCGTAAGCGGGTAGGGGCCGAGGCGCGAATAGAGCGGCATGTAATGCGCGCGCACCACCGCGCTCACGGAATCGATCTGCAGAAGGCCGGTTCGCGAAAGTACCCGCGCAAGGTGGCGGCGATCCGGAACACCACTGGGCCTAGGGTCGTTGAACCCTTGCGCGCCGAGCGCGACGCGCCTCGCCATGGCCAGCGAAATCTTGTCCTTCATCAGGTGTCCTTGCCCCGATCGTCCGTTGGATTTTTAGCCGGTGATTCCTGTCATGCTAGCAGGCAAATGGCGGTAGATATGTCAGGAGAGAAAACTGGAGTAAAAACTGAAGGAAATCAAACAGGAGCGGATCGGACCAGTTTCTTCCGATAAGGCGTCCAGAGCCGCGATTTGAACAACGTTTGACTTGCGTCACCGAAACCGCTGCGCTAACCCTCGCCGCGTTGCAGCATGGGCCCCTTAAAACGGTTCAGCGGTTAATCTGTCACGCTTCCGCATTAGAGTTCGTTGCTGTAATCAAAATGAACTGCCCCCGCCGAAGGAAAGTCGCCGCATGAGCGCACTCCTAAGTTCGTACCTGCCTATCGTGCTGTTCATCGCCGTGGCGATGATCGTCGGTCTGGCGCTCATCATCGCTCCGTTCCTTGTGGCCTACCGCAATCCCGACCCGGAAAAGCTTTCCGCCTATGAATGCGGGTTCAACTCGTTCGACGACGCCCGCATGAAGTTCGACATCCGCTTCTACCTGGTGTCGATCCTGTTCATCATCTTCGATCTCGAGGTCGCCTTCCTGTTCCCGTGGGCGGTGTCCTTCTCGAAGCTTGGCATGCTCGGCTTCTGGTCGATGATGGTGTTCCTGGCGGTGTTGACCATCGGCTTTGCCTATGAATGGAAAAAAGGAGCGCTGGAATGGGATTGAACGACAGTTCAGGCACCCTCGTCGCGCCGAAGTCCAAGGGCATCATCGACCCCAACACCGGCAGGCCGGTGGGGGAGGACGATCCCTTCTTCCTCGAAATCAACAATGAGCTGGCCGACAAGGGTTTTCTCGTCACCTCGACCGAGGCGCTGATCACCTGGGCGCGCAGCGGCTCGCTGATGTTCATGACCTTCGGCCTCGCCTGCTGCGCGGTCGAGATGATCCACACCTCGATGCCGCGCTATGACTCGGAGCGTTTCGGCGTCGCGCCGCGCGCGTCGCCGCGCCAGTCCGACATTATGATCGTCGCCGGCACGCTGACCAACAAGATGGCGCCGGCGCTGCGCAAGGTCTACGACCAGATGCCGGAGCCGCGCTACGTCATCTCGATGGGCTCCTGCGCCAATGGCGGCGGCTACTACCACTATTCCTATTCGGTGGTGCGCGGCTGCGACCGCGTCGTGCCGGTCGACATTTATGTGCCCGGCTGCCCGCCGAGCGCGGAGGCGCTGCTCTACGGCATTCTCCTTCTGCAGAAGAAGATCCGCCGCACCGGCACGATCGAACGGTGAGCCGATGACCCTGGCGTTGAACGAACTCTCCACCTATCTCGGCGAGAAGCTCTCCGGCCGCATCGGCGAAGCCGTGCTTGCCTATGGTGAGCTCACGGTTTCGGTTGAACCGGGCAACCTGATCGAGGTCGCGACCTTCCTGCGCGACGATCCGCGCTGCCAGTTCATCTCGATCATCGATGTCTGCGGAGCGGACTACCCGTCGCGCGCCAGGCGCTTCGACGTCGTCTATCACCTATTGTCGCCGAAGCAGAATGTCCGCATCAGGCTCAAGGTCCAGGCCGACGAGGAGACGCTGGTGCCGTCGCTGACCGGCGTCTATCCGGGTGCCGACTGGTTCGAGCGCGAGACCTACGACCTTTACGGCGTGCTGTTCTCGGGCCATCCGGACCTGCGCCGCATTCTCACCGACTATGGTTTCGAGGGGCATCCGCTGCGCAAGGATTTCCCGCTGACCGGTTTCGTCGAGGTGCGCTACGACGACGAGGCCAAGCGGGTGATCTACGAGCCGGTGGAATTGAAGCAGGAATTCAGAAATTTCGACTTCTTGAGCCCGTGGGAAGGAACGGATTACGTGCTTCCCGGGGATGAGAAGGCGAAGCAGTAGGGCGACCCATGGCTGAAACCTCCGTCCGCAACTTCAACATCAACTTCGGTCCGCAGCATCCTGCGGCGCATGGCGTTTTGCGCCTGGTGCTGGAGCTGGACGGCGAGGTGGTCGACCGCGTCGATCCGCATATCGGTCTGCTGCATCGCGGCACCGAGAAGCTGATCGAGGCCAAGACTTATCTGCAGGCCGTGCCCTATCTCGACCGGCTCGACTATTGCGCGCCGATGAACCAGGAGCATGCCTTCGCGCTCGCGGCCGAGCGCCTGCTCGGCATCGAGGTGCCGAAGCGCGGCCAACTGATCCGGGTGCTCTATTCCGAGATGGGCCGCATCATGTCGCACATCTTGAATGTGACGACGCAGGCCATGGACGTCGGTGCGCTGACGCCGCCGCTGTGGGGCTTCGTCGAACGCGAAAAGCTAATGGTGTTTTACGAGCGCGCCTCGGGCTCGCGCATGCATGCGGCCTATTTCCGGCCGGGCGGCGTGCACCAGGACCTGCCGCAGAAGTTGGTCGAGGACATCGGCAAGTGGATCGACCCGTTCCTGAAGTCGATCGACGATCTCGACGCGCTCTTGACCGGCAATCGCATCTTCAAGCAGCGCAATGTCGATATCGGCACGGTGTCGCTGGCCGACGCCTGGGCGTGGGGCTTTTCGGGCGTGATGGTGCGCGGCTCGGGCGCCGCCTGGGACCTGCGCAAATCGCAGCCCTATGAATGCTATTCCGAGATGGATTTCGACATTCCGATCGGCAAGAACGGCGACTGCTACGACCGTTACCTTGTGCGCATGGAAGAGATGCGCCAGTCGGCCAGGATCATGCGCCAATGCGTCGATCTCTTGCTCGGCAAGGAAAGCGCCGGCCCGGTGTCGAACCTCGACGGCAAGGTTGTGCCGCCGAAGCGCGCCGCAATGAAGCGCTCGATGGAAGCGCTGATCCATCACTTCAAGCTCTATACCGAGGGCTACCGCGTGCCGGCCGGCGAGGTCTATGCGGCCGTCGAGGCGCCGAAGGGCGAATTCGGCGTCTACCTGGTCTCCGACGGCACCAACAAGCCCTATCGCTGCAAGCTGCGCGCGCCCGGTTTCGCGCATCTGCAAGCCATGGATTTCCTGTGCCGCGGCCACATGCTGGCCGACGTCACTGCCGTGCTTGGCTCCCTCGACATCGTGTTTGGTGAGGTCGATCGCTAAATGTCAGTCCGCCGTCTTGCAGAAGCCAGCCTCCAGCCAGCCACCTTCGCCTTCAACGAGGCGAACGCGGCAGCCGCCCAGCAGTGGATCGCCAAATACCCAAAGGGTCGCGAGCAGTCGGCCATCATCCCGCTGCTGATGATCGCGCAGGAGCAGGAAGGCTGGGTCACCAAGGCGGCGATCGAGACGATCTCCGACATGCTCGGCATGCCGCGCATCCGTGGCCTCGAAGTCGCGACTTTCTATACGCAGTACCAGCTCAATCCGGTCGGCACGCGCGCTCATATCCAGGTCTGCGGCACCACGCCCTGCATGCTGCGCGGCTCGGAAGCGCTGATGGATGTATGCAGGTCGAAAATCCATCACGACCAGTTCCACACCAACGACAAGGGCACGCTGTCGTGGGAGGAAGTCGAATGCCTCGGCGCCTGCGTCAACGCACCGATGGTCATGATCTTCAAGGACACTTTCGAGGACCTGACGCCTGAGCGGCTGGCTGAGATCATCGATTTCTACGACGCCGGCAAGGGCGCCGAGGTGAAGCCTGGTCCGCAGAACGGCCGCCACGGGTCCGAGCCGGCTACCGGGCTGACGACGCTGACCAGCGAAAAGGCGATCCTGAAGTCGACGCGCGACAAGGAAGCCAGGGCGGCGGCGAAAGCGGCCAAGGAAGCTCTCGCGTCGGCGCCGGCTGCAGCTCCCGCCGCAGCCCCGGCACCCGCTGCGCCGGCAAGTTCGGCGCCGGCTCCGGCCGCCTCGGGCCCGGTTGGGCCGTCAAAATCCAGCAAGCCGAAGACTCATGCGGCTGAAACCAGCCCGGCGCTCAACACGCCGTCGCCGGTCAAGGTCGCCCCGGCCACCGAGAATGGCGCCAGCGTCAGGGCGCCGCGCCATTCGGCCGCCAACGCCAATCAGGCTTCTCCGGAAGTCGAGGCGGTTTCAAAGCCGCGCAGCGGGCCGAAGACCAAGGCCGAGCCGGCCACCGCTTTCAAGGCGCCGGAAACCAAGCAGCCTGTCGCCAAGACGACGAAACCTTCGCTCGATGACAAGAACCGGCCGGCCGGCATCGAGCGCCCGGCAACGGTCGACGATCTCAAGCTGATCTCAGGCGTCGGCCCGAAGATCGAAGGCACCCTGCATTCGCTGGGCATCTACACCTTCGCGCAGGTCGCCGCCTGGAAGAAAGCCGAGCGCGAATGGGTCGACGGCTATCTCAATTTCCGCGGCCGCATCGAGCGCGACGACTGGGTGAAGCAGGCCAAGGCGCTCGCCAAGGGCGGCGTCGCCGAATACATCCGCGTCTTCGGCAAGAAGCCGGTCTGAGGGACGAAAAATGCTTCAGGACAAAGACCGCATCTTCACCAACATCTACGGCCTGTTCGACAAGTCGCTGGCCGGCGCGCAGTCGCGCGGCATCTGGGACGACACGCCAGGCCTCGTCGCCAAAGGCCGCGACTGGATCATCAACGAGATGAAGGCGTCGGGCCTGCGCGGGCGCGGCGGCGCCGGCTTCCCGACCGGATTGAAATGGTCGTTCATGCCCAAGCAGAGCGACGGACGGCCGAGCTATCTCGTCATCAATGCCGACGAATCCGAGCCCGGCACCTGCAAGGACCGCGATATCCTGCGCAACGATCCGCACACGCTGGTCGAAGGCGCGCTGGTCGCCGGCTTCGCGATGGGCGCGATCGCCGCCTACATCTATGTGCGCGGCGAGTTCATCCGCGAGCGTGAGGCGCTGCAGCGCGCCATCGACGAGGCTTACGCGGCCAAGCTGATCGGCAAGAACAACACATCCGGCTACGACTTCGATATCTACATGCATCATGGCGCCGGCGCCTATATCTGCGGCGAGGAGACGGCGCTGCTCGAAAGCCTGGAAGGCAAGAAGGGCCAGCCGCGGCTGAAGCCGCCATTCCCGGCCAATGTCGGCCTCTATGGCTGCCCGACCACCGTCAACAACGTCGAATCGATCGCGGTGGCGCCGACCATCCTGCGCCGGGGCGCCGCCTGGTTCTCGTCCTTCGGTCGCCCGAACAATGCCGGCACCAAGCTGTTCTGCGTGTCCGGCCACGTCAACAATCCGTGCACTTTCGAAGAAGCGATGTCGATCCCGTTCCGCGAGCTGATCGAGACGCATTGCGGCGGCATCCGCGGCGGCTGGGACAATCTGCTCGCGGTCATTCCGGGCGGCGCTTCAGTGCCGCTGGTGCCGGCCGAGCAGATCATCGATGCGCCGATGGATTTCGACGCGCTGCGCGACCTGAAATCCGGCCTCGGCACGGCCGCCGTCATCGTCATGGACAAGTCGACGGATATCGTGAAGGCGATCGCCAGGCTTTCCTACTTCTACAAGCATGAGAGCTGCGGCCAGTGCACGCCGTGCCGCGAAGGCACCGGCTGGATGTGGCGGGTGATGGAGCGGCTGGTGCGCGGCGAGGCGCAGAAGCGCGAGATCGACATGCTGCTCGACGTCACCAAGCAGGTTGAGGGCCACACGATCTGCGCGCTGGGCGACGCGGCTGCCTGGCCGATCCAGGGCCTGATGCGGCATTTCCGCGGCGAGGTGGAACGCCGCATCGACGAGTTTTCGCGCAACGCGCACCGGGTCGAGCCGGTGATGGTGGCGGCGGAATAAGACTACGAAATACGGGCTTGGCCCGAAGACTGAAAAACTGGGGCGGGCATACGAAGAAACGACCAGGAGATCTCTATGGCGCCGTATTCGATACCCTATCCGTTCGTGCCTGATTTGGACCAACTCGAGAAGATGAACCAGGACCTGACCAAGATGATGCCGAAGGAGATGGCCAGCGCCGTCAACCTTCTGGCGCATCCAGTCGCGGGTGCCGCCGCGATGTCGGCGCTCAGCATCGGTCTGGCCAACCACGCCGTCGGCATGTGGATGGGCGCGTTCACCGGCGCGCTGGAGGCTTCGCAGCGCATGTTCCAGCCTTTCCTCGACGATCTCGAGGCGCAGCACGAAGCGGCCGCCAACGCCTCCAAGGCGCGCAAGGCGACCGAGACGTTGATCGCCAGGGCTCAGACCTTCGCCCAGGATGTGACCGATATAGCGGCGAACGCGACCGAGAAGGCGCTCGACGCGACCGGGGCCGATATTGTCGCCCAACCGGCCGCAACGGGGCTGATGCCCGAGGATTTCAGGCAGCCTAAGGCCGTCGATAAGCCGGCGAAGCCGTCGGACCTGAAGGCGATTTCGGGTATCGGACCGAAGCTGGAAAAGGTGCTCAACGGTCTCGGCATCTGGACCTATGGCCAGATCGCCGCCTGGACGTCGGAAGAGATCGCCTGGGTGGAAGATTACCTGTCGCTCGCCGGCCGCATCGGCCGCGACAACTGGACTGCCCAGGCCGCGGCGCTCGCCGCGAAGAAGTGAATTGAAATGCCGGGCGCGGCTTCAGTCGCGCCCGGAAGGATAGATTGCGGGACATCCGCAGAGGTTTGAGGCGAATGGCAAAGCTAAAGGTCGACGGGAAAGAGATCACGGTACCCGACCATTACACGCTGCTGCAGGCGGCCGAGGACGCCGGCGCGGAAGTGCCGCGCTTCTGCTTCCACGAGCGGCTGTCGATCGCCGGCAATTGCCGCATGTGCCTGATCGAGGTAAAGGGCGGTCCGCCCAAGCCGCAGGCCTCCTGCGCCATGGGCGTGCGCGACCTGCGTCCCGGCCCCAATGGCGAGCCGCCGGAAATCTTCACCAACACGCCGATGGTCAAGAAGGCCCGCGAAGGCGTGATGGAGTTCCTGCTGATCAACCATCCGCTCGATTGCCCGATCTGCGACCAGGGCGGCGAATGCGATCTGCAGGACCAGGCGATGGCCTTCGGCGTCGATTCCTCGCGCTATCATGAGAACAAGCGCGCGGTCGAGGACAAGTATATCGGCCCGCTGGTCAAGACGGTGATGAACCGCTGCATCCATTGCACGCGCTGCGTCCGCTTCACCACCGAGGTCGCCGGCATTTCCGAGCTCGGCCTGATCGGCCGCGGCGAGGATGCCGAGATCACCACCTATCTCGAACAGGCGATGACGTCGGAGCTGCAGGGCAACGTCATCGATTTGTGCCCGGTCGGCGCCCTGACCTCCAAGCCCTTCGCCTTCCAGGCGCGGCCGTGGGAACTGACCAAGACGGAATCGATCGACGTGATGGACGCCGTCGGCTCGGCGATCCGCGTCGACTCCAGAGGCCGTGAAGTGATGCGCATCCTGCCGCGCGTCAACGAGGCGGTGAACGAGGAGTGGATCTCCGACAAGACCCGCTTCATCTGGGACGGCCTGCGCACGCAGCGCCTAGACCGCCCTTACGTGCGCAAGAACGGCAGGCTCGTTTCGGCAAGCTGGGCGGAAGCCTTCGCGGCGATCAAGGACGAGGTTGCAAAGACCGCGCCCGAGCGGATCGGCGCCATCGCCGGCGATCTCGCCGCGGTCGAGGAAATCTACGCGCTCAAGCTGCTGATGGCCGCGCTCGGCTCGAAGAACATCGACTGCCGCCAGGATGGAGCAGCGCTCGACCCGTCGCTCGGCCGCGCCAGCTACATCTTCAACCCGACCATCGAAGGCATCGAGCAGGCCGATGCGGTGCTGATCATCGGCGCCAATCCGCGCTTCGAGGCCTCGGTGCTCAACGCTCGCATCCGCAAGCGCTGGCGCGTCGGCAATCTGCCGGTCGGCGTCATCGGCGAGATCGGCGACACACGCTACGACTATGAGCTGATCGGCGCCGGCCCGGAATCGCTCAAGGACCTTGCCGACGGCAACGGCAGGTTCTTCGAGGTGCTGAGCAAGGCCACGCATCCGCTGATCATCGTGGGCCAGGGCGCGCTGGCGCGCACCGACGGCGCAGCGGTGCTCGGCCAGGCAGCCAGGCTCGCGGCCGCCGTCAACGCGGTCACGGCCGAGTGGAACGGCTTTGCGGTGCTGCACAACGCAGCGGCAAGAGTCGGCGGCCTCGATGTCGGCTTCGTACCGGGCGAGGGCGGCAAGAACGTCGCCGGCATGCTGGGCGACACCGATGTGCTCTTCCTGCTCGGCGCCGACGAGATCGACATGGCCAAGACCGGCGGCGCCTTCGTCGTCTATATCGGCACGCATGGCGATGCCGGCGCGCACCGCGCCAATGTCATCCTGCCGGCCGCGGCCTATACCGAGAAGTCGGGCACCTATGTCAACACGGAAGGCCGCGTGCAGCAGACCAACCGCGCCGGCTTCGCCCCTGGCGAGGCGCGCGAGGACTGGGCGATCCTGCGGGCGCTCTCCGACGTGCTCGGCAAGAAGCTGCCCTTCGATTCGCTGGCGCAGCTGCGTGCCAAGCTCTATGGCGAATTCCCGCACCTCGCCCGCATCGACCAGGTGCAAGCGGGCAGCGGCGACGACATCGCCAAGGTGGCGAAGCTCGGCGGCCGGCTTAACAAGGGCACGTTCACCTCGCCGGTGAAGGATTTTTATCTCACCAACCCGATCGCGCGGGCGTCGGCCGTGATGGCCGAATGCTCGGCGCTGGCCAAGAGCGGCTTCAAGCAGGCGGCGGAATAAGCATGGACACCTTCTTCTCCTTCTATGTGCTGCCGACGCTGCTGATCCTGTTGAAGTCGGTCGTGCTGATCGTCGTGCTTCTGATCGGCGTCGCCTATCTGCTTTATGCCGACCGCAAGATCTGGGCGGCGGTGCAATTGCGGCGTGGGCCGAACGTCGTTGGTCCATGGGGAACGCTGCAGGCCTTTGCCGACCTTCTGAAATTCGTCTTCAAGGAGCCGGTGATCCCGTCGGGCGCCAACAAGGGCGTGTTCCTTCTGGCGCCGCTGGTGTCGGCGGTGCTGGCGATTTCGGCCTGGGCTGTCATTCCGGTCAATGAGGGCTGGGCGATCGCCAACATCAATGTCGGCATCCTTTATGTCTTCGCCATCTCCTCGCTCGAGGTCTATGGCGTGATCATGGGCGGCTGGGCGTCCAACTCGAAATATCCGTTCCTCGGCGCGTTGCGCTCGGCCGCGCAGATGGTGTCCTACGAAGTCTCGATCGGCTTCGTCATCGTCACCGTGCTGCTCACCGTCGGCTCGCTCAACCTCTCCGACATCGTCATGTCGCAGCAGGACGGTCTCGGCACGCGGCTCGGCCTGCCCAACACCTTCCTCGACTGGCACTGGCTGTCGCTGTTGCCGATGTTCGTGGTGTTCTTCATTTCCGCGCTTGCCGAGACGAACCGTCCGCCCTTCGACCTGGTGGAAGCGGAATCGGAGCTGGTCGCCGGCCACATGGTCGAATATTCGTCGACGCCGTTCCTGCTCTTCTTCCTCGGCGAGTATGTCGCCGTCGTGCTGATGTGCGCGCTGGCGACCATCCTGTTCCTCGGCGGCTGGCTGCCGCCGTTCAACTTCGCGCCCTTCACCTGGATACCTGGGGTGATCTGGTTCGTGCTGAAGATCTGCCTGATGTTCTTCATGTTCTCCATGGTGAAGGCTTTTGTGCCGCGCTACCGCTACGACCAGCTGATGCGGCTGGGCTGGAAAGTCTTCCTGCCGATCTCGCTGTTCATGGTCGTGGCCACCGCGGCCTTCCTCAAGATCACGGGGTTTGCGTGATGTCCGCTCTGGCCCAGGCCGCAAAATCGCTGCTGCTGAAGGATTTCGTCAGCGCCTTCTTCCTGTCGATGCGCCAATTCTTCGCACCGAAGGAAACGATCAACTATCCGCATGAGAAGGGGCCGATCAGCCCGCGTTTCCGCGGCGAGCATGCGCTGCGCCGCTATCCGAACGGCGAGGAACGCTGCATCGCCTGCAAGCTCTGCGAGGCGATCTGCCCGGCGCAGGCGATCACCATCGAGGCCGGCCCGCGCCGCAATGACGGCACGCGCCGCACCGTGCGCTACGACATCGACATGGTGAAGTGCATATATTGCGGCTTCTGCCAGGAAGCCTGCCCGGTCGACGCCATCGTCGAAGGGCCGAATTTCGAATTCGCGACCGAGACGCGCGAGGAGCTCTACTACAACAAGGAAAAGCTGCTCGCGAACGGCGATCGCTGGGAGCGGGAGCTGGCGCGCAACATCGCGCTGGATGCGCCGTATCGCTGACATTTGACGCATGGACGGGGCCAGGGGCCTCGTCCAGAGGATGATCCCGAAAAGTTGCAGACTTTTCGGACAAGATCATCCTCCGGAATGAAAAACGTGGCGCATGTTTCTTTCGATCGGGTCTTTCAACCCGATCGGAACATGCGCTAGGAACACGCAACTTTGCCAGCCGGAGGCGGCGGCGAATATCGGACAAGGGGCTCAGGCCTAATGTCCGGACAGGAACCCGGGGGAACCCATGCTGAGTGGACTAGAGGCGGCCTTTTTCTACCTCTTCGCCTTTATCGCCGTGGCGTCGGCCTTCATGGTCATTTCGTCGCGCAACCCCGTGCATTCCGTGCTGTTCCTGATCCTCACCTTCTTCAACGCCGCGGGGCTGTTCATGCTGACCGGCGCCGAGTTCCTGGCGATGATCCTGCTGGTCGTCTATGTCGGCGCGGTTATGGTGCTGTTCCTGTTCGTCGTCATGATGCTCGACGTCGACTTCGCCGAGATGAAAGAGGGCGCGCTGCAATACGCGCCGATCGGCGCGCTGGTCGGGCTGATCCTGGCGGCGGAGCTGATCGTCGTGCTCGGCGGCTACACATTTGCGCCGCAGCTCGCCTCGACGGTCGCCAAGGAGACGCCGGATCTCGCCACGCGCTCCAATACGGCGGCGCTCGGCGACATCCTCTATACGGACTACCTCTATTATTTCCAGATTTCCGGCCTTGTGCTGCTGGTCGCCATGATCGGCGCCATTGTCTTGACGCTGCGCCACAAGGAAGGCGTCAAGCGGCAGTCGATCGCCGCGCAGGTCGCCCGCACGCCGGCGACGGGCATGGAAATCCGCAAGGTCAAATCGGGCGAGGGTATCTGAGATGGTCGTCGGCATTGCACATTATCTGACCGTATCGGCGATCCTGTTCACGCTCGGCGTGTTCGGCATCTTCCTGAACCGCCGCAACATCATCGTCATCCTGATGTCGATCGAGCTCATCCTGCTTGCGGTCAATATCAACTTCGTCGCTTTCTCGGCGGCGCTGCATGACCTTGTCGGACAGGTCTTTGCCCTGTTCGTGCTGACGGTCGCAGCCGCTGAAGCCGCGATCGGACTTGCCATTCTTGTCGTCTTCTTCCGCAACCGCGGCTCGATCGCGGTCGAAGACGTGAGCGCGATGAAGGGTTGACGGGAACCATCATGTATCAGGCTATCGTCTTCCTTCCGCTGCTAGGCTTCCTGATTGTCGGCCTGTTCGGCAATTCGCTCGGCGCCAAGGCTTCCGAATACATCACCTCCGGCTTCCTGGTGATCGCGGCGGTGCTGTCGTGGGTTGCCTTCTTCACCGTCGGCTTCGGCCATGGCGAGGTGTTCACCGTGCCGGTGCTGCGCTGGATCCAGTCGGGCGGCATCGATGCCTCCTGGGCACTCAGGATCGATACGCTGACGGTGGTTATGCTGGTCGTCGTCAACACCGTGTCGGCGCTGGTCCATATCTACTCGATCGGCTACATGCACTACGATCCGAACCGGCCGCGTTTCTTCGCCTATCTGTCGCTGTTCACCTTCGCGATGCTGATGCTGGTGACGGCCGACAACCTCATCCAGATGTTCTTCGGCTGGGAGGGCGTCGGTCTCGCCTCGTATCTGCTGATCGGCTTCTGGTACAAGAAGCCGTCGGCCAATGCCGCCGCCATCAAGGCTTTTGTCGTCAACCGCGTCGGCGACTTCGGCTTCGCGCTCGGCATCTTCGGCGTGTTCGTGCTGTTCGGCTCGGTCAATCTGAGCACCGTGTTCGCCAATGCCGCATCCTTCCTGCCGGCCGAAGGCGCGCCAGCGGGTGCTGCCGTGCTCACTTTCCTCGGCCAAGCGCTCGACAAACAGACGGCGCTGACGGTGGTCTGCCTGCTGCTCTTCATGGGAGCCATGGGCAAGTCGGCGCAGGTGCCGCTGCACACTTGGCTGCCGGACGCGATGGAAGGCCCGACGCCGGTCTCCGCGCTCATCCACGCGGCGACAATGGTGACCGCCGGCGTGTTCATGCTGGCGAGGCTTTCGCCGCTGTTCGAACTGTCGCATTCGGCGCTGACCGTCGTCACTTTCATCGGCGCATTCACCGCCTTCTTCGCGGCGACCGTCGGCCTCGTCCAGAACGACATCAAGCGCGTCATCGCCTATTCGACCTGCTCGCAGCTCGGCTACATGTTCGTGGCGCTAGGCGTCGGCGCTTATGGCGCGGCGATCTTCCACCTTTTCACGCACGCCTTCTTCAAGGCGCTGCTGTTCCTCGGCTCCGGCTCGGTCATCCATGCCGTGTCCGACGAGCAGGACATGCGCAAGATGGGCGGCCTGCGCAGGCTCATCCCGGCGACCTACTGGATGATGATCGTCGGCACGCTGGCGCTGACCGGCGTCGGCATTCCGGCAACGGTGATCGGCACCGCCGGCTTCTTCTCCAAGGACGCCATCATCGCGACCTCGTTCGCCAGCCACAACGCGGTCGCCGGCTTCGCCTTTATCCTGCTGGTGGTCGCCGCCTGCTTCACCAGCTTCTATTCCTGGCGGCTGATCTTCATGACCTTCCACGGCGAGCCGCGCGCCAGCCACGAGGTCATGCACCATGTCCACGAATCGCCGCCGGTGATGCTGGTGCCGCTCTATGTGCTGGCCGCCGGCGCGCTGTTTGCCGGTATCATCTTCCACGGCGCCTTCATCGGCGAGGGTTACGCCGAATTCTGGAAGGCTTCGCTGTTCACGCTGCCGGAAAACCACATCCTGCATGAGATCCACGAATTGCCGCTCTGGGTCGAGCTCGCCCCGTTCGTCGCCATGCTGATCGGCCTCGCGGTGGCCTGGAAATTCTATATTCGCTCGCCGGAACTTCCCAGAAGCGTCGCCGCCAATCATCGCCTGCTTTATGCCTTCCTGCTCAACAAATGGTATTTCGACGAGCTCTACGACTTCCTGTTCGTGCGGCCGGCGAAGCGCCTCGGCAGGTTCCTGTGGAAGACCGGAGACGGCGCCGTCATCGACGGCCTCGGCCCCGACGGCATCTCGGCGCGCGTCGTCGACGTCACCAACAGGGTCGTCAAGCTGCAGACCGGCTATCTCTACCACTATGCCTTCGCCATGCTGATCGGCGTGGCCGCTCTCGTCACCTGGATGATGCTCTGATGACCGACTGGCCAATCCTCTCGCTGGTCACCTTCCTGCCGCTGGTTGGTGTTCTGCTCATCCTGTTCATCAGCGACGACAGCGAAAACGCGCGCCGCAACATCCGCGCGATCGCCTTCATCACGACGGCGTTCACCTTCGTCATCTCGCTGTTCATCTGGACGGGCTTCGACAATTCGCAGGCCGGCTTCCAGTTCGTCGAGAAGCGCGCCTGGCTGGATTCGGGCATTTCCTACCACATGGGCGTCGACGGCATCTCGATGCTGTTCGTCATCCTGACCACCTTCCTGATGCCGCTTTGCATACTGGCCTCCTGGGATGCGATCGAAAAGCGGGTCAAGGCCTATATGATCGCCTTCCTGATCCTCGAGACGCTGATGATCGGCGTGTTCTGCGCGCTCGACATCGTGCTGTTCTACGTCTTCTTCGAGGCTGGCCTGATTCCGATGTTCATCATCATCGGCGTCTGGGGCGGCAAGCGGCGCGTCTATGCCTCGTTCAAGTTCTTCCTCTACACGCTCGCCGGCTCGGTACTGATGCTGCTCGCCATCATGGCGATGTTCTTCCAGTCGGGCACGACCGACATCCCGACGCTTCTGACGCATAATTTCCCGGCCAACATGCAGACCTGGCTGTGGCTTGCCTTCTTCGCCTCCTTCGCGGTGAAGATGCCGATGTGGCCGGTACATACCTGGCTGCCCGACGCCCACGTCGAGGCGCCGACCGCGGGCTCCGTCATCCTGGCCGGCATCCTGCTGAAGATGGGCGGGTACGGCTTCCTGCGCTTCTCGCTGCCGATGTTCCCGGAGGCGTCGGCGATGTTCGCGCCGCTGGTGTTCACGCTCTCGGTCGTCGCCATCATCTATACCTCGCTGGTGGCGCTGATGCAGGAGGACATGAAGAAGCTGATCGCCTATTCGTCGGTCGCCCATATGGGATTCGTCACCATGGGCATCTTCGCTATGAACCAGGAAGGCGTGCAGGGCGCGATCTTCCAGATGCTCAGCCACGGCCTCGTCTCGGGCGCGCTGTTCCTGTGCGTCGGCGTCATCTACGACCGCATGCACACGCGCGAGATCGATGCCTATGGCGGCCTGGTCAACAACATGCCGAAATACGCCACCGTGTTCATGATCTTCACCATGGCCAATGTCGGCCTTCCCGGCACCAGCGGCTTCATCGGCGAGTTCCTGACCATGCTCGGCGTGTTCAAGGTCAACACCTGGGTGGCGTTCTTCGCCGCCACCGGCGTCATCCTGTCGGCGGCCTACGCACTGTGGCTCTATCGCCGGGTGATCTTCGGCGCGCTGAGCAAGGACAGCCTGAAAAACCTGCTCGACCTTTCGCCGCGTGAGAAGGCGATCGTCTACCCGCTGGTGGTGCTGGTCATCTTCTTCGGCGTCTACCCGGCGCCGGTGTTCGACGCGACGGCCCAGTCGGTCAAGACGCTCGTCACCAACGTCACCGCATCCATCAATTCCGCGCAGACCGCGGCGGCGAACTGACTGGGGAATAGACCATGACGCCGGACCTTCTCTCCAGCCTTTCGCTCTCGACGCCGGAACTGATCCTCGCCGTGGGCGCGCTGGCGCTCCTGATGATCGGGGCCTATTCGCGCTCCAACAACACCATGACCGTGACCGGCCTGGCCGTCCTCGTGCTGGTGGTGGCCGGACTGTGGCTTGGCTTCTCCGGCACGCAAGGCGCAGCTTATGGCGGCGCCTTCGTGCAGGATTCCTTCAGCGCCTTCATGAAGATGCTGGCGCTGATCGGATCGGCGGTGACGCTGGTCATGTCGATGCGCTTCGCGCGCCAGGAGCATTTCGACAAGTTCGAATTCCCGGTTCTGGTGTTGCTCTGCACGCTCGGCATGATGTTGATGATTTCGGCCAACGGCATGATCGGGCTTTATCTCGGGCTCGAGCTGCAGTCGCTGGCGATCTATGTGCTGGCGGCGATCAACCGCGACAATCTGCGCTCGACCGAAGCCGGCCTGAAATACTTCGTCCTCGGCGCGCTGTCGTCGGGCATGCTGCTCTACGGCATCAGCCTCGTTTACGGCTACACCGGCAATACCGGCTTCCAGGAAATCGCGACGGCTCTTGGCAGCGGCGACCGCCAGCTCGGCCTCGTCTTCGGCCTGGTGTTCGTGTTGGCAGGCCTCGCCTTCAAGATCTCGGCCGTGCCGTTCCATATGTGGACGCCGGATGTCTATGAGGGGGCGCCGACGCCGATCACCGCCTTCCTGGCAGCCGCCCCGAAGATGGCGGCGATGGCGCTGATCGTGCGCGTCACCATGGGCGCCTTCAAGCCGATCGCCTCGGACTGGCAGCAGATCGTCGTCTTCATCTCGATCGCTTCGATGGCGCTTGGCGCCTTCGCGGCCATCGGCCAGACCAACATCAAGCGCCTGATGGCCTATTCCTCGATCGGCCATATGGGCTATGCGCTGGTCGGCCTTGCCGCCAACAGCCAGGCCGGCGTGCGCGGCGTCGCCATCTACATGCTGATCTATCTGGTGATGACGCTGGGCACCTTTGCCTTCATCCTCGCCATGCGGCGCAAGGAAGGCAATGTCGAGCAGATCAGCGATCTTTCCGGTCTCGCCTCGACCAATCCGATCATGGCCACCATCCTCACCGTCCTGATGTTCTCGCTGGCCGGCATTCCGCCGCTCGCCGGCTTCTGGGGGAAGTGGTACGTGTTCCTCGCCGCCATCAACGCGCATCTCTACGCGCTGGCGATTATCGGCGTGCTGGCCTCGGTGGTGGGCGCCTACTATTATCTGCGCATCATCAAGATCATGTGGTTCGACGAGCCGGTCGGCGGCTTCGTGCCGATGGCCAGTGAGCTGCGCCTCGTGCTCGGCGTCAGCGGCGCCTTCGTGCTGTTCTATGTGCTGATCGGCGGGCCGATCGGCAGCTATGCCGAAGCCGCCGCCAAGACCTTCTTCTGACGGGATGGCATTTCGGCTGGCTCCAACCGCGGCGTCGGAGGGGTTCCGGCTCGAGGCGCATGACAGCGTCGGCTCCACCAATGCGCTGGCGCTGGAACACGCGCGCGCTGGCGATCCCGGCAAGCTCTGGGTCGTTTCGAAGAAGCAGGAAAGCGGCCGCGGCCGCCGCGGCCGTGTCTGGGCAACGCCAGAAGGCAATCTCGCGGCGACGCTGCTTCTGGTTCCGGGCGGCGAGCTCCGGCTTACCGCGACGCTCGGCTTTGTCGCCGGGCTTGCGCTGGCCGACGCGCTCGACGCCGTCGTGCCGAAGGGCCGGATCGCCGTCGCCGTCGACGGCGCGAGCCAGGGCCGCAACCGCTTCGAATTGAAATGGCCGAACGACGTGCTGGCGTCGGGCGCCAAGCTTGCTGGCATCCTGTTGGAATCGGCGATGCTCGATGGCGGCCGCTTTGCCGTCGCCATCGGTATCGGCGTCAATGTCGTGGCTTACCCTGAGGATTTGCCTTATCCGGCGACGTCGCTGCGGGCGCTGGGCGCGACTTGCGATGCCGAAACGCTGTTCCTGGCGCTTTCGGATGCCTGGAGCGAGAATGCCCGGCTATGGGATGACGGGCGCGGGCTCGATGCTATCAGAAAGCGCTGGCTTGCCCGCGCGGCAGGGCTCGGCGGCGAGGTTGCTGTCAGAATTGACGGCAATGTGGTGCGCGGCGTCTTCGAAACCATTGACGAGGACTGCCGTTTTGTGATCCGCGACGATGAGGGATCGGTTTTGACGATCGCGGCCGGCGACGTGCATTTCGGCGCGGTCGCCTCGGCCCGGGTATAATTTTGTTTTTGTGCAATTCCGTACCGAAAGCCGTGACACGCTTTTCCCGGGTTTGCGCCAACGGCTTGGCCAAAGCGGCCAGGAAGGAAAGAATTGATGGCGAATAAGGAAAACGCCGAGCTCGTCTTCGCGCCGCTGGGCGGCGTCGGCGAGATCGGCATGAACTTCGCCCTTTACGGCTATGGGCCCGCCGATGCGCGCGAATGGATCATCGTCGATGTCGGCGTCACCTTTCCGGACTCGGCACATCCCGGCGTTGATCTCATCCTGCCCGATACGCGCTTCATCGAGGAGAATATCGACGGCCTGCGCGGCATCGTCATCACTCACGCGCATGAGGATCATTACGGGGCGCTGCTCGATATTTGGCCGAAGCTTAAAGTCCCGGTCTGGATGACGCCGTTCACCGCCGGCCTGCTCGAGGCCAAGCGGCAGGGCGAGCAGGGCGCGCCGAAGATCCCGGCGTCGATCTACCGGGCCGGCGAGAAATTCACCATCGGACCTTTCGAGATCGAGGCCATTCCAGTGGCGCATTCGATTCCCGAGCCGATGTCGCTGGCGATCACCACGCCCGCCGGCACCGTCATCCATACCGGCGACTGGAAGATAGACCCGGCGCCGACGATCGGCCCGAAGACCGACGAGGCGCGTTTCCGCGCCTATGGCGACAAGGGCGTGCTGGCGCTGATCTGCGATTCCACCAACGCGCTGAGGGAAGGGGAGTCGCCGTCGGAAGTCGCTGTCGGGGAAGGCCTCAAGGGCGTCATTGAGAGCGCGAAGGGGCGCGTCGCGGTCACGACCTTCTCCTCCAATGTCGGGCGCATCGTCTCGATCGCCAAGGCGGCGCGCGATGCCGGCCGGCAATGCCTCGTGCTCGGCCGATCGCTGAAGCGCGTTATCGATGTGGCGGGCGAGCTCGGCTACATGGACGGGCTGCCGGAGTTCATCGCCGAGGAGGACTATGGCTATATCCCGCGCGAGAACCTGGTGATCATCTGCACCGGCAGCCAGGGCGAGCCGCTGGCTGCGCTTGCCAAGCTTTCGCGCGACGAGATGAAGTCGGTGGCGCTGACGGCCGGCGACACGGTGGTGTTTTCCTCGCGCACCATTCCCGGCAACGAGAAGGGAATTCTCGAGATCAAGAACCGGCTGATCGATCTCGGCATGAAGATCATCGAGGACGGCGACGCGCTGGTGCATGTCTCCGGTCACCCGCGCCGCAGCGAATTGCGCAAGATGTATGAATGGGTGCGGCCGCAGATCGGCGTTCCCGTGCATGGCGAGGCGGCGCATCTGGTGGCGCAGGGCTCGCTGATGTCGATGTCGGGCATCGGCCAGGTGGCGCAGGTGCGCGACGGCGACATGCTGAGGCTCTGGCCAGGGCCGGCGACGATCATCGACCAGGTTCCGTTCGGCCGGCTCTACAAGGATGGCTCGCTGATCGGCACCGACCAGGCGATGGGTATACGCGACCGCCGCAAGCTTTCCTTCGCCGGGCATGTCGCGGTCAATGTCGTGCTCGACGACAAATATGAGCTTGCCGGCGACCCCGACCTGGTGGCGATCGGCGTCGCCGAAGCGGACGCCCGCGGCGAGACGCTGGAGGACCTGATGCTCGATGCGGCAATCGGCGCGGTGGACTCCATTCCGCGTCAGCGCCGAAAAGACCTCGACCTGGTCCAGGAGGCGGTGCGCCGCGCAGTGCGCGGCGCCGCCAACGAAGCCTGGGGCAAGAAGCCGCTGGTGACGGTGTTTGTTACGAGATGAGGGAGTAGGCAGTAGGGACTAGGCAGTAGGCAATAGGAAAGGCGATTGCTTTTTAGCTCGCCAAATTTGCTTCTTCTCTACTGCCTACTGCCTACTGCCTACTGCCTACTGCCTACTGCCTACTGCCTGAGGAAACCGCCGATGCTTGGACGCCTGAACCATGTCGCGCTTGCCGTGCCGGATCTGGCCGCGGCAATGGCAGCCTATCGGGATACGCTGGGCGCGCGGCTGAGCGAGCCGCAGGCGCTGCCGGAGCATGGTGTGAGCGTGGCGTTCGTCGATGTCGGCAACACCAAGATCGAGTTGCTGGAACCGCTGGGCGAGGCATCGCCCATCGCCGCGTTCCTCGAGAAGAACCCTTCGGGCGGCATGCATCACGTCTGCTATGAGGTCGACGATATCCTAGCCGCCCGCGATCATTTGAAGCAAAGCGGCGCGCGTGTGCTTGGCGACGGCAATCCGAAGATCGGCGCGCATGGCAAGCCGGTGCTGTTCCTGCATCCCAAGGATTTCTTCGGCACGCTGGTCGAACTGGAGCAGGCATGAACTGGATCCTGTTCGCCGCGCTGTTCTTCGTCACCTGGTGGCTGGTGCTGTTCGTCGTTCTGCCGTTCAGCCTGCGCACCCAGGACGACGACCAGGATGTCACGCTTGGCACCGTTTCCAGCGCACCGCGCGGCCCGCACATGCTGCGCGCCTTCGCCCGCGCGACGATCGTGACGGTGGTCGTGATGGGCATTCTCTACGGCCTGACGATGGGCCTGGGATTCAGCTTCGACGATATCATGCGGATCATGCCGGACTTTAGTCCGAATGCCCATCACTGACGCTGAAGATACAGTCTCCGCAAGTATTAAGCAGCATACGCGCGCCAAGGTTGAATTCGGAAGCCGGCTTCCGAATTCGACGGCTAACCATGGCTGACGCTGTTTGGCAGATGATCGCGCTAAGCAGATGATTGCACAAAAAAAATGCAAGGCACAAGGCCTTGCAATTTAAACGCGTCCGATCCGTTTCCGGTGTCCGGCGGCAGCGAGTTACCGCGCCTAGATCGCATCCTCCCAAGACTTTGACCGCGTAGGAGAGCAGATTTTTCTCCACCCTCTCGGTTATCGGCGCACACTAGACCAAGGCAGGTGAAAATGTCACGAAGAATTTTGCCTCGAAACAGGCAATATCGTGCTGCACTGCACAATAGTGCGGCAGGGCTTGCTTGTGAATCGATCAAATCGCCATTTGCGGCACTTTGCAGCCAAAATCGCCTTTTTGGTAAGGTGCAGAAGGCTCGATACTTTGGGGCACTCGGGTTTCCATTCGGCCATGAAATGGCTATGAAGCCCGGGCAAGCAGCCTCGGTTGCGCCGATTCCCCGCGCCGCCATTTTCACTCACGGACCAGTCCATGCGTTTGTCGCGCTATTTCCTGCCCATTCTCAAAGAAAATCCCCGCGAGGCCGAGATCGTCTCGCACCGGCTGATGCTGCGCGCCGGCATGATCCGCCAGCAGGGGCAGGGCAGCTTTTCGTGGCTGCCATTGGGCAAGCGCGTGCTGGACAAGGTCTGCCAGATCATCCGCGAGGAACAGAACCGCGCCGGCGCGCTGGAAATCCTGATGCCGACCATCCAGTCGGCGGATCTGTGGCGCGAAAGCGGCCGTTACAACGACTACGGCAAGGAGATGCTGCGCATCAAGGACCGCCAGGACCGCGACATGCTCTACGGGCCGACCAACGAAGAGATGGTCACCGAGATTTTTCGCGCCTATGTGAAGTCCTACAAGGACCTGCCGCTCAACCTCTACCATATCCAGTGGAAGTTCCGCGACGAGGTGCGTCCGCGCTTCGGCGTCATGCGCAGCAGAGAATTCCTGATGAAGGACGCATATTCCTTCGACCTCGATTTCGAGGGCGCCAAGGCCGCCTACAACCGCATGTTCGTCTCTTACCTCAGGACGTTCACGCGCATGGGCCTGCAGGCCATTCCAATGCGCGCCGACACCGGTCCGATCGGCGGCGACCTCAGCCATGAGTTCATCATCCTGGCCGAGACCGGTGAGAGCCAGGTGTTCTGCGACCGCGCTTATCTGACGCTCGACGTGCCGGGCGCCGGCACGAACTTCTCCAACGATGCCGAGGTCGGCGATATCGTGAAGAGGTGGACGACGCCTTATGCCGCCACCGACGAGATGCATGACGAGGCGGCCTGGGCGAACGTTCCGCCAAGCGAGCAGGTCTCGGCGCGCGGCATCGAGGTCGGCCACATCTTCCACTTCGGCGAGAAATACTCAAAGCCGATGAACGCCAAGGTGACCGGCCCCGACGGCAAGGATCACTTCGCCTCGGGCGGCTCCTACGGCATCGGTCCGTCGCGCCTGGTCGCGGCGATCATCGAGGCCAGCCATGACGAGAACGGCATCATCTGGCCGGAAGCGGTGGCGCCCTTCGACATCGGCCTGATCAACATGAAGGTCGGCGACGGCGAATGCGACCGCGTCTGCGACGAGCTCTATACGGCTCTGACTTCGGCGGGCAAGGACGTGCTTTATGACGACACCGACCAGCGTCCCGGCGGCAAATTCGCCACCGCCGACCTGATCGGCCTGCCGTGGCAGGTGATCGTCGGCCCGCGCGGCGTGGCCGCCGGCGAGGTCGAGATCAAGAACCGCAGGTCGGGCGAGCGCGAGACGCTGCCGGTCGGGGAAGCCAAGAAGCGCCTGGGTATCGCCGCATGAACGAGGCGGCGGCAGCGGCCAGGTCAGCGGCGGGCGCTTTCTCCGGCTTCGAGCGCATGGTGGCGTGGCGCTATCTGCGATCGCGCCGCAAGGAGACGGTGATCTCGGTCATCGCCTCGATCTCCTTTCTCGGCATCATGCTCGGCGTCGCGACGTTGATCGTCGTCATGGCCGTGATGAACGGTTTCCGCGCCGAATTGCTGACCCGCATTCTCGGCGTCAACGGCCATCTCATCGTGCAGCCGCTCGATTCGCCGCTGGAGGACTACGCCCAGGTGGCGAGCCGCATCAACGGTGTTTCGGGCGTCAAATACGCCATCCCGCTGATCGACGGCCAGGTCCTGGCGCAAGGCAATGTCGGCGGCGGCACGGGCGCGCTGGTGCGCGGCATCCGCGGCGAGGACCTCGGCAAGATTTCGATCGTCGCCAGCAACATCAAGCAGGGCACGCTCGACGGTTTCGACACCGGCGACGGCGTGGCGATCGGCAAGCGCATGGCCGAAAGCCTCGGGCTTGTGCTCGGCGACACCATCACGCTGATCTCGCCGGACGGCGATGTGACGCCGCTCGGCACCACGCCGCGCATGAAGGGCTACAAGGTGGCGGCAATCTTCGAGGTCGGCATGTCGGAATATGACAGCTCGATCGTCTACATGCCGTTCTCGGAAGCGCAGCTCTATTTCAACATGGACGGGCGAGCCCAGACCATCGAGATCTATGTCGACAATCCCGACAATGTCGACGTGCTGAAGCCGCTGGTCGAGCAGGCGGCGCAGCGGCCGGTCGACCTCGTCGACTGGCGCCAGCGCAACGAGACCTTCTTCTCGGCGCTGCAGGTCGAGCGCAACGTCATGTTCATGATTCTCACGCTGATCGTGCTGGTGGCGGCGCTCAACATCATTTCCGGCCTCATCATGCTGGTGAAGGACAAGGGCCACGACATCGCCATCCTGCGCACGATGGGCGCCTCGCGCGGCGCTATTCTGCGCATCTTCCTGATGACTGGCGCGGCGATCGGCGTCACCGGGACGATCGCCGGCGTGCTGCTTGGCGTCGTCATCTGCCTCAACATCGAATCGATCCGCCAGTTCTTCTCCTGGATGACCGGCAGGATCCTGTTCAATCCCGAGCTCTATTTCCTCAGCCAGCTGCCGGCGAAGATGGATCCGCGCGAGACGACCTATGTCGTCATCATGGCGCTTGGCCTGTCGTTCCTCGCGACGGTGTTCCCGGCCTGGCGGGCCGCCCGGCTCGATCCCGTCGAAGCCTTGAGGTACGAATGATGGCCGAGGCCATTATCGAGTTGAAGGGCGTCGAGCGGCACTACGTCCAGGGGCCGCGCAAGCTCACCATTTTGAACGGCGCCGACTTTTCGCTCAGGCGCGGCGAGATGGTGGCGCTGGTGGCGCCGTCGGGCACCGGCAAGTCGACGCTTTTGCACACGGCCGGCCTGCTGGAGCGGCCCGACGCCGGCGACGTGATCCTCGCCGGCCGGGCCTGCGGCCGGCTGTCGGACGAGGAGCGCACTGCGATCCGCCGCAACGATGTCGGGTTCGTCTATCAGTTCCATCATTTGCTGCCGGAGTTCTCCGCGCTCGAGAACATCATGATGCCGCAACTGATCAAGGGGCTCGGCCGCAAGGAAGCATCCGAGCGCGCGGCGCAGCTCCTCGACTACATGCAGATCGGCAAGCGCGCGCAGCACCGGCCGGCCGAGCTTTCCGGCGGCGAGCAGCAGCGCGTCGCCATTGCCCGCGCGGTCGCCAACGCGCCGCTGGTGCTGCTGGCCGACGAGCCGACCGGCAATCTCGATCCGGTCACCGCCTCCTATGTGTTCGATGCGCTGGAGGCGCTGGTCAGGCAATCGGGCCTCGCGGCGCTGATCGCCACCCACAACCACGAGCTGGCCTCGCGCATGGACCGGCGCGTGACGTTGGCCGAGGGTAAGGTCGTGCCGCTATAGGCCAATGTCGTCATCCTAGGGCGAAGCTCCGCGAAGCGGAGCGAAGACCCTAGGATCCATTCCGTTACCTCTGCCGAAGAATGCGACGCCGCAGAGGGGGCAGAGGGGCTTTTAGAAGCCTTGTTCCGCACCGTAGCGAAGCATCAATCTCACGGAATGGATTCTAGGGTCTGCGCGCGTCGCTTCGCTCCTTGCTCCGCCCTAGAATGACGAAGCCATCGGCGTGTTGGCTAATCGCAAACGGCTGCGGTGTGCCCGCGGAGCAAGGCCCTCAACCTTTCCTTAACCCTGCCCAAACGGATCGCCCGAAATCAATCTGGCACGCCTCCGACGGTCGTTGACATTCGAACAAAATTGGAACAAATTACGAACATAGCAACAACAGGAGAGAGTTATGAGCGATCTTGTTCAGGACGTCGTTTCACTGGTTTGCATGAGCACCTTTCTCGTTTCCATGGCGATCTGGATCGGCGCCATGTGATCAGGCGGTTTCGCCGCCGTACGGGACGGGCAGATGCCCGCCCGTCGTTGGGGCGGGCAGGAGTCCGCCCATGTCGGGATGGGGGAGACCACCTGGAACGGGCAAGAGCCCACCCGCGGGACGGGCAAGAGCCCGCCCGCTGTTAAGCCTTTCTTGGCCGCGTCGCCGCTAGGCTGCTCCTTCAAGATAGGGAGCCAAGGCAAGTGTCGGTCATCGTCACGGTCACGCTCGTGGCCGGCAATCTCGGACTGATCTTTCTTTTGATGACCGTGCCGCTCGGACTGCGCACGGTGACGGTCAGCCGCGTGATCAAGGCCGACCGCAATCGCCTTTGGCAGGCGCTGTGGCCGTTCGGCAGCGATGCCGGATGGTCGGGCGAAATTCTTTCCGCCGAGTCGCTGGACGGCGAGGGGACGGCGCTGATCCGGCTCTCCTGGGAAGGACGGGACGGCCGGCCGATCGACCGCAAGGCGCGGCTCGAGGATGTGAGGGAGGGAAGCTACTTCTCCATGACCGTCCTCGAGGATACGGCGCTCGATCCATCATTCTGGGCGAACTATCGCGAGACCGTCGAACTTGTGCCGGAAGGCGAGGCCGTGCGAGTGACGCTCACCCAGACCGACCGCTATCGCGGCGTTGCGTTCCTGATCTTCCGTTTCTTCGCCATGCGTCGCGAATTGCGCAAGCTCGACGTCTGGGCGGCGACGGGCACTTATCGCAAAGGCGGCTGGTTCGAGCATCCGCTGAGCCAGATCGGCTTCGCCGTGCTTTCGGCCCTGATCCTGTGGCCGTTCTTCGGGCTCAATCTTGGCGGCCTGGCGCTGGCGGCGATCCTCACCTCGGTGGTCGCCCTGCACGAGCTTGGCCATATGGCCGCCTTCCGCCTGACGGGGCATCGCCGCGCGCGGATGATCTTCATTCCGCTGCTTGGCGGCATCGCGATCGGCGGCAGGCCCTATGACAGCCGCTTCGAGGTCGCCTTCGTGGCGCTTATGGGCGCCGGCTTCTCCGCCTTCCTGGTGCCGGTGCTGATCGCCGCCAGCGGCTTCGCCAATGGCGAAGGACATCGGCTGGCCGCCATGCTTTTGGCCACGCTTGCCGGCTGCGCGTCGCTGTTCAACATCGCCAACCTCGTGCCGGTGTGGAAATTCGACGGCGGCCAGGTGCTGCGCCAGATCTGCCCAGGCCCGGCCGCACTTGCGCTGGCGTCCTTCCTGCTGCTCTCAGCGCTTCTGTCGCTCGGCTGGCGGGCTGGGTTCTCGCCGACCTTCCTGCTGATCGCCGGCGCGGTGTTCGCGATGCTGAGCCTGATCACCGTGGGCAGCGGCGTGAAACCGCGCCACGAGTTGAAGCCGATCCGGCCCTTCGACCGGCTGGCCATGGCCGGCGCGCTGCTCGCCGTCTTTGCCATCCATGGCTACGGCATGCTGTGGGCTTCGGCGCAGCTCATGTAGGGTGTGTCGATATTCAGGTGAGGCCGGTCTGCAAATGGCGGCTTCCTGCGCTTCCGGTGCTCACGACCAAAATACGCTCCGCTGCGGTTCTCGGAACCCGCCATTTTCGACTCGGCCTGACCTGAATATCGACACACCTAGGCGGAGCGGCTTAGCTAGCCTTGCGAGCAGGCTCTACAGCCGGAACGGCGGCAGGTCCGAACACATCCTCGAACGCAGCTTTCAGCGCGAGGTCGAGGTCGGCCATGGTGACGGGCAGCCCAAGATCGACGAGGCTGGTCACGCCATGGTCCGAGACGCCGCAGGGCACGATGCCGCTGAAATGGCCGAGATCCGGCTCGACATTGATGGCGATGCCGTGAAAGCTCACCCAGCGCCGCAGCCGGATGCCGATGGCCGCGATCTTGTCTTCGGCGGGCGTGCCGTCCGGCAGGGCGAGCCGGTCCGGCCGCACCACCCAGACGCCGACGCGGTCCTCGCGCCGCTCGCCGCGCACGTTGAAGGCGGCGAGCGTGGCGATGATCCATTGCTCGAGCGCCGCGACGAAGGCGCGCACATCCTCGCGCCGGCGCTTCAGGTCGAGCATCACATAGGCCACGCGCTGGCCAGGACCGTGATAGGTATATTCGCCGCCGCGCCCGGCGGCAAAGACCGGAAAGCGGTCGGAATCGATCAGGTCTTCAATTCGCGCGCTGGTGCCGGCGGTGTAGAGCGGCGGATGCTCGACCAGCCAGACCATCTCGCCGGCAGCACCGCTGCGGATCGCCTCGGCGCGCGCCTCCATGAAAGCCAGCGCGTCCGGATAAGAGGTGAGGCCAGGTTCGATCACCCATTCCACAGGCGCCGAACCAGGCAGGGGAAGGAACGACGTGGCGATCTGGCTACGTTCTGTCATGGAACTTTCTCGATGCTCCTCTCATATGGCGGCAATCGGCCAAAACGTCCAGTTCTGCCAGTGTGAAGCCGAGCCGCGGAGGCTTGTGCCAGCCGCTTTGCCTGATGCACGTCGTCCTCCCAAAATCTCTGCGCACCTGTGGGCGATACGCATTCGCGAATATTCCGCTCGGCGCACTTGTTTCGCCGGAAACGATTTGCTACAGGCCCCGGGCCGGACGGTTCCGGCTCCTACCACGTGCGGTCGTGGCGGAATTGGTAGACGCGCAGCGTTGAGGTCGCTGTGGGGCAACCCGTGGAAGTTCGAGTCTTCTCGACCGCACCATTCTCCCCAAAAGCCTGTCGAATTTGGCATCGGCGAGCGATCGTTCTCGTCGCTGCCGGCTGTTTCCTGAACCAAAGTGAAGCGGCGGCGGGCAATGAGACCACACCGCCGCTGATGCTTGACGCGAGGCAATTCCGGCAACGGGCAAACCGAGCCTATCCCGTCCACCCCAGACCGGCCGAGATGCAGTTGATCGAGACGAGCAGGGCGTCGGTCGCCCGCCTTTGATCTGCGCCTGTGCCTGCCCGAACTTCGCGCAGCAGATTGACCTGCAGCCGGTGGATATCGTCCATCTGCCGGCGCAGATTGTCGAAACGCCTTTTGAACATCGGGAAGCGCGCGGAAAGGTCGCCTCCCGTAAGGTCGCCGATCAGGCGCCGAGTCAGCTCGTATTCGGCGGCGATGCGGGCGTGGATTCTTACCGCCGCATCGCTGTCGGACACCAGGTCGGCATAGAGCCGTGCGATCTCCATGTCGGACTGGTAGAGCGTCTTTTCGGCCTCGTCGACGATCAGGCGGAAAAAGCGCGAGTGCTCGAACATGCGGGTCAGAAGCTCGCGCCCGGCTTCGCCGCGTACTGTGACGAACGCGCTCAGCGCGCTGCCGATGCCGTACCAGCCGGTCAAGAGATGTCGGTTCTGGCTCCACGCGAACACCCACGGAATGGCGCGCAGATCGGCAATGCCGCTGGCGCCGAAACGACGATCCGGCCGTGAGCCCATTTTCAAGAGCGCCAGTTCGGCGACCGGGCTCGCCTGGTTGAAATAATCGAGGAAGCCCGGCTCGGCCATCAACCTGGCATAAGACGCCTGCGACATGCCGGCCAGCGCTTCCAGCGCTTCGTCGAACTCCGGCGATTCCTTCGGCCCGGCATCGCCGGGCGATCGGATCCCGTGCGCCAGCACGGCGGCGGCGAGAACCTCAAGCTGGTTGAGGCCGGTGCCGCGATTGGCGAATTTCGACGACACGACCTCGCCCTGCTCGGTCACCCGCATGGATCCGGCGACGGTGCCCTGCGGCTGCGCCGCGATGGCCCGGCCGGTCGGCGCGCCGCCCCGGCTGACGGAGCCGCCGCGGCCGTGAAAGAAACCGATCCTGACCTTGTGCTTGCGGCCGATGGCGGCGAGGCGCTTCTGCGCCTTTGCCAGTTCCCAATTGGAAGCGAGGAATCCGCCATCCTTGTTGGAGTCCGAATAGCCAAGCATGATTTCCTGGCGCGCGCCGAAATCGCGCACCGTCCGCCGCACCAGCGAGACGCCGAGCAGTTCGTTCAGGATGGCAGGGGCTGCCTGCAGGTCGGCGATGGTCTCGAACAACGGCACGATCCGCAGCCTGATCGTGCCGTCGCCGCCGGGCGCGGTGGAGAGCCTGCAATATTGCGCCAGCAGGTAGACCGCGAGCAGATCGTCGGCCGAGCGGGTCATGCTGAGCACGAAAGAGCCGACCGCATCGGCATCGGAGCCCGAGATCTGCTTGGCGATAACCGAGAATGTCGAAAGCAGCTCGGCGGCTTCCGGCGAGAGCCGTCCTTCGTCGATCTCCAGCCGCTCGCCCTGGCTGAGGGCCGCGCGAATGCGCGCCGACCATTGCGGCGTGCCGGCGGCGATCGGATCGGCGGCGTCTATCAGCGCAAACAGCTCGGCCAGCACCCGATTGACGACTGTGGAGTTCTGCCGGATGTCGAGCGAGACCGTGCGGAAGCCAAAGCTTCCGAACTGCCAAACGAGCGGCTGGATGAAACGCCTGGCGACCGCGCGGCCGCCGATCGCTTCGAGGACTGATGAGAGAGCGTTGAGATCGGCGCGAAACGCCTCCGCCGAGGGGTAGGCCGCCTTGCCGCCGTCACGCGTGGCGACCAGCCGGGCCAGCAGGGCCGAAGCGAACTGGCGCAGCGGTTCGTCAGGGTTGCGGGCGGCTATCTCTTGCGCCTCTCCACTCTTATCCAGCGCTGTTTGCAGCACCGGCCTGAAGCCGGCCGGCAGGTCGATGACGTTCGAACTGGCGCTGAGCACCGTCACCAGCCGCTGCACCTGCGCCAGATACCAGCCTATGGCGGTGTTGCGGTATTCGGCCATGGCATGGGCCGTGACCGCAGCCGTCACGTTCGGATTACCGTCGCGGTCGCCACCGATCCAGGAGGCATAGCGCATGAAGGAAGGAATTCGGATCGGCTCGCCCGGATAGTGGCGCTCGCAGGCGCTCTGAAGCTTGCCATAGAGCTGCGGCGTTGCCTCGAAGATGACTTCGCGGAAGAAATGCAGTCCCCAGGCGATCTCGCGCTCGACCGTCGGCCGCTCCAGCCGCAACTCGCCGGTCATCCACAAAAGCTCGATCTCGCTTTCCAAGTCGGCGACCAGGAGATCGCGTTCGCGCGGCGCCCAGCGCGGCTGATCGAGCTCGGTCAGCTTGCGATAGATGCGGCGGTGGATCTCCAGCACGGTGACGCGTTTGGCCTCCGTCGGATGCGCGGTCATGGTCGGGCCGACGCAAAGTTCGTCGAGCGCCGCCTGGGCTTCCGCCGCCGAGTGGCCGTTCGCCGCCATCTCGGCAATCACGCTGGCGAACGACCCAGGCACTTCGTCGGCGCCCGCACCTTGCTCGAGCTCGCGCCGCGCCCGCATGGCAAGCAACTCGTCGACAATGGTCAGCAACTGGAACCACACGCCGCTCGCCTGGAGCGCCGGGATGCGCTGCTCCGGGGCCAGCGAGACGAGTGACCTGCGTCCGTTCAGGACCGCGGCGATCTCGGGCTCACGCGCGCTTGCGACCTGAAGCAGCAGGCGTAACAGCAGGCTGCGCTCGTCCTCACGAAACTTGATGGGTTTGCTCTGTTCCAAAGCCGCTTTCCCGATCGTCAGCCGATTTGCCGCCGCGCTGCTAAGCAGTTGTTTTCAGGCAATCCCGGACGGCCGCAGCGCACGTTTCCTGGGATTGCCCTTCATAGGGCAGCGCCGAGGCACGGGCCGACGACCATCGAGGAGGCCGGCCCGGAACAGGCTTCACATCCTGTCGCGATTCTCGCCTGGTCGGCCGTCAAGCCGCCTTCTTCGTCCGCGCCAGCGTATCGGCCACCACCTCGCCGAAGGAGGCGGGGGTCGGCACGATGACGACGCCCGCTTCCTTGAGGATCTCGACCTTTTCCTGCGCCGACTCGCCGAAGGCGGAGATGATCGCGCCAGCATGGCCCATGCGGCGGCCCTTCGGGGCTGAGAGGCCGGCGATGTAGGCGATCAGCGGCTTCCTCATATTGTCGCGCGCCCAGATCGCGGCTTCGGCTTCCTGCGGGCCGCCGATCTCGCCGATCATCACCACGGCGTCGGTGTCGTCGTCGCGCTCGAAGAGCTGCAGGATGTCCTTGAAGGACGAGCCGTTGATCGGATCGCCGCCGATGCCGACGCTGGTCGACACGCCGATGCCCAGCGCCTTCATCTGCGAGGCGGCCTCGTAGCCCAGCGTGCCGGAACGGCCGACGATGCCGACGCGTCCGGGCAGATAGATGCTGCCCGGCATGATGCCCATCAGCGCCTGTCCGGGCGTGATGACGCCGGCGCAGTTCGGGCCGACGAGGCGCATGCGGTCCTCGAAGCGGTAGCGGCGCATGTAGCGCTTGACCTGCATCATGTCCTGCGAGGGGATGCCGTCGGTGATGCAGACGCAAAGCTTGATGCCGGCGTCGGCGGCTTCCATGATCGAATCGGCGGCGAAGGGAGGCGGCACGAAAACGATGCTCGCCTCGGCGCGGGTTTCGCGCACGGCGCCCTTGACAGTGTTGAAGACGGGCAGGCCGAGATGCGTCTGGCCGCCCTTGCCGGGGGTGACGCCGCCGACCAGCTTGGTTCCATAGCGCTTCATGTCGTCGGCATGGAAGCTGCCGATCTTGCCGGTAAAACCTTGCACGATGACGCGCGTGCTGCGGTTGAGCAGGATTGCCATTTCTCGACCTCCCTCAGGCTGCTTTTTTGTTCTTGGCGGCTTCGCGCCAGGCGGCGACGGCCTTTTCGGCGGCTTCGGCCAGCGTGTCGGCGACGATCACCTTCTCGCCGGAATCGGCCAGGATCTTGCGTCCTTCCTCGACCTTGGTGCCGGATAGGCGCACCACCAACGGCACGTCGACACCGACCTCGCGGATCGCCTTGATGACGCCTTCCGCCACCCAGTCGCAGCGGTTGATGCCGGCGAAGATGTTGACCAGGATTGTCTCGACATTCTTATCGCCGAGCACGGCGCGGAAGGATTTCGCCACCCGCTCCGGCGAGGCGCCACCGCCGATATCGAGGAAATTGGCCGGCTCGCCGCCGGCGATCTTGATCATGTCCATCGTCGCCATGGCCAGGCCGGCGCCGTTGATGATGCAGCCGATATTGCCTTCGAGCCCGACATAGGAGAGGCCGCGGTCGCTGGCGAAAGTCTCGCGCGGATCTTCCTGGCTCTTGTCGCGCAGCTCGGAAATTTCCGGGCGGCGAAACAGCGCGTTCTCGTCGAACGACATCTTGGCGTCGAGCGCGACCAGGCTGCCGTCGCGCGTCACCACCAGCGGATTGATTTCCAGCATCGAGGCGTCGTAGTCGCGGAACACCTGGTAGCAGCCGAGGATGGTTTCGGTCGCCTTGCCGATCAGGTTGCTCTCGAGGCCCAGTCCGAAGGCGATCTCGCGCGCTTGGAAGCCTTGCATGCCGACGCCCGGATCGACGGTGGCGCGGATGATGGAGTCCGGCTTCTTTTCGGAGATGTCCTCGATCTCCATGCCGCCGGCGGCCGACGCCACGATCATGACGCGCTCTTCCTTGCGGTCGAGGACGAAGCCGAGATAGAGCTCCTGCGCGATGTCGACGGCCTCCTCGAGATAGAGGCGCGAGATCAGCTTGCCGCGCGGGCCGGTCTGCTGGGTCACCAGCTTGCGCCCGAGCATGGCTTCTGCCGCGTTGGAGATCTCCTCGTCGTTCGAGCAGAGTTTTATCCCGCCGGCCTTGCCGCGCGCGCCGGAGTGAACCTGCGCCTTCAGCACCCATTTGGCGCCGCCGATCTCCCGGGCACGGTAGGTCGCCTGTTCGGGGCTGTAGGCGAGGCCGCCGCGCGGCACATGCACGCCGTGGCGGGCAAGCAGTTCCTTGGCCTGGTATTCGTGGATGTCCATCATGTCCTCCCAGTAATTTTTTAGTGCGCCGCGCCATGCGACTGGCCGGCGCGCTCGATCGCCTCGCTCACCACCAGCACGTTGCGCGCCATGCGCTCCGACGCCGCGTCGATCATCTTGCCGTCGAGCGCCGCCGCGCCCTTGCCGAGCGCCTCGGCTTCCTTCAGCACTTCGAGGATACGCCTGGCCCGCGTGACTTCTTTCTCCGGCGGCGAGAACACATCGTTGGCCAGGGCGATCTGCGAAGGGTGGATCGCCCACTTGCCTTCAATGCCAAGGGCCGCGGCGCGCCTGGCGGCCGCGTTGTAGCCTTCCGGGTCGGAGAAATCGCCGAACGGCCCGTCGATGGCGCGCAGGCCATAGGCGCGGCAGGCGACCGTCATGCGCGACAGGGCGAAATGCCACTGGTCGCCGGGATAGTCGGGATTGAGGCCGCCGATGTTGACGGTGCGCGCCTTGTTGGACGCGGCATAATCGGCGACGCCGAAATGCATGGCTTCCAGCCGGCCCGGCGTGGCGGCGATCGCCTCGACATTGGCCATGCCCAGCGCCGTCTCGATCAACGCCTCGAGGCCGACGCGTGTCTTGAAACCCTTGGCCATCTCGATCTGATTGACCATGGCCTCGACCATATATAGGTCGGCCGGCACGCCGACCTTCGGCACCAGGATCGTGTCCAGCCGGTCGCCGGCCTGCTCCATGACGTCGACGACGTCGCGGTACATGTAATGCGTGTCGAGGCCGTTGATGCGCACCGAGACGGTCTTGCCCTTGGCGCGCCAGTCGATGTCGTTCAGTGCCTGGATGATATTCTTGCGGGCGCGCTCCTTGTCGGGCGGCGCCACCGCGTCCTCGATGTCGAGGAAGACGAAGTCGGCGGCGCTGTTGGCCGCCTTGTCGATCATCTCCGGGCTGGAGCCCGGAACCGCGAGTTCGCTGCGCTGCAGCCTCAGCTTCTTCAGATGGTTGATGGTGTGGCTCATGATGCGCTCCTCACGCCGCTCTGGCGACCGGCACGTCGGCTGTGCGGCGGAAATGCTCGATCGCCGCCGCCACGCCCGAGCCGGGCGCCAGGCGCACGCCGCAATCGAGCAGCGCCATTTCGGCGGCCGACAGCGAGGCGCAGACCATAACCTCGTTCAGCCAGCCGAGATGGCCGATGCGGAAGACTTTTCCGAACACCTTGTTCAAGCCGCCGCCGAGGGAGGTGTTGTATTGCTGGTAGGCGCGCTTGACGACATTGGCGCTGTCGATGCCTTCCGGCACCAGGATGGCGCTGACCGTGTCGGAGTGCCATTGCGGTGTCTTGGCGCAGAGCTTCAGGCCCCAGGCGTCGACGGCCTTGCGCACGCCCTCGGCCAGGCGATGGTGGCGGGCGAAGATGTTCTCCAACCCTTCCTCGGCAATCAGGTCGAGCGAGGCGCGCAGGCCGCGCAGCAACTGGGTGGCCGGCGTATAGGGGAAATAGCCCGCGTCATTGGCGCGGATCATGTCCTCGAAGGAAAAGTAGCAGTGCCGGTGTGTCGCCACCCGCGAAGCGGCAAGCGCCTTCTTGCTGACCGACAGGAAGCCGAGGCCGGCCGGCAGCATGAAGCCTTTCTGCGAACCGCTGACAGCGCAGTCGACGCCCCATTCCTCCTGGCGGAAGTCGATCGAGCCGATCGAGGAAACGCCGTCGACGAAGAGAAGGGCAGGATGGTTCGCCGCGTCGAGCGCGGCGCGGCAGCCGGCGACGTCGCTGGTGACGCCGGTCGCGGTCTCGTTCTGGGTGCAAAAGACAGCCTTGATGCGGTGCGCCTTGTCGGCCCGAAGCTTCTCGGCATAGAGCTCGAGCGGGACGCCAGTGCCCCACTCGCAATCGATGACATCGACATCGAAGCCGAGCCGCTCGGCCATGTCGACCCACAGATGCGAGAATTGGCCGAAGCGCGACATCAGCACCTTGTCGCCGGGGCTGAGCACATTGGTCATCGCCGCTTCCCAGGCGCCGGTGCCCGAGGAGGGGTAGATGAAGACGCGGCCGGTGTCGTTCTTGAAGACCTTTTTGATGTCCTCGAACAGCGGTAGCGTCAGGTTGGGGAAGGAGGAGGCGCGCATATCCTCCATCGGCAGGTTCATGGCTTGCCGGACCTGTTCCGGAATGTTGGTGGGTCCTGGGATAAAGAGATGGGTAAACCCAGCCATGCGCGAAACTCCTCCGATCGTTGGGATACTGGAGGCAGTTTCGTTTCGATGAGGCCTTGCAACAACACCTTGCCGGGTAAGTTGTTTGCCCTTGAGGGTGGGATGATCCTACCCGGTTGGCCTACCCGATAGGCGATTTGGAAGTGCGGCGTTTTTCGCTCGAATAGAGCGCGACGGCCATGGCGCGGTTGCGGACGTCCAGCTTGTCGTAGAGATTCTTCAAGTGATACTTCACCGTGTTCTCGGAAATCCCGGTCCGCGTCGCGATCTGCAAATTGGTCCAGCCGTCGGAAAGCACCGCCAGCAACTCGCGCTCGCGCACGGTGAGCCTGGACAACGGTGTGTCGTTGACCTTGTTGATATCGATATAGGGAATGCAGATGCGCCCGTGGGCGACCGCCAGGATCGTCTCGAAGATGACCGGCGGATCGTCGAACTGGAAGCAGTACCCTTGAGCGCCCAGGCGCACGCATTGCTTCAGGATGCCGATGTCGTGGTCGTTGGAAAAGATCGCGATGCGAACGCCAAGCTCGCGGCTCTGGACTTCCGTAAGCACATCGGCGCCGTCCATGTCGGCCAGCTTCCAGCCGACGACGGCGACATCGAATTGCGTGGCGGCGGCCAGTTCCAGGAATTGCGCGCCGCTGTGCACGACACCGAGCAAATCGAAACGACCGTCGCATTCCAGCATCTCGCGCAACGCCGATACGACGAAAGGATTGCGTTCGGCGACGACCACGCGAACGCGCCGCTCGGCATTTCCTTCGCTCGTCTTTCCAGACTTGATGTTCAAGGGCAGCGTTTGTCCTCGGAGCATTGGCGATGCGCAGATCCCGCTGGATCATGCATCATGACAATTCTGCCTCAATGGGGAAGGGGTGCTCTTTCCCCAGCGACATGCGCTGTCGCGCCGGCTGAAGCCATTGCCACACCTGCGGGCCGCGCTCCACGCTGCTTCCGGGAGGTTGCGAGGCGGAGGCGACCGTCACATTTCCTTGGCTATTCCACGCGCTAGAGCGACATCTTTCCAAGACGAATCCTATTGCCGCGCTATCTGCCGCACAGGGTTTGGATTTCCCGAAAAGCGGTTTCCCCTTTTCGGGATCATGCACTAGACCTCGTTTGGGGATTCCTCGTTGCGGGAGGCGCTGGTGGAAGGCCAGGACAGACAGACGACCGGCGCCGCGCCCGCCGAGGAGCGCCACGCCGACATCTATGGCGAGGACGGCGCTGTTCGCGCCTCCTTCCTTGCCCAGATCGGCGCGGCGATCGCCGACCGCGACACGATCACCCTCAAGCGCGAGGTCGATGACCTGCACCAGTCGGAGCTCGGCCACGTGCTGGAGGCGCTTCATCCCGAACAGCGCCGGGCTTTGGTCGAACTGCTCGGCTCCGATTTCGACTTCTCGGCGCTGACCGAAGTCGACGAGGCGATCCGCCTCGACATCGTCGACAATCTGCCCAACGCGCAGATCGCGCAGGCGGTGCAGGAGCTCGATTCCGACGACGCCGTCTACATCCTCGAGGACCTTGAGAAGGAAGACCAGGACGAGATCCTGTCGCAACTGCCTTTCACCGAGCGCATCAGGCTCAGGCGCGCGCTTGACTATCCAGAAGAGACCGCCGGCCGGCGCATGCAGACCGAGTTCGTCGCCGTGCCGCCGTTCTGGACGATCGGCCAGACCATCGACTACATGCGCGAGGACAAGAACCTGCCCGAGCGCTTCAGCCAGATCTTCGTCATCGACCCGAGCTTCAAGCTGCTCGGCGCCATCGATCTCGACCAGATCCTGCGCAACAAGCGCGCGGTCAAGGTCGAGGACGTCATGCATGAGACACTGCATGCGATCTCGGCCACCATGGATCAGGAAGAGGCGGCACGCGAGTTCGAGCAGTACAATTTGCTCTCCGCCGCCGTGGTCGACGAGAACGGGCGGCTGGTCGGTGTGCTGACCATCGACGACGTGGTCGACGTCATCCAGGAAGAGGCGGAAGAGGACCTTTTGCGCATGGGCGGCGTCGGCGACGAGGAATTGTCCGACACGGTGCTCGCCACCTCGCGCTCGCGCGTGCCCTGGCTGCTGGTCAACCTTGTGACCGCCTTCCTCGCCGCCTCGGTCATCGGCCTGTTCGACCGCACCATCGAGCATGTGGTGGCGCTGGCGGTGCTGATGCCGATCGTCGCCGGCATGGGCGGCAATGCCGGCTCGCAGACCATGACCGTCACCGTGCGCGCGCTGGCGACCAGGGACCTCGACATCTACAACGCCGCCCGCATCATCCGCCGCGAGGTCGGTGTCGGTTTCATCAACGGTGTGGTGTTTGCCGTGCTTATCGGCATGGTCGCCGGTTTCTGGTTCCGCGATCCCAATCTGGGCGGCATCATCGCGGCGGCGATGATCATCAACATGTTCGCGGCCGCCTTGGCAGGGATTCTCATTCCCCTGCTGCTTGACCGTTTCAAGATCGATCCGGCCGTGGCCTCCGCCGTCTTCGTCACCACCGTCACCGATGTCGTCGGCTTCTTTGCTTTCCTTGGCTTGGCTACCTGGTGGTTCAGCATTCGCTAAAGCAATGAAGCGCCGTTAATTGACTTTTACGTAAGTGCCGTGCGAGGGTTGCCGCGGGGTCACGTGCCGATTCCGGCGCTGGATGGGTATCATCGGAGGGAAGGGCGACGCTTCAAGCGCGATGCCCGGGCTTGGGAGCGGGAATGCGGGAATATTACACGATCACCGAGCTGACGCGCGAGTTCGACGTGTCGACGCGGACATTGCGTTTTTACGAGGACGAGGGGCTGGTGCAGCCGGTAAGGCGCGGCCGCACGCGGCTGTTTCGGCCGTCGGACCGGCATCTCATCCGCCAGATCATGCGGGGAAAAAGGCTCGGCTTCTCGATCAACGAAATCCGCGAGATCATTCAGATGTACAAGGAGCCGCCCGGCGAGGTCGGCCAGCTCAAGCTGATGATCAAGCGCATCGAGGAGAAGCGCGAGGACCTGCGCCAGAAGCGGCGCGACCTGGAAGAGACGCTGGCCGAGTTGGACCAGGCCGAAGAGTCCTGCGTGGAGCGGCTGGCCGAGCTGGGTGTGAATACGTAGCCCGCTGACAGACGAAGACCAACTGGGGCGAACGTTCGAGATGAGCCGGAGCCTCCCGAAGTTCGTCATCCACGGGCGGAGCGGGAGCGAAGCGACGCGCGGAGACCCGAGGATCCATTCCGTTACCTTCGCCGAGGCATGCGGCGGAGCAGAATTCTGCGCCGCGGCGACGCGTCAATGTCACGGAATGGATTCCAGGGTCTGCGCGCCTCGCTTCGCTCCTTGCTCCGCCCTGGAATGACGACGTCTCGGTCGCTTTTACCAGTCGCGGACGTGTGCGACCTGCTTGCATCCAGCAATCTTCATTGCTGACGCTGCCTCAAATCCAGCGCCGCACCCTTTTTGCATAATCGCGGTATTTCTTGCCGAACTTCTCCGCCAGGATCTTTTCCTCCTTCTCGATCGCCAGCTTCTGCGTGGCGAAGGCGGCCAGGAAGGCGAAGAGCAGGAACCAGGCGATGCCGGTGATGAGGGCGACGCCGATCAGCAGCAGCGTGTTGGCGAGATACATCGGGTTGCGGGTGACGCCGAAGGGGCCTGACGTCACCAGGTGATCGGGCTCGGCATTGGGGTCGAATGTCGTTTTCGCTCGCATCATGGCGCGGATGGCCGTAATCCAGAGCATGGCGACGCCGAATAGCGTCACCCAGCCGACGCCGAACATGAGATCGCCGAAGATGTCGCCGATCCAGGGCAGCGGGTAGAGCATGCCGAGGACGATGCTCGCCGCAATCGCCACGACATAGATCACCGGCGGCCAGGGAATGATCCCGTGTCTGGGCTTTGTGATGCCCGTCATTGCTGCCCTCCCTCCATCTGGTCCTGCGTCGCGGCGGTGCAGGTCTCCGCCATGTCGGCCAGATGCGATTTCCAGACGCTGGACTGATCGTTGGCGTAGAGCTTGTCGAGCGACCCTTCGCCCTTCAGCGTGTCCAGCATGCAGCCACAATAGCTCGTACAGAACTTGCTGTCCCGCTGTTGTTCGCACTGCGCCTGGCAAGCCGGCAGGAAGCCGGCTTCCCGATCCTGAGGGACTGCCGGCATGACCTGCGAGAACAGCCACACCGAGCCGAACAGAAGCGGCTGGTGGATGAGGTAAAAGGCGAGGCTGTGCCGGCCGATGAAGGTCAGCGGCTTAGACCAGCGGCCGGGCAGCCACCTTCCCAGACGGGCGAGCAAGCCCGATGCGGAAGCGAGCTTCACCGTGGCGATGCCCGCAAGCACCGCGCCGAACCACGGGAAGAGCGGCACGTAGTCGTTGGAACGCGGGTTGGTGGCGGAAAGGCCCACCCACCACAGCGCCGGATGGTCGAAGAACTCCGACCGCAGATAGTAAGGGGCGGCAATGACCGCCGCGGCAATGATCACTGTCAGCAGCCAGGGCAGCCTGAGAAAGGCGAGGCCGAGCAAGCTCGCCAGCGCAATCTCATGCAGGATGCCGAAGAAGATGAAACCATCGGGGGTAACGAAATAAGTCACCGTCGAAATGGCGATCGCCGCCACGGCGACCATGGCAAAGCGCCTCCAGAAGCCTGGCCAGCGGATCTGACGGCCGTGGGCGAGGAAGAGGCTGACGCCGACCAGAAACAGGAAAGTCGAGGCAATGCAGCGCGCGTAGAATTTCCACCAGCCGAAGGCGGTGAGGGCGGGCGCGGTGTAGCCGAAGTTTTCGAGGTCCCAGGTGAAGTGGTAGCTCGCCATCGCGATCAGCGCGATGCCGCGCAGGATGTCGATGGCCTGGATGCGGCCGTGCTTTGGCGCGTCCTGAACAGGGCCGCTCGTCGTTTGAAGGCTCATCATCTCGATCCGATTCAGTCCTGCCAAACGACTATCACGGTTCAAGTGGACGACAGAAGCAGGCGGCCATCAATGCGGTTCATGGCAGCCATGAAATTTCGCTTTAGGCCAGAGCTGGAAAGCCTTTGGCAGGCTTCGCTTTTCGGCCCCTCGGAGTCGGTTTCCTGCTACTGGCCGGCAGCTGGCCCGGCCAGATTCGGGCGCGGGATTCACGTTTCGGAGGGCCGATGTCCACCCATGTGCGCCATCCGATCTGGCTTCCGGCCCTGCGGCCGGCGGACGCGCGCACCTTCGCCTCACTCTATGCGGTTGAATCCTTCGCCCGCGCCACGATCTCCAGCGTGATCCCGATCCAGGCCTACGAGATCCTGCACAATGAGCGGATCGTCTCGGTCCTCTACACGATCGTGTCCCTGATGGGCCTCTCGGTCACGCTGTTCATGCCGGTGCTCATTCGCCGCTTCGCGCGGCGCTGGGTCTACACGGCCGGCTGCGTGCTGCTGGCGCTCGGCTCCGCCTTCTTCATCACCCACTCGCTGCCCGGCCAGATTGCCGGCATGCTGTGCCGCGTCATGGGGGCGAGCGCGCTGTCGATCACGCTCAACCTCTACATCATGGATCACATACGCAAGACCGACTTCATGCAGGCAGAATCGCTGCGCATGGCGTGGTCGATGTTCGCCTGGACCGGCGGGCCGACGCTCGGCATCTTCCTCTACACCCATTTCGGCATCTATGCCGCGCATGGCGCGGTCGTCGTGTTTGCGTTCGCGCTGCTTTGCCTGTTCTGGTTCTACCGGCTGAGCGATAACCAGTCGATCCGGCCCGGCAAGTCGCGGCCCGCCAATCCACTTGCCAATATCGGCCGCTTCGTGAAACAGCCAAGGCTCAGGCTTGCCTGGCTGATCGCCTTCGGCCGCTCCTGTTTCTGGACGACGTTCTTCGTCTACGGCCCGCTGTTCATGGTGATTACCGGCCAGGGCGAGCTCGCCGGCGGCTTGCTGGTTTCGGCCGGCAACGCGCTCCTGTTCGCGGCGATCTTCTGGGGCAGGGCCGGCAAGCGCTTTGGCGGGCGCAAGGTCATGACTTTCGCCTATTTCGCCATGTCGGCCATGCTGTTTGCCGCGGGCGGAATCGGCGAGGCGGCGCCGTTGCTCACGGGCGCGCTGCTGCTCTGCGGCGCGCTCTTCACCATCGCGCTCGACGCGCTCGGCTCGACCGCCTTCTTGCGCTCAGTACGCGCTTACGAGAAGGCGCAGATGGCGGCGGTCTACCGCACCTATCTCGATTTCTCCGAGCTGACGCCGCCGCTCGTCTATTCGGTGGTGCTCGCCTTCTTCGGGCTGGGCTCGGTGTTCGTCACGCTCGGCATCCTGGCCGCCTTCTGCGGCTTCGTCACCTGGCGCTACCTGCCGAAGGCGTTCTAAAGGCCGCGTGACGGCCGCGCACCCAATCGTGGAAGCGGTGCAGGTCGTATTCTTCCGGCATCAGCACGCCGGCTTGATGACGCATCGAGCGGAGCCCCTTCTGGTTGATCTCGCAGATCGCGGCGTCTTCTTCGAGCACCTGGGTGCCGAAGGCGACGATGTTGTCGACATCGGTCTCAGCCAACGCTTCCGGCGCGAACAGCCATTCGGCAGTGAGCTCGGTCTGCTCGGGGCCGAGCGGTGCGAGCCGCACGGTGCGCATGTAATCGATATGGCCGACGATGAACATCGACGGCAGCGAGGTGGCGTAGGTCTGGCCGGCGGCGCGTTCGGCCGGCGTCAGGCCGGAAAAGACCGGGCCATGGACATGGCCGTCTTTCGACCAGGTTTCGGCGCCGGCGCGCAGCCGGCCGGAGAATTCCGGCGCGTCATTGTCGGCGTGGCGCGCCCATTCGGGATCGTCATGCCTGGCCATCAGCCCGCGCCCGTAGATCGGCACCAGTCGCGACAAATCCTTATGCACGCCCGGGCAGTGCAGGCATTCGTTGAAGTTCTCCCAGAAGACCTTCCAATTGCAGTTCATCACTTTGGTGAGTCGGTGGCCGGTGACGAGGCCTTCCAGCGGCCAGTTGGAAAGATCGCCGGAGGCGCGGTCAAAGGCGCTTTCCGCCGAGCCGTCGGGATGCTCGGCGAGGTTGATGAAGACGAAACCGCGCCACACCGAGAGCGCCACGCGGTAGAGCGGATAATCGGCCTTGTCGAAGCCCTCGGGCAGCGATTTCGACGGCACGCGCACGAGATCGCCGCCCAGCGAATAGGACCAGGCGTGATAGGGGCAGGTGAGCAGCCTGGCTTTCAGCCGCCCGGCGCTCTCCTGGCAAAGCTGCGAGCCGCGATGCCGGCAGGTGTTGTGGAAGGCGCGCAAGGCGCCAGTCTCGTCACGCAGCACGACCATCTCCTGGCTGCCGATGCGGAACGTTCGGAAGGAGAGGGGCTCGGCGATATCGGCCTCGCGGCAGACCATCAGCCAGTTTCGATACCAGATCGCCTCCAGATCGTGCCGATACTCGTCGGCGTCCCAATAGGCGGCGGACGGCAAGGTCGGCTGGAGGGTGGTCAGGCCGTTGTAGGGGGCGCGCTCGCTCGGATCGGGCTGCATCGGCTACTCCGTGGCTGCCAGCAGCCGACACCCGGGCCAAGGAGTTGTCAACCGCGAGGCGGCCGCATAGTTTCGTTCGCGCAGGAACCTTAAGGTCGCGCGCATGCTGCCAAGAACCATGTCGCTTACCGAGGAACTGGTCGCTCGCTGCTTCCGCGCGGTCGAGGATGCGGGACCGGATCCCGATGCGGCGCATCTGGATGACAGCGACTATGCGGCGATGACGCGTGAGCTGGAGGCTCAACTCCTGGCCAACGAACCGCTCTGGCTGTTTGGCTACGGCTCTCTGATCTGGAAGCCCGAGATCGAGCATGTCGAGGAGCGTGTGGCGCTGCTGCGCGGCTGGCACAGATCCTTTTGCATGAACATGACGCGTTGGCGCGGCACCAAGGAAAGTCCGGGCCTGATGATGGCGCTTGACCGTGGCGGACAATGCAAGGGCGTCGCCTTTCGGCTCGGCGACGGCGACAGGCGCGAGCAACTCGACAAGATCCTGCGGCGAGAGGTGACACTGAAGCCGACCAGCTATCATCCGCGCCTACTCGATATGACGAGCGATGGCGGCCCGCTGCGGGCGCTGGCCTTCGTCATCAACCGCCAGGGCACCACCTATGCCGGTCCATTAAGCGAGGAAGCGGTTGTCGAAAGGCTGGCGACCTCCTGCGGCCATTGGGGCTCGGGCGCCGACTATCTCTACAACACTGTGAAGAATCTCGAGCAGCGCGGCATCCACGATACGCATTTGTGGCGGCTGCAGCAGCTGGTCGCGGCGCGGATTGCCGGCTCGTAGCACCGCAAGTCGTGCCGCAATCGCGCCGGGCGGTGGCGGAATTGGGTTTGCCGGTGGTTGCGCTTCTGCCTAAGGTTCGCGCACCGTCGGCCTCTGGGCCGCGACACGATTCCAACCTGGAAGGCAGGAATGACCGGCGCGACAGCCGCGAGCGGCAATAGAGCTTCCGATGGGAAGCTGACCTTCATCCTGGGCGGTGCCCGTTCGGGCAAGAGCTCGCATGCCGAGGGCCTGACGACCGCTAACCCGTCGCCCTGGACCTACATCGCCACCGCGCAGGCCTATGACGACGAGATGCGCGAGCGCATCGCGCTGCATCGGTCGCGGCGCGGCGAAGGCTGGGTCACCGTCGATGCGCCGCTCGATCTCGTGGGCGCCATCGAGGCTTTGCCGACCCACCAACCTGTGCTGATCGATTGCCTGACATTATGGCTCACCAACCACATGCTGGCCGAACATGACGTCGAGGCCGAATGCCGGCGGCTCAAGGATGCTCTGTCGCGGCCGCGCGGGCCGTGGTTCGTGGTCTCCAACGAAGTCGGGCTCGGCATCGTGCCTGACAACGCGCTGGCGCGCCGGTTTCGCGACGCCGCGGGCCGGCTCAACCAGCAGGTGGCGGCCGCTGCCGACAGCGTTCTCATGATGGTGGCGGGATTGCCACTCAAGGTGAAGTGACATGGCCGAAATCGAAGACAAGACCATTGACGACAAGGACGCCGAGCGCCACCGCGCCAAGATGGCCAAGCGCAAGGCGGTGCAGGATGCCGAAGTGGCCGGCAAGACGGTTGAAAAGGGGCTGCTGATCGTCAACACCGGGCCGGGCAAGGGCAAAACCACGGCTGCCTTCGGCCTGGCGTTAAGAATACTAGGCTATGGCAAGCGCGTCGGCGTCGTGCAGTTCATCAAAGGCAAATGGCATACCGGCGAGAAGGATGCTTTCGCGGCCTTCGGCGACCGAGTCGTGTGGCATGCGATGGGCGAGGGTTTTACCTGGGAGACGCAGGACCTGAAGCGCGACATCGCCGCCGCCGAAGCTGCCTGGGCCAAGGCGTTGGAGCTGATGGCCGATCCCTCGATGAGCCTCGTGGTGCTCGACGAGCTCAACATCGCGCTGCGCTACGATTATCTCGATCTGGAAAAGGTGGTCGCGGCGCTGAAGGCGCGCCGGGGCGACCTGCATGTGATCGTCACCGGCCGCAACGCCAAGCCGCTGCTTGTCGAGGCAGCCGACCTCGTCACCGAAATGGGGCTGACCAAGCACCATTTCTCCGCCGGCGTGAAGGCGCAGCAGGGAATTGAATTTTGAGGCGCCTCAGCCGCTGACCAAGATGGTCAGATAGATCACGATCGCCGAGACGACCGCGAACAGGCCGAGCAGCAGCCAGTCGGCTACGCGATAGAGCTTGAGCGCCTGGCGGATGTCGGTGCTTTCGGCCTCGCGGCGGCCGCCTTCGCCCATGAAGGCATCCTCGACGACTTCGCCGCCATAGCTGCGCGGTCCGGCGAGAGACAGGCCCAGCGCGCCGGCCATCGCAGCTTCCGGCCAGCCGGCATTGGGCGAACGATGCTTCCTGGCGTCGCGCCGCATCACCTGCCAGGCGCCATGCGGATCGGCGCCCGGGACGAGAAATGCCGCCAGCACGATCAGCAGGCCGGTGAGCCGCGATGCGGGCAGGTTGATGAGATCGTCGAAGCGGGCGGCCGCACGGCCGAAGGCTTCGTATTTCGGCGTGCGGTGGCCGATGATCGAATCGGCGGTGTTGGCGGCCTTGTAGGCAGCACCTCCGCCCAGTCCGCCGATGCCGGTCCAGAAGGCGGGCGCAACAATGCCGTCCGAAAAATTCTCGGCCAGGCTTTCGATCGCGGCACGCGCGACACCGCCCTTGTCGAGCTTTTCCGGATCGCGGCCGACAATGCGCGATACGGCGATGCGGCCGAGGGTCAGGCCGCCGGTCTCCAACGCATCGGCGACGTCCTCGACATGCTCCCCGAGGCTCTTCTGCGACAGCAGCGAGGAACCGAGGATGGCGGCGATGACGAGGCCCGTGGGGAACATCATCCAGAGCAGGACATGCAGCGCCAGGCCGATCAGGCCGGGCACCAGCAGAATGACGAGCAAGGCCTGGACGCCGCGGCGGCGACGCAATTCGTCGGAATCCGTAGCGTGGTTGAGCCGGCGATCGAGAAAGGATATCAGCCTGCCGATCCAGGTGACCGGATGGCCGATGGCGCTGAACAGCCAGTCCGGGTAGCCGAGGGCGCGTTCGATGGCGAGTGACAGGAAAGCGATCAGGACGGACATGAAACTTCTAAGCGGAGCGATTGCAGCGGTTGATCATGGCGGCAGCCTTGGCCGGGCAAACGCGCTTTTTCCTCATGCGCCAAAACCTTTCGTGGACCTCTCGACAGGTATCAATCCGCACTCCTATCCGCTTTTGGACCTGCCCGCCACAGCGCTGTCCCGATTGCCGGAGGCAGGACAACTGCGCGAATTGGCCGAAATTGCGGCCAGGGCCTATGGTGCGCCGTCGGCGGCGCATGTGGCGGCGGCGCCCGGCACGCAGATTCTCCTGCCGCGCGTCGCTTCGCTGCTGCGGCCAGGCAAGGCGCTGGTGCTCGGCCCAACCTATGCCGAACATGCCCGGGCCGCGGCTATCGCCGGCCATGCGGTCGCGGAGGTCAGCGATTTCGACGCGCTGGCCGAGGCGGACCTTGCGGTGCTGGTCAATCCCAACAATCCGGACGGGCGGGTGATCGAAAAGGCCCGTCTGCTCGACCTTGCGGCGCGACTTCGCGCAAAGGGCGGGCTGCTGGTCGTCGACGAAGCTTTCATGGATGTCGGCCCGATCGAGCAAAGCCTGGCCGGCGATGTCGGGCAGGGGGGCATCGTCGTGCTGCGCTCGTTCGGCAAGTTTTTCGGCCTCGCCGGTGTGAGACTCGGCTTTGCATTGGCGGATCCGCTGACGGCCGAGCGGCTGGATGCGCAGCTCGGGCCCTGGGCAGTCGCCGGCCCGGCGCTCGAATATGGCATCCGCGCCTTGTCGGATGCGGCGTGGCAGGCCGGTATGCGGCAACGCCTGGCGCAGGATGCCGGGCGTCTCGACGCGCTGCTTGGCCGATTCGATGTTCCGGTCGCCGGCGGCACCAGCCTGTTCCGCTATCTGTCGTTTCCCGGGGCCGCAGGCCTTTTTTCGGCACTTGGCTCGAGCGGCGTGTTGGTCCGCCATTTTGCCGAGCGGCCCCAAGTGCTGCGTGTCGGTTTGCCGGGCGATGAAGCGCAATGGCAACGCCTCGAAGGCGCCCTTGCCACGTCGGTCGCGCGGCGCAAGGATGCGCCAAAGGAGTTCGGGCAATGATCCACGTCTGTTCGCTGTCGAAGGTCGACGAGGCCGTGGCAAGGACCGGTGCGCAGCGGTTGTTGTCGCTGCTCGCCGCAGGCACCGACGTGGTCCGCCCGGCCTCGATCCTGGCGGAAAACCACCTGCATCTGGTCATGCACGACATCGCTGTCGCGCAGGAAGGCATGACGATGCCCGGCGAGGAGCATGTGCGGGCCTTGCTCGATTTCGCCTATCGCTGGGATCGGGTAAAGCCGCTGGTGGTGCATTGCTATGCCGGCGTCAGCCGCTCGACGGCGTCGGCCTACATCATCGCCGCGGCGCTAGCGCCGAAGCGCGACGAGATGGAGCTCGCCCGAACGCTGCGCTTTCTCTCGCCGACGGCTACGCCCAATCCACGGCTGATCGCCGTCGCCGACACGCTGCTTGAGCGCGACGGCCGCATGATCGCGGCGATCGAGGCGATCGGGCGCGGCGCCGACGCGTTCGAAGGGATACCCTTCGAACTGGGGATCGACGCCTAAGTCAAAGCGGACCAGCCGCTACGACAGCCACTCGGCAAGCTTCGCCTTGCGCACATCCCTGACCAGGTTGATAAAACCGTCGGCCTGCATTTCCGCCGTCAGCCGGCCCTTCTCGGCCGTGGCGATAGAGGCGTCGCCGACCACGCCGTTCGGATTGAGGTCGCTTGCGATCCAGGCGAAGGCATGCGTGCCGGTGTGGCGCAGCAGGGCGAATTCCTTTTCGGCGCGCCCGACATTGGAGACGAAATTCTCCGCCTTGCTCATGTCGACGAGATCGGGCCGGAAGTGCAGCATCAGCGATGTCTCGACATCGCCGCCATGGATGCCGTGACGATCCTCCAGCTCGGTGTACATGCCGGCCGGGCGGCCGAACCGCTGCCAGCTCGTCTTCACAGACAGCATTTTGGCGCGCACGCGCAATTCGCGCGAAATGATGCCCATGATCTCTTCATTGCCGCCATGCGAATTCACGACGATCAGCTTTCTCACCCCGGCGCGGGCGACCGACAGGCCGAGTTCGGTCCAGGCGTCGACCAAGGTGGTGGCGGGCAAGGTGAGCGTTCCCGGCGCATGCAGATGCTCGTTCGACTTGCCGACCGCCTGCACGGGTAGGATGCGGATGTCGAGATCGTCGGGCAGGCGCGCGATCACCGTCTCCAGCATGCCCATCATGATCGAGGTGTCGGTCGAGACCGGAAGGTGAGGGCCATGCTGCTCGATCGCCGCCACCGGCAGCACGGCGATGGTCGCTTCGGCGTCGATCGAGGCGTATTCGGTCGTCCGGTAATCGCCCCACCACACGCGTCTTGTCGTCACGTTTCGTCTCCCGATTGGTCTGCTGTCCGGCCTGAAGGTCTAGAGCCTATCCCCTGAAACAGCTAGCCCGCTGCCAGAACTTCGACCTCGACCTTGAATTCCGGGCGGGCGAAGCCGGAGACGATCATCAGCGTGGAGGCCGGCGCCGGATCGGAAAAGAGCCGGTTGCGGACATCCATATAGGCCTGCAGGTGCTCGCGGCCGATGACGAAGGCGTTGATGCGCACGATGTCGTTCAAGGTCAGCCCGGCCTCGCTCAGAATCGCGGCGATGTTCTTGAAGCAGAGCTCGGCCTGCGCGCCGGCGTCCTCCGGCACGGCATCGTCGGGGCCGATTCCCAATTGACCCGAGCAGAGCACCAGGCGCTTTCCGGCCGGTATTTCGACGCCGTGGCTGTAGCGGGCGAAAGGCGGCTTGATCGACTTGGGGGCGAGGTATTTGAGCATGGCATTCTCCTGTCGGCCGACAGCCTAGTGGCGGATTCATGAAACATTCAAGATGCCGTGGACGCCGCCAGGAGCGATTATGGACAGGCGTCCAAAAAATAGGCACGATGCCTCGCGTACGGCATGACCCGTCCGGTCTCGGCAACGACTGCCGCACGAGCAGGCGGCCCTGGCGGTGGCATGTGTCTTGCTTCTTGAATCAATGGTGTCGAGCCCAGCGCGTTGCGCGCCGGAGCCAAGAGAGGGTGAGTTTATGATCGGACAAGGAAAGATCCTGGCGGGCGCCGTCGCCCTGCTGGCGGCGGGCACGCTGGGTGCGGCCGCAAACGAAAAGGTGACGTTCGGCACCAACTGGCTGGCCGAGCCGGAGCATGGCGGCTACTACCAGGCGATCGCCGACGGCACCTATGCCGCCTGCGGCCTTGATGTCACCATCATGCAGGGCGGCCCGCAGGTCAGCGGCCGGCCGATGCTGCTAGCCGGCAAGATCGATTTCTATATGGGCGGCAATTTGCTTTCGGCCTTCGACGCCGTGCAGCAGGGCATTCCGATGCGTGTCGTCGCGTCCGACTTCCAGAAGGATCCGCAGGTCATCATGTCCCATCCGGGAGAGGGGCTGGACAAGTGGGAGGACCTCAAGAACGCCGACCAGTACATCATGGGCGACGAAGGCGCGCAGACCTTCTTCCAGTGGATGGTCACCGATCTCGGTTTCGATGCCGCCAAGCGCGTGCCCTACACATTCAATCCGGCGCCCTTCATCGCCAACAAGAAGTCGATCCAGCAGGGCTATGTGACGTCCGAGCCGTTTGCCGTGCAGAAGCAGGGCGGCTTCACGCCGAACCAGTTCCTGCTCGCCGACTATGGCTGGGATACGTATGCGACCACCATCGAGGTGATGCAGGATACGATCGACAAGCGGCCGGAGGTGGTCCAATGCTTCGTCGATGGCTCGGCCAAGGGCTGGTACAAATACCTCTATGGCGACAACAAGGCCGCCAACGAGATGATCAAGAAGGACAATCCGGACATGACGGATGAGCAGATCGCCTTCTCGATCGAGCAGATGAAGAAGTTCGGCGTTGTCGATTCGGGCGATTCGGAAAAGCTCGGCATCGGCGCGATGACCGAAGCCCGCATCCAGAGTTTTTACGACAAGATGGTCAAGGCCAAGGTCGCGCAGCCGGGCCTTGACATCAAGAAGGCTTACACGCTGGCCTTCATCAACAAGGGTGTCGGGCTGGAGCTGAAGAAGTAAGGCGGCCGGCCTGAGATGATCCAGGAGAAAGTGGCTGAGACGCCGGGGGCATCGGGGGAGGCTCCGATGCTGCTGGCATTGCGCAATGTCGGCAAGGTCTTTTCCAACGGCGTGATGGCGCTGAGCAAGGTCGACCTGGCGATCCGCGAAGGCGATTTCCTGAGCCTGCTCGGCCCCTCGGGCTGCGGCAAGTCGACCGCGCTCAGATTGATCGCGGGTCTCTCGACGCCGACCTCCGGCCAGCTCGACTGGCGCGGCTCGATCGACCGCTCGAACATCGGTTTCGTCTTCCAGGAGCCGACGCTGCTGCCTTGGGCCAGCGTCTTCGACAATGTCTGGCTGCCGCTGAGGCTGAAGGGCGTGTCGCGCGCCAAGGCGGAACCGGCGGTGATGGAGATGCTGTCGCGCGTCCATCTCACCGGCTTCGAGAACGCCGTGCCGCGCGAGCTTTCCGGCGGCATGAAGATGCGCGTCTCGATCGCGCGGGCCATGGTGACCAAGCCGCGCATCCTTCTGATGGACGAGCCTTTCGCGGCGCTCGACGAGATCACCCGCTTCAAGCTCAACAACGATCTTCTGGAGCTTTGGCAGGACGAGCGCTTCACCGTCGTCTTCGTCACCCACAGTGTGTTCGAAAGCGTGTTCCTGTCCAGCCGCGTCGTCGTCATGGCCGCGCGGCCGGGCCGCGTTTTCGGCGAACTCCCCATCAACGCGCCCTATCCGCGTGACGAGGCGTTCCGCACCTCGCCGGGCTATGCTGCGCTTTGCCGGCAGGCCTCGGGCGTGCTGGTCGACGCCATCAACTCAACCGCCGGATCGCAAAATGACGGCCACTGAAGACAATGTCCTGACGCTCGATCCGGAAGAGGCGCGCCGCGCCCGCCAGGAGCGGCTGGAGCGCATCGGCAAATGGGTGCTGCCGCTGGCGATCATGGTGCTGGCGATCGTGGTGTGGGACCGCATCTGCGTCTGGAACGAGATCCCGCAATATATCCTGCCGCGGCCGGGCGTGGTGCTGCAGACGCTGCACAACGATGCGGGGCTGTTGTTCTCCTCACTGCTGGTGACGCTCAGGATCACCTTTTTCAGCTTGGCTCTCGCTGTGATCGGTGGCGTCGGACTGGCGGTGCTGTTCGCGCAATCGAAATGGGTGGAGATGTCGTTCTTCCCCTTCGCCATCGTGCTGCAGGTGACGCCAATCGTCGCCATCTTCCCTTTGATCAACATCTATGTGGACAACCAGACCGTCAAACTGCTGCTCTGCGCCTGGATCGTCGCCTTCTTTCCGATCCTCTCCAACACCACGCTCGGCCTGAACTCGGTCGATCGGAACCTGCGGGACCTGTTCAAGCTCAACGGCGCGACGCGCTGGCAGCAATTGCGCTATCTGCGGCTGCCGGCGGCGATGCCCTATTTCCTCGGCGGGCTGAAGATCGCCGGCGGCCTGTCGCTGATCGGCGCGGTGGTGGCGGAATTCGTCGCCGGCGCGCAGGGGCAGTCATCGGGGCTCGCGTCCCGCATCATCGAGGCCGGCTACCGGCTTAACGCGCCGCGCCTGTTCGCGGCGCTGATCCTGATCTCGCTCACCGGCATCCTTATCTTCCTGGTGCTGTCGCTGGTGTCGCATCTCATCCTGCGCCGCTGGCACGAGAGTGCGCTGAAACAGGAGCGGTAAGGTGCGCGATGCGATTGAGAATAGTGAGGCGCCCATTTGGGGACCAGTTCTGCATAAGACAGCGGGGGCGAGGCCTTGATACCAACCTCTGGTTCTTATTGCCTGGCTAACGTTCGGCTTCATCGATCGCTCACGCCGGGTCTTGCCGCCGCTTTCGACTCGGACGGGTTTGCGCTTGCCAACATTACCATCACCAACGGCAAGATCGCCGATCTTGCCGCGCACGACCAGGCAGAGGCGCACCCCGGCGCGATCGACCTTGCCGGCCGCATCGTGATGCCGTGCTTCGTCGACTGCCATACCCATATCGACAAGGGCCATATCTGGCCGCGAAAGCCCAATCCGGACGGCACTTTCATGGGCGCACTCAATGCCACCGGCGCCGACCGCACCACGCGCTGGAGCGCCGAGGATGTCGCGCGCCGCATGGACTTCTCGCTGCGCTCGGCCTACGCGCACGGCACCAAGGCTATGCGCACGCATCTCGACAGCGTGCCGCCGCAGGAGGAGATCTCCTGGCCGGTGTTCGAAACGATGCGGGAAAAATGGCGCGGGCGCATCGAGCTGCAGGCGGCCTGCCTGCTCGGCATCGAAGGCGTGCGCGACAAAGCCTGGTTCGAACGGTTGGCGAAGCGCGTCGCCGCGGCCAAGGGCGTGCTCGGCGTCGTCACCTATATGGTACCCGATCTCGAGGAACTGCTCGACAAGGTGTTCGCCCAGGCGATCGAGCATGGGCTCGATCTCGATTTCCATGCCGACGAGACCGACGATGTCGCGGCCATCTCGCTGAAGAAGATCGGCGAGGCGTCGCTGTGGAACGGTTTCGAGGGCAACATCCTGGTCGGCCATTGCTGCTCGTTGGCGCGCCAGCCGGACCTCGAGGTGCTCGACACGCTGGACAAGATGGCGAAGGCGCGGCTTGCCGTGGTGTCGCTGCCGATGTGCAATCTCTATCTGCAGGACCGCCGCAGCGATCACACCACCCCGCGCTGGCGCGGCGTGACGCTGCTGCACGAGATGAAGGCGCGCGGCATCAAGGTGGCGGTTGCTTCCGACAACACGCGCGATCCCTTCTACGCCTATGGCGATCTCGATATGCTGGAGGTCTACCGCATGGCGACGCGCATCCTGCATTTCGACCATCCGGTAGGCGACTGGCCGAAGGCGGTGGCGGCAACGCCGGCCGAGGTGATGCGGCTCGACGGCGCCGGTACGCTTGCCGTCGGCGGCTCAGCCGATTTCATCGTCTTCAGGGGGCGCAGCTGGACCGAATTGCTGTCGCGGCCCGAATCGGATCGCATCGTGGTGCGCGACGGCAGGGCGATCGAACGCCAATTGCCCGACTATGCCGAACTCGACGAACTGATGGTGTGATGATGGATATCGCAGCGCTGAAGCGCGATCTCGATGGGATCAAGCTCGACGACCATCCGGCCATCGTCCAGCAGAAGAGCCGCGACTTCTACTGGTACAGCCCGGTGCTGAAGGCGCAACTCGATCACATCAAAGGCGACCTGATCGTCACGCCGAAGAACGAAGATGAAGTCATCCGCGCGCTTGCCGCATGCCACAGGCACGGCGTTCCGGTGACGCCGCGCGGCAGCGGCACCGGCAATTATGGGCAGGCGATGCCGCTGTCGGGCGGCGTGGTGCTGAACCTCGCCGAGATGAACGAGATCAAGACGATCGCGCCGGGGCGGGTGGTGACCGGGCCGGGCGCGGTGCTGGCCGACATCGACAAGGCGACGCGGGCGCATTCCGGACAGGAGCTGAGGCTCTCGCCCTCGACCTACAACACCGCCTCGATCGGCGGCTTCATCGCTGGCGGTTCGGGCGGCGTCGGCTCGATCAATTTCGGCGGCTTGCGCGATTTCGGCAATGTGCTGCGCCTACGCGTCGTCACCATGGAGGCCGAGCCCAAGGCGCTCGAACTCACCGGCGAAGATCTGCACAAGGTGACCCATGCCTACGGCACCAACGGCATCATCACCGAGGTCGAGATGCCGCTGACCGCCGCCTATGATTGGATCGACGTTATCGTCGGCTTCGACAAATTCATGGGTGCAGCCCGCTACGGCAACGCGCTGGCCTGCCAGGACGGCATCCTGACCAAGCTGATCACGCCGATCGCCGCACCTGTGCCGCAGCTCTATTTCAAGCGGCACCAGAAATTCCTGCGCGAGGGGCAAAGCATCTGCGTCGTCATGGTCGCGAAGCACGGGCTCGACGCCTTCCTGGCCTTCACCCGGCGCGCCGGAGGCGAGGTCATCTTCAATGCGGCGACCGCGACGGACGAGGACAAGAAGGGCCTGCCGCCGGCCTATGAGCTTGCCTGGAACCACACGACGCTGAGGGCACTGCGCGTCGACCCGTCGATCACCTATCTGCAGTCGCTCTATCCGTTCCCCAACCAACTGGCGCTGGTCGAGAAGATGGACGCGATGTTCCCGGGCGAGGTGTTCTCGCATCTCGAATTCGTGCGGCTCGACGGCAACATCACCTGCTTCGGCCTGCCGCTGGTCAAGTTCACCACCGAGGCGCGGCTCAACGAAATCATCCGCCTGCATGAGGAGAATGGCTGCCCGATCTTCAACCCGCACCGCTACACGCTGGAAGAAGGCGGCATGAAGCAGACCGACGAGATCCAGCTTGCCTTCAAGCGCGAGACCGATCCGCAAGGGCTGCTCAATCCCGGCAAGATGATCGCCTGGGAAAACCCGGACTATGATTATCGCTCCGGCCGCACGTTCCTGTTCAAGGGATTGCAGAAGGCGGGGTGATGAAAATCCTCGTGCTTTACTCTCATCCGGTGGAGACCAGCTTCAACGCCGGCCTGCACAAGACGATCGTCGAGCGGCTCGCCGCGGCGGGGCATGCGGTCGACGACTGCGACCTCTATGCCGAGAATTTCGACCCAAGGCTGACACGCGCCGAGCGGCTCGGCTATCACGACCCGCGCGGGCCGGACGACGCGGTCGCCGGCTATGTCGAAAGGCTGAAGAATGCCGAAGCGCTGGTGCTGTCGTTTCCGGTCTGGAACTATGGCTATCCGGCAATCCTGAAAGGTTTTTTCGACCGCGTCTTTCTGCCCGGCGTGTCGTTCAAGCTGGTCGACGGCAAGGTGCGGCCGACGCTGCACAACATCCGCAAGCTCGCAGTCATCACCACCTATGGCGGCAGCCGCTTTCGCGCCATGCTGATGGGCGACCCGCCGCGCAAGATCGTCAAGCGCATGCTGCGGGCGACCATCAAGCCAGGCGCTCCCGTCTCCTATCTCGCGCATTATTCGATGAACCTATCCACCGACGAGACGCGCAAAGTCTTCATGGCGAAGGTCGCGGCCACGATGGACGCGTTCTGATGCGCGTGCTGGTGGTCTATTGCCATCCGGTGCCGGAAAGCTATTGCGCGGCGATCCGCGACCTGGCGATCGAGGTGCTGAAAGGACGGGGCTGGGACGTGCGGCTGCTCGACCTCTACGCCGAGAATTTCGACCCTGTGATGAGTTGCGAGGAGCGGCGCTTCTACAATGATCGCGCGCCGGAAGATCCTGCGCTGACGCCGCATTTCGAACATCTGCAATGGGCGCAGGCGATCCTCTTCATCTATCCGACCTGGTGGTACGGGTTGCCGGCGATGCTGAAGGGCTGGTTCGACCGCGTGTGGGCGACCGACATCGCCTTCAAGCTACCAGCCGGCAAGGGGCGGATCACGTCGCTGATGCGGCACGTCACCAAGGTCGGCGTCATCACCACCTGCGGCGCGCCGACCTGGTGGAGCGTGGTCGTCGGCCAGCCGGGACGCAAGACGATTTTACGCGGCATGCGGGCGCTATGCGCCACGCGCTGCAAGACGTTTTTCCTGGCGCACTACTTGATGGATGCCTCGACGCCGAAGAGCAGGGCGGGGTTTCTGGTCAAAGTCCGCAGGACGCTTGAGCGGTTTTAGGGGGCCTTCAGCTATCCTGCGGGATTGTGGCGAACGCCTTTTTTTATGCGGAAATGAAGTGCATAATAAGGGCATGACCAAGCTTTTCGAGCATGCAGTCCAACGTGTTCGCACCTTGCCTCCTGAATTGCAGGACGAGTACGCACGTGTCCTCTTGCGCCTCGCGGGTGATGTGGGGGACGAACCTATTCACCAACTGAGCCGAGAGGAAAAAGCCTCGCTCGCAATGTCCCGAGCGCAGGCTGCGCGTGGTGAATTTGCAACCGACGAGGAAGTCCGCGCTGTTTGGGCGAAGCACGGCCTGTGAAGCTTCGTTACACGCCGGCGGCGTTAGCCGAGTTAGACGAGGTTCTCGGCAATATCGCGTTGCAGTCACCCAAAGGGGCGGAGCGGATCCAAGCCAGACTCCACGCAGTCATCAATCTATTGCTTGAACATCCCCAGGCCGGCGTTGCCACAGACGAAAGGCCGATGCGCCGGATTGTCGTGCGGCCTTATCCTATCTGATCTACTATGAGCCTTCCGCCGCCGAAATTGTGATTGTCGGTATTCGACATGGTGCTCGCGATCCGTCAACGATGCCGGACAAGTAATAGCGACTCTTGGTCACGCCTGCGGGCAATCCTGCCCCGAAGCCGCGAGAGGAAAGGCTACATCCTCACCCGTTCCGCCTTCGGATCATACATCGGCTTCAGCGAGGCTTCCGCCGTGAAACGCTCGCCGGCGATCTCCACCTCATAGGATGAGCCCAGCACATCCGCCTCGCTCTCGTCCTGGCAGGGCACATAGCCAAGCCCGATCGCGCCGCCGAGATGGTGGCCGTAATTGCCTGATGTGATCGGGCCGACGATCTTGCCGTCGCGTAGGATGGCCTCGTTGTGGAAGAGGAGCGGCTGCGGGTCCTTCAGACGAAACTGCACCAGCCGGCGTGACAGACCGGCTTCCTTCTTCCTGAGCACAGCGTCGCGGCCGATGAAGCCGGATTTGCTCGTCTTCACCGCAAAGCCGAGGCCCGCCTCCAGAACATTGTCCTCGTCGGTGATGTCGTGGCCGAAATGCCGGAAGGCCTTTTCGATGCGGCAGGAATCAAGCGTGTGCAGGCCGCAGAGTTTCAGGCCGACATCGGCGCCGGCTTCGGTGATCGCCTCGAAGACATGGGCCGCCTGCTCGGTCGAGACATAGAATTCCCAGCCAAGCTCGCCGACATAGGTGACCCGGTGGGCGCGGGCGAGACCCATCCCGATCTCGATCTCCTGGAAAGTGCCGAACGGATTGGTCTCGTTGGAAAAATCGTTCGGGCTGACCTTCTGGATCAGTTTTCGCGCCTCCGGACCCATGACGCAGATCACGGCTTCGGCGGCGGTGACGTCGGTGATGACGACGAACTCGTCGGCGACATGCTTTCTCAGCCAGGCGAAGTCGCGCTGCAGCGTGGCGCCCGGCACGACCAGGAAATAGGCCGTATCCGAAAGCCGCGTCACGGTGAGGTCGCTCTCGATGCCGCCGCGCTGGTTGAGCATCTGCGTGTAGACGATCTTGCCCGGCGCCACGTCCATGTCGTTGGCGCAGAGCCGTTGCAGGAAGGCGCAGGCATCGCGACCCTCGACGCGGATCTTGCCGAAGGAAGTCATGTCGAACAGGCCGACGCCGTTGCGCACCGCGAGATGTTCCTCGCGCTGGTTGTCGAACCAGTTCTGCCGCTTCCAGGAATAGCGGTATTCGCGCTCCTGGCCTTCGCGCGCGAACCAGTTGGCGCGCTCCCAGCCCGCCACCTCGCCGAAGACGGCGCCGCGCGCCTTCAGGTGCTCGTGCAAGGGCGAGCGGCGCACGCCGCGCGAGGTCGCCATCTGGCGATAGGGGAAATGGTCGGCATAGAGCAGGCCGAGCGTTTCGGAGACGCGCTCCTTGAGGTAGCGGCGGTTCTTCTGGAAAGGCTGGGCGCGGCGGATATCGACCTCCCACAGGTCGAAGGGCGCCTCGCCGTCATTGATCCATTGCGCCAGCGCCATGCCGGCGCCGCCGGAGGAGACGATGCCGATCGAGTTGTAGCCCGCCGCCATCCAGTAGCCGGAAAGCTCCGGCGCCTCGCCGAGATAATAGCGGTCGTCCGGCGTGAAACTCTCCGGGCCGTTGAAGAAGGTATGGATGCCGGCGGTGCCCAGCATCGGCATGCGGTTGACGCCCATTTCGAGGATGGGCTCGAAATGGTCCATGTCCTCGGGCAACTGGTCGAAGCAGAAATCCTCGCGGATGCCGTCCATGCCCCAGGGCTTTGCCACCGGCTCGAAGGCGCCGAGCATCATCTTGCCGGCGTCCTCCTTGTAGTAGGCGCACTCGTCCGGCACGCGCAGCACCGGCAGGCGGGAGAGGCCGGGGATCGGCTCGGTGACGAGATAGAAATGCTCGCAGGCATGCAGCGGGATCGTAACGCCGTTCTGCCGACCCAACTCGCGCGCCCACATGCCGGCGCAGTTGACCACGATGTCGGTCTCGATCGTGCCTTGCTCCTCACCCTGCGCCCAGGAGACGCCGGAGACGCGGCCGTTCTTCGTATGAACCTTTGTGACCTTGACGTTCTCGATGATGGAAGCACCGCGCTGGCGCGCGCCCTTGGCCAGCGCCATCGCGATGTTGGCGGGATCGCACTGGCCGTCGAGCGGCAAATGCACGGCGCCAACCACATCCGAGACGTTGAGATGCGGGTACATCTCCTTGACCTCGCGCGGCGAAATCTCGCGCACGTCGACATCGAAGGCGCGGGCGAGTGAAGCCTGCCTATAGATCTCGTGCTTGCGCTCCTCGGTCAGCGCGACAGTGATCGAGCCGACCTGGCGCATGCCGGTGCCGACATCGGTCTCGGCTTCAAGCTTGACGTAGAGATCGGCCGAATATTTCGCCAGTCGCGTCATGTTCTGGGAGCCGCGCAACTGGCCGATCAGCCCGGCCGCATGCCAGGTGGTGCCTGAGGTGAGCTGCTTGCGCTCCAAGAGCACGATGTCGGTCCAGCCGAGCTTGGCCAGGTGGTAGGCGACCGAGCAGCCGGAGACGCCGCCGCCGATGATTACCGCGCGGGCTTTGGCCGGGATGGTCTTGGTCATGCGGCCTCGCGGCGATAGTTGGAAGCGAAACGGCGAACGCGAAGCGCTGCTTCCTTGAGGACGGGTTCGGGCTGGCAGAGGCTGATGCGGATGTGCCCGGCGGCGGCCTCGCCGAAGCTCGATCCGGGCATCACGCCGACCTTTTCCTTGTCGAGCAGCGCCCAGGCGAATTTCTCGTCGTCGGGTTCGACCGCGGAGACATCGAGCATTATGTACATGCCGCCTTCGGAGCCGCGCACGGTGACTTCGTTGGCTCCGCGTATGGCATCGAGGAAGATCGTGCGCCGCGCGGCGTAACGCTCGGCGATATCCTTCACGCCATAGTGGTTTTCAAGCGCCTCGGCGCAAGCGATGGAGATGAAGGCTGGCAGGCCGTAGGTCGTGACCAGATTGAGGTCGGTCATCAGCGCGATCATCGCTTTCGGCCCGGTCAGCCAGCCCATGCGCCAGCCGGTCATGCCGTGGCTCTTCGACATGGAGTTGATGACCAGCGTGCGCTCGGCCATGCCGGACAACGAGCGCGGCGAGATGTGCTCGCCGCCGCCGAGCGTCCAGTAGACCTCGTCCGACAGCAGCCAGAGATCGTGCTCCTTGCAGATTTCGGCCAGCTGTTCGAGCCGTTCGCGCGAATAGACGGCACCGGTCGGGTTGTTCGGCGTGTTGATCAGTATGGCGCGGGTGTTGGGCTTGAGCGCGGCGCGAATCATGTCCGCGCGAGGTTGAAATCCATCTTCGGCCGGTGTCTCGACCACCGTGAAGCTGGCGCCCGCGGCGCTGAAAGTGTTGGGGTAGGTGGCGTAATAGGGCGCGACGACGATGGCGTGGTCGCCCGGGTCGAGCACGCCCTGTACGGCGGCGTAAAGCGCTGCCTGGCCGCCAGGCGTGGCGATGACCTCGTCGGGTTCCGTGAGGATGCCGGCGCAAACGGTCGCGGCGGCGGCCATCGCCTTGCGCAGGCGCGGCAGGCCGGGCAGCGGCGTGTAGTGATGGTTGCTGCCGCGCACGGCAGTCACGCAGGCTTCGATGGTTTCCGACGGCGTGTCGAAGTCATGGTCGCCGACCGAGAGCACAATGATGTCTTCGCCGGCCTGCTTGCGATTCCAGGCGGCGAAATGGACCTCCCAGCCGTCCTTGCCGGAAGGCACGATACCGGTAATGCGTTTTGATGGCTTCGGCATCAGGCTCTCAACCTCTCATTCTTCGGATCCCACAGCGGCTCGTCGTTCTGGACGATGGCTTTGAAGCGATTGCCAAAAATCTCGACCTCGACCGCCGTGCCCGGCTCCGTGAGATCCGTGCGCAGCATGCCGAGCGCGATCGACTTGCCGACGCGGTGGCCCCAGCCGCCCGACGTCGTCTCGCCGACGATCGTGCCCTCATGCCAGAGCGTCGACATATAGGGTGCGTCGCAGTCGCCGGGGTTCTCGACAACCAAAGTGACGAAGCGCTTCTTCACGCCCTGCTGCTTCTCGTTGAGGAGAGCCGCCTTGCCGCGGAAGTCTGGCTTGTCCCATTTGACGAAGCGCTCCAGGCCGCCCTGCAGGATCGAATAGTCGGTCGACAGATCGCCCTTCCAGGCGCGGTAGCCTTTTTCCAGCCGCAGCGAATCCAGCGCATACATGCCGAAGGGTTTTAGCCCGTGCTTCCGGCCGGCGGCCCAGACGGCGTCGAAGACGGTCGCCGTGTCCGCGACCTTGGTGTGGATTTCCCAGCCGAGCTCGCCGGCGAAGGAGACGCGCACCAGCTTCGCCCAGCGCCCGGCAATGGTCGTTTCCTGATGCGTCAGCCAGGGCAGCGTCAGGTCGGCGTCGCAGATTTCGGCAAGGATCTTGCGCGAGTTCGGGCCGGCAAGGATTTGCGTTGAGTATTCCTCCGTCCGGTCCGTCAGCGTGAAGGCCGCATCGGCGGGCATGCGCGACTTCAGCCATTCGAAATCGTGCCACTGCGCCACCGCGGCGGTGATCAGCGTCATCTGGTCCTCGCCATGACGCACCACCGACATCTCGGTGACGATGCGGCCCTTGTCGTCGGCGAAATAGACCAGGCCGATGCGGCCGGGTTTCGGCACAAGGCCGGTGACCTGCAAGGCCAGCCAATCGGCCGCGCCCGGACCTTCGAGGTTGAAGCGCGAGAAGCCGGGCAGGTCGAGGATACCGGCGGCGTCGCGCACGGCAAGGCATTCCTCGCGCACGCGCTGCTGCCACGGGCCGTCGCGGCGGAAGGTGAGGGTAGACTCTTCGGAAGTATCATCGCCGGGTTGTGCGTACCAAGTCGCGCGCTCCCAGCCATTATAGGCGTCGAACTGGCCGCCCAGCGCCTTGATGCGATCATGCAGCGGCGACAGCTTACGGTTGCGCCCCTCCGGCCAGGCATGGCGCGGGAACTGGATGGCGTATTCGTTGCCGTAGATCTCCATGCCCTTGGCGACGCAATAGTCGGGCGCCGAGGCGAAGCTGGTGAAACGGCGCGGATCGCAGGACCACATATCCCATTCGGTCTGGCCTTCGGTGACCCATTCGGCCAGCACCTTGCCGGCGCCGCCGCCTTGCGCGATGCCGAAGGTGAAGACGCAGGCCTCGAAGGCGTTCGGCACGCCGGGCATCGGCCCGATCAGCGGATTGCCGTCCGGCGCGTAAGGAATCGGGCCGTTGATCACCTTGGAGAGGCCGGCGGTGCCGAGGATCGGCACGCGGGCGACGGCGTCGGCCAGGTAATGCTCGAGGCGGTCGAGATCGTCGGGGAAGAGCTGGAAGGAGAAATCCTCCGGCATCGGATCGTTGTGGGTCGCCCAATGCGCGCGGCAATTGCGCTCATAGGGGCCGAGATTCATGCCGCTCTTTTCCTGGCGCAAGTAATAGGACGTGTCGACGTCGCGCAGCAGCGGCAGCTTGTGGCCCTGTTCCTTCGTCCACGCGGCAAGCTCGGGGATTTCCTCGAACAATATGTACTGATGACTCATCACCATCATCGGCACGTCGCGCCCAAACATCTTGCCAACTTCGGCGGCGCGGTAGCCGGCCGCATTGATGACGATCTCGCAGCGGATCTCGCCTTGCGGGGTGGCGATCACCCATTCGCCGTTCTCGCGGCGCACGCCGGTGACCGGGCAGAAGCGGATGATCTTGCCGCCCATGTCACGCGCGCCTTTGGCCAGCGCCTGGGTCAGCTGAGCCGGGTCGATGTCGCCGTCGCTCGGGTCATAGAGCGCGCCCTTCAACTCATGCGTCTCGATGAAGGGGTAGCGGCGCTTGATCTCGTCGAGGCCGACGACGTCGATATCCATTCCCTGGTAGCGGCCCATGCCCTTGGCGCGCTGGAATTCCTGCATGCGCTCCTTGGTATGGGCGAGCCGGAGCGAGCCGGTTACATGGTAGTTCATCGGATAATCGACCGCTTCGGCCAGACCCCGGTAAAGCTCGGTCGAGTAGCGCTGCATGTTCATCAGCGACCAGGACGAGGAGAAGGTCGGCACGTTGCCGGCGGCATGCCAGGTCGAGCCTGAGGTCAGCTCGTTTTTTTCCAGAAGCACGCAATCGGTCCAGCCCGCCTTGCAGAGGTGATAGAGCGAGGAGGTGCCGACGACGCCGCCTCCGATGATCACCACGCGTGCCGTGGTCGGCAAACCGGCCATTTCTTCCTCCAGAGTCTCAGCGCTTCGCGCTTCGATTTTTGTTTTTGATGCATGTCGTTATCCCAAAACCGCTTCGCACTTTTGGTTGACATGCATTGTCAGTATACCGGTGGCGAAACCACCCAGATGACCACTGCCGGCTCGGCGCCGGGATTGCGCCAGCGGAACGGCTTGCCCTCGAAGCGGAACGAGTCGCCTTCGCCGAGACGATGCCAGACGCCGTCGATCTCGATCTCGAATGTGCCCGACGCGACATAGCCCGCTTCTTCCGTTGGGCGGCGCGTTTCTGTTTCCAGCTCCGCGCCTGGCGCGAACACCGAGCGCAGCATCTCGAAGCTACCGCCGAGATCGGGCGACAGAAGCTCCTCCACCAGGCCGGATTCGCTTGTGCCAAGCGAACGGCGGCTGCCGGCGCGCACGACCACGCCGCGTTCCTGCTCGACAGGCGCGTCATGGCTGAAGAACAGGCTGATCGGAACATCGAAGAGGCTGGCGAATGCCCGCAAGTCACCCAGCGAGGGAACCGAGAGGCCGCGCTCGACCTGGCTGACCCAGCCGACCGACCGACCGAGCTTGAGGGCGATCTCGGCCAGTCTGAGGCCTCGCGCCTTGCGAAGCGCACGGATGTCGCCGGCCAGCAGCCGGTCGCCATTGTCCTGCTCCGATCTGGCAGTAGTCGAGCTCAAGCGTATCTCGTGAAAAAATCTATGTAAATTTCATGAAGCGGTAAAGTCATGAAAAAATCAAGGGGATTTTCATACCCTGCAAGATTTACTTGCGCGATTTTTGAGGTTGAGGCAAAGCCACGATCACGAACGGCGAGTGGGGACGTCCGGTCGGGGACCAATACAGTTTAGTGTCTGCGGATGGTCGCCATGGAACCGGTTGCAGTTCCGGCCATGCGCGAAGGGACGGCCCATGCTGGAGAAGAATAGCCGAATCGCCATGGATGCGGCGATCGTCGACGATGCGATCCTGTCGCGCCGGTCGGTGCGCGCGTTTCTGCCCGATATGGTCGATGACGACACGATCCGCGCGATCCTGGCGGTCGCCGCCCGCGCGCCGTCGGGCACCAACATGCAGCCCTGGCGCGTCTATGTGACCAAGGGCGAGGTCAAGCAGCGCATCAGCGATGCCATCCTCAATTCCGGCATCCGTGCCGAAAAGGCGGAGTGGGACGAGTACCGCTACTATCCCGACCAGTTCTTCGAACCCTATCTCACCCGCCGCCGCGCCAACGGCTTCGGGCTCTATGGCGTGCTGGGCATCGGCCGCCGCGAGGTCGACAGGATGCGCGCCCAGCACGACCGCAATTTCATTTTCTTCGACGCTCCGGTCGGCATGATCTTCACGATCGACCGGAGGCTGAACCAAGGGTCGTGGATCGACTACGGCATGTTCCTGCAGAACATCATGGTCGCGGCACGGGGCAGGGGACTGCATACCTGCCCGCAGGCAGCCTTTGCGCCCTATCACCGTCAGATCAGGCCGGTGCTCGATATTCCCGACGAGGAGATCGTCGTCTGCGGCATGGCGCTCGGCTACGAGGACACCTCGAAGCCCGAAAACGAGTTTCGCACCGACCGCGCGCCGCTCGAGGACTGGGTGACGTTCGCGAAGTAGCGTCGGCTGAGGCGTCAGTCGGTGCTCATATGCGCGCTATGGCCGCTGACATGGGCGCCATCCTGCGGCGTCAGCCTCAGATAGGCCGACAGCGCGCAAAGGGTGATCAATCCTTCGATGACGAACAGGATGCGGTAGTCGTTGATGCCGGCCTTGCCGCCGCCGGCAAGCAGCGACAGCAGCGCGGCCGCGAGGCCGACGCTGATCGCCACCGCCAGCTGCCACAGGATGTAATAGAGCGCGCTGAAGCGCGCGAGCTGCTCCGGCGCGATGTCCGAATAGGAGAGATTGCCGGTCGAGGCCCATTGCACCGAGCGGAAGACGCCGAAGGCGAAAATATAGGCAAGCACGATCCAGGCCGGCAGGCTCTCCTGCATCAAGGCGAAGCCCGCGACCAGCAAAGCGACGATCGGCGTATTGGTGACCAGCACGCGCTTGAAGCCGAAACGGTTCAAAAGGCGCGGCATGAAGAAGCGCATGATCAACGACCCGATCGCGGCCACGAAGGTCAGCGATCCCGCCTGCACGGCGCTCATGCCGAAGCCGAGCTGGAACATCAGCGGCAAGAGGAAGACCACCGAGCTCAGCCCGATCGTGTCGAGGCCGCCGCCCGTCAGGAAGGAGATGCGGAAGGTGCGGATGCGCAAGAGATTGAGGTCGAGCAGCGGATTGCGCGCGCGCAGGCAGTAGAAGGCGGCAACCGTCAGGATGACGATCGCCAAGCCGAGTTCCAGCGCCATGCCGTTGGCGGCCACATCTTTCGCAGCGACCGAATCCATGCCGAAGACCAGCAGCGTCATGCCGCAGCCGACGAGCAGGAAGCCAGGCAAATCGAACGGCGTGCGCACCGGCTTGGTCGTCGTCGGAAACAGGGAGGCGGCCAGCAGCGCCGCGGTCAGCGCGATCGGGATATTGATGTAGAAGATCCAGCGCCAGGAGACGTAAGTGGTGAGCGCGCCGCCGACGAGCGGCCCGACCAGCGGCCCGGATTGGCCGGCGAGTGAAATGTACATGTTGATCTTCAGCGTGCGGTCGCGCGGGAAGCTCGACAGGATCACGACCTGACCAAGCGTGCCCATCAGCGCGCCGCCCCAGCCTTGCAGGGCGCGCGAGCCGACCAGCATCCAGATATTTTCCGAAAGGCCGCACAAGGCCGAGGCACCGGCGAAGACGAGCAGCGCGAAGCAATAGACGTTGCGCAGCCCAAAACGGTCGGCCAGCCAGCCGCCGAGCGGCATGGTGACGATGAGGCTGGCGACATAGACGGTGATCAAAAGGCCAAGCTGGCTTGGCGGCCGGTCGAGGCTCTCGCCGATGCCGGGCAGCGCGGTGACCACGACATTCTGGTCGAGGCTGGTCATGAACACGCCGCAAGCGACGGTTGCCGGCAACAGCATCGACGGACCCTCCGCCGGAGCAAAGCGGGTCGTGGCCGTCGCCGAAGTCTCAACAGTCATGGAAGGGTATGGTCGAACTGGTTGCCGGTGCGGATGTTTGCCCTGGCAAACGCCCGTGATTCCTTACCTATCGCGCCTGCTGGCCCAGCGCTCAAGCAGCAGTTGTAGCCGTCAATAATGCCAGATGCCGCCGGGACCAATGCTAAGCCAGCAACGCCCGAGCGGGCTATTGCACTTCGTAACCGACTTCCTCCGAGGCGTGGCACAAGGCCTTCCAGAAGGAGCGCGCGAAAGAGCGGAAGACGTAGATGTCGAACTGGTCTGGGCCGCTGCGCTGGATCTGGGCGAAGATGTCGTGATGGTTGGTCGAACGTCCGGCGCCGAGTGGAAAGGCCGGCAAGGCGAAATCGATAGCGAAGAACTTCGCCATCACCCATTCAGCCTTCGGACCGGCGATGCGGATCGCGGTACGGCCATGCGAGAGATCGGTCAGCGTACCGATGGCCGGCGTGATGGCGCCGGCGAAGGCTTGAGCAAGCCCCTCCGCTTCGTCGACCACGGTGAACTTTCCCGGCGCGAAGCCGAAGGCGGCGCGGGCGCCGCTGCTCACGCCGCCGCCGGCCCCGTCGGGCAGAGCGAGACCGGTGAGCTTGCCGATAATTTCGATCAGCTGCTTCTCTTCACCCGGCCAGGCGGCGAGCTGCAGGATCGAGCCCGGCCGCGTCTCGGACAGAATGACATCGACGCCATGTTCGAAGTTGCCGTGCGAACCCGGATGATAATCAGGCTCGAGCGGCGATTGGCGTTCGGGCAAATGCTGCTCAGCCATGCATGCGGCTCCCGTCCGGATCGTAGAAATGGTTGGAGAGGATCTCGACCGGCCCAAACCGGTTGCGCAACGGATCCGAGACGAAGGCGCGCGTTCCATGGCGCGCCTTGCCGCCCTTGACCAGCGCAAGCGCAATGTATTTGCCCAGCGCCGGCGAATAGCAGCAGGCGGTGATGTGACCGAGAGAGTCGTGCGGATTGTCCTCGTCCAGGTCCTCGACGATATGGCCGCCGCCGTTGAGCGGCCGGTTGTCGAGGGCGATCAGTCCGACCAGCTCGAGCCGGTCAGGCGCGATCAGGCCTTCGCGGTCCATCATGGCCGAGCCGATGAAGGGCTTTTTCTTCGACAGCATCCAGTCGAGATGGAGGTCGCGCGCCGTGGTGCGGCCGTCGATCTCGGCGCCGGTGACATGGCCCTTCTCGATGCGCATCGTGCCCAGCGCCTCTAGCCCATAGGTCACAAGGCCGAAAGGCTGGCCGGCCTCGATCAGGGCTTCCCAGGCGCGGGTGCCGTAGCCGGCGCCGGAGTAGACTTCGAACGCCATTTCGCCGGAGAAGGACAGGCGGCAGATCATCACCGGGACGCCGGCGATCCGGCCATGGACAATGCCCATGAAGGGCAGAGCAGCGTTGTCGACTGCGGTGCCGGTGACGCAGGAAGCAAGGATTGCCCGCGCGTTCGGTCCGCCGATCGCCGCGCCCGCCCATTCGTCGGTGACCGAGGTGACGGTGACCTTCAGCTCCGGCCAGATGACGTCGAGGAAATATTCCAGATGCTGCATCACCTTGCCGGCATTGGCGGTGGTGGTGGTCATCAGGAATTCCTGCTCGCCGAGCCGCCAGGTGGTGCCATCGTCGAAGGCAAGCCCGTCCTCACGCAGCATCAAGCCGTAGCGGGCCTTGCCGACGGCCAAAGTGGAGAACATGTTGGTGTAGACGCGGTCGAGGAACTCGGCCGCGTCCGGCCCCTGCACGGCGATCTTGCCCAGCGTCGAGACATCGACGATGCCGGCGCTTTCACGCGTCGCCCTGGCCTCGCGGACATAGGCCTGCTCGACCGTCTCGCCGGGAAGGCCGTAGATCATCGGCCGGTACCATAGGCCGGCCGAATACATGGTTGCGCCATTGGCGATGTGCCAGTCATGCATCGGCGTCAGTCGCTCGGGCTTGAGGTCGCCGAAACGCTCGGCAGCAAGGGAGCCGATCGAGACCGCCGTGTAGGGTGGGCGAAAGCGCGTCGTGCCGACTTCGGGGATCGGCTTGCCGAGCGCCTCGGCCATGATCGCAAGGCCAGGCACATTGGAGTTCTTGCCCTGGTCGGTCGCCATGCCGAGCGTGGTGTAGCGCTTCAGGTGCTCGACCGATACGAAACCTTCGCGATGCGCCAGCCGCACGTCCTCGGCTGTGACATCGTGCTGGAAGTCGACGAAGCTCTTGCCCTTGGCCTTGATCTCGAAGACCGGCGCCGGATCTGGATCGCCGGGGGCGGCTTCGACGATCGGCAGGGCTGCGGGAGCCGCCGTTCCGCCGGCGGCCGAAACGCCGGCCGCGCGGCCCTCGGCGATGGCTTCGGCGGTGGAGAAGCTGCCGGTGAAGGCGCCTGCGCCGATCCAGCGCTGCGTCGGCTTGGGCGGCAGGAAGGCCTGCCTGGCCGGGTCCCATTCAGCCTTGGCGCCCGCTTGGCTGGCGAGATGAATGGTCGGCGACCAGCCGCCCGACATCAAAAGGCTGTCGGCATGGATACTGCGGGCATCGCCGCTCAGCGCACCGCTCATGGCGTCGAAGCGCTGCACCTTGAGACCGGTGAGGGCCTTGCCGCCCTCGGTCGCAACCACGGCGTGGCCGTCCAGCAGCTCGGCCTCGGCCTCGCCGGCGAGCCGGCGCATGTCGTTCGAGACGTCGGCGCGGACATCGACGATGGCAACAATGGTCGCGCCGGCCTTCTTTAATGCAACGGCCGAGCGGTAGGCGCTGTCGTTGTTGGTGAAGAGCGCGATGCGCTGTCCCGGCAGCACGCCATATTCATTGACGTAACGTTCCGCCGCATGCGCCAGCATGACGCCGGGACGGTCGTTGCCCGGAAACACCAGCGGCCGCTCGAAGGAACCGGTGGCGAGCACCACCGTGCCGGCGCGGATCGCCCAGTAGCGCTGGCGCGGCTCGCCCTTGGCTGGCGCCTCCTTATGATCGGTCACCCGTTCGAGGGCGGCCAGCGTGTTGCCGTCGTAATAGCCCCACACCGTCGTGCGCGGCAAAAGCCGCACGTTGTCGTTGCCTCCGAGCTGCGCGACCGTGCGCTGAGCCCATTCGGCGGCAGGCATGCCGTCGATGGTTTCGCCCGACCAGTTGGCGGAGCCGCCAAAATGGGCTTCGAGATCGGCAAGGATGACGCGGGCGCCCTGGTCGGCGGCGGCTTTCGCCGCCATCAGGCCGGCCGGACCGGCGCCGACGACCAGCACGTCGCAAAATGCGTTCATACGCTCGTAGCGAGACGGATCGGGAGCGGTGCCAGCCTTGCCGAGGCCGGCGGCGCGACGGATGAAATGCTCGCAGAACATCCAGAAGCGCGTGCCCTTCAGCGGGCTGATCACCGGCCCCATGAAGGTCTTGTAGTAGAAGCCGGCCGACAGGAGCTTGCCGCCGAGCTGGTTGAGGGCGCCGATATCCCAAGCGAGCGAGGGGGTACGGTTCTGGCTGACGGCGACGAGCCCGTCATAGATCTCGACCATGGTTGCGGCGATGTTGGGCTCGCGCACTTCGCCACGCAGCACCGTCACCAGCGCGTTCGGCTCTTCGACACCGGCGGCAAGCAGGCCGCGCGGGCGATGATATTTGAAGGAGCGGCCGAACAGCGTCACGCCATTGGCAAGCAGCGCCGAGGCCAGCGTGTCCCCGGCATGGCCCGTATAGGGCGCACCATCGAAGGTGAAGCGGATGGTGCGCAGCCGGTCGATCCGGCCGCCGGTCTCAGTGCGGCGGGGGCTCACGAGCGGCCCTCCGCCCTGTGGCCGCCGCGAGCGAAGGCGGTGCTCAGTATCTCATGCGTGAGCGTATTGCGCACGACCCTGAGATGCGCGCGGCAACCGCCGGAATGCTGCCAGATCTCGTTGTGGTCACCGGCCGGATTCAGCCGGTCGTAGACATAGGCGTTCCAGGCGTCGAGATCCTGCGAGGCGGGCTGCGGCCGCTCGCGGTTGCCGTCGCCCTGGTAGGTGAATTCGATAACGTCGCGCGGGCCGCAATAGGGACAGGTGATCAGCATTTTCAATCCAACCCCTAGTGCAATCTGGGCGTCGCGCCCTGGCCTTTGTCGTCGATGACCAGGCCGCGGTAGAAACGGTCGAGCGTGAAGGGCGCGTTGAACTCGTGCGGCTCGTCCTTGGCAATGGTGTAGGCAAAGCACCAGCCGGAGGCTGGCGTCGCCTTGAAGCCGCCATAGCACCAGCCGCAATTGAGATACATGCCCGGCAGCGGACCGGTGGTTATGATCGGCGAGCCGTCCATCGTCATGTCGCACAGGCCGCCCCAGGAGCGAAGCATGCGCACGCGCGCCAGGCCGGGAAACAGCGCCACCATCTCGCTCATCACCTCGTCGACGATCGGCAGGCTGCCGCGCTGGGCGTAGCTGTTGTAGCCGTCGAGGTCGCCGCCATAGACCAGGCCGCCCTTGTCGGACTGCGAGATGTAGAAATGGCCCATGCCGAAGGTGAGAACGGTGTCGACGACGGGCTTCAGCGATTCCGAGACGAAGGCCTGCAGCACATGGCTTTCGATCGGCATGTGCGTGATGCCGGCAAGCTGCATGACGCGGCCGGTGCTGCCGGCAACCGCAAGCGCGACCTTCTTGGCGCGGATTTCGCCGCGCGTCGTCGTGACGCCGGTGATGCGGTCGCCGTCGCGCAGGAAACCGGTCACCTCGCAATTCTCGATGATATCGACGCCGCGCCGGTCGGCGCCGCGCGCATAGCCCCAGGCGACCGCGTCGTGCCGAGCCGTGCCGGCGCGCGGCTGCATCAGCCCGCCAAGGACGGGAAAGCGCGCCGAACCCGAGACATCCAGCGCCGGGACAAGCCGCTTGATCCGGTCGACGCTCATCAGCTCGGCGTCGACGCCGAGATGGCGCATGGCGTTGCCGCGCCTGGCATAGTCATCGAGCTGGGCTGGCGTGTGCGCGAGGTTCAGGCAGCCGCGCTGCGAGAACATGACGTTGTAGTTGAGGTCGTGCGAGAGATTCTCCCACAGCTTCATCGAATATTCGTAGAAGCGGGTGTTCTGCGGCAGGAGATAGTTGGAGCGCACCGCCGTGGTGTTGCGGCCGACATTGCCGGAGCCGAGCCAGCCCTTTTCCAACACCGCGACGTTGGTGATGCCGTGTTCCTTGGCGAGATAATAGGCGGTCGAAAGACCATGGCCGCCGCCGCCGATGACGATCACGTCATAGGAAGCCTTGGGGTCCGGCTTACGCCAGGCGGGCTTCCAATCCTTGTTGCCGGTCAGCGCGTTCTTGAGCAGCGAGAAGGCTGAATATTCCGCCATTCTTCTTATCGTCCTTATGGTGCGAGGCGGCAGACTATAGAGCAGGCGGGAAGCGCAAAGCCAAGATTGCGCCATCGCTTTTCGACAGGCCGACTATCGTCGGCACGATCGGGACGGCTTGCCGCCCGATAGGCCGGTCTTTATCAAAGGCGGAAATTTCGAGAATTTTTCGGCCGCGAGTCGCCAACCAAGTCATGTTCTTCCGCCTGCTGCGCCTGCTTCTGGTCGTCATCGTCGCTGTCTTCGGGCAGCCGGCGCTCAAGGCGTCGGCGCAGGCGATCGGCCATGGCTCGTCGCAACTCATCGCCGACCAGACCAAGGCCATCCAGGTCCTGACAGCCAGGACCGACGGCCTGGAAAAGAAACTGAGCGACCCCGACCAGGACGATGCGGGGCTCGTCGACATCCGGTTGCAGCTCGAGGATATTTCGCGCGCGGCGCTGAACAGCGCGCTGGCATTCCGGCAGCGCCTCACCGACATCAACAATCGCGCGGAGGTCCTCGGCCAGCCGCCGGCGCAGGGGCAACCCCCGGAGCCGGTGATCGTGAGCAACGAGCGCAGCGCGCTCGCCACGGAAAAAGCTCAGATCAACGCAGTCGTCGCCAGCGCGCAAAACCTGTCGATCCGCGTCAACGGCTTGGTCGACAAGATCGCCGTCATGCGCAGCGAGCTTTTCCGCAGCGTCATCACCAAGCACTACGACTTGACGGACGCCCTGAGCCCGCAGGCCTTTTCCGACGCGCATGACCAGTTCACGGGCCTCTATAAGGCGGTGTCGTCGTGGGCGAGCTTCGCCGTCAGGTTCAAGTTCCAGGCGATCCTCGCGGCGACGCTGATGGCTCTGGCGCTGGCGGCGGTGCTTTTGATCGGCGGCAGGCGCCTGTTCGGCCGGATATTCGAGGCCGACCCGACCGTGGAAGATCCTTCCTATCTCAGCCGGCTGTCGGTGGCGTTCTGGTCGACGCTGCTGCCGACCCTGGCGCTCGGCGTCTTCTTCGCCTCGGCCGTGTTCTTCTTCAACTATTACAATGTGCTGCGCGGCGATATCGGCACGTTCCTCAATGCCTTGCTGACGGTGATCGCCATGGTGTTCTGCGTCAACCGGCTGACCAACGCTGCGCTAGAGCCGCGCCTGCCCAATTGGCGCCTGATCCCGGTCGCGACCGGTTCCGCGCGCTGGCTCGTCGGATTGACGACCGCCATGGCGCTGGTACTCGGGTTCAATTACTTCCTGTCGGTCGTCAACGAGAAGATGGGTTCGCCACTTTCGCTGACGATCGCCAGGGGCGTTGTCGCCAGCATCATCGTCGGCGTCATCCTCGTGCTGATGGGGTTGCTGCGGCCGTTCAGGGCGGCCGACGGCTCACGACGCCCCTGGCCGGCCTGGCTTCGTTTCATCGCCATCGGACTCGGCCTGTTCACCATCGCGGCGGCGCTGCTTGGCTATATCGGCCTGGCGCTTTTCGTCTCGTTCCAGGTCGTGGTGACCGGCACCGTGCTGGTGACGGCCTATATCGGCTTCCTGTCGGCACGCGCGATCGGAGAGGAGGGCGGCTTCGCGGACACTTCGGTCGGACGATGGCTCTCGGAAAACTCCAGCTACGAGGACACCGCCCTCGACCAGCTCGGCCTGGTGGTCAGCATCGCCATCAACCTGATGATCGTGGTGGTGTTCCTGCCGCTGATCCTGTTGATGTGGGGCTTCCAGCCCGGCGATATCGAGGCCTGGGCCTACAAGCTGGCGACCGGCGTCACGATCGGCTCGGTGACCATCTCCTTTCTCGGCATCCTCAGCGGCATCGTCGTATTCGTCATCGGCTATTTCCTGACGCGCTGGTTCCAGGGCTGGCTAGACGGATCGGTGATGGCGCGCGGCAAGGTCGATGCCGGCGTGCGCAACTCGATCCGGCTCGGCGTCGGCTATGCCGGCGTGGCGGTCGCCGGCCTGGTCGGCATCTCGGCGGCGGGCATCGATCTTTCCAATCTGGCGCTGGTTGCCGGCGCGCTTTCGCTGGGTATCGGCTTCGGCCTGCAGAACGTCGTCTCGAATTTCGTTTCGGGCCTGATCCTGCTTGCCGAGCGGCCGTTCAAGGTCGGCGACTGGATCGTGGCGGGCGACGTCAGCGGCACGGTGCGGAAGATCAGCGTGCGTGCCACCGAGATAGAGACCTTCCAGCGGCAGGCGGTGATCCTGCCCAACTCGAACCTCATCAACAATGCGGTCGGCAACTGGACGCATCGCAACAAGCTCGGGCGCATCGACATCAAGGTCGGCGTTGCCTATGGCAGCGACGTCAAACGCGTCCATGCCGTCCTGATGGATATTGCGCGCGCCCATCCGATGGTGCTGAAGAATCCCGAACCGTTCGTCCTCTTCGCCAATTTCGGGGCGGCCGCGCTCGAATTCGAGATCCGCGTGTTCGTCGCCGACATCATGAATGGCAGCGTCGTCCAGAACGATATCCGCTTCGCCATCTTCGATATCTTCGAGCAGGAGCAGATCGAGATACCATCGACGCCGCGCGCCGTGGTCGAGAGCAAGAAGCACGAAGCCTGGCCGATCGACGACGACAAGATCGAAGCCGAATTCGCCGAGCGCGAGAGGCTGGAGGCGGAAGCCGCGGCCGAGCGGGAACGGCTGGCCAAGATGAAGCGCAGGGGCCGCAAGCCGGACCCCGGCTAAGGTGCAATCGATATTCAGGTGAGGCCGGCCTGCAAATGGCCACACGCTGCGTTCATCCGGCGCCGAAACCGATTGTGGCATGAATGCGGCATTCAGTTGCGGTTCAGGTAACATCTCATATAAGCTTCGATGCAAAGGGCGAGAATGCCTTGCAAATTTGAACAGAGGCGGTGTGCGAACACCGGAATTGCAATGTGGAAGTCTGTCGTTGCCGCCATCGCTTTGCTGGCCCTGGGCGGTTCGGCTTTCGCCGCCAGCGCGATCAACAGGGACGCTCAGACGCGGACCCTGGTCGTGACCGAAGGCGGCGCCAAGAGCGAGCTGACGCTTGCCGCCGGCGAGACGGTGGAGTTCTGCTCGAGCGGCTGCTTCGTCACTCTGCCCAATGGTGACCTCGAAGCCCTGACCGGCTCGGAAACGGTCGAAATCTCGGGCGGCGCGGCCCGCATCAAGTAACCGTTTCCGCAAGATTGGCGGGGTAAGATTGGCAAAGGCCGGACCAATGTCCGGCCTTTTATCGTTTCCGGTAGCCGACGCTTAACGATGACGGCGAAAACCTGGTAGGACAATGCTCTGCAACCGGACGTTTTAACGTTCGCTGCGTCATGACCCGCTATTTCCGACCCGAGGACGCCGGCATACGGCGTGGGTTGAGTTGGCGCGTGATCTTTCCGTGATCGGAGTTTCGGGATCCTGCGCTCTATCGGGGCAGGACCATGGACGCGAGGTCGGACAGGAACGCAATTCCGCTTGCGGTCGATCTCGACGGTACGCTGATCGCAACGGACCTTCTGTGGGAAGGCCTGTTCATCCTCCTCAAGAAGAACCCGCTCTATGTCTTTCTCCTGCCACTCTGGCTTATCGGCGGGCCGGCCCGGCTGAAGCAGGAAATCGCCGGCCGCGTCGACATTGACCCGGCCTCGCTGCCTTACCGCCAGGATCTGCTTGACCGGCTGCGCGCCGAGCACCGGGAGGGTCGCAAGATCTTGCTGGCGACGGGAACGCCGCGCAAATTCGCGGAGGCGATCGCGGCGCATCTCGGCATTTTCGATCATGTGCTGGCGACCGACGGTCCGCACAACATGACCTCCGACAGGAAATGCGCGGCACTTGTCGCCGCCTATGGCGATGCAGGCTTCGATTATGCCGGCAACAGCCGGCACGACCTCAAGGTGTTCGACGCAGCGCGCAACGCGCTCGTGGTGGCGCCCGACCGCAGCGCCCGGCGCTGGCAGGCGGCGCATCAAGCCGATGCCATGCCCACACCGAGGCCGGCGCTGAGGACCTACATCAAGATGCTGCGCATGCATCAGTGGCTGAAGAACGCGCTGATCGCTGTGCCGATGGTGCTGTCGCACGAATATTTCAACCCGAACATGATCTGGGAATGCCTGCTGGCGTTCGCCTCCTTCAGCGCCGCTGCGTCCGCCATCTATATTCTCAATGATTTCTTCGACCTCGCGCTCGACCGCAAGCATCCGACCAAGCGCAACCGGCCTTTCGCCTGCGGCGCATTGTCGATCCCATTCGGTCTCGGCGCGATCGCCGCGCTGCTTGCGATCGGCATCGCCGCCGGCCTCTTCCTTCCGATCGAATTCCTTGGCGTGCTTGCCGGCTATTTGGCCGTCACCACCGCCTATTCGCTGTCGTTCAAGCGCATGCTTCTGATCGATGTGCTGACGCTTGCGGGCCTCTACACGATCCGCGTACTGGCGGGCGCGGCCGCCACCGGCGTCGACGTCTCCTTCTGGCTGCTTGCCTTCTCGATCTTCTTCTTCCTGTCGCTGGCGCTGGTGAAGCGCTTCGTCGAGTTGCGCACCACGGCCATCCCGCCCGGCGAGCGCATCGCCGGCCGCGGCTATCGCACCGAGGACCAGGAGATCGTCGCCCAGGCCGGCATGGCGTCGGCTTTTTCCTCGGCGCTGGTTCTGGCGCTCTATATGGACAGCCCGGCGGTGCGCGAGCTCTATCCGCATCCCTGGCTGATATGGCCGCTGGCGCCGATCGTGCTTTATCTCACGATGCGCGTCTGGATCCTTGCCCGCCGCGACGAGATGCATGACGACCCGGTCGTCTTCATCATCCGCGACTGGCGCAGCCAGATCGTCGTCGCCATCGGCGCGGTCTTCCTCGTCGCCGGAGGCTGGTGATGAGGCACGAGCGCTTCGGCAGCTTCGGACTGGCGACGCCGCCGGCGCGCAAGGCGATCCCGGCGAACGAGGCGATCGCCTTGCTTAAACGCGGCGAGGCGAAGACCGGATCGCTGCTCGGATACGGGAATGGCCGCTCCTATGGCGACAGTTGCCAGAACGATGCGGGCATGGTGGTCGACATGCGGCCGCTCAACCGCATCCGTTCCTTCAACGCCGAGACCGGCGTGCTCGAGGCCGATGCCGGCACGCTGCTTTGCGATATCATCGCTCATGCCGCCCCCTACGGCTTCTTTCCGGCCGTGGTTCCAGGCACGCAGTTCGTGACCCTGGGCGGCGCGATCGCCAACGACATCCATGGCAAGAACCATCATCGGCGCGGCACCTTCGGCTGCCATGTCGAAGCTTTGATGCTGCTTCGGTCCGACGGCCGAACCTATCGCTGCTCGCAGACCGACAATGCCCGTCTGTTCGGGGCGACGATCGGCGGCATGGGGCTGACCGGACTTATCCTGTCGGCATCGATCAAGCTGATGCGGGTGCCCTCGCTCGACATAGTGGAAAAGGCGACGCGGTTTCGCGATCTCGGCGAATTCTTCGATCTTGCCGAGGCTGCCGACAAGGCCAACGAATATGCCGTCGCCTGGATCGATCAGCTTGCCAGCGGTCATGGGGGCGGTCGCGGGCTGTTGTTCACCGGCAACCACGCCGAACACGGCTCGCACGCGGCGGCGCGCGCTGGCAGCCGGTTCTCCGTGCCGGTGCAGCTACCATTCAACGTACTCAACCGGCATTTCCTGACCGTCTTCAACGCGGCCTACCGCTGGAAGAAGGGCAGGTCCCAGGCTCCGCACCAGGCAGACTATCAAAGCTTCTTCTTTCCGCTCGACGGGGTCCGCGACTGGAACCGGCTCTACGGGCCGCGTGGACTTTTCCAGCACCAAAGCGTGGTGCCGGAGGCCAATGCGCGCCGCATCGTGCCTGCGCTGCTTGAGGCGACGCGGCGGGCGGGCGAGGGGTCGTTCCTCACAGTGCTCAAACGCTTCGGCGATGTCCGCTCGCTGGCGCTGCTGTCGTTCCCGCGGCCCGGTTACACGCTGACGCTCGATTTCCCCAACCGGGGCGAAAGGACGTTGCGGCTGCTCGCCGAACTCGACCGCATCACGGTCGAGGCGGGCGGCGCGGTGAACCCCTACAAGGACGCCCGCATGGGACCTGAGACATTCGCCGCGTCGTTCCCGCAATGGCAGCAGCTGGAGGCGCTTCGCGACCCGGCTTTCCTGTCGAGCTTCTGGATACGGACGGCAAAAATACTGGATGCAACGAAAGGTGTTTTTGAAGCCGCAGAATAGATAAAGGTCAGATAAATCATGGTAAATGGAAGGTTATACCGTGATTTACGCAAAGCGTCGTCGAGGCTTCACGAAGTCTTTGTGGGTTTGTAATAGGACCGCCCAAGAGGCGGGGTGGCAACAATGAAATACATAATCTTCATTCTCTTCACGGTCATGACCAATGCCGCGGCGCAGCTGATGCTGAAGCAGGGCATGATGTCGATGGGGCCGGTCTCCTTCGAGGGCGTCAATCCGCTCGTCAAGCTCTTGCAGATCGTGTTCACCCCCTGGGTGTTCCTCGGCCTGTGCACCTTCGTCATCTCGATGGCGTCGCATCTTTATGTGCTGTCCAAAGTCGAGCTCAGTTTCGCCTATCCGTTCCTCAGCCTCGCTTATGTCGCCGTGGCGATCTTTGCCTATTTCGTCTTCCGCGAGGACCTCAATGCCTGGCGCATCGCCGGAATCGCCTGCATCTGCGTCGGCACGATGCTGATCGCGCAGAGTGGCCGGGAAATGGGCGGGAGGGGGCATGAGAATCAGACCGCATCCATCAATCCCGACAAGATCGGCACAAGCGAGATCGTTCGATGAGACATGTCATTTTCGGCGGTGACGGCTTCGTCGGCCGCCACCTTGCCCCCAAGCTCGCCGCCGATGGCGAGACCGTCGTCGTCGCCGATATCGTCAAGAGCGACCTGCCGCATTACCGCTCCATGCGTTTCGTCACCTGCGACGTCACCGATCCGGTCTCAGTCGCGGCGGTCGGCCTCAGGACCGACGACATGGTCTACAACCTGTCGGCGAAGATGCTGTCGCCGATCCAGGTGCGCGCCAAGCGGCACGATTTCTTCTTCCCGGTGAATTTCCACGGCACCGAGAACATCATCCAGGCGATGGACAAGGCCGGCGCCTCGAAGCTGGTCCACTACACGACCGACATGATCTACGGCCACACGGTCGTGCTGCCGATGACCGAGGACCATCCGGTCGCGCCGCTCGGCGAGTACGGGCTGTCGAAGCTCAAGACCGAGGAGCTCGCCGCTGAATGGCGCAAGCGCGGCATGTCGATCTCGCTGTTCAGGCCGCGCCTGATCATCGGGCCCGGCCGTCTCGGCATCCTGGAAAAGCTGTTCAAACTGATCGACTGGAATTTTCCGGTGCCGATGATCGGCTCGGGCAGGAACCCTTACCAGTTCATCTCGGTGTTCGACTGCGCCGAAGCCGCCCGCGCGGCCTGGAAAGCCGGCGTGCCGAACGAGGCCTACAATCTGGGCTCCCTCAATCCGCCGCCAGTCAAAAAACTGCTCGGCGACCTGATCCGCCATGCCGGCTCCAAGTCGATCCTGCTGCCGACCCCCGGCTGGGCGGTCAAGCGCACGCTCGACCTGCTCGACTGGTTGAACATGCCGATCATGGATCCGGAACAGTATCTGATCGCCGACGAGGAATGCGTGCTCGACGTGTCCAAGGCCGAGCGCCAGCTCGGCTGGATGCCGCAACATCGCGACGAGGACATGCTGATCGCCGCCTACAACGAATATCGCGCCAAGATGGACGGCCACGCCGTCGCCACCAGACACGTTCCCGCCGAATAGAGCGCGAAGGGGAGATTTCTCAGATGACCGTCATAGCCAAGCCGGAACATACCGGAACGCGCACGCTGGTCGACGCGCCGGCGCTTTCGCCTGCAGCAATCGCCAAGCCCGATCTGATCAGCGTCGAGCAGGCCAAGGCGATGGATGTCGCCCGCATCACCGACCTGTTCAAGGCGCATCTCAACCCTGGACAGTTGCATTTCATGAAGCTGCTCGGCTTTCACAAGGTCAAGATCGAGCACGCCGAGGGCATGTTCTATATCGACCAGAACGGCCGCAAGATCCTCGATTTCTTCGGCGGCTTCGGCTCGCTGGCCTTCGGCCACAACCACCCGCGCATTTTGGAAGCCCGGAAGAAATTCCAGGAGGAGAAGCGCCAGGAGATCGCCATCGCCTTCATGTCGCAATATGCGGCGGCGCTTGCGCACAACATCGCCAAATGCTCGCCCGGCGATCTCGACATGGTGTTCCTGGGCTCGTCGGGTTCTGAGGCCATGGAAGCGGCGGTGAAGCTCGCCGAGCGCGCCGCGGGCCCGAAGCGGCCGAAAATCGTCTATGCCGAGAATTCCTTCCACGGCAAGACCAAGGGCGTGCTGGCGATCACCGACGGCCAGCTCTACCGCGCCGATTTCAAGGTGGCTGACAATGTCGTGCGCGTTCCTTTCGCCGACATCGACGCGGTCGAGCGGCTGTTCAAGAGCGATCCGGAGATCGGCGTCATCGTTTTGGAAACCATCCAGGGTGGCGGCGGCATCATCCAGGCAAAGGCCGAGTACTGGCAGAGGCTCCGCGCGCTTTGCGACCAATATGGCGTGCTGTGGGTCGCCGACGAAGTGCAGTGCGGCTATGGCCGCTCGGGCCGCTTCTATGCTTTCGAGCATTACGGCGTGGTGCCCGACGTGACGGCGCTGGCGAAATCGCTGGGCGCCGGCAAGGCGGCGGTCGGGGCGATGATCGCCAAGCGCGACGTTTACATGAAGGCCTACGGCACGCCGAAGACGGCGATGATCCACGCCATGGCAACCTTCGGCGGCATGGGCGAGGCCTGCGTCACCGCGATCGAGGGCATCAACGTGCTCTATGACGAGGGGCTGATAGACAATGCCGCCTCGACCGGCGAGTACCTTCTGCAGCGGCTGCAGGCGCTCAAGGAAAAATATCCGAAGATCATCAAGGATGTGCGCGGCAAGGGCTTCATGATCGGCCTCGAGTTCCATGATTTCTCGCAGACCTTGCCGATGGTGCTGCGTCCGGTGGTGAGCGTGCTCGACGACAAGCTGAAGGGCTCGCTGTCGGGCTTCGTCGGTTCGCTACTGCTGCGCGACTACGACGTGCTCGTCGCCTTTACCGAATACAACCGCAACGTCATCCGGCTCGAGCCGCCGCTGATCTGCCAGCCCGAGCATGTCGACCGCTTCGTCGATGCCTTCGACAGCCTTTTGTCGCGCGGCATCGTGTCGATCGTGAAGGATTTCGTGAAAAGCCAGGTCGGTAAATAGGGGCCGCTGAGGATGCTGACCAGGCCGTCCGCGCCGACCAATCCGCTGGAACGCTTGACCGGTGCCGGCCTGGCGTGGGGCGAGGGGGCTTACGCGAAATGGGCAGCATCGATCGGGGCGATCGCCTTCTCGCTCTATATCCTGCTGACCGCCGCGACCGCCTGGTTCATGCCCGACGCCAACTGGGACATGCTGCCCTATCTGGCGATCGCCGAGGAAAGCGCCTATCCGGATCCCCAGGCGTTGCATGACTATGCCTACAGCACGGTGAAGGCCGGCATGTCGGCGGGTGACTACAAGACGCTGACGGACGATGGCGGCGGTTTCCGCAGCCATATGACGGAGAATGCCGCCGACTTCCGTTCGCTGCTCGGCATGTACCGGATCAAGTTTCTCTATGCCGAAATTCTTTCCGGCCTCAGCCATGTCGTCTCGCCGGTCGAGGCGATGCGGCTGGTGCAAGTATTCTCGGTGCTTCTGTTCGGCGCCATCACGCTCGCCTGGCTGCGCGCGGAAGGCGCGCTGGCGCTGGCGCCGGTCGTCGGCGCCGTGCTGATCATGGCCGATTTCGGCGATGCGGCGCGGGCCTCGACGCCGGACCTTCTGTGCTCGGCGCTGTTCCTCGGCGGTGTCTTCGCCTATGTGCGCAAGCGCGAGGCGGCGACGGCGGCCTTGCTCTTCCTCGCATTCATGGCCAGGCCGGACAACATCGTCTTCCTCGCCATCTTCGCCGTGCTGCTTATCGCTTTCCGCGAGAGGGCATGGGGCGCGCTGGCAGGCTTCGCGGCCTCCTTCATCGCCTATTTCGCCATTTCGCACTGCGCGCAGCATCCCGGCTGGTGGCCGCATCTTTGGTTCTCCAGCATTGAGCAGCATTACAATATGGACGGGTTCGAGCCGCCATTTTCGCTGACGGCCTATCTCAAGGCCTTCGCCGCCTCGGTGGTGCGTGCCATCAACGTCAACAGCTGGGTCGGCGTATCGGTCCTGGCACTGGCCGGATGGTACAGCTTGAGCCGCGCCGGTTTCCGGCTCGACCGCCGCGCCGGCATCCTGCTGGCGGCGCTTGTGCTCGGCGTGCTGGCGAAATTCGCCGTCTTCCCGATCCACGACACCCGCATCTATTTCCCCAATCTTCTGCCGCCCTTCCTGCTGCTGGCCGCGCCGCTGATGGCGCTATGGGCGGCGGCAAGCCAGGGCGGCGGCCGTGCCGCGCTGCAGGTCATTCCAGGAGACAAGTTATGAGCTCTGTGTCCAGCTTTGCGCGCGTTCTCCTGTCGCTCGGCCTTCCGGCAGGCCTGCTCGATCGCGGGCCCGCGCTGCACGGCACGAAGTTCCTGGCCAAGGCGGCGCTCCGGGCACGTTTCGGCGGCGGTGACCGGCCGTTCCAGATGGTCAATGTCGGCGCCTGCGACGGCGCGCTCTTCGACGACGTGACGCCCTGGCTGCACCGCATCCCCGGGGCGCGCGCGATGCTGGTCGAGCCGATCCCGTACAATCAGAAGCGGCTGCGCGCCAACTACCCGGATGCCAGCCGCTTCGTCATAGAGCCGGTGGCGGTAACACGGACCAAGGGCACGATCACGGTCCATACCTTCGACGCCGCGGCGCTCGAATCCGGCACGTTGCCGATCGAGTTCATCGGCTGCTCGTCGGTCACCGACACCAATTTGATGTCGGGCAAGAACGCCTGGGGCGAGGCCGACGCCAACTTCAACAGGTTCGCGCCGCATCTGAAGGACATCGAGGTGCCGTCGGAAACCCTGCAGACGCTGCTCGACCGCAACGGCATCACCCACATCGACGCGTTCCTTGTCGACTGCGAGGGGGCCGACTGGATGGTGTTCGAGCAGCTCGACCTTGAGCGCTACCGCCCCGGCATGATCAAGATCGAGGTCGGCGCGCTTCCGGCCGCCGAGATCGGCCAGGTCGTGGTCAAGCTGAAGACCGCCGGCTACCAGGTCGGCTTCCAGGCCGAGGACATCTGGGCCTTCGCCTAGCCTGCATCACCAACCAATCGCTGCATCGGCAATCGAACCCAATTGCCGTCCGGGCCAAGTCGCTCCTTCGCGAGGCACGTCTCCTCAAGAAACCCTAATCGGTGTCCGACCTCAGTCGCATCGAATTGATTCGAAGCTGACTTTTTCCGGGTGTATCTTTTTCAAGTCGCCCATAACAGGGTAGAGACAAGCGGGCGTTGGAAGCGGTACGCCTCCGCCCATATGGGGAGGCAGGCATGTTGTCGCGCGGGGTGGCGGATTCCGACGAACTCACAATCCTCACAAAAGCTCTCAACGACTACTGCGCAAAACATCGAATTGTTCGCGAGAATGAGCGCGAAGAGATAGCCATGAAGGTCATGTGGCTTTTCAGGCGGGGCGTAATTGACCCTGACCAGCTTTCGGAAGAACTTGGGCGGGGTAGGCTGGGATAGGCAACCCTGGCCTTACTGGGCGGCCCGGCCAGAAATCCTGTGTCACCTTGATAAGCTGGTCGGGCCGCTCATGTTCCTGCGCATCAAGCGATCCCTTTTGTAAGAACCGCGCACCGTCGGCTGCTCTGCTTCTTCGCCTCGATCAGCGCGACGATGTCCGCGATCCCCCAAGCTTGTCAGTCACGCCAGCGTGACCCACTACCGGGGCCGGGCATGCTTGACAAAACGACGGCGTCTCGCTCAACTTGAGCCATTCACCAGGGGAGTCCCGGCAAGGGGCTGAGATACTGCTGGCTTTGCGACGCAGTGACCCGTTGAACCTGATCCAGTTCATACTGGCGTAGGGACGGTGCAAGCGCTTTGCGGGACTTGATGCCCGAAGACCTGTCTCAAGCAGGCAGACAAAGGCGTCTTTTCATCCTTCCGGCACAGAACTGGGTCTCCAATGCAACGAGCAAAGGAGCCTCAAATGAATGCCTTGACCCCCACCGTATCGACCGGGCCGCTGCCGGCATCGCGGAAAATCCAAAAGAACGGCATCATCCATCCGCAGATCAGGGTGCCGATGCGCGAGATCAGCGTACATCCGACAGCCGGGGAACCGCCGGTGACGGTCTACGATCCGTCAGGCCCCTATACCGACCCCGCGATCGAAACGGATATCGAAAAGGGTCTTGCCCGCCTTCGGCAGGACTGGATCGCCGCGCGCGGCGATGTCGAAGCCTATGACGGCCGCCACGTCAGGCCCGAGGACAACGGATTTGCGACGGGCGAACGGCTGACGCCTGAATTTCCAGTCCGCAATCGTCCGGTGCGGGCAAAAGCCGGCAAGGCGGTGACACAGCTTGCCTATGCGCGCGCCGGCATAATCACGCCCGAGATGGAATTCGTGGCCATCCGCGAGAACCTTGGCCGCGAGATGCTACGAAGCAGGTTGCAACAGGATGGGGAAGCATTCGGCGCATCGATACCGGACTTCGTCACGCCGGAATTCGTGCGCGACGAGGTGGCGCGCGGCCGCGCGATCATCCCTGCCAACATCAATCATCCCGAGAGCGAGCCGATGATCATCGGCCGCAATTTTCTGGTGAAGATCAACGCCAATATCGGCAATTCCGCCGTCACCTCATCGATGGCCGAAGAGGTCGAAAAGATGGTCTGGGCGATCCGCTGGGGTGCCGATACCGTGATGGACCTGTCGACCGGCCGCAACATCCACAACATCCGCGAATGGATCGTACGCAACGCGCCGGTGCCGATCGGCACCGTGCCGCTCTACCAGGCGCTCGAGAAGGTGGGCGGCATTGCCGAGGATCTCAACTGGGAGGTCTATCGCGACACGCTGATCGAGCAGGCCGAGCAGGGCGTCGACTATTTCACCATCCACGCCGGCGTGCGGCTGCATTACATCCCGCTGACCGTCGACCGGGTCACCGGCATCGTCTCTCGCGGCGGCTCGATCATGGCCAAATGGTGCCTGCACCATCATCGCGAAAGCTTCCTCTATGAGCATTTCGATGAGATCTGCGATATCGCCAGAGCCTATGACGTCTCCTTCTCGCTCGGCGACGGCCTTCGCCCCGGCTCGATCGCCGATGCCAACGACAAAGCGCAATTCGCCGAGCTGGAGACGCTCGGCGAATTGACCAAAATCGCCTGGGCGAAAGACTGCCAGGTGATGATCGAGGGTCCCGGCCATGTTCCCATGCACAAGATCAAGCAGAACATGGACAAGCAGCTTGCCGTCTGCGGCGAGGCGCCGTTCTACACGCTCGGACCGCTGACCACGGACATCGCACCGGGCTACGACCACATTACCTCAGGCATCGGCGCTGCCATGATCGGCTGGTTCGGAACGGCGATGCTTTGCTACGTCACGCCGAAGGAACATCTCGGCTTGCCGGACCGCAACGACGTCAAGATCGGCGTGATCACCTACAAGATCGCCGCTCATGCCGCAGACCTTGCCAAGGGTCATCCGGCCGCGAAGGTCCGCGACGATGCGCTGTCGCGAGCGCGGTTCGAGTTCCGCTGGGAAGATCAGTTCAACCTGTCGCTCGATCCCGAGACGGCGCGCTCGTTCCACGATGAGACGTTGCCCAAGGAGGCGCATAAGGTCGCGCACTTCTGCTCGATGTGCGGACCGAAATTCTGCTCCATGCGGATCTCCCACGACATTCGCGCGGAAGCGCAAAAAGAGGGGATGGCGGCGATGGCGGAGAAATATCGCGCGGGCGGCGATCTCTATATGCCGGTCGAAACGCCCGGAGCGGAAGAACAGGCTTCGGCGCAGGATGATCGGGAATTGCGCTGAGTCATGCGCCGCGTCCTTGTCAAAGGCGCCGGTGTGGCAGGCCTCACCGTCGCCCATGAATTGGCCGCGCGGGGTGCGTCCGTAACGGTTGCCGAAATTCGCAGCCAGATAGGCGGCAAGGCCTCCTGGCTTGCCGGCGGCATGCTGGCCCCCTGGTGCGAGCGCGAAAGCGCCGAAGAGGCGGTTGTCACCCTCGGCAAAACTTCGGCCGAGTGGTGGGAAAGGACACTGCCCGGGCTCGTGACGAAGGCCGGCACTCTCGTCGTCGCCCATGCGCGGGAGGCCCTGGAGCTTGCCCGGTTTGCGGCTCGTACGCGTAACCACCAGTCCGTCGACGAAGAGGCGATTGCGGCCCTTGAACCCGACCTTGCCGGCCGGTTCCGCAAGGGCCTGTTCTTTGCGGGCGAAGCTCATCTTGATCCCCGCCGGGTTCTCGAAGCGCTGGCCGGCAAATTGCGCGCAATGGGCGTCGTCTTCCTCTTCGAGGCGGGCGAGATCGCTCCTTCCGGCTTTGATCGGGTGATCGATTGCACAGGCATGGCGCGGGCCGACGACGATTTGCGCGGTGTGCGTGGTGAAATGCTGATCCTCCACACGCGCGAGGTCTCGCTCGCTCGGCCCGTGCGTCTCCTTCATCCGCGTCATCCGATCTATATCGTGCCGCGAGCCGATCATCACTTCATGGTCGGCGCGACCATGATCGAAAGCTATCATGACGGACCGATCACCGCCCGTTCGCTGATGGAGCTCCTCAACGCGGCCTACACACTTCATCCGGCGTTCGGTGAGGCCGAAATCGTCGAGACAGGGGTGGGCGTTCGTCCGGCCTATCCCGACAATCTGCCACGCGTGAAACGTCGGAAAGATGGCGCGATCACGGTCAACGGCCTCTACCGGCACGGTTTCCTGCTTTCACCCGCCATGGCGGAGCAGGCTGCCGGCCTTCTCTTCAATTCAACCACCGAGCTGGAGTCTGAAAATGAAGCTGATCGTCAACGGCGAAGCGCTTGAGGCCAGGGCAACGACGCTCGACGCCCTTTTGAAGGAGCTCGACTATGAGGGCAACTGGCTGGCCACCGCGCTCAACGGCGATGTCGTGCCCGCGGCCAACCGGGCGGAGTTTCGATTGGCCGATGGCGACCGGATCGAAATCCTTTCGCCCATGCAGGGAGGCTAGCCATGTTCGATCTTCTCGGAACGAAGCTTGCCTCACGGCTGCTCCTCGGCACCGCCCAATATCCATCGCCGGCCGTACTGGCCGAAGCGGTCAAGGCGTCGGGCACCTCGGTGGTGACGGTCTCGCTGCGCCGGGAAATGGCTGGCGGCAGGGGCGGCCAACAATTCTGGTCGCTGGTCAATTCGCTCCGCGTGAGGATCCTGCCCAACACCGCCGGCTGTCATTCCGTGAAGGAAGCCGTCACGACCGCGAAGATGGCACGCGAGGTTTTTGGCACGGCCTGGATCAAGCTAGAGGTCATCGGCAACCATGACACGCTTCAGCCGGACGTGTTCGGCTTGGTCGAAGCCGCACGCATCCTTTGCGAGGACGGTTTCGACGTATTTCCCTATACCACCGACGACCTTGTCGTCGCCGAACGGCTGCTGGGGGCCGGTTGCAAGGTGCTGATGCCGTGGTGCGCGCCGATCGGTTCGGCGCTTGGGCCGGTCAACATAACGGCGCTGCGTTCAATGCGCGGGCACTTCCCCGACGTTCCGTTGATCGTCGATGCGGGTCTCGGACGCCCGTCGCACGCGGCAACCGTCATGGAACTCGGTTTTGACGCCGTGCTCCTCAACACGGCGGTCGCCAAGGCTGCCGATCCGGTGGGCATGGCGCGCGCTTTCAGCAAGGCAGTTGATGCCGGCCGCGAAGCGTATGGTTCGGGGCTGCTCGATCCGCGCGACGTCGCCGTGCCGTCGACGCCTATGATCGGCAGGGCGGTTTTCTCATGAAGCTCGATCCCTTTTACCTGATCGTCGACAGCACCGCCTGGATCGAGCGACTGGTGCCGCTCGGCGTCAGGCTGGTGCAGCTCCGCATCAAGGACATGGACGAGGACGGGCTGCGCATGGAGATCCGCAAGGCAAAAGCCTTGTGCGCTCGACACCATTGCCAGCTTGTCATCAACGATCATTGGCGCCTGGCGATCGAGGAGGGCTGCGACTTCGTCCATCTCGGTCAGGAGGATCTGCAAATTGCCGATCTTCCGGCGATACAGGCCGCCGGCGTCAGGCTCGGACTGAGCACGCACGATGGTGCCGAGCTGGAAGCGGCAGTTGCGGCGAAGCCCCACTACGTTGCGCTCGGCCCGGTCTATCCCACCATTCTGAAGAAGATGAAATGGGCTCCGCAGGGGCTGGAACGGGTCCGAGCATGGAAGGAATGGATCGCGCCTCTGCCACTGGTCGCTATCGGCGGCCTCAACCCCGGGCGGCTCGATGGTGTTTTCGAAGCCGGCGCCGACAGTGCGGCGGTGGTCACGGACATAACTTTGAATTCCGATCCCGAAGCGCGCACCAGAGAATGGATCGAAAAGACGGATCAATGGCGCTGAACCGGGACCCGCATGTGCTTGTTGTCGGCGGATCGGATTCCAGCGGGGGTGCCGGGATTGCCCGCGACATCGAGATGATCTCTGCCGTCGGCTTGCGCGCTTGCGTTGCCGTCACCGCGGTAACGGTGCAGACACACCAATCCGTCACGGCAATCCACCATATGCAGCCCGGCCTGGTCGCCGATCAGATGCGCGCGGCGCTGCGGGCCAACAGGGTATCCGCGATAAAGATCGGCATGCTTTCGACGGGACGCGTCATCGCCGCGGTTGCCGCCGTGCTCAGCGAAAATTCGCGGATACCGGCAGTCCTCGATCCGGTGCTGGCTTCCTCGTCGGGCAGGCAATTGCTGGAACCGGGGGCGATCGGAGTCTTGAAGCGCGATCTCATGCCGCTTTGCAGTCTCATGACGCCGAATCTTGTCGAGCTGGCGGTGCTGACCGGATCGGATTTGGCTTCGGACGACGATGATGCGCTGCGGCAGGGAAGGCGATTGCTTGCGGAAGGACTGCAGGCACTGCTCATCAAGGGCGGCCATGCGACGGGACCCAGATCAACGGATATCCTGTTATGCCCTGGACAAGAACCTATCCACGTCGACATGCCAAGGCTTGCCGGCTCGATGCGCGGGACCGGCTGCATGCTGGCCAGCGCGATAGCCGCGCATCTGGCCGGTGCGAAACCGCTCGAGGACAGCGTGCGTCAAGGCAAACGGCTTGTCTTCGAGAAGCTCCTGCGGTCTATCGGGCGCGAACCCGGTTCCGGGGGCATAAGATAAGCAATTCCTGGCCGATGACAGCCTGGGCCGGCGTCAGGGTCGCTCGGCATTTTTCTAATGTCGCAAACAGGCTTCAATCACCCCACCGCTCCGCCCTATAGTCCGCCCGCTTTATCCCTTTGGAGTCGCGGGCAATGGCAGAGTTTCCGAAAAAGGCGAAGGTCGTCATCGTCGGTCTGGGCGGTATCGTCGGCGCGTCCGTCGCCCATCACCTGATCGAGCGCGGCTGGGACGATATCGTCGGCATCGACAAGTCGGGCATCCCGACCGATATCGGCTCGACGGCGCACGCCTCGGACTTCTGCTACACGACCAGCCACGATTTCCTGTCCTGCTGGACGACGCTCTACTCCATCGATTTCTACGAGAAGATGGGTCACTACGCGCGCGTCGGCGGCCTGGAGGTCGCCCGCGTCGGCGATGACGGCCGCATGGACGAGATCAAGCGAAAGGTGGCCTCCGCCAAGGCGTTCGGCACCCGCGCCCGACTGATCGAGCCGGCCGAGATCAAGGAGAAATTCCCGCTGATCGAGGAACATCTGGTGCAGGGCGGCCTGTGGGATCCGGATGCCGGCCTCGTCATTCCGCGCTCGCAGACGGTCGCCGGCAAGCTGGTCGACCAAGGTGTCGCGGCCGGCAAGCTCCAGGCTTTCGCGAACACCTCGGCCAAGGAACTGATCGTCGAGAACGGCCGTATCAAGGGCGTGGTGACCGAGCGCGGCACGATCGAGGCCGATTATGTGGTGGTCTGCACTGGCATCTGGGGCCGGCTCACCGCGGCGCTGGTCGGCGAGGACCTGCCGGTCATGCCGATCGACCATCCGCTGACGTTTTTTGGGCCGTACAACGAGTTTGCCGGCACCGGCAAGGAGATCGGCTGGCCGCTGCTGCGCGACCAGGGAAACTCGGCCTATATGCGCGACACCGGCGACCCGAAGACCGCCGAGGGCGGGCAGATCGAATGGGGCTATTATGAGGAGACCAATCCGCGTCTGTGCCACCCGCGCGATCTCCTTGAAAAAGACCAGGCGCGGCTGTCGCCGTCGCAGCGCGACCTCGACATGGAGCAGATCATGGCGCCGCTGGAGCGCGCCATGGAGCTGACGCCGATCCTCGGTGAGCTCGGATATAACGAAGGCCATTCCTTCAACGGCCTGCTGCAGGTTACCACCGATGGCGGCCCGTCGATGGGCGAAAGCCAGAAGGTGAGGGGGCTGTGGTATGCCGTCGCCATTTGGGTCAAGGACGGCCCGGGCATGGGCAAGCTGATCGCTGACTGGATGACCGACGGCCGTACCTCGATCGACCATCACGCGATCGACTATTCGCGCTTCTATCCGCACCAGATGCAGGAACAGTTCATCTGGGATCGCTGCACCGAGACGGCGATGAAGGTCTACAATCCGGCGGTGCATCCGCGCGAGCCCTTCTCCAAGGGTCGCAACATCCGCCGCTCGCCGTTCTATGAGCGCGAGAAGGAGCTCGGCGGTTATTTCATGGAGCTGGGCGGCTGGGAGCGCGCGCATGGCTACGCGGCCAACGAGCATCTGCTGGAGAAGTATGGCAACCGCGTGCCGGTGCGCGAGAACGAGTGGGACAACCGCCACTTCTGGCGCGTCTCGAACGCCGAGCACCTGGCGATGAGCGAGGATTGCGGCATCGTCAACCTGTCGCATTTCTCGATGTACGACATCGAGGGACCCGACCATGTCGCGCTGCTGGAATGGCTGTGCGCGGCCAAGATCGGCGGCGACAACAATATCGGCAAGGGCATCTACACCCACTTCCTCGACGAGGAAGGCATGGTGCGCGCCGATTTTACCGTCATCCGCATGGCCGATCGGTGCCGGCTGATCGACGGCGCCGACGCCGGCCCGCGCGACTTCCGCTACATGCAGCGCACCGCGCAGGACAAAGGCTTCGACGTCACCGTCACCGACGTGACGGAGAAATACGTCACCATCGGCATCTGGGGACCGAATGCGCGCACGACCCTGCAGAAAGTGGTCGAGGATCCGAACGGGCTGACGCCGGAGAATTTCCCGTTCGCGGCAATCAAGCCGATCCGCATCGGCGGCAAGGACGTCACCGCCTTCCGCATCTCCTATGTCGGCGAGCAGGGCTGGGAATTGCATATGCGCTACGAGGATGGGCTCGCCGTCTGGGACGCGCTGCGCTCCACCGGCGTCATGCCGTTCGGTGTCGAGACCTATGCCAACACGCGCCGCATGGAAAAGAGCCTGCGGCTGCAGAACGCCGATCTGCTCACCGAGTACAATCTGCTTGAGGCCGACCTCGCCCGCCCGAAGGTCAAGGACAACGACTTCTGCGGCAAGGCCAAGCATCTGGAGTATCGCGCCCGCGAGCATCAGCCGGCGATGCTGTGCACGCTGGTAATGACCGACAACAAGGACGCCAAGGGCGTCGCGCGATATCCGGTCGGCACCATGCCGGTCCTCGATCCCGCCACCGGCGAGACGCTGGTCGACGAGCTCGGCCGCCGCTCCTTCACCACTTCGGTCGCCTACGGCCCGACCATCGGCAAGAACATCGCGCTCGCCTATCTGCCCTGGGACTATTGTCAGGAAGGCCGCAAGCTCAACGTGGAATATTTCGGCGAGACCTATCCGGTCGAGGTGGCCGGTGTCGGCTACAAGCCGCTCTACGACCCGGAGAACCTCAAGCCGCGGAGCTGACAACCGGCGCAATAGCGGCAACTGGTCGGAAAAGCTTGGCCTTCCTCGGAAGGCCTTCAAGCTTGGCTTGATGTGCCGGGGGCCAGCGGCTTATGTGGCCCATCAGCAGCCCGCGAAAGCAACACGCCCCATGCGCATCCTGTCCGACGCCTTCATTCCCGAACTGCCCAACCGTTACAATGGCAAGGTGCGCGAAAATTACGATCTGCCGGACGGGCGCCGCATCATCATCGCCACCGATCGTCTAAGCGCGTTCGACACGATCCTGGCCTCGATCCCATTCAAGGGGCAGGTCCTCACCCAGACGGCGCGCTACTGGTTCGAGGAAACAGCCGACATCTGTCCCAATCACGTGCTGGAATATCCCGATCCCAATGTCGTGGTTGGCAGGCGGCTCGACATGCTGCCGGTCGAGATCGTGGTGCGCGGCTATCTGGCGGGGACCACCAGCACCTCGATCCTGACCAAATACAGGAAGGGCGAACGGAGCTTCTACGGTCACACCTTTCCCGATGGGCTGCGCGACAATGAAAAGCTGCCGCAAGCAATCATCACCCCGACCAGCAAGGCCGCCAGCGGCGGCCATGACGAGCCGCTGTCGGAAGCCGAGATCATCGAACAGGGGCTGCTCACGCAGGCGCAGTGGGACACCGTATCGCGTTATGCGCAGCAGCTGTTCGCCCGCGGCCAGCAGCGCGCCGCCGAACGCGGCCTGATCCTGGCCGACACCAAATATGAATTCGGCACCGCGCCGGACGGCGCCATCGTGCTGGCGGACGAAATCCACACGCCCGACAGCAGCCGCTACTGGATCGCGGCGAGCTACGATGAGGCGTTCGAAAGCGGCGGGCGGCCGCAGAGTTTCGACAAGGATTTCATCCGGTCGTGGGTGTCGGCGCGCTGCGATCCCTACACGGATCCGATCCCCAAAATTCCCGACGAGATCGTCAACCAGGCCTCGGCGGTCTATATCCAGGCCTATGAAGCGATCACGGGCGCGAAATTCGTGCCCGACCTTTCCGGTGACAGCGTCCTGGAACGCATCCGTTCGAATCTCGCGCGGTATTTTTGAGCGGTCCCGCGGCGGCGGAATCCGATGCCCGGATTCCCGGCTTTTGCGCGCGGCGATTTTCGCCTAACCTTGCTCCATGTCTGCTTATGCCCGTGCAAGGCATATTTTTTCAGGCAGTGCCGCGCTGGCGCTGGCGCTCTGGCTGACACCGGCAGCTTCTCCCGCCGAGCCCGTCGATGTCGAACTGGTGCTGGCGGTCGATGTTTCGCTCTCGATGTCGCCGGCCGAGCTTGAGATCCAGCGTCATGGTTATGCCGCGGCGCTGACGCATGACAATGTGCTGAAGGCCATCGCCGACGGCGCCTACGGCAAGATCGCGATAACCTATGTCGAGTGGGCAGGCACGACCTGGCAGCGCGTCATCGTGCCGTGGACGGTGATCGCCAATCGCGCCGATGCCGAGAAGGTGGTGGCGCAACTCGATGCCCGTCCGCCCGACAGCGCTCGGCGGACCTCGATTTCCGGCGCGCTGAGCTTCGGCAGTGACCTGTTCGCCGAGAGCGGATTCCAGGGAACCAAGCGCGTCATCGACATCTCCGGCGACGGGCCCAACAATCAGGGCGCGCCGGTCGACCTCACGCGCGACGAGGTGGTCAAGCAAGGCATCACCATCAACGGGCTGCCGTTGATGACGCGCGGCGGTTTCAGCGGCGCCTTCGACGTTGAGAATCTCGACCGCTATTACAGCGACTGCGTCATCGGCGGACCGGGCGCCTTCATGATCCCGGTCAACGACTGGACGCAGTTTCCCGAAGCGATCCGCCGCAAGCTGGTGCTCGAGCTTGCCGGTCCCGCTTCGCTGCAATGGGCGGCGCAAGAGGCCGCGCATCCGCCGGTCGTGCTCGCCGACGACGGGCCGGCCGCGGATTGCCTGGCGGGCGAGAAGATGTGGCGCAACCGCGGCTGGGGCACGCCGTGAGCAATCGAGAAGCCCCTCAAGGTCCGCCGGCGGGCGTCGGATTGGACCATCGTCGAGTGCGGCTTCCGCTTCATTGACAAGCCTTTTGGGGTCTGTGAGACAATTCGCGCTCACCACAAAAAGGGGAACCACAATGAAAAGAACCTCCATCTTCGCGGCGGCGCTGACGGCGGCCGCGGTGCTCAGCGCGCCGGCGATGGCGGCGACGTCGATCACCATCGGCATCAGCGGCTGGACCGGCTTCGCGCCTCTGACCTTGGCCAAGCAGGCCGGGCTTTTCGAAAAGCACGGGCTCGACGTCACGCTCAAGAAAGTGCCGCAGGCGAGCCGTCCGCTGGCCATCGCCAGCGGCGACCTGCAATGCGCGGCGACCACGGTCGAGACCTGGATGGTGTGGAACGCCAGCGGCGTCACCACCAAGCAGATCTTCCAGCTCGACAAATCCTATGGCGCCGACGGCATCGTCGTGCGCAACGACATCAAGAGCGTCGCCGATCTCAAGGGCAAGAATGTCGCCTCGTCCGCGCCCGGAACCTCGCCCTATTTCCTGCTCGCCTGGGTGCTCAACAAGAACGGCATGTCGACCAAGGACGTGACAGTCGTCAACCTGGAGCCGGACGCGGCGGCGCAAGCCTTCCTCGCCGGCCAGAACGATGCCGCCGTCACCTACGAGCCCTTCATCTCAGCCGTGCGCGACAAGGCCGACCAGGGCCACATCCTGGCGACCACGCTCGATTATCCGATGGTGATGGATACGGTCGGCTGCACGCCGGATTTCCTCAAGGCCAATCCCGATGCCGCCAAGGCGCTCGCCGACAGCTATTTCGACGCGCTCGACATGATCAAGAAGGATCCGCAGAAATCCTACGAGATCATGGGCGCCGACGTGAAGCAATCAGCCAAGGAGTTCGAGGACTCGGCCAAGTACCTGAAATGGGCAGACAAGGCCGAGAACAAGCAGTTCTTCACCAAGGATTTTCAGGACTTTTCCAAGACCGCGGCAGAGCTGCTGCTGCAGATGGGGCTGATCAAGGAAGCGCCGGATGTGTCGACGCTTGCCGACATCCGCGCGATCGCCGACTGATCGCCTGTCGCCCGATCGGCGGTGTCACGCCGCCGATCCTTTCTCTCAAGGACTTTTGCTGATGCTGCGCCCCTTGCATCCCGTTGCGCCGGGCACGCGAACCGTGCTCGGCGTCGCCTTCTTTGTCCTGTTCGTGGCGTTCTGGGCGTGGATCACGCTCGGCGGCCATGTGAACCGGATCTTTCTTGCCGATCCGCTGTCGATGCTGAAGGATGGCTGGCGGTTGCTCGTGGAAGACCGGTTCTGGCTCGATATCCTGATCACCATCTGGCGCGTCTTCGGCGGCTTCGTGCTGGCGTCGATCGTGGCCGTGCCGATCGGCATCGCCATGGGCGCCTGGAAGCCGGTCGAAGCCTTCCTCGAACCGTTCGTGTCCTTTGCGCGCTACCTACCGGCGTCGGCCTTCATTCCGCTGCTCATCCTGTGGGCCGGCATCGGGGAACTCGAAAAGCTCCTGGTTATCTTCGTGGGCTCGGTGTTCCAGATCATCCTGATCGTCGCGGTCAAGGTCGGCAGCACGAGGCGGGACCTGGTCGAGGCAGCCTATACGCTGGGTGCGACCGACAATGGAATCGTCAAGCGCGTCATCATGCCGGCCAACGCGCCGGAGATTGCCGAAACGCTGCGGCTGGTGCTCGGCTGGGCCTGGACTTATGTCATCGTCGCTGAGCTGATCGGCTCCTCGTCGGGCATCGGCTACATGATCATCAACAGCCAGTCGCGGCTGGCGACGGGGCAGATCATCTTCGGCATTATCGTCATCGGGCTGATCGGGCTTCTGTCCGATTTCGCCTTCAAGGCGCTCAACCGCTGGCTCTACCCATGGAGCCTGGCGTGAGCAAGCTTCTGATCGAAGGCGTTTCGCGGACCTTTGCCGGGGTCAGGGGCGGGGAGCCGGTGCGAGCGCTGCAGCCGGTTGAGCTGTCCGTCTCGGCGAATGATTTCATCACCATCCTGGGGCCGTCCGGCTGCGGGAAGTCGACGCTGCTGAGGATCGTCGCCGGGCTGGAGGCGCCGAGCACGGGCCGCGTGTTGCTTGACGGCAAGGCGGTCACCAGGCCGGGGCCGGACCGCGGCATGGTGTTCCAGTCCTACACGCTGTTTCCCTGGCTGACGGTTGCCGAAAACATCGGTTTCGGCCTGCGCGAGCAAGGCCGGCCCGAGCGCGAGCGCAACGAGATCGTCGCCTCCTATATCGATCTCGTCGGTCTGAGGGGTTTCGAGAACCATTGGCCGAAACAGCTGTCGGGCGGCATGCAGCAGCGTACGGCGATCGCTCGCGCTCTTGCCAACGATCCCGAAATCCTGCTGCTCGACGAGCCGTTCGGCGCGCTGGACAACCAGACGCGCGGGCTGATGCAGGAACTGCTGCTCGGCATCTGGGAGCTGCGCAAGAAGACGGTGCTGTTCGTCACCCACGACATCGAGGAGTCGATCTTCATGGCGTCGCGGGTGATCGTGATGAGCGCCCGGCCCGGCCGCATCAAATCGGACGTGCCGGTCGACCTGCCGCATCCGCGCCACTACACGCTGAAGACCAGCCCGGAATTTTCCGCGCTGAAGGCGCAACTCACCGAAGACATCCGCATCGAGGCGATGCGGACCGCGCAGACGCAGTCCGCCTAGACGACTTCGCCTCTGCCTGCTCAAGCTGCCAGCAACTGCTTGCGGTCGACGCGCTCCTGCTGCGGCGAGCGGGCGTAGAGCTCGCGGTAGCATTTGGAGAAATGCGAGGCGGAGACGAAGCCGCAGGCCACCGCCACTTCGACCACCGGCAGCGACGACTGGATGAGCAGGTGCCTGGCGCGGTCGAGCCGGATCTCCAGATAGTAGCGAGCGGGCGAGCGGCCCATCTCGGTGCGGAACAGGCGCTCGATCTGCCGGCGGGAAAGATCGACATGGTCGGCGATCTCGATCAGCGACAGCGGCTCGGCTAGGTTGGCTTCCATCAGCTCGATGATGGTGAGCACCTTCGAGTTCTGAACGCCGAGGCGGGCGCGCAGCGGCAGGCGCTGGCGATCGGTCGGGCTGCGCACGCGGTCGGTCAGCACCTGCTCGCAAACGCGGTTGACGAGGCTTTCGTCGAAATCATCGCCGATGAGCTTCAGCATCATGTCGAGCGCGGCGGTGCCGCCGGCGCAGGTGTAGACGTTCTGGTCGACCTCGAAGAGGTCGGCAAAGACATTGGCCTTCGGGAATGCCTCGGAAAAGCCCGGCAGGTTCTCCCAATGGATGGCGCAGCGCTTGTTGGACAACAGGCCGGCGGCGGCCAGGATATGGGCGCCGGTGCACAGGCCGCCGACGGCGACGCCGCGGTTGTATTCCTCGCGCAGCCAGGCGAAGGCCGACTTGTTATGGTAGCGCTCGACATTGATGCCGCTGCAGACGATCGCCATGTTCGGCCGATCCGGCCCGGCCATCTTCTTGCGCTCTTCCTCGAGCGAGGTGTTGACGGCGCATTCAACGCCGTTCGAGGCGCGCACCGGCTTGCCGTCTATGCTGGCCAGCCGCCAGCGATAGGCTTCGTAGCCGAGCATCCGGTTGGCCGAGCGCAGCGGATCGAGCGCCGTCGCGAACGCAATCATCGTAAAATCGGGAATGAGGAAGAATACAAACGATCTCTTGATCGGATGCTTTACGGCATTCACGGGGAAACCTCACGCAGCCATGACGCGAACAGGATGTCGCGAACAGCATAGCGACAACAGGAAAAATCATTCCTGTCAATCGGGTAGGCGGCTAAGTGAAGATTAAATTTGCGACACGGGTCGCAAATGGGCAATTCAGCTGGGCATAAAGCTCCCTCGCCCGGGCAATGCGACGTCAATGAACATGAAGACGCCGCCTCGGTTAAACCGGGCGGCGTTGAATTTCAGCTTTGGATGCCGATTGCCTCAGGCGACGAAGCCGAGGCGGGCAGCATTCATGGCGCCGGTCTGGCCGGGCATGGTCTTGGCGAGACGCTGACGCTCGAGAGCGGTCGTCAGGTTCATTTCGCGGCGGGTGAACAGGCGGGCAAAAAGCTTCATCATCATCTCCATTCGGTTGCTCAGACGGGTCGCCTTCGCTTGATGGAGTGGGGCAGCTCGTTTGCTGCCGTGGATATAGGCTCGCTTCAGCAAAAACTAAATCGCAAAAGCGAAGCGCTTGTTATGAAAAGCGACATCATTTGCGACGTTTTTAGGCGGGGTGCTCAAAATTTCCGATAATTTACAGCGGCTTAATTCGAAAATTAACCCGCTATGCGACTTGTTCATATGCGTCATGCAGCGGCCGCATGGCTGGAAAAGTCATTTGAATGCAAACAAAAGGCTCTAAACAAACGAAAGGCCTGCCGAGCTGATCCGGCAGGCCTTCAGAACTCCATACACACTTGATTACTTCGCTCCGGCCCAGCTTCCGACGCCGAGGCGCAAGCCGGTCTTGGCATCGGCGGCTTCCGGCCAGCCGATATCCTTCTGCAGTTCGATCGGCAGCGCATGGATGGCGCGTTCGGTCTGGTAGCGGGCGCGGGCCGCGCTGAATTCGGTCGCAAGCCGACCGATGGACGACAGGATAGACATTTCTTTCTCCTCTATGCGGGCAGGGAGGCGCCCGTCACTGCGTTAAGTCAGGTCTGTTTCAGCTTCATTTCACGTCGATTGCAGGACTGTGTCAGGGTCGTTTCATGGCTGCTTTTGGCACCATCCTGTATCGATCGAGTTGACTATGCGCCTGGAGTGATGTTCAATCAAACGAAATGGAATGATGGATTGCATCAGAAAAATTGAAGGCAAGCTGCCATGAACGCCCCGCTCAATCATCCTTTGCCGCTGCTTGACCTCGATGTGCTGCGCACCTTCGTGGCGATTGCCGAGACCGGCAGCTTCACCACCGCCGCCAATGCGGTGTTCCGCACACCGTCGGCCGTCTCCATGCAGATCAAGAAGCTCGAGGATATCCTCGGCCGTTCCGTCTTCGCGCGCGACGCGCGTTCGGTGACGCTGACCACGGATGGCGAGATGCTGCTCGGCTATGCGCGCCGGCTTTTGTCGATCAACCGCGAGGTGGTGTCGAAGTTCATCATTCCCGACATTGTCGGCGTGGTGCGGCTCGGTTCCCCGGACGACTATGGCGAGCGCGTGCTGCCGCATGTGCTGAAGCGTTTTGCCCAGTCGCATCCCTCGATCGCCGTCGACGTCACCATCGACCAGAGCATCAATCTGCGGCGCCGCATGGACGACCGGGCGCTCGATATCACGCTGCTCACCAATTCCTACAAGACCAGCGCGATCGGCGCTGAGGTGCTTTTGACCGAGCCGATCGTGTGGGCGGGCGCCAAGGGCGGCTGCGCGCATCTGCGTGAACCGTTGCCGGTGTCGCTGTGGGAAGAAGGCTGCGCCTGGCGGGCGGGGGCGCTCGAAGCGCTCGGGCGCGAGGGCCGCAACTACCGCATCGCCTATATGAGCGCACACACGGCCGGTCAGCGCGCCGCGATCATGGCCGATCTCGCGGTGGCGCCGCTGCCGAAGTCCTTTCTCGGTGACGACATGGTCTCGCTCGGCGCCAAGGACGGCATGCCCGAGATCGGCACCTACAATCTTGCCATGGTGGTGGCGCCCGATGCGAGCGCGCCGGTGAAGGCCGTGGCCGACCATATCCGGGCGACGTTCGAACTGTTCCGGGAAACCGGCAAGTTCTGAGCTATTCGGCCGCGGGCGCGGAGCGGGCTGCGAAAGCTGCTTTCGTCCTGTGCCGAGCGCGGGCTCGGGCTGGCGCCGGAACGCTGAGAAAGTCGACGATGCTGTCGCGTGCGCGGCGCGCCTCGGGCATCTCGATCAGCGGCCAGACGTGGAACATGCCTTCCTCGTAGACCAGGTCGACCTCGACCCCGGCAGCACGCGCGCGTTCGGCGAAGATGAGATTATCTGGCGTCAGCATGTCGCGTGAACCGGTCAGCAGCAGCGTCTTAGGCAGCACGGACAGGTCGCCGTAAAGCGGGCTGATGTGCCAGTCGGTGCGGTCGAAACCGGCGCTGTAGAGCCGCACCGCTTCCAGCCCACCCGCAATACCCAGCCACGGATCCTGCCGCTCGGCCTCGAAGACCTCGGGATTCGCAAGCGAAACGTCGAGACCGGGCGAGATCAGCACATGGCGCGAAGGTGCCGGCAGGCTTTCCTCGGCCGCCATCATGGTCAGCACGACCGCCATGTTGCCGCCGGCGGAATCGCCCATGAAGACGATGTCCTCGGCGTCGGTCTCTTCGAGCATCCGCCGGTAGACGTCGCCGACCATGCCGAACATGTCATGGAAATCGTGCTCGGGCGCGATGGGATAGATCGGCACGGTGATGCCGAAACCGAGACGCTCGGCCATCTCGGCGATCAGCCCCCAATGGTAGGAGGTGATCTGAAAGACATAGGCGCCGCCATGCATGTAGAGGATGCGCCGGCTTTCGCCCGCCTTCGGCGCGATCTCATAGACGGGAAAGCCGTCGATCTCGGTCTCGGTGATGTCCAGCCGTGCCCTGAGCAAGGCAGGCGGATGATAGTCCTCGGTCTTGCGGGCGTAGGCGATCCAGCGCTGCAGGTTCTCGGGACTGGAAAACGCCTTCTTGCGGCTGTGCCTGAGAACGAAAGAAACGAGATGGCTTTTCAAACTGGGCATGCAGATACACACGCACTTCGGCAGAGCCGACTAAGAGAATTCCCCCCGCTCTGCGAAGATTGTACCTCAGTTAAAAATGTCAAGGATCACGCTGGCACATCGGCGTGATCGGATGGTGCCGGTTCTTTGTTTGCGCGATTTCGGGCGGAAGGCTACGGCGAATGGCCGAGCCTAACCGCTGCGCACTTTCCTGGAATTGCGCTAACGCCGCTTCGGCAGCAGCGCCGCGCGCAATTTGTTGTCGACGTTCGCCGAGGCCGCGTCGCGGCCCAGGCGCTTGCCGAGCAGCTTGCATTTATCGGCGAAGGTCATCAGCGCGGCGTGCCCAGAAGCAGCGCATGAAGGGCTGCCTGCGGGTCGCTCGGCGGCGAGGCCGGCCAGCCGATATCCTTCTGGACATGCGCCGGCAGATCGTTGAGCGCGCGGATCGCCTTGTTTCTGGCATGGGCCTGCCGGATGGTGACACCGAAGCGGCTGAGATTTCCGAACATCGACATTTTCATCTCCCTTGAAGAGCAACGGCGGCCGAGAATGGTCGCTGCCGCCGTGCGATGGCCGCTAAATGCGTCATGCATGTATCGGATCGATTTCGCGAAAACAGCGTTTCGGTTTCCGGATCGCGCGGATCCGGAAACATTTGCATACGAATGAATTGAGCGCACCGGCGTGCCGATTCCTGTCCCAATAGCTGCCATCAGCGGTTGACAGCAGCAAGCGGCTGCATTGTTATTGTGCAATGCGGCGTGGGGCGTGTGCATCGCAGCATGATGCGATTGGATCAAGGCATCGTGACGAGCATCTATAGTGTCCAATATCTGCGCGGCCTCGCCGCGTGCGCGGTCGTTTGCTTTCACGTCAGCGAGCAGTTCGGCGGTCCGTTCGACGTCGGGGCGGCCGGCGTCGACATCTTCTTCATCATCAGCGGCTTCATCATGTGGGTGACGACGGCCGGCAGGCCGGCCGATCCCTGGCGCTTCATGGGGCGCCGGATCACCCGCATCGTACCTCTCTACTGGATCGTCACGCTGCTGACCGCGGCGGGCATCCTGCTCAAGCCGCAATTCTTCTACGGCCATTTCTTCAGTGTCCCGAATTTCCTGGGCTCACTGTTCTTCCTGCCGGTCCTGCAGGAGGGTGCGCTGCATCCCATCGTCATACAGGGTTGGACGCTTTGCTATGAAATGATGTTCTATCTTGTTTTCACGCTTGTCCTGTTCCTGGGCGAGCGGTGGCGGTTCGGCGTTCTCACCGGCGCGCTTGTCGCCATCGTAGCACTGCATTTCATCCTTCCCGCCGGATATGCGCATGCCTTCACCGATCCCGTCGTGATCGAGTTCGCGGCCGGCGTTGTCGTGGGGCGCTTGTGGGTCCAGGGCGCCAGGCTGCCGCTCGGGGTGGGGCTGGCGATGGCTGGCGCGGGATTTCTTCTGCTTGCGGCTGGCCCGCTATTCGATGCCGATTTGCCGCGTGCCTTGCGCTGGGGACTTCCGGCCGCATTGATCGTGGCGGGCGCGGTTTTTGCCGAGCGGGCGCGGCCCTTCAAGCCGGCTGCCTTGCCCACATTTCTCGGCGATGCGTCCTATTCGATCTATCTGTGGCATGTCGTGGTCGGCGTCCTGGCGACGGGTGTCGTCCTGAGGATCGGCCTGCCGGCAGCGGTGCAGCCGGCGACGATCCTGTTCGCCACGCTGGCGCTCTCTGCGATGCTATATCTGATCGTCGAAAAGCCATTGATCGGGCTGCTGCATCCGCAACGTCCCAAGGGCGCCGTGAAGGCGGTCAATGCCGCGGCCGCAGGGGCAGCGGAATGAACTGAAACGTTAGTCCCGACCGCGCCGTGCAGCGCGCTCCTCGCGTGAACGCCGGCGTGGGGTAGCGTCACCGGCGGTGCCGTCCTCGCTCATCGCCTTGCGCGGCGGCAGCTTCACCGCGGCCGCCAGCTTGGGGAAGGGGTCGACCTTGTTCGGCAGCGCCATGGCGTAGACGAAGTGCTCCTGGAATTTCGGCTCAAGCGCCGTCTCGATCTTCTCGATCCTGCTCACCGTCTCCTCGATCTCGCGCCGGTAGCCGCGATTGAGCAGCGCCATGCGCGCGCCGGCGCCGGCGGCGTTACCGACGGCCTGGACCTTGTCCAAGTCGCAATCCGGGATCAGGCCGAGCACCATGGCGTATTTCGGATCGATGAAGGAGCCGAAGGCACCGGCGAAATGGATGCGGTCGACATGGTCGGTGTGCTGCTTTTCCATCAGAAGCTTGGTGCCGGCATAGAGCGCCGCCTTGGCAAGCTGGATGGCGCGCACGTCGTTCTGGGTGATGGTGATCTTGGGCTCGCCCTCCTTCAGCACGTAGGAGAAGGTGCGGCCGTTGGGCACGATACGCGGCGAACGCATGCCGAACGATCCGTCGACGACGCCGTCCTCCGAGATGATGCCGGCGAGATACATCTCCGCCACCACTTCGATGATGCCCGAGCCGCAGATGCCGGTAACGCCGGTCGCCTGCACGCTGTCGACGAAGCCAGGCTGATCGGACCACAGCTCCGAACCGATGACCCGATATTTCGGTTCGAGCGTTTCGGGGTCGATGCGAACGCGCTCGATGGCACCAGGCGCCGCGCGCTGGCCGCCGGAGATTTCCGCGCCTTCGAAGGCCGGGCCGGTCGGGGAGGAGGCCGCCACGACGCGCGTGGAGTTGCCGAGCACGATCTCGGCGTTGGTGCCGACATCGACGATCAGCATCATCTCGTCCTGGCGATGCGGGCCTTCCGACAGGGTGACGGCGGCCGCGTCGGCGCCGACATGGCCGGCAATGCAGGGCAGCATATAGAGGCGCGCGCCCTGGTTGAGTTTCAGGCCGATGTCGGACGCCTTGATGCGCACGGCGCCGGAGACGGCAAGCGCGAAGGGCGCGCCGCCCAACTCGGTCGGATCGATGCCGAGGAACAAATGATGCATGATCGGATTGCCGACGAAGACGGAATCCAGGATGTCGGCGCGCTGGACGTTGCCTTCGGCGCAGACCTTGTCGACGAGGCCTGACACCGCCTCGCGCACCGCGACCGTCATGCCTTCGCGGCCGTCCGGATTCATCATCACATAGGAGACGCGGCTCATCAGATCCTCGCCGAAGCGGATCTGCGGATTGGACGTGCCGGAGGACGCAGCAACGCGGCCCGACAGCAGCGACACCAGATGCATGGCAATGGTGGTCGAGCCAATGTCGCAGGCAAGGCCGTACGCCTCGTTCTTCAGGCCGGGCCACAGCGCGATGACGCGCGCGATATCGCTGTCGGCGTCCTTGTGGATGGCGGCGGTGGCGGTCCAGTTGCCCTTGCGCAGAATGCCCTGCACCTGCGGCATGAGATAGAAGTCGAATTCGAGATTCTTGAAACCCCAGTCCTTCATCAGGGCGATCTTCAACCGGTCGAGGTCACCGAGCGGCTTGTGCATATCGGGCTCTTCGATCTCGACATAGCACATGCGGATCGCCGTATCCCGGGCGATCACCCTGGTATCTGCGTCCTTGCGGATGGTCTGGGCGTTGATGACCGTGTCCTGCGGCACGTCGATGACGAGGTCGCCGAGGATCTGCGTCGAGCAGGAGAGGCGACGCCGCTCGGGCAGGCCGCGCACGCGTTCGTAGCGCTCTTCCTTGGCGCCCTTGGGCGAGATGTGGTCGTTGGACGAGACGATCTTGTGCTTGGCGAAATTGCCTTCCTGCACTTCGATCTGGCAGCGGCCGCAGGTGGCGCGGCCGCCGCAAACGCTTTCGACATAGACGCCGAGCTGGCGCGCGGCATCGAGCACCGGCGTTCCGATCGGGAACCGGCCGCGCTTGCCGGACGGCATGAACAGCACGAGCGGATCGGTGATGTTGGGGGGAGGATTCATGCTGGCACGCGTCTCGATGGCAATTGCCGATGCCGTTTAACGGATCGTTTTACTGTTGGGCGGAGAGTCCGTTGGTCCAGGGGCCAACCATGTCGGATCTGCTGCTCTCCGCCGTCTTCACCGCGTTCACCATTGTGCGCGTGATCAAGGGCTCGTGGCTGCGCAATCCGCAATACCTCGCCACCGGGATCCTCGGCGCGATCGTCGGCGCGCTGCTGCTGCACGCGTTCTGGCCCGCCTATGACGATGATTTCATCGTCGGCGGCGTGACAGGCATCTTCGGATCGTGGGCGGGAATGGCGTTGTTCGACGCCATATTGGGCGTGGCCTGAACGCAAAGCAGAGCTGTCCGGCCGCATCCACGATGCGATCGGACCAGCCTTGTTTGCGGTGCGGCTCACGATTGCGCGCTTATCCTCTGGCCATGCGGGCTTCGCGGCCGCCGCGGCGTCGGCCGCCATTGCCGTTACCTTCGCCCGGCGCATTGACGGCGGTCGGAGCCGCAACCGCTTGGCCGCCTTCGGCCGGCTTATAATCCTTGTAGGTGCGGATCCAGTTGGTGCAGTTCTCGTCGGTGCCGTTCAGCACATTGGCACCGCGCACGGCTTCCATTTCCTGCGGACGGACCGGGTTCATGATTGCCGAGGTCATGCCGGCGCCGATCACCATCGGGATGAAAGCGGCGTTGATGCCGTGGCGGTGCGGCAGCCCGAAGGAGATGTTGGAGAGGCCGCAAGTGGTGTTGACCTTGAGCTCTTCGCGCAACCGGCGCAACAGCGCGAACACCTGGCGGCCGGCATCGCCCAGCGCGCCGATCGGCATCACCAGCGGGTCGACGACGACGTCATGCGCCGGGATGCCGAAATCGGCGCAGCGCTCGACGATCTTCTTGGCGACGGCGAAGCGGACGTCCGGGTCCATCGAGATGCCGGTCTCGTCGTTGGAGATGGCGACGACCGGAACGTTGTATTTCTTGACCAGCGGCAGGATTGCCTCGAGCTTTTCTTCCTCGCCGGTGACGGAGTTGACCAGGGGGCGGCCCTTGGCGACCTTCAGCGCGGCCTCGATCGCGGCGCTGACCGAGCTATCGATCGACAGCGGCAGGTCGACGAGGCCCTGCACGATTTCCAGCGTCTGCACGAGAAGCGCAGGCTCGGTCGCATTGGGGTCGACGGCTGTGACACCGGCGTTGACGTCGAGCATGGTGGCGCCGCAGGCGGCCTGCTCCAGCGCGTCCTTGATGACAGTCTCAAAATTGCCGGCCACCATCTCGGCGGCCAGCTTCTTGCGGCCGGTCGGGTTGATGCGCTCGCCAATCACGCAGAAGGGCTGGTCGAAGCCGATGACGATTTCTCGGGTCGCCGAGGCGACGATGGTGCGGGTCATGCAATTTCTCCGTCGGGATATAAAGACTTCTTTATATCGTTATCTGATTTGGTTCAAGTGAATGCGTGCCGTCCGCGCTCTTAGATTCTAAGTTCATGTGTGTCGTTGCCCCAAACCGGTTCCCGCTTTGGGCGACATACGTCAGTGCGCGGTCTTCACCATATCCACCTGGGTTTCGGTTATCTCGTCATGCAGCAGGTGGTCGAGCCGGTCGGCGACCAGCTGGTCGTCGCGGCGGATCTCCCGCTTCCAAGGCTGGCGGCCTTTCAGCACGCCGGATTCATCGACGATCTCGGCGACATATTCTTCCTGGCGATAGGCCATCACATGGATGCCGGCGACGCCCGGGATTTCCTTCACCTCGTTGATGATGTCGATGCAGAGTTGCTTGCCTTCCTTCTTCTGATCCTGCGCGCCCTCCAGCCGCTTGATAACCGCATCGGGGATGTGGATGCCCGGCACGTTGGAGCGGATCCATTTCGCGGTCTTGGCGGAGGCGAGCGGGCCGACGCCGCAGAGCAGGAAGAGCTTTTCGGTGTGGCCGAGGTCGCGCGCCTTCTGCATGAAGGTTCTGAACATCGGCACGTCGAAGCAATACTGCGTCTGCGCGAACTGCGCGCCGGCAGCGATCTTCTTGCCGAGATGGATCGGGCGGAAGTCGTAGGGCGGCGCGAACGGGTTGACGGCAGCACCCAGGAAGACCTGCGGCGGCGTCGTCAGCTTGCGGCCGGACAGGAACTTGCCGTTGTCGCGCATGATGCGGATGGTTTCGAGCAGCGACATGGAATCGAGGTCGAATACCGGCTTGGCGCCCGGCTGGTCGCCGGCCTGCACGCCGTCGCCGGTGAGGCACAGCATATTGGCGACGCCCATGGCGGCGCCGCCCAGCACGTCGCCCTGGATGGCGATGCGGTTCTTGTCGCGGCAGGCGATCTGCATGATCGGCGCATAGCCCATGCGAGTGAGCAGCGCGCAGATGCCGACCGAGGACATGTGGCAGTTGGCGCCCGAGGCGTCGACCGCATTGATGGCGTCGACCCAGCCGTCGAAGATCTTGGCGCGGTTGTAGACATCTTCCGGATCCGCGCTGTCGGGCGGATTGAGCTCGGTGGTTACAGCAAACTCGCCGCGGCGCAGCACGCGCTCCAGCCGGCCGCGCGACGTGTGGCCGGGCAGGGGCTCGAGCGGCAGGTGGATGCCGGCCGGGTTCTCGTCGATCTGGCGGATGGTCATGCCGAAGCTCCGGGATTCTTGGCCGCTTCGCGCGCGGCGGCGGCCTGCGCGGTCACGCGGAGCCAGGCCGAGGTTTCGCGCAGCGACTGATCGACCGGCTTCTGCACGGTGAGGATCTTGTCGCCGTGGACCATGTTGCGCGAGCCTTCCCAGGCCTTGACCCAGACGCAGGGCATGTCCGGCTCGACCTCGCAATTGCCGTTGGCGCGCACGCCGCCGCAAGGACCGTTGCGCAGTTGCTTGGGGCAGTTCATGGGGCACGACATGCCGGTGGAGGAGAGCACGCATTGGCCGCACATGCGGCAGTCGAACATGAAGCCCTTGACCCGCTTCTCGACGAATTTCACCGGGGCTTCGACGCGGCCGTAGCCGATGCCTTTCCAAAGAGGGTGCAAGAGCAGGAAGACGTCGGCGAACCGGCTGTAGAACCATTCGAGCAAGCGCGAGTGCCGCACCGACCAAAGCCGCACGGCAAAAGTGCGCTGGACGCGGCGCTGCGGCGACACGTCGGCAGGCTTGTAATCGGATTTCGGCGCGGCCTTCTTGACCAAGGTGGCCTGGGTGACCGCCGGCTGTTGCTCAGACATTTTCTTTCCCGCCAGCCTTGACCAGAGCGACCAGCCGCTCTCGGTCATATTTCGCGTCGAGTTCCTGATAGGCCTTCTCGACCTCGGCTTCGATGTCGTCGCCGACCGGGATCGGATCGGCCTTGCGCCACTCCGCCAGATAGTCGTCGGTGCCGCCGGCGCCGGTACGCATGGCGCACATGTCGATCGCCTCGGTGAAGCGCAGCGGCAATTCGCGCTTGGCGTTCTGCCGGCCCTTCTTGACGATGACCTGGGCAGGGATATCGCGCCAGTAGACGACGATCAGATCGGCCATGAATTCTCAACTCCTCGAAGTCTTGGAGCATTGCCGCATGCGTGGTTGAGCCGCTTGTTATGGGACGACGCGCGCGCCTTCAAAAGCGACGCTGGCGATGGCGCAAAGCGAATGCTGAAATCCGTTGCCGGCTGATCACCAGACGCGCTTGGTCAGGCCGGTCCAGAGGTAGAACCAGATCGTCGGGTGATACCACTGCTTCGACGGCAGGCCCGGATCGATCGTTTCCAGTCTGCCGGCCAGCGCATTGCCGACCGCCTCGACGCAGATATCGCGCGAAAAGGCTGCCTGCCGCAGCGCGTAGTTGGCGATCGTGTCGCCGGTCTTGGGCCTGCCGCGCGCCTGCTTCAGCACGCCGCCGGTGTCGACGCCGGCATCGACCAGGTGAACGGTGGTGCCGAAATTCCCTTGATCGCCGCAGGCCAGCGCCCAGTAGCCGCCATTCATGCCGCGATATTTCGGCGCGATCCCGGCATGATAATTGAGCACCGGGCAAGGCATTTTTGCCAGCGTTTCCTTCGACAGCAGCCTACAGCCGGCAAGCAGCACCACGCCCGGATTGATGCTGTTGATTTCTTTCAGGCATTCCGGCCCGTTGGCTGAAGGCACATGGATGATCGGCTGGCCCTGCCGCGGCTCGGTCGCAAGCTTCTCCTCGGCGATCAGCCTCTCGGCATGTGCAACCAGAAAGCGCTTGCCGAGTCTCGTCAACACCATGGTGCCGAGCTGGCCGATGGCCGAGATCCAGCCCTGGCGCCGCGCGCGGCCGATGAGCAGGCGCTTTTTGGATTCGGCGGATTCGAGGATGACGCTGACAGGACCCACGCGGTCGGCAAGCGCATTGACGATGGCCCAGATATGCGGGCCACCTTCGGTGACGACCACGATCGGTCGCCTATTCGAGTCCGACGCTGCCACGGCACCCACCCGCTTGAAATCGCGCGCATGCTATGCGGAGCAGGTTAATCCTTGGTGTGCCGGCGCCGTTTCAACGAGGCAGCAGAGGACGGGCTTAGCGCTTGAATTCCATGATGTCGAGTTTCGATTCGTAATAGGGCGCCGGGAATTCGATCCGCCACTCGGTGGCGCTGTTGCGGAAGGCGTAGCCGACCTGGTCGCTTTCGGGACCGCTGCCATAGGGCTTGGCCTTGTCATCATTGACCGAGAACGAACCGAGATAGATGGAGCGTTTCTCGCCGTCGTCGAAGAAGCGGCCGGTTGTGCGCTGCGAGCCGCTGATCTTGGCGAGGCGCCAACCGGAGCCGTCGTCGGTCACCTTGCACTTGAACCAGCCATAGATGATGAGCGGGCTCAGGCCGCCCACCTTGATGGTGCGGCACTTCCAGTTGCCGGTGAGATCCTTGTCGGAGAAGGCGACGAGAGGTCTGGCGAGCAGTTCGTCCAACTGCTTGACCTCGGACGGATCGCCGGCTTTTGCCGCCTCGAGAGCCGCCTTGCGCGTCTCGCCATATTTGTCCAACCGCGCCTTGTCGGCAGCCGTTATCAGCTTCTGCACCTCGCCGTCGGCAAGGGACGGCAAAGTGAGGGCTACGAGACCGAGGGCGGCAAGGAACAGGCGAGGCATCATGAACGTGTTTCCTCAAATCAATAGCTGGAACAAAGTTCTTTCTATCGCTGGCGCACAACTTACCGGTTCGCGATCGTCTGTCATCCGTGCTTTACAGCGTGAGCCAGAGCCGGATGATTTCAGGTCGGGTCGACCTGAAATCTGAATCCGGCTCCAAATCAAAGAGATAGAGCATGATGCCGTCCGAAAACCGCTCCACACTTTTCGGCATCATGCTCTAGAAAATGGCGGTTGATCGATGCGAATCTTGCTCACGGGATCGTCCGGCTGGTTGGGCAGCGCGCTTCAGCCAAGGCTCGAAGCGCTCGACCATGAGGTGGTCGGTCTCGATCCGGTTGCCTCGGCGCGCACGCAGGTCGTCGGCTCGATTGCGGATCGCGATCTTGTCCTGAAGACCGTCCGCGAGAACAGCATCGAGGCCATTATTCACAGTGGGGCGCTGCATAAGCCGAATATCGAGCATCATGAGAACACGGCCTTTATCGCCACGAATGTGCAAGGCACGCTCAATCTGCTCGATGCTGCCGTGGCCTGCGGCGTGCAACGCTTCGTCTTCACCTCGACGACGTCGCTTATGATCTCGCAGGCAATCCGCGCAGGGTTCCAGGGCGGCGCGCGCAAGGCCGCCTGGCTGACGGAAGAGATGTCGCCGGAACCGCGCAACATCTATGGCGTGACGAAACTCTCGGCCGAGCATCTCTGTCGCCTCTACCATATCGAGCATGGACTGCCGGTCGTGGTGCTGCGCACGGCGCGCTTCTTTCCCGAAGCGGACGACATGGCGCATGCCATCGAGCAGTCCGATGCCAACACCAAGGCCAACGAGTTGCTGTTCCGGCGACTGACGGTGGAGGATGCGGCGGAAGCCCATGTGGCGGCCCTGGAGAAGGCGCCGAGCCTTGGCTTCGACATCTTCATCATCTCGGCGCCGACGCCGTTCCGGCGGCAGGATTGCGCCGAGCTGATCGCCGACGCGCCGACGGTCGTCGCGCGCTATTTCCCGGATTGTTCGAGGCTCTATGCGAGGAAGGGCTGGACGATGTTTTCCTCGATCGACCGCGTGTACGATCCGTCGCGGGCGAGGGAGCGGCTGGGCTTCGTCTGCAGGACCAGCTTCGCCGATGTGCTTGCAGCGCTGGAAGAGGCGTGACGGCTAGGCGTCTCGGGCAGCGCCCTGTGCTGTCCGCGCCAGCTCGCCGGTCAGGTCGCCATAGCCGGTCGAGCGGCGCTCATAGGCGAGGCCAAGCATGGCGGCGGCTTTCTCGGCGACCTTGTCGAGCTCCGGATCGTCGGTCTGGGCGAGATAGATCAGCTTCTCGTAATTGCCGAAATAATCCTTGATCAGCTCGGGATGCCGGTCGAGGCCGAGCGGCTTGATGAAGAAGGCCTCGAACTGGCGGCAGAGGAAGTCGGTCATGTAGAACGACATCATGTCGTCGTCGGCGATCTTCGCGTAGGCGTCCATGCCCTGGTAGAAGGCAAAGCAGTGCGGCCCCGCCATTCGCTCGACGCCGTGCTTCTCAATGACGCGATCGAGCAGGCCGCCGGTGCCGCAATCGGCATAGCCGACGAAGATGTGCCGGTAGCCTTCCGCCTTGGCCTTCTCGATCGCCTTGTCCATCGCCGGCGCGATGCGGTCCGGATAGAAATGGAACTCGGCCGGCAGGCAGGTCAGATCGAGATGATCGAGCTTTAGCTGTTGCTTGACGGCCAAAACTTCGCGCGCAATCATCCCGCAGGCGATGACGAGCAGCCTGTCTGTTTGATTCGGTTCCGTTTTTTGCATCTTGACCAAGTCGGGCCGGCTTTCGCTGCGGGGCTTAATATCTGTCGAGGGAGACACCGTCCATGAAACTGCTACGCATCGCGCCGATCGCCATCCTGGCCTGCGCGCTTGCACTCACGGCCTGCGCCAACACCATCCGGGGCGTCGGCAAGGACGTCAAATCGACGGCAAGGGCGGTCAAAGACACCGTCAACTGATCGGCAGCCTCGCCTATCATCTGGGTACAAAAAAGCCGCGCTGCAAGGCGCGGCTTTTCTTGTCGATCCATCCTGATGCCTTGGGTCAGGCGGAAGCGCGAACGTTGTGCTTGCGCTTCATGTAATCCTTGGCGGTCTCCACCGCCACCGCGGCGTCGCGGCAATAGGCATCGGCGCCGACGGCCTTGCCGAATTCCTCGTTGAGCGGCGCGCCGCCGACCAGCACGACATAGTCGTCGCGGATGCCCTTTTCCTTCATCGTGTCGATCACGACCTTCATATAGGGCATGGTGGTGGTGAGCAGCGCCGACATGCCGATGATGTCGGGCTGGTGCTGCTCGATGGCGTCCAGGTATTTCTCGACGGCGTTGTTGATGCCGAGGTCGATGACGTCGAAGCCGGCGCCTTCCATCATCATACCGACGAGGTTCTTGCCGATGTCGTGGATGTCGCCCTTGACGGTGCCGATCACCATCTTGCCTTGCTTGGGCGCGCCGGTGGCGGCGAGCAAGGGGCGCAGGATGGCCATGCCGGCCTTCATCGCGTTGGCGGAAAGCAGCACTTCCGGTACGAACAGGATGCCGTCGCGAAAATCCTCGCCGACGATGCGCATGCCTTCGACCAACGCCTCGGTCAGCACCTTGTAAGGCGCCCAGCCGCGCTCGAGAAGGATGTTGGTGCCTTCCTCGATCTCTTCCTTCAGGCCGTCATACAGGTCGTCGTGCATCTGCTGCACGAGCTCGTCGTCGGAAAGCTCGGAAAGGATGATCTCGTCGTCGGACATTTTCTCGGGCTCCTTGCTGCTCGGGATGACTGCGGCAGCCTAAAAATCGATGCGCCAATACCTAACCCGCGAGGGCAAGCTAGCCATAGCTGATTTGCGACTTCCCGCAAAAGGAAAGCGACTGGAAAGTTGGCGCTTTTCTTGTCGATTTTGCGACAGGCGTTGGCGCTGGCGGGCCGTTTCCAATAGGGTGCATGGTTACGATCCGGCGAGAAGCGGCGGTTACGGGCCGCGAGCCAATCCAGACCAGGTTTTTAGGAAGCACGATCATGAGCGAGAACGCGGCAGTCGACCAGGAAGCGTCAAACGCAAGGCGTGGGCGCGGTGCCAGCGGCGGCGCGGCGGCCCGGCGCGCGGCGCGCTCGGGCGGCGGTCCGGGCACACAGCTCACCTACATCAAGCGCAAGATCAATGTCTACGAGGTCCTCAACGAGGAAGGACTGGCGCTGATCGAGAAGAATACCGACACGGTGCTGGAAGAAATCGGCATCATTTTCCGCGACGACGCCGAGGCGCTGGCGCTTTGGAAGGAAGCGGGCGCCGACGTCAAGGGCGAGCGAGTGCATTTTCCGAAAGGTCTTTGCCGCTCGCTGTTGAAGACCGCGCCTTCGATCTACACCCAGCATGCGCGCAACCCGGAGCGCTCGGTGCAGATCGGCGGCAACGCGACCGTGTTCGCGCCAGTCTACGGCCCGCCCTTCGTGCGCGACCTCGACGGCAACCGCCGCTACGCGACGATCGAGGATTTCCAGAATTTCGTGAAGCTCGCCTATATGGCGCCGTCGATCCACCATTCGGGCGGCACGGTGTGCGAGCCGGTGGACGTGCCGGTCAACAAGCGCCACCTCGACATGATCTACTCGCATATCCGGTATTCGGATAAACCGTTCATGGGCTCGGTGACGGCGCCGGAACGGGCCGAGGACACGGTGGCGATGGCCAAGCTCGTGTTCGGCGACGACTTCGTCGAGAACAACACGGTGCTGACCAGCCTGATCAACGCCAACTCGCCGATGGTTTTCGACGAGACCATGCTAGGCGCGCTGAAAGTCTATTCGCGCCATAACCAGGCCTGCATCGTCACGCCGTTCATCCTGGCCGGCGCGATGAGCCCGGTAACCGTCGCCGGCACGCTGACGCAGGTGCTGGCCGAAGTGCTCGCCGGCGCATCGCTCACCCAGCTGATCAGGCCTGGCGCGCCGGTACTGTTCGGCACTTTCGCCTCGTCGATCTCGATGCAGTCCGGCGCGCCGACCTTCGGCACGCCGGAGCCGTCGCTGGTTTCCTACGGCGCCGCGCAGCTCGCGCGCCGGCTCGGCCTGCCGTTCCGCACCGGCGGCTCGCTCTGCGCCTCGAAGGTCCCGGACGCGCAGGCAGCCTATGAGAGCGCCAACACGCTCAACTCGACGATCCTTGCCGGCACCAATTTCGTCCTGCATTCGGCTGGCTGGCTCGAGGGCGGTCTCGCGTCCTGCTACGAAAAATTCATGATGGATATCGACCAGCTCGGCATGCAGCAGAAGTTTGCCGAAGGTGTCGACCTGTCGGAAAACGGCCAGGCGATGGACGCCATCCGCCAGGTCGGTCCGGGCAGCCACTATCTCGGCTGCGACCACACGCAGGCGAATTTCCAGACGGCCTTCTACCGTTCCAGCATCGCCGACAACAATTCCTACGAGCAGTGGCTGGCCGAAGGCGAGAAGACCGCCCCGCAGCGCGCCAACGAGCTCGCACGCCGCTGGCTGGAAAGCTACGAGGCGCCGCATCTCGATCCGGCCATCGACGAGGCGCTGAAGGACTTCATCGCCAGGAAGAAGGGCTCGATGGCCGACGCCTTCACGTGAAAGGAGCCCGAGTCAGGCCGGGCTAAAGTGGCCGACATCATCCACAAGGAAGTCTGGCGGAGCGCGTTCTCCGACCCGGACCGGAAGGGATGACTTTTTTCCGCGGCACGGTCGAGGAGATTGCGGCCGCACTCGGGGCCAACGGCCTGATTCTCCGCGGCGGTTTCAGCTTCGGTGACGATGAGGTGGCGCCAGCCGGGCCTTCCGGCGCGCCGGCCAAATCCGTGCTGCTTGTCGGACAGGCGGGCGCGGCGCCCTGGCCGCATTTCCAGCGCTGGCGGGAACGACAGGCGAGGGACATCGCCAACCCACTCGACAGTTGGTCGCGCGAGGTGATCGGCGCGGTGGCGAAAGAATTCGGCGCCCGCGCGGTGTCGCCATCCGATCGGCCCTACCTGCCGTTCCAGCAGTGGGCGATACGGGCCGAAGGGCTGAAGCCGTCGCCGCTCGGCATCCTCATGCATCCGACCTATGGACTTTGGCATGCCTATCGCGCCGCATTGCTGTTCGAGGACGAGATTTCTCTTCCAGAAGCTCATGAGATGAATCATCTTTGCGACGCATGCGTCGAAAAACCCTGCCTGAAATCCTGTCCGGTCGGCGCATATTCGGTGGCTGGCTTTGCGCACGAGGCCTGCCTGGTGCATGTGCGTGGCACGGATGGTGCGCCCTGCCGCGCCGGCGGCTGCCTCGACCGCAACGCCTGTCCTTACGGCGCTGAGTATCGCTATCCGGCCGATGTCCAGGCTTTCCATATGGCGGCGTTCGCCGGACTGTAGGCATTCTTCCGAACCGCACGGAACTTGACCGCGATCGAGAGGTTGCGGCTTGCCCTGCCGGGCGGTGCGGATATCTATCCCTGGCAACCGGCGGAGCGCGCAATGACGAAGCAGGACATCGAGATCAAGACCCTGGACGGCACGGCGAAGGCACGGCTGTTTCGTCCAGCCGCGCCGGCCAAGGCTGGCGTCATACTCTATATGGATATTTTCGGTCCGCGCCCGGCGCTCGACCAGATGGCCGAGCGCCTCGCGGAGCATGGCTATGCCGTGCTGGTGCCCGATCTCTTCTACCGCTATGCGCCCTATGGTCCGTTCGATCCCAAAACCGCCTTTGCCGAGGAAAAGACCAAGGCCCTGCTGTTGATGCTGAGCGGCGGCACGACGCAGGGCATGACCATCCGCGACGGCAGCGCGTTCCTCGATGCTCTGGCCGCCGAGGGGATCGCCGGACCGACTGGCGTCGTCGGCTACTGCATGGGCGGCGCGCGGGCGCTAAACGCGGCGGCGAGCTATCCGGACCGGATCGTTGCCGCGGCAAGCTTCCATGGCGGCAATCTCGCCAGCGACGCGGCCGACAGCCCGCACCGCAAGGCGTCCTCGATCAAGGCGCGCGTCTATGTCGGCGTCGCCGGCGTCGACCGCAGCTTCCCGCCGGAGCAGTCGGGGCGGCTGGCAGAGGCGCTCAGGGTGGCAGAGGTTGACTACGTCATCGAAAACTATGTCGGCGTCGACCACGGCTGGTGCGTCAAGGACCACAGCGTCTATGACGAGGCGGGCGCCGAGAGGCATTGGAAGCGGCTGACGACATTTTTCCAAGAGACGCTGGGCTAGCCTTCTTTCGCAGATCGCGGAGGGGGCGTGCAGCGCAAGCCTTCGAATGTTCGCGCTGCCCCTCATCCGCCCTTCGGGCACCTTCTCCCCGTGAACGGGCAGAAGGAAATGCGCCTCCGCAAAAAAATCTTTCCATCGCCCCAAGGATTGGCCATTAGCCTTCGTCCAACAGGCAAATGATGGCGATGATGCTGGACGACGGCGAAGCCTCCGATGCCGAACTGATCGGGCGGGCGAGGGGCGGAGACAGGGGTGCTTTCGGCAGATTGCTCGAAAGGCATTACGGCTTCGTCTATCGCGCCGCCTTTCGCTGGTGCGGCCGCAAAGCCGACGCCGAGGACATCGCCCAGGACGTCTGCGTGCGGCTCGGCCGCGCGATCCGCGATTATCAGGGCAGCGGCGCCTTCACGACATGGCTCTATGCCATGACGCTGAACGCTTCGCGCGACATGATGCGCAAGCGCGCCCGCGACACCGCCAAGACCGATGCCTACGGCGCCTATGCGCTGATCGCGGGCGAAGCGTCGGCGGAGGTCGATGATCCGGCCGAGGCGCTGTGGGCGGTGGTGCGAATGCTGCCCGACAAGCAACGCGACGCAGTGCTGCTGGTCTATGGCGAAGGTCTCAACCACGCGGCGGCCGCCGAGGTGATGGCGATCTCGGAGACGACGGTGTCCTGGCACATCCATGAAGCGAAGAAACGGCTGAAGCTGCTGATGCGCTCAGCCGGGGAAGTGTGACCATGGTCGACGACAACGAACTCGAAAGGCTGCGCGACATCGCGGTACCGGCGCCGGACGGCGAGGCGAAGGCGCGCGCGTTCGCCGCCGCGATGCAGGCTTTCGACCTCGACGAAAAAATCTCGCCTGTTCGCCAAGGAACGTTCGCAGGCCTTCGTCTCACGGAGCGAGCAAGAATGCTCTGGAGAGACATCATGCAACGGAAACTCATCGCCACGCCGGCCATCACCGCGCTGGTCGCGCTGCCTATCGCCGGCTATGCCGCTTTCGAGATGCTGAAGGACCACCCGCCCGTCGTCGGCGGCAACGGCACGGTCACCGAGACCTTGGCCGACAAGCCGGCGGCGCAGAAGCCTGCGCCGGAACAGCCCGCGATCAACGAGCCGCTGGCAGCGGCGCCGGCCAAGGAGAAGAAGACAGACGCCGACGCCGAGACTCGGGCCAATTCACAAGTGGCGGTGCCGAAGCCGGCGACAGAGGTCGACGGCCTGCTCAAACAGGAGGCTGCGCCGGAGAGCAAGCGCGCCCTGCAGCCTGCGCCGGCGGAGAGCGGCCAGCTCGCGGCCGGCGGCAAGGACGGGTCGTCAAACAGAGTGATCATGTCGATGACACCGCCTAGCGTCGATGAGGCTGAGCGGGCCGACAAGGCGCCGGCAGGCGGCGCGGCCGCCGTTCCGGCGTCTCCGCCCGCCGTCGCCGATTCCAAGCTGATGGTGCAGCCCGCGCCCATGCCGGTCGACCAACTGCAGCCGCAGGAGGAAAACCGCGATCGCGTCGAGAATTTCAAAACCAATCCGGTGCATGAAACAGCCCAGGATCCGGTCTCGACTTTCTCGATCGACGTCGATACCGCCTCCTATTCTTTCGTGCGGCGCTCGCTGAAGGAAGGCAGTCTGCCCGAACCGGACACGGTTCGCGTCGAGGAGATGATCAACTACTTCCCCTATGACTGGAAGGGACCGGATTCGACCAAGACGCCGTTCAACTCGACCGTCACCGTCATGCCGACGCCGTGGAACGAGCATACCAAGCTCATGCATGTCGCGATCAAGGGTTTCGACGTTAAGCCGGCTGAGCAGCCGAAGGCCAATCTGGTCTTCCTGATCGACGTCTCGGGCTCGATGGACGAGCCCGACAAGCTGCCGCTGCTGAAATCCGCCTTCCGCCTGCTGGTCAGCAAGCTGAAGCCCGACGACACCGTCTCGATCGTCACCTATGCCGGCAATGCCGGCACGGTGCTGATGCCGACCAAGGCGGCGGAAAAGCAGAAGATCCTTGCGGCCATCGACAATCTGGCGCCCGGCGGCTCGACGGCCGGCGAAGAAGGCATCCGCGAAGCCTACAAGCTTGCGCAGCAATCCTTCGTCAAGGACGGCGTCAACCGCGTGATGCTTGCCACCGACGGCGACTTCAATGTCGGCCAGACCAGTGACGACGACCTCAAGCGGCTGATCGAGAAGGAGCACAAGACGGGCGTGTTTCTCTCCGTGTTCGGCTTCGGCCGCGGTAATCTGAACGACCAGATGATGCAGACCATCGCCCAGAACGGCAATGGCACGGCGGCCTATATCGACACGCTGGCCGAAGCCGAGAAGGTGCTGGTCGAGGATGCCTCCTCGACGCTGTTCACCATCGCCAAAGACGTCAAGATTCAGGTCGAGTTCAACCCAGCCACGGTCTCCGAATACCGTCTCGTCGGTTATGAGACCCGCGCGCTGAAGCGCGAGGATTTCAACAATGACCGCGTCGATGCCGGCGATATCGGCTCGGGCCATTCGGTGACCGCGGTCTATGAGATCACGCCTAAAGGCAGCGGCGGCGAGCAGGTCGATCCGCTGCGCTACGGCCAGGCCAAGGTCGACAATGGCGGCGTCGCCAATGCCGGCGAATATGCCTTCGTCAAGATCCGCTACAAGCTGCCGGACGAGAACGTCTCGAAGCTCATCACCACGCCGGTGACCGCCGCCAATGAGGTCTCGTCCTTCGATGCGGCCGGCGCCGACCAACGTTTTTCGGTTGCCGTCGCGGCCTTCGGGCAGAAGCTGCGCGACGAGGATCAGACCGCGAATTTCAGCTATGACCGCATCGCAGAGATCGCCAATGCCGCGCGCGGCGCCGATCCATTCGGCTATCGGGCGGAGTTCCTGTCGCTGGTGCGGCTGGCCTCATCGCTGGACGGCAACAAGTAGGCCATTGCGGATTGAAGGAAAGGCCGGCGGGACAGATCCTGCCGGCCTTTTTTCGATCGTTAAATTGCACGGGTTTTCCGGAACCTCGCCGCAACGAGCTTCTGTTAGTCGGTGCTGACAAGGGTTTGAGGGATCAGCAGTGCATATCACGACAATGGGGAACGTGAACTCGACGGCGGCCAATGCCCCGGTGCGCGGACCGTCCGCTGCTTCAGCGGAAGCCGCGCGAATCAGGAACGATGTCGACGCGGCGCGCAACACAGCGCTTTCGGCCCTCAACAACGACCGTTTTCGCTCGATGCTTGAGCAGATCAGCGACCCCGGCGCATCGGGCGCCCTGATGACGATGGGCGCCGACAACCAGGGCAGTGCCGGCACCGATCTGAATACTGCGCTGTCGCGCTACGCTGAAAACAGCAAGTAGAAAACGTATCAGGCGCGGCTGCGCCGGCGCTCGCGGCGGGCTTCGCTGGTCTCGGCGGTGTTTGCCGTCGCCGCCTTGTTGCGCATCGGGCCGATGCGCTCGACGATCGTCTCGACGGTCGGGCGGGTCGACTTGGTGTGCGCGTCCAGCGCCTTGCGCATGGCAGCAAGGTGCGCGAACGAGGTGCCGCAGCAGCCGCCGACAATCTTGGCGCCGGCATCGACCGCCAGCCGCACATAATCGGACATCAGCTCCGGCGTGCCGGAATAATGGATCTCTGCGCCGCGGAACTCCGGAATGCCGCAATTGCCCTTGACGATCACGGTCGCGTCCGGCTTCGCCTCGGTCATGTCGAGCAGCGAAGCCAGGATATCGGAAGCGCCGACGCCGCAATTGGCGCCGACGCCGAGAGGGGCCTGCGACAGGCCATCGGCGACGGCGTGGATATCCTTCGGCAGCAGGCCCATCATGGTGCGGCCGGCCGTGTCGAAGGAACCGGTGTAGGTATAGGGCAGGCCGACACGAATGGCGGCCTCAGCCGCGGCGCGGATCTCGTCCGGCGCCGACATGGTCTCGATCCAGGCGACTTCGGCGCCGCCGGCCTTCAAGCCCTCGATCTGTTCGGCGAAGGCCTCGACCGCCTCGTCATAGGTCACGGCGCCAAGCGGCACCAGCAATTCGCCGGTCGGGCCGACGGAGCCGGCGACGATCACCTTGCGGCCGGCCTTGTCGGCGACGGAGCGGGCAATCTCGGCGGCGCGCTTGTTCAGCTCGTGGACGCGATCCTGCGCGTGATGCAGCTTCAGCCTGTGGCGAGTGCCACCGAAGGAGTTGGTGAGAATGATATCGGCGCCGGCGTCGACAAAGTTCTGATGCAGGCTGGCGATGGTCTCGGGCGCCGTCTCATTGAGCAGCTCAGGCGCTTCCCCGGCCTCAAGACCCATCGCGAACAGATTGGTGCCGGTGGCGCCATCGGCCAAAAGCACGCCTTTTTCGGCAAGCAGTGCGTCAATAGGGTTGGTCGCGGTCATGGCCCTGAATTTCCTGCCTGGAATGGCTTTCGCGTTCAAATTCAAATAACGATATAAAGAAGTCTTTATGTCCAGTCAACGAATTTGCGGCCGAGAAAGGCCAAGGGTTTCGCTGGAACGATCAGGGGCAGCCAAGACGATATCGATGCGCGCGATCAGGCAGAGCCTGATGGAAAGGACATTGCGGCCAGCTTTTGCGCAAAGCTCGCGGCCTCGTGCGCGTTGATGTCGGCGGCCCGGATCAGGTTGTCGAAATGGCTGGTGAGCGTGCGGATCGGCTGAGTGGCGCTCAACACGATATACATGTCGCCGACATAGATCGCGGCGCGATAGGGGCCAAAGATCGTATAGGGGATCGAATAGCGAATGCGGCCGTCATAGAGGAACAGGCGAAAGGTCGGATAAAGATCGTCAAGCAGCGCCGCCATGTGCAGCAATTGCTTGCGCCGTTCGACCTCGGGGAAACGATCCCAGACGCCGAGGCCGCGCGCGAAGATCTCCAGCGTGTGGCGCGGCATGCAGACTTCCATGTCGGTCTCCGGCCGACGGTTGTAGTCGATGCGATATTGCGTTTCGCCTGCCTGCGCCTCACGGCTCTTGTTGGCAATGCCGGCCTCATATTCCACCAGTGCCTCGGTCCGCAGAAGGTCGGGAATGCCGGCGGGCACATAGCGGATCTTGGTGCCGGCCGCCTCGGCATGCCATTTGGCCAAAAGCGTACGGTCGAAGCCGTCGGGCGCCTCCTCGATCTCCAGGCTTTCTCTGATTTCGCCGGTGACCCCTTCGTCCTGGCTCAGGCCCAGCAGCCAGTCGAGCGATACCTTGAACTCGGCGGCGATGTTGAGGAGGGTCTCGGCGCGCGGCAGGCGGGTCGAGGCGCCGGAGAGGAGCTGCGACAGCGCCGAACGGTCGATGCCGACCGCCGTCGCGAAGGCCGACTGGTTCAGGTCGGACCGTGTCAAGAGCAATTTCAGGCGCTCCCGAAAGGTCGTCGACAGATCGCGCTTGTCCATCACGCAGCTCCAGCATTGAGGAGGAAAAATTTGCGCCGGGGCCGTTCTGAACGTGGCTCAGGCGGAAATGAATCCCGGTGTCTGTTTACAATGTATAACATATGCCGCCAAAAATGCGCATTCGCAACGGTTTGTGCGCATTGTCGCGTTGATGTAACGGCAGGCTACTGACACAATGTTGTCAGGAATCGAGTTGGTTCCGGCGACTGGGGGGCAGTGGTCGAGAGCATGGCAAGCGTGAATACCGGCACGAAAAAGAGACGTAGCAGCACACCGGCTGTCGAATGGCCGACAGTCTCCCTCACACTCTTCTGCTACGGCGCATGGCTCGCCACCGGTTTCCTTGTCTGGCCATCCCATCCGCTTCTGGCGCTTGCCGTCCTGCCCTTTATCCTGGCTCTGCAATCCTCGATCATGCACGAAGTGCTGCACGGTCATCCGACCCGCAACGCCAGGATCAATGAAGCTTTCGTCTTCCTGCCCATCGGCATGGTCTGGCCGTTCCGCCGCTTCAGAACCATCCACCTTCGCCATCATGCAGACGAGCGCCTGACCGATCCCCTCGACGATCCGGAGAGCTACTATCAGGCGCTCTGGATGCATGAGGGCCTGCCGCCGACAATGAAGCTTCTGCTCAAGATCAACAACACCATGGTTGGCCGCCTAGTCCTCGGTCCGTGGTTGTCCTCGGTCGGTTTCTTCATCGACGATGCCAAGCAGATCCTTGCCGGCGACAAAGCGATCCGCAAGGCCTGGCTGCTGCATGCCGTCGGCCTCGCGATTGTGGCGCCGATCGTCACGTTCGGCTTCGGCATCCCGCTGTGGCTCTATATCCTGGTGCCGGTGTGGCTCGGCCAGTCGCTGATCTCGATCCGCACCTATGCCGAGCACCAGTGGTCGGAGCATCCGGAGGGGCGAACGGTGATCGTCGAGCGCTCGCCGCTCTCCTTCCTGTTCCTGAACAACAATCTGCATTTCGTTCATCACAAGAGCCCGACCATTGCCTGGTACCGGCTGCCGAAGCTCTTTCGCGAGCGCCGCGAGGAATGGCTGCGGATGAACAACGGTTATGCCTATCCGAACTATTTTGCGATGCTGAAGGCCCATGCGTTCAGGGCCAAGGAGCCGATCGTTCATCCGGTGCTGCGGCGCACGCCGGAACCGGGCCGCGCCTTCAAGCCGCGCGTCAGGGCGCGCAATGTCAGCGGACTTGGCACGGCGCCGGTTCCCGCCGAGCCGCCGAAGGAGTAATTTCGACTTTCCGCGACGCTTTTTGCGCGGCGGAACGCAGGCGCCGAAGGCCGCTTGCCTTTGAAAGCTATTCGACATGAGCAAGTTCGTTGCGGCCCTGCCTATGTATGATTGGTCCGAAGCGCGGGGCGAGGTCGACGCGCAATGGGCGCGGCTCCGCGACGCTTTCCGGCAAAGGGGCATCGAGGCGCCGGAGGCGGTCGTGCGCAGCAATCGCGAGCTGCCAGGAGTTCCCGGCGGCATACTCGATGACGCCGGCAAGCCGATCGCACCCGACCCGGCGACGCTGCCCCCGGAAGAATTGGACTTTCACCAGCTCTGGCTGAGCCCGGCGCTGCTCTTCGGGCAAACCTGCTGGGGGCCGATGGAACTCGGTCTTGCGCGGCATGTGCAGGTGGTTGCGCAGCCGAGCTACGATGCGTTCGAGGGCGGGCAGGGAGAGCTCTATTCCAGCGCGCTGGTGATGCCGGCGGATGGCGGACCGGGGATTGCCTCGCCCGCGGACGGCAAGGCCCTCATCCCGATCGACCTTCTCCGCGGCAGGCGCTTCACCTTCAACAATCCGGATTCGATGTCCGGGCTGATCGGCCTGCAGCGCGACCTGGAGGCGATGGGCGAAAGCCTGGACATCTTCGCCTCGCGCGGCGAAAGCGGCGGCCACCGGTCGTCGATTGTGGCCGTCGCGGAAGGCAGGGCCGAGGTCGCGGCCATCGACTGCGAAAGCTGGGCGCTGGCGCAACGTTTCGAGCCGGCGGCGAGAGGCGTGAAGGTGGTCGGCTGGACGGCGCGGCGCAAGGGCCTGCCCTATATCACCGCCCGAACGACGCCGGAAAAAATCGTTGCCGCGATGCGCGACGCCGTCGCGGCTGTCGAAAGCGGATCAGAGCAACCGCTCGTCCAGCTTGTAGGCTGAAAGCTTCTCGTTGCCGGTTTCGGTGATCAGGATCTGCTCCTCGATCTTGACGCCTTCGTGCCCGCCAAGCCTGCCGATATAGCTTTCGACGCAAAGCACCATGCCTGGTTCGAGCACGCCGTCCGGCGTGTCGTCGGTCCAGTCGCCGGCATGCGGCAGCGTCGGATATTCGTCCGCCAGGCCGACCCCGTGATAGAGCACGCCGTAGCGCGTCGGATAGCAGTCGTCCGGCGGCACCGCCGAGCGCTCGACGAGATCGCGAAAGGAGATGCCCGGCCGCATCAGATCGGTGTTATGAGCGATCTGATCGGCGGCGATGCGGAAGAGGTCGCGCTGCTCGTTCGACGGCTGCCCGTCGCCGCAAAGCCATGTGCGCGAAAGATCGGCGCAGAACCCGTAGGGACCGATCAGGTCCGTGTCGAAGGCGACGAGGTCGCCATTCTCGATGACGCGCGAGGAGCATTCCTGGAACCAGGGATTGGTGCGCGGTCCCGATGACAAAAGACGCGTTTCGATCCATTCGCCGCCGCGCGCGATGTTGCCGCGATGCAGTTCCGCCCAGAGCTCGTTTTCGGAGATGCCGGGCTTCAGCGCTGTCTCCATCTCGCCAATCGCCGCCTCGCAGGCGACGATGGCGCGGCGCATGGCGAGGATCTCGTCCGGCGATTTGATGAGGCGCGCATTCTCCATCACCGCCTCGCCATTGCCTATCGCGATGCCGCGGCGGGCGAGTTCCTCAACGCCTTCCGGATTGATGCGGTCGACGGCAATGCGGCGGTTGCCGCCGCCATGCTCGGCAACGAGCTCGGTGATACCGGCACCCCAGCGCCGGACTTTCTGCTCGGTGAGCTCGCCGCTGTAGAGATATATCCACGATACCGCAGGGCGCACCTCGTCGACGACGCCCGAATGGTCGGACAGGTGCTCGCAGGAGAAATAGTCGAACAGCACCACCGGCCCTTCCGCGGCGACGAAACAGTGGCGTGTCGAATTGTGCGCGACCCAGAGCTGCATGTTGGTCGAGTCCGTCGCGTAGCGGATGTTGACCGGGTCGTAGAGCAGGGCGCCGGCATAGTCGCGGCGCTTCAGCTCGGCGCGGATGCGGTCCAGCCGGTATCTGCGCATTTCGGCCAAGTCCGGCACGGCGACGCCCGCCGTCGCCCACTCGGCTTCGGCGGTCGCGCCATAGCCCAGCAGATGCTGGTTGAGCGAGGCCGCCTTTTCACGCGAGGCCTCGCGCAGCGCTTCGACCGAGCTGGGCTCGAAGGGCATGATCTTGCGATGGCGGCCGAAGCCTAGCTTGTCCATTCGTCCCACCTGAAGCTTACTGCGCTACCTTCTTGTGCAATCTGGTAATCGTGACCTTGCGGGGCGGAAAGCCGAGTGCCTGCGGCACTTCAATCGTGCGGTGGATGGTGTCCATCACGTAGCCGACCTTCGCCAACTCTTCGAAAACCTCCGAAGACGATTCCCTGTCATCGGTAAGCACGAGCACCGCCGGCTCGCGGATCGACCTGGCGAAGTCCGGCGTCTCGTCATCGAGCGCGATGAGGTCGGCATCGACCAGGCGCAGATTGCCGACCCAGAACCAGCTCGAGACCACGGTCTTGACCGGTCCGTCGGCGTTGATCTGGTCGTAAAGCGAGCGGTAATCCATGCGCACGATGCTGCCGCGGCTGTCGCCGCCGTGCAGATGCATGTACCAGCTCAGCGGCAGCACCAGTATGGCAAGGAGAGCGCCGACGAAGACAATGGTGGCTTGCGTCTTTCGGCCTTTCTGGCCCATGGCGTCGAAGCGCATGGCGAGCGCCGCGGGCAAGAGGATGAAGATCGGTAGCATCCAGCGGTCGCGAAACTGGGTGATGCCGGCCGCCAAGACGATTGTGACCATGACCACAAAACCAAGTACAATCGCCCGCCACAACAGCTTTTCCGGCCACCGTACCGGCTGAGGCGGATCCGTCCGTTTTCTTGTCGCCAGGACGTAGGCGACGGCAAAAATCACGACCGGCAGTCCAGCGAAATTGACGATCGCGTTGACCAGTCTGCGGATGCCGAGAAGCGCCGTTTTCGCAACGCTGCCGCCTTCGGCGACGCCCAGGCCCCCTTGGTGCGCGAGCAGGTCTTCCAGATGTGTCAGGCTCCAATAAAGCGTCGGCAGGCAGGCAAGGACCGCCACCGCCACGCTGATTGCGAAACCGCGGTCGAAGATCGCCTCACGCGTTTCGCGAACCGAGAGAGATGCCAGGAACAGGGCGGCAAGGAAGATGACGATGTTGTATTTCGACAGCATCGCGGCCGCCGTCGCCAGGCCGAAAAACGCATAGGCAACGGCCGATCGCCGCTTCTCCACCTCGACCAGCGCCAGAAGCAGCACCGAGGTGAAACAGAATATGGCGACCGAGTGGGTGAGGGCGTGCTGCATCTCCCAGAAGATCTGAGGAAACAGCAGCAATCCGAACATGCCGGCCGCCGCGGCGCGGTTCGAGTAGCCGAGGCGGCGTATAGCGGTGAAATAGGCGACCAGCCCCGCGGCCAGCAGGCCGTATTTGACGATCTTGAGGGCAAGGACGCTGGTTCCGACCAGCGAGGCCGCAAGCGTCGCCAGCCAGGTGTATAGAGGCGGCTGCGAGCTGCCGTAGCCGGCGGCCAGGAACCGCATTTCCGTCAATTGCTCTGCATCGTCGACACCGACGCCCGTGCCCGCAACATGGGACAGCAGGGCCATCATGACGATCTGGGTCAGGCAGTAGAGGAGGACCGACGCAACCGCCGCGCTGAATGGACCGACCCGTTCATCGCAGAGCCAATCGGTCCATTTCTCTAGTTGCCGCAAGGGGACGGTCTTCTCATGCTGATGCGCCGGTAGTGGGCTCGGACCATGCCATAGCTACCAACGCAATCCAACAATTCGTGGGGCCTCAGGTCCGCATCTTCTCGCCGCTCGGGTCGAAAGGCGGCTCGACATTGATGCGGGCGGGGCGGCGGTGGCCGAGAATCTCGATCTCGAACAGGCCGGCGCTTTCGTCCTCGGCAAGAGCGGCCGGCACATAGCCCTGCGCCATCGACTTCTGCACGTAATGCGCATAGCCGCCCGAGGTCACCCAACCAACGACGCGCCATTCGCCATCGACGATGCCGCGCACGGCCGAAGCGCCTTCGGCGGCCTTCGAGCCGCGCACTTCCTTGCCGGATGTGTCGAAGCGCGGCGCGCCGTAGCCATGCGGCTTCTCGACCGTGCCGTAGTCCTTGCCGACCTTGGCCCAGATCGGCTCGTCGCCCATCACGTCGGCATCGGCAGCGTCGACGATGAAGGAGACCCGGCGCAGCTTCGGCCCTTCGGCATGCTCCCTGGCGGACGCCTCGCGGCCGATGAAGTCGTTCTTCTCCAGCTTGATGAATCGGTCCATCGAGCCTTCGAACGGTCCGTAGATCGGACGCAATTCACGGAACCAGGTCGGAAAATTCTTTTCCAGGCGCATGGAGAGCAGCGCACGCATGCCGAAGTCGACGATGCCGAATTCCGCGCCGGCTTCCTTGATCGCCTTGTAGACGAGGCGTTGATAGGCGGGCGCCATCCAGATCTCGTAGCCGAGGTCGCCGGTATAGGTGATGCGGTTGACCATGCAGGGCGCGCCGCCAACGGCCATCTCGCGGAAGTCCATGAAGCGGAAGGCCTTTGTCGAGACGTCGACATCGACGAGCTTCTGCAGCAGGTCGCGCGATTTCGGCCCGGCGATGGAGAGACCGACCAGCGTCTGGTCGAAGCGGTGGATGCGCACCGAGCCATCCTTCGGCAGGTGCTTCTCGAACCAGCGCATGTGATATTTCTGCGCTGCGGACGAGCCCCAGATCATGAAGCGGTCTTCTCCATTCCTTGGGCCGGCCTTGGCGATGGTGAAGTCGCCGACCAGCTTGCCGAATTCGTTGACCATCGGGGTCAGCACGATACGGCCAACCTTCGGCATGCGGTTGGTCATCAGCCGGTTGAGGAAATCTTCCGCGCCCGGACCGGACACCTCGTATTTGGCGAAGTTGGCGATCTCGGTGACGCCGACCCTGTCGCGCGTGGCGCGCACTTCCTCGCCGATCGGGCCGAAATCGTTGGAGCGGTGGAAGGAGACGATGTCCTTCGGCTCCGTGCCCTTCGGCGCGAACCAAAGCGGCGTTTCCAGGCCCCACGAATCGCCCATGACGGCGTTGTTGGCGAGCATGGTGTCGTAGAGTGGCGTCGTCTGCGCCGGACGGGCGGCGGGCAGTTCTTCGTTCGGGAAGCGGATCGAGAAGCGGCGCGAATAGTTTTCCCGCACCTTGGCGTTGGTGTAGCGCAGGCTCGCCCATTCGCCGAAGCGAGCGACATCCATGCCCCAGACGTCGAAGCCCGGATCGCCATGCACCATCCAGTTGGAGAGCGCGAGGCCGACGCCGCCGCCCTGGCTGAACCCGGCCATGACGGCGCAGGCGCACCAGAAATTGGTCAGGCCCTGCACCGGGCCGACCAGCGGATTGCCGTCGAGCGCGAAGGTGAAGGGGCCATTGATGATCTGCTTGATGCCGGCCTTCTCGATGCCGGGGAAATGCTTGAAGCCGATCTCCAGCGACGGAGCGATGCGGTCGATGTCGGGCTGCAGGAGCTCATGGCCGAAATCCCATGGCGTGTTGACCGGCGACCACGGCTTGCAGGCCTTCTCGTAGGTGCCGAGCAGGACGCCGTTGCGCTCCTGGCGGGTGTAGATCTCGCCCTTGAAGTCGAGCACGCCGATCATCTCGCGGCCGGTCGACTTGTTGAATTCCTCGACCTCCGGCATCGGCTCGGTCAAAAGGTACATATGCTCCATGGCCAAAACCGGCAGCTCGACGCCGACCATGCGGCCGATCTCGCGCGCCCACAGGCCGCCGCAATTGACGACGTGCTCGGCATGGACCGTGCCCTGCTCGGTGACGACGTTCCAGGTGCCGTCCGGCTGCTGAGTGAGGTCGACGACGCGGTTGCGCAGCACGATCTCGGCGCCGAGCTTTTTTGCCGCCTTGGAATAGGCGATGGTGGTGCCCGAAGGGTCGAGATGACCTTCGACCGGATCCCACATGGCGCCGACGAAGTTCGTTTCGTCCATCAGCGGGAACATCGCCTTGGCTTCCGAGGGCGTGATCAGCTCGGTATCCATGCCGAGATAGCGGCCCTTGGCGTGAGCCAGCCGCAGAAAGTCCATGCGCTCGGGCGTATCGGCCATCATGACGCCGCCGGTCAGATGCAGCGAGCAGGACTGGCCGGAGAGTTCCTCGATCTCCTTGTAGAGCTGGACCGTGTAGGCCTGCAGCTTGGCGACGTTCGGGTCGCCGTTCAGCGTGTGGAAGCCGCCCGCCGCATGCCAGGACGAGCCGGAGGTCAGCTCCGAGCGCTCGATCAGCATGATGTCGGTCCAGCCGGCCTTGGCGAGATGATAAAGCACCGAACAGCCGACGACGCCGCCGCCGATGACAACCGCTTTTACGTGGGATTTCATGCAGATAGATCCGTGTTTGAAAATACTGAAGCGGGGGATCGAGGTGTGAAAACAAAGCGGAGATCCGATGCCGCGATGTTTTCGGTCAGCCTGCCGTCGAGCGCGGCGAGGATGGTTTCACAGACGGAAGCACGATGTTTCAGGACGTCATGGTTCCAGAAGCGCAGGATCGAGTAGCCCTGAGCCTGCATGAAGTGGTCGCGGCGGCGGTCATATGAGCTGTCGGCGTGTTGGGATCCATCGACCTCGACGACGAGCCGACGCTCGCGGCAAGCGAAGTCGGCGAAGAACGGTCCGATAGAAAACTGACGCGTAAAGCGATAGCCGCCGAGCTTGCGTGACTTCAGTTCAAGCCAAAGCAAGGCTTCCGCTTGATTGCCGGCTTGCCGGAGATTTCTTGCGCGCTTGGTCGTGCCTTGTTTGCGACGGCTTCGCGTTTGAGCAGCGCCTTCCCCCACTCCGTCGCCGCTTCGCGGCGCCACCTCTCCCCCCTCCGGAGGGAGAGGAAAGGAGCCAGCTGGAATCGCCGCGCGCCTTTCCTCTCCCCCGTCGATCGGGGGAGAGGTGTCGAGCGAAGCTCGACGGAGTGGGGGTCGACTGTGCACCAAATCCGTTTGATTTCCGGCTTGCTGGGTCGTGCCCTGTTTGCGACGGCTTCGCGTTTGAACAGCGCCTTCCCCCACTCCGTCGCCGCTTCGCGGCGCCACCTCTCCCTCCTCCGGAGGGAGAGGAAGGGAGCCAGCTGGAATCGCCGCGCGCCTTTCCTCTCCCCCGTCGATCGGGGGAGAGGTGTCGAGCGAAGCTCGACGGAGTGGGGGTCGACTGCTCATCAGCAACACAGAAAATCAGAAATCCGTCGGCGCGCCGCCTTCGGCGCGGCGTTTCTCGACGAAGTCGTTGAGCTCCTCGCGGATGGCCGGATCCATATAGGGCTCCTCGTAAGAGGCAAGGCGCTCCTTCCAGACCTTGTTGGTCCGCTCCATCGCCGTCGGCGAGCCCGCCTCGGCCCATGTCTCGAAATTGCGCCAGTCGGACACGATCGGCGAATAGAAGGCGGTCTTGTAACGTTCCTGCGTGTGCTGGGTGCCGAAGAAATGACCGCCAGGACCGACCGACTGGATGGCGTCGAAGCCGAGCGCATCCTCGGAGAGGTCGAGCGGGGTGAGGAATTCGGCCACCATCTGCAAAAGGTCGATGTCGAGGATGGTCTTTTCATAGGAGCAGCGCAGGCCGCCTTCCAGCCACCCGGCGCCATGCATCATCAGATTGCCGCCGCCCTGGATGGCGCCCCATAGCGAGAATACGCTTTCATAGGCGGCCTGGGCGTCGACCGTATTGGCGGCGCAGGTGTTGGAGGTGCGGTAGGGAATTTGATAGCGGCGCGCGAGCTGGCCGCCGACGAGCTGCGCCTTCATATATTCGGGCGTGCCGAAGGCCGGCGCGCCGGACTTCATGTCGACATTGGAGGTGAAGCCGCCATAGCCGACCGGCGCGCCTTTCTTGACCATCTGCGCGAAGGCAATGCCCGAGAGCGCCTCGGCGTTCTGCTGCACCAGCGCGCCGGCGACGGTGACGGGCGCCATGGCGCCGGACAGCGTGAAGGGCGTGACGATCACGGCCTGGCCCATGCTCGACATCTGGATGATGCCTTCCATCATCGGCACGTCGAGCTTGAGCGGCGAATTGGTGTTGATGATGGTGAAGACCGACGGTTCCTGCATCAGCTGCTCGCGGCTGATGCCGCGCGCGATGCGGGTGATCTCGATGCCGTCGACGTTGCGTTCCTTGCCGAGTGAATAGATGTGGAAGACTTTGTCGGTCAGCATGGCTAGGTCGCGAATGCATTCCAGGTGCCGCACCGACGGATGGATATCGATCGGCTCGACCGGATAGCCGCCGGTGCAGTGCAGGATGTTGTGCATCTGCGCCAGGCGCAGGAAGTTGCGGTAATCGGCCTGGTTGCCGGGCCTGCGGCCGCGGTCGAGGTCGGAGCAGTTCGGCGCCGAAGCCATCATCGACAGGATGACGTTGTTGCCGCCGAAGCGTAGATTATGCGCCGGGTTGCGGGCATGCAGCGTGAACTCCGACGGGCAGTGCGAGACAAGCTCGAGGACCATGTCGCTGTCGAAGCGCACGCGCTCCGAGCCTTCGCGCACGTCCGCGCCATGCGCCTTCATGATGCGGCGGGCCTCGTCGTGCAGAACGTCGACGCCGATTTCCCTCAACACACGCAGCGAGGCGAGGTGGATTGATTCCAATTCGTCATCGGACACCAGCCTCGTCGGCATCAGCGGGTTCTTCAATTGCCGGAAGGCGGGCTGCTCGAAGGCGGCCGAGCCGCCGGCGCGCTTTCCCGCGCGGCCGCCACGGCGGGCGCGATCGGTTGCCAGTGCCGGCTCGGCGGGATGAAGGGCGGCAGTCATGAGAAGCCTCGTGAGGATGCGAATTTGGCAGGCATAATGGACTGGCCGCAATGCAGCCGGTGAGGAGGCGGCGACCACTAGGGCGAGGGAAGCGACATGACGGAAGGGGAGCTTGAGCAAGCCTCCCTGCAGCGCCGGGGCTCCTGACAGGGTTTGGCTGGAGCATCCGCTTTCGCGGGCCGTGGGCCTTACGGCAACCGGCCGCAACGGCTAAGCCTTCCACCGATTGGATCAGGAACTGATGGCTCTGGCGGATTCAAACAGCAGCGAGAGCGTGCGGTGGGCCGCGATCACCGGCGTGATCGCGACGGTTTCCGTCTTCGCCATAGCGCAAGGGCTTTCCTATCCGCTGCTCAGCTTCATCCTGCAGCGGCAAGGCATTTCGCCGGCGATGATCGGGCTGTCGGCGGCGATGACGCCGGTCGGCTTCATCCTGTCCTCGCCGCTGATCCCGGGATTGGCGCGCCGGTTCGGGGCGGGGCGGACCGCGCTGACCTGCGCGGCGCTTTCGGCGCTGGTGCTGGCGCTGATCGGCTGGACGCAAAATGTCTATCTGTGGTTCCCGCTGCGCTTCCTGATCGGCGTGGTGACCAACCCGCTCTATGTCCTGAGCGAAATCTGGGTGATTGCGCTTGCGCCGCCGGCGCGGCGCGGTCGCGTCATGGGCATCTATTCAACCATCATCTCGGCGGGCTTCGCGGCCGGGCCGCTCTGCCTGCTCGGCGTCGGCACGGAAGGCTGGCCGCCTTTCCTTGTCGGCATTCTTGCCTTCCTCTTCTGCGGCGGCTGCCTGGCCGTGGTGGTGAAAAGGCTGCCGAACGTCGACGAGGCCGAGAACAAGGTTTCGGTGCTGGGCTTCATACCAATGGCCTGGCTGCTTATGTCGGCCGTGATCGTCGCGGCCGGGTTCGAGCAGGCGATACTGGCGCTGCTGCCGGTCTATGGGACGCATCACGGCATTCCCGAAGCGCGTATGTCGGCGCTGCTTTCCGTGATGATCGCCGGCAACATCGCCATGCAGGTGCCGCTCGGTCTGCTCGCCGAAAGATTGACGGCGCGCCTGGTGCGGTTCGGCTGCGTGGCGGTGACCGCCCTTGGATGCGTGGCTTTGCCGGCGCTGATCGAGACGCCGCTGATCTGGGTTTGCGTCTTTATCTGGGGCGCCGTTTCCTACGGCATCTACACGATGTCGATCATCGAGCTCGGCGAACGCTTCACCGGGTCGGCGCTGGTTGCCGGCAATGCCGCCTTCTCGCTGATGTGGGGTTTTGGCGGCATCGTCGTGCCGCCGCTCACCGGCGGCGTCATGGATGCCATTGGCGCCGCCGGCCTGCCGGTCACGCTTGGCGCCATCTGCGCGGCGCTGGCGGCGGCGACAGTTGTTCGACGGCGGGTTTTGTAATCGGCCCCGAATGGCTCTTGAATATCAAGGCAGCGAACGCGATGTAGGCGGGGCCGCCGGATGGAGACCTGCATGACCAGCACGATGACCAAAATCCAGCTCGAATTGACCGCCGACGATCCCTACCTCTGGCTTGAGGATCGTAACGGCAAGGAAGCGCTGGACTGGGTTCATCGCCAGAATGCGCTGACGGTCGCCGAACTGCAGGGCGATCCCTCCTATAAGGCCGCATTCGAGACCGCGCTCGACCTGATGACCGCTGAGGACAATATGCCCGTCGGGGCTGCACTTGCCGGCTATGTCTATAATTTCTGGCAGGACAAGACCAATGCGCTGGGTCTCTGGCGGCGCACGACGGTCGCGTCCTACAAGACCGACAAGCCCGACTGGGAGACGATCATCGACTTCGATCAGCTTTCCGCGAAGGAAGGCGTGAAGTGGGTGTTCGGCGGGGCGAGCCGGCTCTATCCCGATTTCAACCGCTGCCTGCTCTACATGTCGCCCGATGGCGGCGATGCCAGCGAGATGCGCGAATTCGATATCGCGGCGAAATCCTTCGTCGAGGACGGGTTTCGCGCTCCCGCTTCCAAGTCGGGCTTTTCCTGGCTGGACAAGGACACGGTGATCGTCTCCGCCGCTTTCGAGGAAGACGACAAGACGCAGTCCGGCTATCCGCGCGTGATCAAGCTGTGGCGGCGCGGCGCCAAGCTCGACGACGCCACGCCGATCCTCGAAGGCGAGAAACAACATCTCGCGGTCGGCGGCGGTGTCGAATATGACGGCGACAAGCGGCACGTGCTGCTCGGCAAGACGCTCGACTTCTTCACCTCGCACAGTTTCCTGCGGCTGGCTTCGGGTGAGAACCGGCGCATCCCGCTGCCCGACGACGCCACCGACACGATGGTCTTCAAGGGCCAACTGATCTTCGGCGTGCGCAGCCCCTGGACGGCGCCGGACGGCACGCGCTGCCTGCCCGACGGGCTCTATTCGGTCGATTTCGATCACTGGATCGAGAGTGGTGTCTTTGGGCCGTTCCAGACCGTGCTCGAGCCGGCGCACCGCGTTTCGATCGCCGGCCTCGCCAGGACGCAGGACCGGCTGTTCATCAACCTGATGGACAATGTGCGCGGCAAGATCATCGCCTGCGACCGTGCCGCAGAAGGCTGGTCGCTGAAGCAGATAGCGCTGCCCGACAACGGCAATGTCGGCATCAGCCATGTCGAGCATTTCGGCTCGAGCGTCTCCTTCTCCTTCACCGATTTCCTGACGCCGAGCTCGATCATCTGGTCGGATGACAATGGCGAGACGCTTCAAACGGTGAAGTCGCAGCCGGCCCGCTTCGACGCCTCGCCTTATATCTCGGAGCAGTTCGAGGCGCGCTCGAAGGATGGCACGATGATCCCGTATTTCGTGGTGCGGCGGCGCGACCAGAAAGGGCCGGTGCCGACACTGCTCTACGGCTATGGCGGCTTCGAAGTGCCGCTGCTGCCCGGCTATGCCGGCATTCGCGGCAGGCTCTGGTTGGACAAGGGCAATGCCTATGTCCAGGCCAACATCCGCGGCGGCGGCGAGTTCGGTCCGGCTTGGCACCAGGCAGCGCTGAAGGGCAAGCGCCAGAACGCTTTCGACGATTTCGCGGCGGTGGCCGAGGATATGGTCCGGCGCGGCATCACCACGGCGGCGCAGCTTGGTATCCAGGGCGGCTCGAATGGCGGCCTGCTCACCGGCACATCGCTGACGCAGCGGCCGGAGCTGTTCGGCGCGGTCATCATCGACGTGCCGCTGCTCGACATGCTGCGCTACACCGACCTGCCTCCCGGCGCCTCGTGGATCGCCGAATATGGCGACCCGTCGAAGCCGGAAGAGGCGGCCTGGCTCGGCGCCTATTCGCCCTACCAGCATGTCAAGGCAGGCGCTGCCTATCCGCCGGTGCTCCTGATGACGTCCACCGCCGACGACCGCGTCCATCCCGGGCATGCGCGCAAGATGGCGGCGCGGCTGCAGGAGGCAGGCCATGGCCGGACGCTGTTCTTCGAAGAGACCGAAGGCGGCCATGGCGGGCGCGGCGATCGCCGGCCGCAGGCGGCGCAGACGGCGATGCGCTACATATTCCTGCAGCGGGCGCTAACCGGAACAGCTTGAATTTTGAGCCTCAGGCGGCATAAGCTGCCGCCATGATCCGCTTCAGCACATCAGGCGCCTTCGGGGTCGCGGTGACGCCGTCACCGCGCACGCTGCGCGCCGAGCTGTTGCGGCTGTGCGCCCGGATCGGCTATTCGCCGCCCCGCTTCCTCTGACGAATCCGCCCCGGCCGCTGCCGGATTGATTCAAGAGGAAAGATCAAATCCATGACCTATCAGAATTATTCGCTGAAGCAGCTTCAGCAGATCGATGCCGCGCATCACCTTCATCCCTTCACCGACCACAAGGAGCTGCGCGAGACGGGCTCGCGCATCATCACCCATGCCAAGGGCCCGTTCATCTACGATGCCGACGGCACCGAAATCCTCGACGGCATGGCTGGCCTGTGGTGCGTCAATGTCGGCTATGGCCGCGACGAGCTGGCCGAGGCTGCCTACGCGCAGATGAAGGAACTGCCTTACTACAACTCCTTCTTCAAATGCTCGACGCCGACGCCGGTGCTGTTGTCGAAGAAGCTGGCGGAGCTGGCGCCGAAGCATGTCGGCCAGGTCTTCTACGGCTCGTCCGGCTCGGAAGCCAACGACACGGCGCTCCGGCTCGTGCGCCACTATTGGGCGCTTGAAGGCAAGCCCGAGAAGAACCGCATCATCTCGCGCAAGTCGGCCTATCACGGCTCGACGATCGCCGGCGCCTCGCTCGGCGGCATGGAGCCGATGCACAAGCAGCTCGGCGGCGCGGTGCCCAACATCGTCCATGTGATGATGCCCTATGCCTATGAGCTCGCGCTGCCCGGCGAAAGCGACCATGATTTCGGCATTCGCGCGGCAAAGGCGGTCGAGGACGCGATTCTCGAGGCCGGTGCCGACAAGGTCGCCGCCTTCATCGGCGAGCCGGTGATGGGCGCTGGCGGGGTGAAGATCCCGCCGATGAGCTATTGGCCGGAAGTCGAGCGCATCTGCCGCAAATACGATGTGCTGTTGATGCTGGACGAGGTCATCACCGGCTATGGCCGCACCGGCGAGTGGTTCGCGGCGCAGACGTTCGGCATCGAGCCCGATACCATCACCACCGCCAAGGCGCTGACCTCGGGCTACCAGCCGCTGTCGGCGCTGCTGGTTGGCGACCGCATGGCCAGGACGCTGGTCGAGAAGGGCGGCGAGTTCTATCACGGCTACACCTATTCCGGTCATCCGGTGGCTTGCGCGGTGGCGCTGAAGAACCTCGAGATCATCGAGAAGGAAGGCCTGGTCGAGCGCGTCAAGAACGACACCGGTCCCTATTTCGCGCAGGCGCTGCAGGAGCGGATCGCCGGGCACAGGCTGGTCGGCGAGGTGCGCTCGATCGGCCTGATGGGCGCGATCGAGATCGTCAAGGACAAGGCGACCAAGGAACGCTATCTGCCGTCGGGAAGCGCTGCCGTCGTCGTGCGCGACCACGCGATCGCGCAGGGCATGATGCTGCGGGCCACCGGCGACACTATGATTCTCTCGCCGCCGCTGATCTGGACGCGCGACACGATCGACATGGCTTGCGAACGCATCGCCAGGGCGCTCGATCTCGCTGACGCCGATTTGCGCAAGCGCTAAGCGGATGTTCTCCGGGCGCTTCCGACTGAGCGCCCGGTCCATTCCTGAACGGCTCGCAGAGGGCGTCTCCGAAACGCAAAAACCGCGTCCCTGCGGGAACGCGGCTTTGCCAGATACACATGGCATTTCGCTACGAGAATACTTGCGAAATTTACGGGCTCCGGTACGCGAGACCTGATCCGGAGCGCCGGGCAGACGCGATGTCCGCCTCGCAGTCCGTTTTAAAGGCACATCGTTACCGGTGCGTTAGCAAGACCTTAAGCAAATCTAAATTTGCCGGCTTCGCACCGGGAAATCTTGGAAATAACCCTTCAAAAGCAGAGACTTATGCCGGATTTCCGCGCAGGAAATTAATAATGCCGGAAAAATCGGCGCCGGCGTGGCCTTGCGCATTGAACAAGGCATAGAGCTGCGTGGCTTCGGCGCCGAGCGGAGTCGCGGCGCCTGCGTTCTGCGCGGCTTCCTGCGATAATTTCAGGTCCTTCAGCATCAGCGCGGCAGCAAAGCCGGGCTTGTAGTCGCGGTTGGCCGGCGAGGCCGGAACAGGGCCGGGCACCGGGCAATAGGTGGTGAGCGACCAGCACTGGCCCGAGGAAGTGGAGGCGACGTCATACAGCGCCTGGTGTGACAGGCCGAGCTTTTCGGCCAGCACAAAGGCTTCGGCGACGCCGATCATCGAGATGCCTAGAATCATGTTGTTGCAGATCTTGGCCGCCTGGCCTGCGCCGTCGCCGCCGCAATGAACGACGCGCCCGGCCATCGGCTTCAGGATCGGCTCGGCAGCGGCAAACGCCTGATCCGAGCCACCGGCCATGAAGGTGAGTGTGCCGGCAGCGGCGCCGCCCGTGCCGCCGGAGACGGGTGCGTCGATCGACGGATGACCATGCTTCGCGGCAATGGCATGCGCCTTGCGCGCCGATTCGACATCGATGGTCGAGGAATCGATGAACAGCCCGCCTTTCCTGGCCTTGGGCGCGATGTCCTCATAAACCGACAGCACATGCTTGCCGGCCGGCAGCATGGTGATGACGACGTCAGCGTCCTTCACCGCCGCGACGGCGTTCGCCATGACGGTGACGCCGTGTTCCTTGGCAGTGGCTAGGTTCTCGGGCACGAGGTCGAAGCCCAGCACCGTATGACCCGCCTTTACGAGGTTGGCGGCCATGGGATTGCCCATATTACCGAGGCCGATGAAGGCGATGGTTGCCATCGTTTTCTCCCGATTTTGCGTCAGCGCCCAATCAACGAGCGCGCGATGATGACGCGCATGATCTCGTTGGTGCCTTCGAGGATCTGGTGGACGCGCAGATCCCGCACCAGCTTCTCGATGCCGTAGTCGTGCAGGTAGCCATAGCCGCCGTGCAGCTGCAGCGCCTGGTTGGCGATGTCGAAGCCGATATCGGTGACGAAGCGCTTGGCCATCGCCGACCATTTGCCGGCGTCGGGCGCCTTGCGGTCGAGCTTGGAAGCGGCGGCGTAGAGAAAGATGCGGGCCGCCTGCAGTTCCGTTTCCATGTCGGCCAACCTGAACTGCAGCGCCTGGAACTGGTTGATCTTGGAGCCGAAGGCCTTGCGCTCGGCCGTGTAGGCAAGCGCCTTGTCGAGCGCCGACTGCGCTCCGCCGAGCGAACAGGCGGCGATGTTGAGCCGGCCGCCGTCGAGCCCGGCCATGGCGATGCCGAAGCCTGCGCCTTCTGCGGCGAGCAGGTTCTCGGCCGGCACCTTGCAGTCCTCGAAGATGACCTGGCGGGTCGACTGCATGTGCCAGCCCATCTTGTGCTCGTTGGCGCCGAACGAAAGGCCGGCCGCATCCTTGGGCACGACAAAGGTCGAAATGCCTTTCGGGCCGTCGCCGCCGGTGCGCGCCATCACGACATAGAGGTCGCTGTCGCCGGCGCCGGAGATGAACTGTTTGGCGCCGTTCAAGACATAATCGCCGCCGCTTTTCACCGCACGCGTCTTCAGCGCAGCCGCATCCGAGCCCGAGCCGGGCTCGGTCAGGCAATAGCTCGCCAGCCACTCCATAGAGGTCAGTTTCGGCAGGAAGCGCTGGCGCTGCTCGTCGCTACCGAAGCGGTCGATCATCGAGGCCGCCATGTTGTGGATGGAAATGAAAGAGGAGAATGCCGGATCGGCGTGGGCAAGCGCCTCGAAGATCAGCACGGCATCCAGCCGCCCCAGCGCCGAGCCGCCGACATCGTCGCGCACATAGATGCCGCCGAGGCCGAGCGGCCCGGTCTCGCGGATCACATCTGCGGGGAAGTGCTTTGCCTTGTCCCAGTCGAGCGCATTGGGCGCGACGCGGTCGGCCGCGAAGGCTCGGGCCATCTCCTGAATGGCGCGCTGTTCCTCGTTGAGCTCGAACTGGCCAGTGCCCGCATCGACTGCCGCGTCCATGGCGTGCTCCCTGTCGTTCAGGCCTTCTGGCCTGTCGTTTTTAGCTTTGCGCGCCGTTCAATCTAGACCAATGATGCCGCCGCGCAACCCGGGCCGTTGAGAACCGGCTGTGCATGGAATGACAAACGGAGCTCTTGCGTGCCGACAATTTTCGATGAGTTGCTGGAGCGATTCCAAGCCTATCTCGCGGGCGTCGACAACGATCTGGTGACGGATGAAGTCGCGCGCATCGGCTGGGACATGCCTGCGCGTTCTCTCGAGCCGCATGCGCTTGGCTGCCTTAGCCATCTCGATCGCATCGCCGAGTTGGTTCCGGCCGACGCCAGGCCATTGACGCGATTTGTTGCCGACCATCGGGACGAGATGCGCTGGGGGCAGACCTACAGCGCCGCCGATTTCGGGCAGAGTTTTGTCGACAATTACGGCTGGCTGGAAGTGTTCGGCACGCGCGGGCATTTCGTCAACGAAGCGGTCGCGGCTGGCCTGCTGATCCTCGGGTCTGACATCGTCTATCCCGACCATCATCACCTCGCCGAGGAGATCTATATCCCGCTGACCGGCGGCACGGAGTGGCGGATGGGCGAGGAGAACTTTCATACGCGAGACGCCGGCGAGGTCATTCACCACGCTTCCAACGTCAGCCATGCCATGCGCACCGGCAAGGAGCCGCTGATGGCGCTCTATCTCTGGCGCGGCGGTCCGCTGGCGCAGAAGTCGACGATCGGCCCGATGGTCGACTTGAGGGGCAGGGGCTGATGGCGAAAGCGATCATGCTGCAAGGCACCGGCTCGGATGTCGGCAAGACCGTGCTGGTGGCGGGGCTTTGCCGTGCTGCGAAGAATCGCGGGCTGAAGGTTAGGCCATTCAAGCCGCAGAACATGTCGAACAACGCCGCCGTTGCCGATATTCCGGGCGACGACAAGGCCGGCGAAGGCGAGATCGGCCGCGGGCAATGGCTGCAGGCGCTTGCCTGCGGCGTGAGGCCGACCGTCCATATGAACCCGGTGCTGCTCAAGCCGCAGAGCGATATCGGCTCGCAAGTGGTGGTGCAGGGCAAAGTCTATGGCGAGGCGCGGGCGCGCGACTACCAGGCGATGAAAGCCGGACTGATGGACGCTGTGCTGGATTCCTGGGCGCAGGTTGGCGCGGGCGCGGACCTGGTCATCGTCGAGGGCGCGGGCTCGCCGGCCGAGATCAATCTCAGAAGCCGCGACATCGCCAATATGGGCTTTGCCACGCGCGCCAATGTGCCGGTGATCCTGGTCGGCGACATCGACCGCGGCGGCGTGATTGCGTCCGTGGCCGGCACGCACCTGATCCTGCCGGAGGAAGACCGGCGCATGATCGCCGGCTATCTCATCAACAAGTTCCGCGGCGATGTCTCGTTGTTCGACGACGGGATCAGCGCGATCGAAAAATTCACCGGCTGGCGCTGCTTCGGCGTCGTGCCGTGGCTGAAGGCGGCCGGGCGGCTGCCGTCCGAGGATTCCGTGGTGCTCGAACGCCTCGCTTCCGGCGAGAAGCGGGCGCTGAAGGTGGCGGTGCCGATGCTGGCGCGCATCGCCAATTTCGACGATCTCGATCCGCTGAAAGCCGAGCCGCAGGTCGAGGTGGTGTTCGTGCCGCCGGGCAAGAAGCTGCCGGAAGATGCCGGGTTGGTGGTCATCCCCGGCTCCAAATCGACGATCGGCGATCTCCTGAAATTCCGCGAGAACGGCTGGGATCGCGATCTCCTCGCCCATCGCAAGCGCGGCGGCCATGTCGTCGGCATCTGCGGCGGCTACCAGATGCTCGGCCGAATGGTGCGCGATCCCGACGGCATCGAAGGCAGCGTCACTGAGGCCGAAGGTCTTGGCCTGCTCGACATCGAAACGGTGATGGAGCCTGAGAAGACTGTGCGCAATTCAAGCGCGCATTCGGTGCAGTTCGGCCTGCCGCTCGAAGGCTACGAGATCCATCTCGGCCGCACCACCGGCCCGGACACGGCGCGGCCATCGACGATCCTCAACGGTGTCGAGGACGGCGCGGTCTCCGCGGACGGCAAGGTGATCGGCACCTATCTGCACGGACTGTTTTCCGCCGACGCTTTTCGCGCCGCATACCTGGAGAGCCTTGGCGTCAGGGGAGGCGGTATCGACTATCGCGCGGATGTCGAGAAGGCGCTGGACGAGGTCGCGGCCGAGCTGGAGAGGCATCTCGACTGCGACGCGATTTTTGCCATCGCGCGATAGATAGCTCTATCGAACCCACAGGGTTTGTGATTGGCGAAAACGCCCCTCGGGTCGTCATCCACGGGCGGAGCAAGGAGCGAAGCGACGCAGCGCAGACCCGAGGATCCATTCCGTGACGTCAAGGCTTTGCAACAGTGCAGAATTCTGCTCCGCTGCACCCTCGCGTGAGGTAACGGAATGGATCCTCGGGTCTGCGCGTCCGCTTCGCTCCCGCTCCGCCCGTGGATGACGAAGCTGGCAGATCGCGGCCAATCTCCAGCGTCACTGATGGCCTCAAGCCTTCTCTCCCGCCTTCGGCCAGTAAGTGCCGAAGGACCAGACATTGCCTTTCGGGTCGAGGCAGATGAATTCGCGGCTGCCATAGTCGCGGTCGACCAGTTCCTGGATGATTTTCGCGCCGGCCTTCTTGGCACGCGCATAGGCGGCGCCGGCGTCATCGACGGCGATGTAGATCGACTTGCCGCCGCCACCGCCGGGCGCGCCGACCATCTTGCCGTAATCGTCGTCGCGTGCCGTACCCAGCATGATCATCGAGGACCCGAAAGTGAGCTCGGCATGGTGGACAATGTCGCCCTCGCCATAGCGGGCGCGCGCCTCGAAGCCGAAGGCCTCGCATAGCCAGTCGATCATTTTGGCCGCGTTCCTGTAGCGCAGAGCCGGGTAGAGACGGGGTGCTTCGTTTGCTGTCGGCATGACAATCTCCCTGGTCGGTTGATGAATGCCAGTCTGTGCAAAGGCGGTCTCGGCGTCTTGAAGAAATGTTACCTGGGTCAGGCCTACATCGACGCCGCGAGACCGGTCGGCGTTTCGCCGGCCAACTGACGGAACTCGCGCACCAGATGCGCCTGGTCGGCGTAGCCGCAATCGGCGGCGATGCCGGCCCAGTCATCGTCCTGCCGCTTCGACAGGGACAGCGCGCGATTGAAGCGTACGATGCGCGACAATGTCTTCGGGCCGATGCCGATCGCGTCGGTGAATCTCGCCGCCAGATGCCTGCGGCTCCAGCCGATCTCGCCGGCGAGCGTCGAAATGCGGGTGCGGCCGCCCGACGCAATGACCGCCCTGTAGGCCCAGGCGATTTCCGGTGAAAGCGCATTCGCCTCGACAAGGCGGCTGGTAATGAATCCCTCGGCAATGTCGAAGCGCGCGTTCCAATCCGATGCCTCGCCGAGCCGTTCGCGCAATGCGATGCCGTCAAAGCCCAGCGCATCGTCCAACCCGACCATGCGATCGCGCAACTCGCTCATCGGCAGGCCGAAGAACTGCCTGGCGCCAAGCGGGGTGAAATTGACCTGAACGCAGCAGGCGCCGCCAAAGGATTCGATCATGACCGGCCCGGCATAGAGGCCGGCGACGAAGCTGGCGTGGCGGTCATTGTCGCCCGGGCTGTGGCCGAGCCCGATGGCAAAGGCTTCGGCGAAGCTGATCACCAGCGGCACGGTCAGCGAAGCATATTCGACGATGCGGAAATGGCCGAGGCGGGTCTCGCGATAGCCGCAGATATCCGTGACGACGCCCGCAAGCGAGGCGGCGGGCTTGCGCCGCACCATCTCGAAATGGAGGGCGGGAGAGCGATTATCCTGGCGATGGCGCTCTGACTCGTCGGACATGATCCAAGCCTAGCAGAACACCCCTTCGAAAATCAAAAGCGCCCGGCAGGGCCGGGCGCTCCGAGTTGCCTGAGAATGCTGTGCTCAGGTGCCGCGCATCAAACAGCCGGCGGCGAGCACGATGTAGGCGATAAGCATGATCCAAACGGACGCAAGAGGAATGAATGCAAGAACGCCAAGCGCGGCGAGAAGGCCGATGACGGCGATAACCAACGAAATAATGAACACGATCTGGGTGGGCGCACTGAGATTCATGTCTGGTCCCTCCAACATGATTCGCAACACCAGAACTCTAACAGGAGGAGGCCTCACACACCAACCAGTTGGCGTAAGGGATTGGCGGGGTCTGCCAAGAGCTTGATCGCGAGCGCCACGCACACGGTCACCAGCAGCGGCTTGATCAGCTTCGCGCCAATCCGGATGGCCAAGCTTGCGCCGACCCGGGCGCCGATGAACTGCGCCACGCCCATCATCAGGCCGATCTTCCAGTCGATAACGCCGACCGCGGCGAAGACGACGAAGCCGCCGATGTTGGACGTGAAATTGAGCAGCTTGGTGTGCGCCGTCGCCTTGAGCACGCCGTAGCCGGCAAGGGTGACGAAGGCGAGCATGTAGAAGGAACCGGCGCCCGGACCGAAGAGCCCGTCATAGAAGCCGATCAGCGGCGGGACGCTCAGTCCGAACAGGAAGGGCGACAGCCGCTCGGCGCGGTCGACGTCGCCCATGTTCGGCTTCAGTGCGAAATAGAGCGCGATGGCGATCAGCAGCAGCGGCAGCAGGGCACGCAGGAAATCGCCCGGCACGACGGTCGCCAAAAGCGCCCCGACCGCGCCGCCGGCAAGCGCCAGCGCGGCGGACGGCAGCTGGCGACGCAGGTCGACCTGACCCTTGGCGGCGTAATGGATGGTGGCCGAGCCGGACCCGAACATGCCCTGCAATTTGTTCGTGCCAAGGGCTGCGACCGGCGAAAAGCCGGCAAGCAGCAGCGCCGGGATGGTGATCAGCCCGCCGCCGCCGGCGATCGAGTCGACAAAACCCGCCGCGAAAGCGGCGGCAGTGAGTATGAAGACGGACTGCAGGGTAAGATCGATCATCGGGCTGGGAGTGAGGCGAGGAAGGGAGCCGCAGCTTCCATCACGCTCGCCCCGTTTGCGCAAGAGCGATTCCACGCCAGAGCGGTTCGCCGTTAGACGCCGAACCGCTCTGTTCTTGTTTTGACGCAAATTCCGGTCGGAAGGCTACGGCGAAGTCGCCGAGCCTAAACGCTCACACTTTTCCTGAATTTGCTCTAACAATCAGGCGGATTCGCAAAGGGAGCTTGGTGGCGATGGCGCTGCTCGACCAGATACGTTCGATCTTCGACGGTGACCCGGGTGTGCGCAAGGTGGCGGACGACCCTGTGCTGTCTGCGGAATTGCTGATGCTGTTCCGCATGATCCTGGCCGACGGCTCGGTCTCGGAGAGCGAGATGGCCGTCTTCCGGCATATCTGCGAGGAAGCCTTCGGCATTCCGGAGGCCAGCATCGACAGTGTCATCGAATATCTTAACGATTATGGCTACGAGACCAACGGCTCGCAGGCGATCGCGCTGTTCCGCGACCTCGATGTCGAGCGCCGAAAGCTGCTTGCGCGCCACATGGCCGAGATCGCCAAGGCCGATTCCAAGCTGGCGGAGAGCGAGGTGAAGCTGCTGCGCCGCACGCTCGACCTGCTCGACATCAGCCCCGTCGATTTGGTGAAACCGGAGAGCTGAACTACCCCTGTTCCTGCATTTTGCGCGCGATCGCGCGGTGAAGGTCGGGTGCCGCCGCGACCAGCGCCTGCGCCGCCTCTGAGCGCGGATGGTCGAGCACCTCGGCCGCCCGGCCGCGTTCGACGATCTTGCCTTCATGCATGACCAGCACCTCGTCCGCCATGGCGCGGGCGACCGTCAGGTCATGGGTGATGAAGAGATAGGCGATGCCGAGCTTCTGGTTGAGCTCGGCGAAAAGGTCGAGGATCTGGGCGCGGATCGAGACGTCCAGCGCCGATACCGGCTCGTCGGCCACTACCAGCTTCGGACGGGTGATGATGGCGCGGGCGATCGACAGGCGCTGGCGCTGGCCGCCCGAGAATTCATGCGGGTATTTGTCCATGTCGCGCTGGCTAAGGCCGACTTCCTGCAGCGCATGCGCGACCATCTCGCGGCGCTCGGCCTTTGCCGGCTGCTTTTCCAGAAGATGCAGCGGCTCGGCCACCAGCTTCTCGACCTTCTGGCGCGGGTCGAAGGAACCGTAAGGATCCTGGAACACGACCTGCATGTCGCGTCGGGCCGGCTTCAGCGTCGACTCCGGCTTGCCGGTGATGGGCTCGCCGCGAAAGCGGATCGTGCCCGCCGTCGGCTTGTCCAAGGCGAGGATCATGCGGGCAAGCGTGGACTTGCCGCAGCCCGAGCGGCCGACGAGCGCCACCGATTGCGTGGGCTCGATGGTGAGCGAGACATCGTCGACGGCGCGGATCGGTTGCGCCGGCCGGAACAGCGATTTGCGCCGCCCCGGATAGTCCCGGCTGACGCCCTCGACTTCGAGCAAGGGTTTTGCCGATCCGGCAAGGTGCGGTTTCGGGCGCGCCGGCACATGCATGGAAGCCAGCGCCAGCTCGCGGGTGTAGGGATGCTGTTGTTCCGACAGCGTGCGGGCGGTGTCGCCGGCTTCCGTCACCTCGCCACGGCGCAGGATGGTCAGGCGGTCGGCCATCTCGGTCACCACCGCGAGGTCGTGCGAGATGAGTAGCAGGCCCATACGGTTTTCGCTGACCAGGTCGCGCAGAAGATCGAGGATCTGCGCCTGCAGCACCACGTCGAGCGCCGTCGTCGGCTCGTCCGCGATCAGCAGCTTCGGTTTCAGCGCGCAGGCGATGGCGATGACGACGCGCTGGCGCTGACCGCCGGACAGTTCGTGCGGGTAGCGCGACAGCGGGAATTTGGCCTCGGGCAGGCCGACGCGGTCGAGGATTTTTCGCGCGCGCTCCTCGGCCTCGGCGCGGCCCGCCTTGGTGTGCCAGCGTATGCCCTCGGCGACCTGCTCGCCGATGGTCTTGACCGGGTTGAGCGCCGTCATCGGCTCCTGGAAGACCATGCCGATATCGTCGCCGCGCAAGGCGCACATCTGGTCCTCGGTGGCAGCGAGGATGTCGATGCCGTCGAAGGCGACGCGGCCCTCGGCGCGGGCCAGATGCGGCAGCAGCCGCATGATTGTCAGCGCCGTCATCGACTTGCCGGAGCCGGATTCGCCGACCAAGCCGACGACCTCGCCCGGTGCGATTGTCAGCTCGACGCCTTTCAGGATCGGTGTGGCGCCGATCGAAAGCGACAGGTTTTCGATCTCGAGCAGGTTCATCTACGCCGCCGCGATTTCGGATCGAGGATGTCGGCGATGCCGTCGCCGAGCAGGTTCAGCCCGAGCACGGTGATCACGATCGCCATGCCGGGGAAGATCGCCATCCAGGGCGCGGTCACCATGCGCGTCTGCGCGTCGAACAGCATGCGGCCCCAGCTCGGCATCGGCGGCTGGGCGCCGAGGCCGACATAGGAAAGCCCGGCTTCGGCGAGGATGCCCAGCGCGAACTGGATCGTGCCCTGGACCAGCAGCAGCGTCGCGATGTTGGGCAGGATGTGCTCGACGGTGATCCGCGTCATGCCCTTGCCGGCGGCGCGTGCGGCGAGGATGAACTCGCGCGGCCAGATGGCTAAAGCGCCGGCGCGGGTGACACGGGCAAAGACCGGGATGTTGAAGATGCCGATGGCGATGATGGCGTTGACGGCGCCCGGGCCGAAGATCGCGGTGATCATGATTGCCGAAAGCAGCGCCGGAAAGGCAAAGACCAGGTCGTTGAGGCGCATCAGCGCCTCGTCGACTATCCCGCCGCGCGCCGCGGCGAAGGCGCCGAGCGGCACGCCGATGCCCATGCCGATGCCGACCGCGACCAACGCCACGGCGATCGAGTTGCGGGCGCCGACCATGATCATCGACAGGATGTCGCGGCCGAAATGGTCGGTGCCGAACCAGTGCGCCCAGGAGGGCGCCTGCGTCTTGTCGGCGATCACCAACCTCGTGACGTCGTAAGGCGTCCACAGGAACGAAACGAGCGCGACGGCCACAACCAGCAGCGTGATGGCCAGACCGATCAGGAAGGAGCGGTTGCCGAAGGCCTTGGCCAGCACGCCGGCAAGCGTTTCTTCGGGCAGGTCGACGCGCAGGGTCATTGCCGGCCTCTCGAGCGGTTCCGCGTTTCGCGGAATCGCTGAACCGCTCTCAGTATTTGTTTTGGCGCAATTCCGGACGGAAAACCGCTACGCACTTTTCCTGGAATTGCTCTTAGGCGCGGGTCGACGAGGGCGTAGGAGAAATCGACAATGAAGTTGATGACGATCACGGCGGCGACCAGCAGCATGACGATGCTCTCGACCACGATCAGGTCGCGCTGGGTGATCGCCTGGAAGATCAGCCGGCCGAGGCCTGGCAAGTAGAAGACATTCTCGATGATGATGGTGCCGGCAAGCAGGAAGGCGAATTGCAGGCCGAGGATGGTGAGCACCGGGATCATGGCGTTGCGCAGCGCGTGGCGCCACAGCACGGCGCGGTAGGGCAGGCCCTTGGCGCGGGCGGTGCGGATATAGTCCTCGTTGAGCACCTCGATCAGCGCCGAGCGGGCGACGCGTCCGAGAATCGCCGCCTGCGGCAGCGCGAGCGCGACGGCGGGCAACAGCAGGGATTTCAGCGCCGTCCAGATGCCGGCGCTCCAGCCTGGGAAACCGCCGGCCGGCACCAGCCGCAGCCATACGGCAAACAGATAGATCAGCATCAGCGCGAACCAGAAATTCGGCACGGCGACGCCGAGCTGGGCGGCGCCCATGGCGAGCGTGTCGCCAGCGCGGCCCTGGCGGCTGGCGGAGAACACGCCGACCGGAATGGCGATGATGGTCGAAAGCGCCAGCGCGATCAGCGCCAGTGGCAGGGAGACGACGACGCGTTCGCGCACCAGGTCGATGACGGGCACCGAATAGGTGTAGGAGCGGCCGAAATCGAGACTGAGCAAGCCTGCCGCCCAGTGGAGATAGCGCAGCACCAGCGGCGCGTTCAGCCCCATCTGGTCGCGCAGCACCTCGACCTGCTCGGCGCTGGCGTTGAGGCCCAGCATCAGGCGCGCCGGATCGCCGGGCAGGATCTCCATGACCGCGAACACCACCATCGAGGCCAGCACCAGCGTGAGGGCCGCGATGATGAGGCGTTTCAGGAGATAGGCGGTCATGGGAGGCGATCGGGCGATCGCGCCGGCCTCAATCCGTCCACTTCACCTTGGTCAGATCGTCAGCCTCGATCGGCCAGTTCGTCCACATGCCCTGCAGCTTGGCATCCCAGACGCCAATCTTGGGCAGCTCGAACAGGTAGACGGCGGGCACGTCGTGCGCGAGAATCCTCTGCGCCTCGCCCAGCAGCTCCAGCCTCTTGTCCTTGTCGACCGTGGTGCCGAGCTCCTTGATGACATCGTTGAACTTCGGATTGTCATACTGGAAATAGTAGCCGGGCCGCGAATAGATATCGATGTCGTTTGGCTCGACATGGGAAACAATCGTCAGGTCGTAGTCCTTGTTGGTGAAGACCTGGCTCAGCCACTCCGCCCATTCGACCGGAATGATCTGCAGATTGACCCCGATGTCCTTCAGTTGGGACTGAATCACCTGGCCGCCGTCGCGTGCGTAGGGTACCGGCGGCAGCTTGATCGTGGCCGAAAAGCCGTTCTCCAGCCCCGCTTCCTTCAGATACTCCTTGGCCTTGGCGATGTCGTGCGGATAGACGCCGGTGAGATCGACATAGCCCGTATCGCCTGGCGAGAAATGAGACCCGATCGGCTTTCCAAGACCGTTCGAGGCCGCGGCGATGATGGCACTGCGATCGATCGCGGAGGCGAGCGCCTGCCGCACCGCGAGCTTGTCGAAGGGCGGCTTCTTGTTGTTGATCGACAGGATCGTCTCGCCCTCGGTCGAGCCGATCACGACGCTGAAGCGCGGATCGGACTGGAGTTGCTCGAGCGCGTCTTGTGCGGGCATGTTGGCGAAAGCCTGGATGTCGCCCGAGAGCAATGCGGGGACAGCCGCGGCCGCGTCGGGCACGATACGGAACGTCGCCTTGTCGAGCGCGGCGGGCGTACCCCAGTAGTCCGGATTCTTGACCAGCGTGATCTCGGAACCCTTGGCCCAATGATCGAGCTTGAATGGACCGGTGCCGATCGGCTTGTCCTTGTTGCCGTCGGCCGACCCCTTCCCCACGATCACCGCTGCAACCTGGCCCATGTCGCTGAGGAAACTGCCCTGCGGTCCATCGAGACTGACCTTGACGGTCGCCGGATCGACCGCCGTGACATCGGTGATGTGGGCAAAGAGCTGCTTTTGCGGATTGAGCGAATCCTTGGCACGCGCCCGGTCCAGCGAGAATTTCACGTCGTCGGCGCTGAAGGCCGAGCCATCGTGGAACTTCACGCCCGAATGCAGCTTGAACGTGTAGACCTTGCCGTCGTCAGAGACGGCCCAGCTCTCGGCGAGACCTGACTGAACCTGGCCGTTGTCGTCAATGCGTGTCAGCCCTTCAAAGACGTTGGCATAGGTGACTTCGCCGATGGCCGCGGCCGCACCGGCGGTCGGATCGAGATGCGGCGGCTCAAGCACAATGCCGAGCGTGAGGTCGGTGCGTGCGGCAAAGGCCGACGTGGCGGCGGCAAGCGACAGCATGGCCGCGGCCAGGATGGTCTTCCACAATTTCATCGCTGAACTCCCATTTGCTCAAAATGCGCTCAAGCTGGCGGATAGAAGCGTGATTTGGCCTGCGAGTAAATTGCGTTTCGTGCTGCCGGGCGGCGCCAGGCGGAATGTTTTTCCGGATCAGCCGGTTGTACCGCGCAAGAGCACATTGAGGCCGATAGCCATCACCTTGGCCGATTCCACCATGTCGGCGATGCCGACCCATTCGTCCGGCCGGTGGGCGAGGTCGAGAATGCCCGGGCCATAAGCGATGCAGTCATAGAGATGGCCGATGCGCGCGACATGCTTCTGATCGTAGGTGCCGGGCGAGATCACATATTCCGGTTCGCGGTCGAACACCGCCATGATGCCTTTGGCGACGGCCTTCACCACCGGCGCGTCGCGCTCCGTCATCAGCGGCTGCACCTCCATCAGATCGCGGATCTCGTAGTCGAATTTCTCGCGCTCGCGTTTCAGCCGTTCGAGGATGCCCGTGACTTCGCCTTTGACGGAGGCGATGTCCTCTTCGAGCAGAAAACGCCGGTCGATGGTGAGCCGACACCAATCGGGCACGTTGGGCGAGGGAAGCCCCGGCCGGAAATCCTCGGTCTGGCCGCCATGAATGGAATTGATGTTCATGGTCGAGCGCCTGGCGCCTTCCGGAACCACCGGCATGCGCGTCATCTTGCGGTCGAGGGCCGGGAACAGCTCGTCCTCGAAGGCCTGCAGGACGGCGCCCATATGGCGCACCGCATTGTCGCCGAGGAACGGCATCGAGCCATGCGCGATCTCGCCCTTGGTCTCGATCTCGGCCCACCACACGCCCCGATGGCCAAGGCAGATGCGATCCTTGTTCAGCGGCTCGGGGATGATGACGTGGTCGACTTTCGGCTTCGAGAAATAGCCGAGCCTCGCCAGATGGGCGACGCCGCCGAAACCGCCCGATTCCTCGTCCGCCGTGCCTGATATCTCGATGGCGCCGGGGAAATCGGGATAGACTTCCACGAAGGCTTCGACGGCGATGACGGAGGCAGCCAGGCCGCCCTTCATGTCGCAGGCACCGCGCCCATAGACCTTGCCGTCCTTCACCACGCCGGCGAAGGGATCGACGGTCCAGCCGTCGCCGGCCTCGACCACGTCGATGTGCGAGTTGAAATGCACGCAGGGGCCGGGCGAGCTGCCCTCGAAACGGGCAACGACGTTGACGCGCGGGTAGCGGTCGCTGTCGCCTGGCGCGCTTTCGGCACGAATAAACTCGGTCTCGAAGCCGAGTTTCTTCAGGCGCGCGCCGAGAAACTCGGCGCATGGCCGATAGGCTTCGCCCGGCGGGTTTACGGTCGGAAAGCGGATCAGGTCGGCGGTCAGCGCAACGAGGTCGTCGGCCCGATCCTCGACCGCCTTGAGAAGTCGTTCATTCATCCGGCGAATTGAAGAAGGAACGCAGCACTTTTGCAAGCGACCAGTCGCTCATTGCCACACAACGACCGAAGCATGGACCAACGCCTCGCCTAAACTTCAGAGGGTGCGTGGTGCGGCAGCAACTATACCGCGAAAATCGTTCAAATTCACCGCATTGCATTGGCGGATTCGTCAAGGAGTGTGTGGTACTTAACGCATCTGCCGGCGAAAAGATGGAAGAACCGCGCGAACGGCAGGGGGCAATCAAAGGGGTTTGATCGCATGAAAAAGTTCGTTCTCATGGCAACCGTGCTGGCAACCGCGTTGTTCGGCATGTCCATCGCAAGCCGGGCGGCTGCGCTGGTGGCCAATATCGACGTCTCGTCACAGACCATGACCGTCAGCAAATACGGCCAGGTGGTTTATCGCTGGAGCGTGTCGACCGCGCGCAAGGGCTACTTCACGCCGCGCGGCAGCTACCGGCCGCAATGGACCGCCCGGATGTGGTATTCGCGCAAGTATGACAACTCGCCGATGCCCTATTCGGTGTTCTTCCACGGCGGATACGCCATTCACGGCACCGGGTCGGTAAGAAATCTCGGGCGCCCGGCCTCGCATGGCTGCGTGCGCCTGCATCCGTCCAACGCCGCGACCTTCTATTCGATGGTCAAGGAAGTCGGTTACGGCAACACGCGGATCGTCGTCACCAACTGAGCCTGGTCGGCGGGCCGACCCGGTTACAGGCCGACTGTCGCCTTCGACTGTCGGCGCTTGCGGCGGCGGTCGCTGATTTCCCAGCGCTTGTGGAACCACATCCACTGGCCGGGGTCCTCACGCACCCAGCGCTCGACCACATCGGTGAGCAGCTGGGTGGTGGCGCTGACGTCGACGCTACCGCCTTCGGTGCGCGGCAAGGTCAATCTGTCCTCGATTTCCAGGCGGAAGCGGTTGCCCGGCAGCCTGACGCAGCGGGCGGGATAGACATCGCAGTCATAGTGGCGGGCCAGCATGCCGAGCATCGGATTGCTCTGGCATGGGCGCCCGAAGAAGGTCGTGTCTACGCCGCCCGAGAATTTCTGATCGACCAGCACGCCTATATTGCCGCCCTTTTCGAGGATGGCGGCAAGGGCGAAGGATGCGCCGGCGGCGGAGGGCAGCAGGGCGCCCATCGAGGAGCGGCGCGTCGAGTGGATGTAATCGGCGAGATAGGGGTTGTTCGGCGGGCGAAACAGCGCCGTGATGTTCATGCCGAAGGTGGCCGCGGCCACCGGCAGCAACTCGAAATTGCCGAGATGGCCGGTGAACAGGATATGCGGCTTCTTCTCGCCGGCGATCTCGTGGAAATGCTCGACGCCGCGCACCTCCACCCGGCCCGGCTTCGAAGCGTTCGGATCGAAGTCGAACAGCGCGTCGAGGAAGATGTATTCGGCGGCGAGGCGGGCCATGTTGCCCCACATGTCGCGCGCGATGGCTTCGATCTCGGCGTCGCTCTTTTGCGGATAGGCAAGGCGCAGATTGTTGACCGCAACGCGGTGGCGCCCGACCATCGGGCCGATGCGGCGGGCGACACGGTCGGCGAAGTTGAGCGCGCTGTCCGGCGGCAACAGGCGCAGCAGCGAGAGCAACACGATGGCGAGCTTGGCGACCAGCCAATGCTCCAGCTGGCGCAGCCGTCGGCCGTAGCGGAACATGAAGTTCCGGCGGGCTTTCCTGAACACCTTGCCGACCATCCTGTCTTAGGAAACGCGCAGGATGATCTTGCCGAAGACGTCGCGGCCTTCCATGCGCTTCAGCGCGGCGTCGATGTCGTCGAAGCCGACTTCGGTATCGATGACCGGCGCAACGAGGCCGGCCGCCATCTTCTGCATGGCGTTGGCCATGTTCTCCATGCGGCAGCCGAAGGAGCCGAGCAGCTTCAGCTGCTGCTGGAAGAGCTGCATCAGGTTGACCTGCGTCGACACGCCCGAGGTCGAGCCGCAGGTGACGAGGCGACCGCCACGCTTCAAGCACAGCATGGAACCGGCGAAGGTGTCGGCGCCGACATGCTCGAACACCACATCGACACCCTTCTTCCTGGTCAGCTTGCGCACGACGCCTTCGAAACGGTCCTCGCGGTAGTTGATGACATGGTCGGCACCAAGCGCCTTGGCCTTGTCGATCTTGTTGTTCGAGCCGACCGTGGTGATGACAGTGCAGCCCATCTTCTTTGCGAGCTGGATGGCAGCGGAGCCGATCCCGGAGCCGCCGGCATGGACGAGGATGGTTTCGCCTGGTTCCAGCCTGGCGTTGTCGAACAGCATGTGCTCGACCGTGCCGAAGGTGACAGGCGCGACCGCCGCGCCGATCTCGGTGACGCCGGGAGGCGCGGGCACCAGAAGACGCGCCGGCAGGTTGATCTTTTCCTGGGCAAAGCCGTCGAGATGGAAGCCATGGACGCCGGAAACATGCTCGCAGAGATTGTCGCGGCCTTCGCGGCAGGCGCGGCAAAGCCCGCAGGTGCGCGCGCCGTAGATCGACACCAATTGTCCCGGCAGCAGGTTGGAGACGCCGGGGCCGACCGCCTCGACCTCGCCGGCGGCCTCGGCGCCGACGACCAGCGGCAGCTTGCGCTTGGCAAACGCCATGCCGCGCCAACCCCAGACGTCGATATGGTTGAGCGCCACCGCCTTGATGCGGAGCGTCACTTCGCCCAGCGAAGGCGGCGGGGGAGGCGGCAGGTCCACCGTTTCAAGGCGGCGGTCCTCGATAAGTTGCAATGCGCGCATGTGGCCTGTCGGGTCTGTAAGAGCGGAAAAGTCCGCTTAGACCGGTTCCCGCGCCATGACAAGGCAGGTGTTCTGGCCGCCGAAGCCGAAGGAATTCGACAAAACCGTGCCCACTTCGGCGTTGCGCTTCTTGTTCGGCACGACGTCGAGCACGATGGCCGGATCGGGATTGTCGTAATTGATCGTCGGCGGGATGACGCTTTCGCGCATGGTCATCAGCGAGAAGGCGGCCTCCACCGCGCCGGCGGCCGACAGGGTGTGGCCGATCATCGACTTGTTCGACGAGATCGGCATCGAGCCGATGCGCTCGCCGAAGACGGTGGACAGCGACAGGTGCTCCATCTTGTCGTTCTCGGGCGTCGAGGTGCCGTGCGCATTGACGTAGTCGATCTCGTCTTCGCCAAGGCCCGCATCGGCAAGGGCGGCGCGCACCGCCGCGATCGCCGGCGAGCCATCGGGCTTGGAGCGGGTGCGGTGAAAATCGTCGGCCTTCTCGCCGCAGCCGCGCATGATGCCGAGGATCGTCGCGCCGCGCGCAAGGGCGCCTTCCAGCGATTCCAGCACCAGCGCGCCGGAGCCTTCAGCCAGCACGAAGCCGTCGCGGTCCTTGGAGAAGGGCTTTGAGGCCTTTTCGGGGATATCATTGTGGGTGGAAAGGGCCGAGAGCAGCGAGAAGCGGATCAGCGCTTCGGCGGTGGCCGAGCCGTCGGCGCCGATCGACAGCGCCTTGTCACACTCGCCGCGCCGGATCGCCTCGACCCCGAGCTGGATGGCGGTGGCGCCCGAGGCGCAGGCGGTCGACAGCGTGATCGGCAGACCACGCGTGCCGAAGCGGTCGGCCAGGCGATCGGCGATCGAGCCGAACTGCGTGGTCTCGAACACATCCAGCTCCTTCAGCCCGCGCGCCACGCGCAGCAACCTTTCGGCACCGGCGTCCTGCTTGTCGGAATTATAGAGCGAGAAGCGGTCGATCCAGTCGAGCTCGACCGGCGGCGAGGCCAGGAACAGCGGGCCGCCGAAATCGCCGGACTCCAAACCAGCTTCCGAGACGGCCTCCTGGGCCGCCGTCTCGGCCAGTTCGTAGGTGAGGTGGCTGGCGCCCTTCGAGCTCGAGGGCAGGAAGTCGACCATGCCGGAAATGCGGGTGTTGAGGTGGTCGACCGGAAAGCGGGTGATCGGATGGATGCCGGATCTGCCCGAGGTCAGCGCCGCCCAATTGTCGGCCTTGCCGACGCCGAGCGAGGTCACCACGCCGATGCCGGTAACGGCGACGATAGGCCTGCCCATGTGGTCGCGAAGATTGGCCATGCTTTGTCTGCCTCGTTATCGAGCAATTCCAGGAAAGGTGTGTAGCGGTTTTCCGCCCGGGAATTGCGAAAAACCGATCTAAGCGGCTTTAACCAGCCCCAGGCCCTCGAATTGGTGATAGCCGATCGCGGTTGCAAGAACGGAATTGGGGGCGCCTTCAAATGAGCGCTCCATCGTGGCATCGAAGGCAGGATAACCGGCCCCGCGGTCGACAGCCATTGCCGCGAGCGCAACCGCAAAGGGGAATTGAGCCTCCTTCATATGGCCGGTCAGCGTCGAGAAGGCGCGCACGGCCAAAGCCGAATTGGCATCGAGAACGGCCTTCTCAGCCGCCGTCGCGGCGTGGGCGCCGGAGGCGGCGGAAATCGTGAGCAGATCCCCGTCGGGAAGGGCAGCCTGCTTCAGCAGCGCAGCAATCTCTGAATTCAACTCGCCTTGCCGGCGCCTGGCGCGGCCGGAGACGACGGGGCCAAGCTCGGCGTAGATCTTGCGGCCGCGGTTTTTTGCGTGCTCGCGCTGCTCGAGCACCAGGAATGCGCCGCCGGACCCCGTCACCACACCGCCGCCTTCTAAGCCCTGGCGTTGCCAGACCGGCTTCCATGGGCCGCGATGCAGGTAGCCGGCAAGCTCATAGCCGAGCAGCATGTCGGAATGCTCGGTCTGGAAGGCGCCGCCGACCAGAACATGGGTCGACTGTCCCGAGCGGATGCGCGCGGCCGCCGTCTCGACGGCCGAGACGCCGGCGCCTTCCTCGCCCATGAAGGTGCGCGACGAACCGGTGACCTTGTGGACGATCGAGATGTTGCCGGCGAGCAGATTGGAGAGCTGGGCGAGGAACAAAGTCGGCCGCAGTTCCGTCGTCAGCTTCTCGTTGAGCAGCACGTCGCGGTCGTTGCGGCTCTCGGAGGCCGCAAGGATCGCGGCATCGACGGCTTCGTCGCGCTCGCCGCCGCCGGCCGCCACCACCATGTCCATGGTGGCGCAAAGCTCGTCATTGCCTTTGATGCCGGCATCGTCGAGCGCCAGGCCGGCGGTGTAGGTGCCGAGGCGCTGCCAGGTTTCCATCTGGCGCTGGTCGCCGCGCTTGGCGATCTGCAGGTTCCAGTCGATCTCGGGCAGGGGATGGATGGTATAGGGCGCGAAGCGCGCCGCATCGAGCACCGGCTCAAGGCCCGGTCGGGTGAGCTTCTGCCAATGCGCATCAGGGCCCTCTCCAAGCGAAGAGACAAGGCCGATGCCGGTGATGACGACGTCGTGAGAACTCATGGGCGGCTGTTGTGGGTCAGCTGGCGGGGCGCGTCAAGACCGCGCCCGAGCCGGCTCAGGCGGCCTTGGCCGCGACCAGCGCGTCGATCTTGGCGCACAGGTTCTTCATCACGAAGTAGTCGTCGGTCGAGGCCTTGCCGTCATTGACCTCCTGCGTCCACTTCTCGAGCGGCACCTTGATGCCGAATTCCTTGTCGATGGCAAAGACGATGTCGAGGAAATCGAGGCTGTCGATGCCGAGATCGTCGATCGTGTGGCTCTCGGGCGTGATGGTGTCGATATCGATCTCGCTGGTGTCGGCAATGATCTTGGCGACTTTCTCGAACGTGGTGGACAAGGGCTCTTCCTTCGGTTGCGGGCGGAATCTGTCCGCATCTTGTTTGGGCGCTGTCTAATCGGTTTTTCCCGGCAGGAAAAGGCCTGACGCGCCGGGGCAGATGGGATGTGGGCTTTGGGAGCGCAAGAGGGGCCGCCGGCCTGCCCGGCGGCCCCTCCCATTTGACGCGGCGTCAGCTTTTGTTTCGCATGCCGTCTTCCCAAAGCCGGAACCACTTTGGGCGACATGCATCAGTCGCGGAGCTTGACCAGGTCGTTGAGCAACCCGCCCGTTCCGTTGTGGACGGTGAGCCGCTCGACCTTGCCGGCGATGGCTTCGAGAGCCTCGAGCTCCTTCAGTCGCAGCATCACCGGGTTCTCGGCCATCACCTTGGCCGTGTTGAGCAGCGAACGGGTGGCGTTCGTCTCCTCGCGGCGGCGGATGACGTTGGCCTCGGCCTGCTTCTCGGCCGAAACCACCTGGTTGAGGATCTCGCGCATGTCGCCCGGCAGGATCACATCCTTGAGAGCGATATCGCTGACCTCGACGCCGATCACGGCCATGTCGTCGCGCACCTTGGCAGCCGCGTCCTCGTCGACCGTGACCTTCTTGTCGAGGATCTGGTCGAGCGTGAGCGCGCCAAGCGTCTTGCGGAAGGCATACTGCAGGGCGCGGTAGAGGGCTTCGGAGAAGTCCTTCACCGTGCTCACCGCCGTCACCGGATCGACGACCCGGTATTCGGCGGCGATGTTGACGCGGATCGTCACGCGATCCTTGGTCAGCATTTCCTGCCCGGCAACATCGAGCGACTGGCGCTTGACGTCGACAACCTTCACCTGGACCATGCGCCCGACATTCCAGAAGGCGTGCACACCCGCGGCAAGCGTGCGGGTGTAGACGCCATCCACGAACAGCAACCCGACCTGGCCGTCCACGACCGGATAGAGGAACACATGTTCCGTCTTCCGGGCCTGGCCGATCCGGCGCATCAAGGCCGGATCGACGGCGAGATCGGCCGCCGTGTCGACGGACGTGACCTTCCACGGGCCGGCATCCGTCCACAGCACGAGCTTGCGATCCGGGTTGAGCACGGCATGCAAGGCGCCGTCGCGCTCGACGACGGCGACGTCGGTACGCCCGGTGCGGATGACGGTGAGGTGACGCGCGGCCACATCCGGGAGCTTGTCGAACAACGCCTTCTCGTAAGCCGAAACGAATTCCGGGTTCTTCAGGTCGTGCCTGGAGATTTCCAGGTTGCCGCGCCGGTTGGCGAGCCAATGCTCGCCCGGCATCAGGATCGCCTGGATCTCACCCTTGTAGAGGGCGACGGCACGTTCATTTTCCTTCACGAGGACGCGCTGGCGTCCAAGAAGCTTTTCGAGAATGGTCTTCATTGTCTTACTCCTGTCGGGCATGGCCCCATGTGAGGCGTCACGTCATGCGTCGATCATCCTTTCGTTTCTCGTTTCACGTCGTCGTACTGTCCTGGGCACGAATGATCCGGGGACCGGTGGCATCGATCCGCGGCGGGCCTTCGGGAGCGGATCGCGGGGCGACGAAGCGGGCGCCGGAAGCCGAAGCTTACTTTGCCGGCCGCGTCGCGCCTTGCTCGTCACCGCGGGCCTGGCCGCGAGCCGATGGCGCAGAACGTCACCGCCCGGCGAGGCCGAAGCCTTGCCGTCCGTGAAATCCTCGCATTCCGGTCCCCGGACCGTTTTTCGAATAACACCGTGTAGGGTGCTGGCTTTCGAGGCCAATGGAGAAGGAATCGAACCTTCGACAGTCAGATGACAAATCTGATGCTCTACCCAACCTGAGCTATCCGTGGTGCTGATGAAGGGACTCGAACCCTCGACCTCCGGACCTAAATCCGGCGCTCTAACCTCTGAGCTACATCGGCGATCCCAACACCCGAAACGGCGCCGTACACAGCGCGGCAGAGCCGGCTGCGCGGGCGGAGACGAAAGCTCCAACCGTTGTGCTCGCTTCGGTTTTCGTGACCGGGAGCGCGCCTATAGACCCTGCGACGGGTTGTCGCAAGCGGCATTGTCGCGGCGGATTTGCGGCTTCTCCCGGGAGTTGCATTTCGGCAACACCGGCGGGCGCGGCGTCTTAGAACGTGACCCGTCCCAGCACCTTGAGACCATCACCGTCCGGCGCCACCACCACGGCCTCGCCCTCGCGCGGCGCTACGCCGGTGAGCGCCTCGATGTTTTCCACATGCGTGACCAGCACCAGATTATCGGAGCCGGAATAGCCACGGATCTCCTTCATGATCGCGGCCATTTGCGCGGCCTTTTCGGCCGGGTCGGTTTTCAGCAGGTCGAGCGGCGCGAAGCGCTGCGGCTCGGATTCGAAAGCGATGCGGGCAGTATCAAGGCAACGGCAGTAGCGGCTGGAGAGCACGTGATCGATCGGCGCCGAGCGCGCCGCGAACAGCGCGCCGATGCGGCTTGCCTGCTGCTTGCCGCGCTCCGACAGGTTGAGCTGCGTGGCGCAATTACCGATGTCGAAATTGGCCGGGTCGGCAGCTCCGGTGACGAAGGCATGGCGAAGCAGAACGACATGGCCGCCGTCGCGCAGCAACGCCCAGCCCGCATCGGTCGCGTGGGCCAGGGTGGGAACGGCAAGCAGGAAGAGCGCCAGGGCAAGTCGCAGCATCGGAAGTCCTATGGCAGCCCGCAAAGGCAAGGTGGTGATTGGCATATAGGGACCGCAAAGCAGGCCGAAAGACAAGCAGCGGGGCAGCAGAGCAAATGGAGCGCCGTTCCGTTCGGTGCGATTGCACCGCAGTCAGGGCCCGCCTATCACGGGAAAAATGTCTCCGCCAAAGAAATGACTCCGCTTACCGAAACCGTTCTCTTCGTCTTCAGCCTTGTGGCGCTCGGCTATCTGACCGGGCTCACCTTCTATCTGAAGCCGGCGAGCGGGGAGGGCATTTCGGAATTCGCCGTCAGCGTGGCGATGCCACTGCTGCTCTTCCGGACCATGGTCAAATCGGATTTCCATGGCGTAACGCCCTGGTCGCTGTGGGGCGCCTATTTTGCGGCCGCCGCCATCACCTGGACCACGGGCCATCTGATGATGACGCGCGTTTTCAAGCGAGATGCACGCGCGGGCATCGTCGGCGGCGTTTCCTCGGCTTATTCCAATGTGGTGCTGCTCGGCGCGCCCTTCGTCCTCGGCATATTCGGCGCCAGCGGCTTCGAGGTGCTGTCGCTGCTGGTGTCGGTCCACCTGCCGATCATGATGATGGCCTCGATCGTGCTGTTCGAGATGTTCGGGCGCGGCAGCGGCGAGACGGTGCATCCGCTACGCGTCGTCAAAAACTTCCTCAGGCGCCTGTTCCTCAATCCGCTGATCATCGGCATCCTGGTGGGACTCGCCTGGCGCCTCACCGGCGCGCCGCTGCCGGACCTGGTCGAACGGTTGGTCAATACGCTCGCGGACACGGCCGGTCCGGTGGCGCTGTTCGCCATGGGGCTCAGCCTGCGCCGCTTCGGCATCTCCGGCAATATCAGGCCGGCGCTGGCGCTGTCGGTGCTGAAACTGTTCGTGATGCCGGCGCTGGTGCTGGCCTTCGTCTGGCTGCTCGGCCTGCCGCCGCTGACGGCCAAGGTCGCGGTGGTGGTTGCGGCACTGCCTTCGGGCATCAACTCCTATCTGATCGCCGTCCAGTTCAACACCGGCCAGGCGCTGGCCTCGAACCAGATGACGCTTGCCACCGCAAGCGCGGTGGTAACCACCTCGTTCTGGCTGACGGTGGTGATCCACGTCTTCGGATAGAGCCGTGAAGGCGGCTCGCTTTTGCTGGCCCAACCCCTATATGCCATCTTGTGATTGCTTGCCCGCCTTTCCCTAGGTAAGAGCAATGCGCCGGCGTGCGGCTCTTGAAGCACGCTTCAACGGATATCCAGAAAAACGGCCGATCAGCGCGCCGAACGGAGGCCAGACCATGCTTCAGAAAACCAGCCATTTCATGCGCCAGGCCAACCTCATCAATGGTGAATGGGTGCAGGCCGACAGCGGCCAGACCATCGACGTCAACAATCCGGCGACGGGCCTCAAGATCGGCACCGTGCCTAAGGCCGGCAAGGCCGAGACCCGCCGTGCGATCGAGGCCGCAGAGGAAGCCTTCAAGAGCTGGCGCAAGACCACCGCGCTCGAGCGCTCGAAGCTGCTGCGCAAGCTGCATGACGCGATGATGGACAATCAGGATGTGCTGGCCGAGCTCTTGACCATCGAGCAGGGCAAGTCGCTCACCGAATCCAAAGGCGAGATCGGCTCTGCCGCCAGCTATATCCTCTGGTTCGCCGAGGAAGGCCGCCGCGTCTATGGCGACATCGTTCCGTCGCCATGGGGCGACCGCCGCATCCTGGTGACCAAGGAGCCGGTCGGGGTCATCGCCGCCATTACGCCGTGGAATTTCCCGTCCTCGATGCTCGCCCGCAAGATCGGCCCGGCTTTGGCCGCCGGCTGCACCGCGGTGGTCAAGCCCGCCTCGCAGACGCCTTACTCGGGCCTCGCCTGGGGCGCGCTTGTCGAGGAGGTCGGTTTCCCGAAAGGCGTCGTCAACGTTGTCACCGGTTCGGCCGGCGAGATCGGCGACGAGATCTGCGCCAACCCGCTGGTCAAGAAGATCACCTTCACCGGCTCAACCGAGGTCGGCAAGATCCTGATCCAGAAATCGGCCGCGACGGTCAAGAAAGTGTCGATGGAGCTTGGCGGCAACGCGCCGTTCCTGGTCTTCGACGACGCCGATGTCGATCGCGCGGTTGCCGGCGCCATCACGGCCAAATACCGCAATTCCGGCCAGACCTGCGTGTGCACCAACCGCTTCCTGGTGCAGGCGGGCATCTATGACAAATTCGTCGAGAAGCTGGCTGCCGCCAGCAACAACCTCAAGGTCGGCTCGGGCCTCGAGGAAGGCGTGCAGCAGGGGCCGCTTATCGACGAGAAAGCGGTCGAGAAGGTCGAGGAATTCATCGCCGATGCGACGTCGAAGGGCGGCAAGGTCGTCGCCGGCGGCAAGCGCCATGCGCTCGGCGGTTCGTTCTTCCAGCCGACGGTGATTTCTGGCGCCACGCCGAACATGCGCTTCATGAAGGAAGAGATTTTTGGGCCGATCGCGCCGGTGTTCAAGTTCGAGACCGAGGAAGAGGCGATCGCGCTGGCCAACGACACCGAGTTCGGCCTTGCCGCTTATTTCTACACCGGCGATCTCGGCCGCGCCTTCCGTGTCATGGAAGGCCTGAAATACGGCATGGTCGGCGTCAATGAAGGCCTGATCACCACGCCCGAGGCGCCGTTCGGCGGGGTCAAGGAATCCGGTCTCGGCCGCGAAGGCGGGCATCAGGGCATCGAGGACTATCTCGACACCAAATATGCCTGCTTCGGCGGCCTCGGGCTCTGATATCGATCCCCGGAACAGGGGCAGGCGCGCCCAGCAGTCCACCGTCTCAGACAACGGTGGACTGCTCTATCGCCTTGTCTTGGCGCAAAGCCGCTGCGCACTTTTCCTGGAATTGCTTTAGCCTGCGCTTGCCGGATGATACGCAGCCGGCCTAAATCCACGGATCGGTTCGGTAATGACATTTCGGGCATGGCGATGAAAGACGGCGAGGTCTTCGGCACGACGCAGGCGGGCGAGGCCGTGCGCCGCTTCACCATCCGCGGCGGCGGCATCACGGCCAACATCATCGGGCTCGGCGCCATCATTCAGGACCTCAGGCTGAGCGGCCATGACGCGCCGCTGGTGCTTGGCTACGACCGATTCGAGCCCTACGAGACCGACCGTGCCTTCTTTGGCGCCGTCGTCGGCCGCTTCGCCAACCGCATCGGCGGCGGCCGCTTCACCATCGCCGGCAACCGCTTCCAGACCGAGCAGAATTTTCTCGGCAAGCACACGCTGCATGGCGGCTCGGAAGGCTTTTTCCGCCGGCCATGGGCCGTCTCGCTGCATGGCCGCGATTTCGTAACGCTGACGCTGCACGATCCGGACGGCGCGATGGGCTTTCCCGGCGCGCTCGACGTCACCTGCACGTATCGGCTGAAGATCCCAGGCACCCTCAGCATGGAGCTGACCGCGAACTGCGAGGAGCCGACGCTCTGCAACCTCGCGCAGCATTCCTATTTCAATCTCGACGATGGCGGCGCCGGCGATATCCTCGATCACCGGCTGATGCTCAACGCCGGCGCCTACACGCCGGTCGATGACGAGATGATCCCGACCGGCGCGGTGACGCCGGTCGACGGCACACCGTACGATTTCCGGCAGGCACGGCCGCTGCGCATGGAAATGGAAGGCGAGCAGCTTCGCTACGACCTGAATTACTGCCTGGCCTCCAGCCGCGGGCCGCTGCACCAGGCTGCCTGGGTGCAAGGCGCCAATTCCGGCGTCGAGATGGAGGTCTGGACCACCGAACCGGGACTGCAGCTCTATAGCGGTCAGTTCGTCGCGCCGACATCGCCGGGGCTCGACGGCCGCCGCTACAAGGCGTTTTCAGGCCTCTGCCTCGAAGCGCAGACATGGCCGGACGCGCCGAACCGGCCTTATTTCCCGCAGGCGACGCTGTGGCCGGGGCAGATCTATCATCAGGTGACGGAGTACCGGTTCCGTCTGCCTTAAGGTTTTACAGTATTGAAGTGATTGCTGCCTAAGCTTCGATGCTGTTTAACTGTCGAATGCAGCTCTCAACGTCTCGAATGGAGCCAACGCGCCGCGAACCTGCACCACCGCGGCAGCGACTTTGTGCGCGCGGCGAGCGGCGGCGGCGGGCGCATGGCCGGCAAGCCGGGCGGCGAGATAGCCGCCGTTGAAGGAATCGCCGGCCCCCGTGGTATCGACGGGGGCAGCCACATGCACCGCGTCGACAGCTTGTGAAGCGCCGTTCAGCGCAATCAGGGCCGGCTGCTCGCCATTCTTGACCACGACCTCGCCGGTCAGCTTGCCCAGGCGCTTGGCTGTGACCTCCGGGGTCTCATCGCCGAACAGCATCTGCTCGTCCGGAAAAGTCGGCAGCGCAATGTCGGCCACCGCAAGCGCTTCCAGGATCGCGGCCTGCGCCGCCTCGCGGCTCGACCACAGACGCGGCCGGTAGTTCGGGTCGAAGGCGACGAGCGAGCCGGCCTTGCGGGCAGTCGCCACGGCCGAGAGGAGGGTTTGGCGCGCCGCCGCGTCCAGAATTGCCAGGGTGATTCCGGAAAAATAGACAAGCGCCTGGTTTTCAAGGCTTTTTGCCAGTGCTGCCGGATCCGAGGCGAGCTGGCGCGCGGCCGCGTCGCTTCGCCAGTAGGTGAAGGCGCGCTCGGCTCCTGTAAGCGTTATGGCGTAAAGGCCGGGGCGTGCGCCGGCAATGACTGGACTGTTGCCCACGCCGATGCCGTTCTGATCGAAGAAAGCGATCTGGTCGCGCGAGAATGGATCGTCGCCGAAGGCCGTCACATAGGTCGCCGGCCGTTCCGGGCTCAAGGCGTGCAATGCCCAGAGCGTGTTGAAGGTATCGCCGGCAAAACCCATGCGCCAGTTCGGGCCGGCCTGGCCCGACAGTTCCAGCATGCATTCGCCGATCGATGCGATACCATTGGCCATGCGGGCTTATCCCTTCCTAAGATATTGTTGCTGTAGCTTTTTGCGGCCGGCAGCGCCATGCTTGGCTACCGGCGAATTTTGCGCCAGAAGCGATTTCCCACAGGCAGGGCGGGACGCGACAAGCGGCCCGCGACGTTAGCAGCCGAAGAGGAACGGGCTTGGCATCGATATGGCGTTACATTCTTGCGGGTCTCGGTCTGGCCGTGCTGCTGGTCGGCATCGTGGCCGCCATCTATCTGACGCTGCCGCAATCGGCGCCCGGACCGGACCTGTCGCGCTCGAAGAAGACGGCGAACGGCCTGTTCGTCGCGAGCTTCGAGCCGGAGCGCGGCGTCGTCCGGCAGGGCGAGCTGCAGTCCTGGCTGCTGACGCTGAAGACCGCCGCCGGCGCGCCGGTGGAAGGAGCGGCCATCACCGTTTCCGGCGGGATGCCGCGGCACGATCACGGCCTGCCGACCAGTCCGCAGGCGACCGACTATTTGGGCCAGGGGCGCTACCGCATCGATGGCGTGAAGTTCACGATGAGCGGCTGGTGGCAGCTGCACTTCGGTATCTCGGCGGCGGCGGGCTCCGATTCCGTCGTCTTCAACATCGTGTTGTGAGCGGGCAATGAGGCGGCTGATCAGCGTTGCGAGCCTCTCGGCCTTAGCCGCTCTCGCCTTGCTGGGCGGCTGCGGCGAGCCGCAGTTCAGCGACGCCGAGAAGAAGACCATCGCGTCGCTGGCGCTGAACACGCTGCCGTCATTGAAACCCGACACCACGAACCAGTATGCGGATGTGCCGGCGGCTGCCGCGCTCGGCTCGACGCTGTTCTTCGATGCCGGCATGAGCCGCGACGGTACGGTGTCCTGCTCGACCTGCCACAAGATCGACCGCCAGTTCCAGGACGACCTGCCGCAGGCGGTCGGCGTCGGCCACACCAACCGCCGTACTATGTCGCTGGCGGGCGTGGCTCGCAATCCGTGGTTCTTCTGGGACGGCAGGCGCGACAGCCTGTGGGCGCAGGCGCTGACGCCGCTTGAAAACCCGCTGGAGCAGGCCGGCAACCGGGCCGCCTTCGCGCATTACATCAAGAAGCGGTTCGGCGAGCGCTATGAGCGCATCTTCGGACCGCTGCCGGACCTTTCCAGCGTGCCGGCCAATGCCACCCCGCTCGGCAGCGATGCCGAGAAGGCGGCGTGGAACGCCATGCCTGCCGGCCGGCAAGACGACGTCAACCGCGTCTTCGCCAATATCGGCAAGGCGATCGCCGCCTTCGAGCGATCGATCGAGCCTGAGCAGACGCGCTTCGACCGCTTCGTCATCGATCTGGCGACCGGCGCCAAGCCGGAAGGGGACGCGGCATTCTCGCCGGAGGAAGTCCTTGGGCTGAAGCTGTTCATCGGCAAGGCCAATTGCGTGACCTGCCACAACGGCCCGCGCTTCACCGACAACGCCTTCCACAACACCGGCGTGCCGCCGGTCGACGGCCTGCCGCCTGACCGCGGGCGCGTCGATGCCGTGGCGCAGGTTGGGGCCGATCCTTTCAACTGTCTCGGCAAGTTCCGCGACGGCGACGAGAGCGCCTGCCGCGAGCTGCGCTTCATGGTCAAGGACGGGCCGCAAATCATGCGCGCCTACAAGACTCCGTCGCTCAGGGGCGCCGCAAGTCGACCGCCCTACATGCATGCCGGCCAGTTCGCGACGCTCGATGAGGTGGTGGGGCATTATTTGAAAGCACCGCCCAGCGTGGAAGGCGTCTCCGAAGTGCACCCGCTCGAGCTGTCCGAGCGCGAGCGGGCCGCGCTGGTGGCGTTCCTGAAGACGCTGTCTGATTAGCGATCCTTCACCGTCTCCATCGCCACGAAGGTCGACGTCTGGGCAACGTGGGGCAGGGCGGAGATGCGCTCGCCGAGCACCCGGCGGTAGGCGGCGATGTCGGTGGTGCGGACCTTCAGCAGATAATCGAAGCTCGATGCCATCATGTGGCATTGCTCGATCTCCGGCACGCCCTGAACAGCGCGGTTGAAAGCGTCGAGCGCTGCCGAGCGCGTGTCCGACAGCTTCACCTGGACGAAGGCGACATGGCCTTCGCCCATGCGCTCGCGGTCGATGACCGCGCGATAGCCTCTTATGTAGCCGTCCTTCTCCAGCCGCTTCACGCGCGCCTGCACCGGCGTCTTCGACAAGCCCACCTTCAAAGCCAGCTCGGACATCGAAAGCCGGCCATCGCGCCCGAGCGCGGACAGGATGTTGCGGTCAATGCGGTCCAATTGGTCTTCGGTCATCAAAATTGCAGTCGAAATGATGGGATTAGTCGCTATATGTTAGATCGATCAGTCTGCCATGTCGATTTCTTTAGACCGACTGGAATCCGCAGCTGTGCTAGCTTGCGCCATTCGGTCCGGCGACCGCCAGACCGTTCGCTCACGCTCGCTTTCATGGACCCCGACATGCCGCTCGACGCCATCCGCCAGCAGATCCGCGCCAATTATTTGCCCGACGAAGACGAGGCGGTGAAGCGCCTGTCGGCGGCGGCGGGCTTGTCAGCCGAAGAGCGCAAGGCGATCTCGGCGCGCGCGGCCGATCTGGTGCGTGCGGTGCGCGGATCCACCGATCCAAGGCTGATGGAGGTCTTTCTCTCGGCCTACGGCCTGTCGACCAAGGAAGGCGTGGCGCTGATGTGCCTGGCCGAAGCGCTGCTGCGCGTGCCCGATGCCGAGACGATGGACGATCTCATCGCCGACAAGATCGCGCCGCATGACTGGTCGGCGCATTCGGGCGGCTCGAGCTCCATCTTCGTCAACGCCTCGACCTGGGCGCTGATGTTGACCGGCCGCGTGCTCGACGAAGGCGAGGGCGGCATCGAAGGCACGCTGCGCGCCATGGTGCGCAGGCTGGGGGAGCCGGTGATCCGCAAGGCGGTCGCCGCGGCAATGCGCGAGATGGGCGAGCAGTTCGTGCTCGGCCGCACCATCGCCGAGGCCGTCAAGCGCGGGCGGCCGATGACGCAGAAGGGCTACCTCTATTCCTTCGACATGTTGGGCGAGGCGGCCCGCACCGAAGCCGACGCGCTGCGCTACCACCGCGCCTATGCCGATGCGATCTCCTCGCTCGATGCCGGGTCGAACGGTCCCGACATCCGCTACAATCATGGCATTTCGGTCAAGCTCTCGGCACTGCATCCGCGCTACGAGGCGGCGCAGCGCGAGACGATGCTGCCGGTGATGGCCGAGCGGCTGCTGTCCTTGGCGCTTGCCGCCCGGCATTCGCGCATGGGCCTCAACATCGATGCCGAGGAGGCCGACCGGCTGGACCTGTCGCTCGACGTCATCGAACGCGTGCTGGCAGAGCCGGAACTTGCCGACTGGGACGGTTTCGGCGTCGTTGTCCAGGCCTATGGCCCGCGGGCGGCTTTCGCCATCGACTGGCTCTATGCGCTTGCCAGGAAATACGATCGCAAAATCATGGTGCGGCTGGTGAAGGGCGCCTATTGGGACACCGAGATCAAGCGGGCGCAGACGCTCGGCCTGTCCGGCTATCCGGTCTTCACCCGTAAGGCCAACACCGATGTTTCGTATCTCGCCTGCGCGAAGAAGCTGCTGTCGATGACCGACCGCATCTATCCGCAATTCGCCACGCATAACGCGCACACGGTTGCCGCCATCCTGTCGATGGCGACGGACCGCGACAGCTTCGAGTTCCAGCGCCTGCACGGCATGGGCGAGGCGCTGCACGAGACGGTGCGGCAGGCCGAGGGCACGCGCTGTCGCATCTATGCGCCTGTCGGCGCGCATTCGGACCTGCTCGCCTATCTGGTGCGGCGCCTGCTGGAAAACGGCGCCAACTCCTCATTCGTTCACCAGTTGACCGACGAGGAGGTCGAGCCCGAGGAGATCGCGCGCGATCCGCTCGCGGTGGTCGAGACGCAGGGGCCGGCCGCCAATCCGGCGATCGCGCGCCCGGCCGCGATCTTCGGCGCCGGGCGCCGCAATTCCAAGGGCTTCGACATCACCGATCCGGTGACGCTCGCGGCTATCGACAAGGCGCGGGCGGCGTTCGCCGGCGCGGATCGCTGGCACGCCAAGCCGGTCACGCGCGCCGCCGGCTACGGCAAGCCGCGCCAGATCGTCAATCCGGCCAAGCCCGACGAGATCGTCGGGACGGTGCATGAGGCGGCAGCCAAGCAGGTGGCGACCGCCGTGCGCATCGCCGTCGACGCGCAACCCGCCTGGGCGAAGCGTCCGGTTGCCGAGCGCGCCGCGATCCTCAATCGCGCCGCCGACCTCTACGAGGCCAATGCGGTCGAGTTCTTCGCTCTCGCCACCCGCGAGGCCGGCAAATCGCTGGCCGACGGCGTCGCCGAAGTGCGCGAGGCGGTCGACTTCCTGCGCTACTACGCGGCCGAGGCGGCCAACGCCGAAGCTGGCACGCAAGCGCGCGGCGCGATCGTCTGCATCTCGCCGTGGAATTTTCCGCTGGCGATCTTCACCGGCCAGATCGCGGCGGCTTTGGTCACCGGCAATTCGGTGATCGCGAAGCCGGCCGAGCAGACGCCGCTGATCGCCTTCCGCGCCGTGGAAATGCTTCGCGAGGCCGGCGTGCCGGAAGACGTCATTCAGCTTTTGCCGGGCGATGGCGCCTCGGTCGGTGCGCCACTGACGGCCGATCCGCGCATTGCCGGCGTCTGCTTCACCGGCTCGACCGAGGTCGCCAAGCTGATCGAGAAGCAATTGGCCGAGACCGCTGCGCCGGATGCGATGCTGATCGCCGAAACGGGCGGCTTGAATGCGATGATCGTCGATTCCACCGCGCTGCCGGAACAGGCGGTGCGCGATATTCTCGCCTCGGCCTTCCAGAGCGCCGGCCAGCGCTGCTCGGCGTTGCGCGTTCTCTATGTCCAGAAGGACGTCGAGAAGAAGATGCTGGAGATGCTGAAGGGCGCGATGGAAGCGCTCAATGTCGGCAATCCCTGGTTGATTTCGACCGATGTCGGCCCGGTCATCGACGACGAGGCGCAGGCTTCGATCAGCGACTATTGCAAGAAGAAGGGGCTGGAAGGCCGGCTGATCGCGAGATTGGAAGCGCCGGCAACCGGCCGTTTCGTCGCGCCGCATGTCTTCCGCGTCAAAGGCATCGAGGAAATGGAGCGCGAGGTGTTCGGCCCGGTGCTGCATGTCGCGACCTTCGACGCCGACGAGATCGACGCGGTGATCGCCGCCATCAACCGCAAGGGCTATGGGCTGACCTTCGGCTTGCACACGCGCATCGAAGGCCGCGTCCAGCATTTCGTCGACGGCATCCATGCCGGCAACATCTATGTCAACCGCAATCAGATCGGCGCCGTCGTCGGCTCGCAGCCCTTCGGCGGCGAGGGGCTTTCGGGCACCGGCCCGAAGGCCGGCGGACCGCATTATCTGCGCCGCTTCCGCAAGGGGCCTGAGGCCGGCACCGAGGTTGGGGAAGGCCACAAGGTGAGCGCGACCGAGCTTGCCGACAATCTGCCGGATCCGACGGTGGGCGGCTGGTCGACGCGGCCGGACCGCGTGGCGATCCTGAGGAAGCATCTGCGCGGCAAGGGCGCGGCGGCGATCGCCGCAGCTGCCAGCCTCGATTTCGGCCAGGTCGACCTGCCCGGGCCGACCGGCGAGGCCAACACGCTGTCGCTGGCACCGCGTGGCCGAGTGCTGTGTCTAGGCCCGGATGCAGAGACGCTGCTTTCCCAGACGATCCAGGCGCTTGCGGCCGGCAATGCGGTGTTGGCCGTGGCGCCGGGCGCGCCGGCGGCGCTATCGGCGCTGACCGGCAAGGGTCTGCCGCTGGCCGCTATCGACGGCCGGCCCGATCCGGTCGAGGCGCGTTCGCTGCGGGTCGATGTCGTCGCCTTCTCCGGCACGCCGGAAGCGGCGCGCATCGTGCGTAAGGTGATTGCCGAGCGCGCCGGGCCGATCGTGCCGCTGGTCAGCGAAGTGCTCAATCCGGCGGCCTACGCGCATGAACGCGCGGTCTGCGTCGACACGACGGCGGCGGGTGGTAACGCCAGTTTGCTCGCCGCAGCATAGTTCCCCAGCACGGCGATTTTGACCAGTCGGCTATGTCTGCGTAGGCAGTTACATGCCTAGGCGATTGGCGGGAACGCTCATCGCCATCGTCATCCACGGGCGGAGCAAGGAGCGAAGCGACGAGCGTAGACCCGAGGATCCATTCCGTTCCATATGAGCGTTGCAGCGGTGCAGAATTCTGCTCCGCTGCACCCGTCGATAAGGTCACGGAATGGATCCCAGGGTCTCCGCGACGCCGCTTCGCGGCTGCTTCGCCCTGGGATGACGAGGTTGACCCGCCGACAACTTTGAGAATCCCTGTGTCGAGGAACTAGCTGGCGCGAAACAGTCTCGTTGGCAAAGGCATGTTCAGGCGCCCTCGACTACCGAAAAGCCTTCGAACTGCGGGTGGCCGAGGTAATGAACCTTCGAGCCGCCGGCGTTGCGATGGGCGGCGCGGAAGTTTTCCGATTTCGTCCAGGCGACGAAATCCTCCTGGCTTGCCCAGACCGTGTGCGAGGCAAACAGCGTATAGCCCTCGGTCTCGTTGACCGGCCCGCGCAGCAGGTGGAATTCCCTGAAGCCCTGCATTTCGGAGAGGCTTGAATCGCGGTTCTTCCAGACATTCTCGAAGGCTTCTTCCGAGCCGTTCTGGACCTTGAAGCGGTTCATGGCGATGTACATCGGCTTCCTTTCGACATGGACGAATTCTTGGGATGGCGAAGGTTTTAAAAAGGGCCGATCCGCGCCTTGAACACCCAGCTCGATTTTCCGGTCTCGGGCGGAATGGGAGGGAACGGTGCCTGCTTGCGCACCAGAGTCAAAGCGAACTGATCGAGCTCGGCGGACCCTGAACTTTCTGCGAGCTGCAGGTCGCTGACGCTGCCATCGGCCGCGACGACGAAAACCACCCTGGCATTGTTGCGAGCCTTGGCCTGGATCGATTTGGAAACGCGACGGTTGGCGCGGGCAAGCTTCTTCTGGATTTCACCACTGTAGCGGGATTCTAGAGCATTGCCGGCGGCCTGTTTCTTGCCCTTGCTGGCGACGACCGGCGCGTCGCGCGTATCGCCATCCGCCGTACCTCGCGGTTCAACGGTTTCGCTGGGCCCCGCCGGCGCGGCTGATGCGCTCGATGTCGTGCTCGGGACCGGCGATTGCTCAGGCTCGGCAGGGGGCGCTTGTGTGCTTTGCGGCTCGATCGCGGGCGTCGGCTTGCTGCCCGTGGGGACGCTCTGATCATCCTGGCGCGGTGCGGCGGCCGCCAGGATATCCGAGGCCGGCTCGTTGACGGCTTCCGGCGGAGGCTGGCGCGCCACTTGCTCACTTGCCGGCTGCGTCGCCTCGGCCGGCGGAGCGGGTTTCGCGGCCTGGCGCTTCACCGGCTGCGGATCCGGGACCAGGGTAACATCCACCGCGCCGGACGCCTGGTCGTCCAAGGCGCTGCCGATGACGTTGGCGCCGGACTGGTCGGCGCCCTCGGCCCTGATCGCGTCCGCGGAAACGAATGTCCCCGCGGGTGCGATCAGAAACGCTGCCGCGGCGGCGCCATGGAGCAGGCCGGAGGCGATGATCGCCACTGCCCACCTGCGGTCTCCCGCGGATTGCCGCGTCTGCATGAGCGGCGCGTCCGGCTTGATCGCCGGTTCATTGCCTGCATCGGAAGGGTGATTGATGTCCTGCATGTCTCGCGCCGAGACCTGCCGCACGCGAGAAGGAATTGTCAAATCAAGATCGGTTGCCGCCCATGGCGCTGGACCGGAGGCAGGCCACGCCACGGCGCCATGCGGAATGGCCGGATGCAATCCCATCCCTATACGCCGAAAGCGCCTCGGGCCGGAGTCGGCGCAGACTGGGCCCACGCCGGCGCCAGGCCGAGCGACATCGCCAGCGCCGAGGTCAGCAGGCGAGGCGATGCCGTCAAGCTTTCCATTCCTCAGCCGCCAAAACGCATGGTTGCCGCCAGCTTCAGCGTGACGCCAGGCTCATAGAGGATGGCGGTCGTGCTTCCGTTGAGCGGGTTGGTGTATTTGACGTCGAACAGATTGTCGGCGCGGAAGTCGAGCTTGAGATTATCGGTCGCCTGATAGCTGGCGAAGGCGTTGACCAGTGTAAAATCCTTGGCAACCGGATTGCCCTTCGGCTTGCCGTTGTACTGGACCTCGCCGCCGACGGTCAGTTTGTCCTGGAGGAAGCGCAGGCCGAGCTGGGCCGTCACCTGCGAGGAGGGGATGGTCGCGAGGTCGGCGCGCTCGCCTTCATAGGAGATGGTGTGGCCGTCGATGATGGAGGCCGACAGGCCGGCATAGCCCCAGCCGGCGTCATAGACGCTTTCCACCTCGAAGCCGTCGATCTTGGCCTTGGCGAAGTTCTGGTATTGGAAGCAGATTGGAATGCCCGGACCGAACGGGCAGCCGCTGGTTGGATCGAAGGGCGAGAGCGTCACGCCGTCGATGTAATCGTCGACATTGTTGTGGAAGTAGGCTGCCTTGAGCCGCAGCGCGTCGCCGCCCTCGATGATGTCGTTCTGCTGGTAGTTGACGCCGAACTCGACTGTCTTGCCGGTCTCGGGCTTGAGGTTCGGGTTGGGCAGGAACGGAAAGCTGACCCCGGCCGGATGGTTGCCGCTGATCAGCGTCTCGGTCAGCGAGGGCGAGCGATAGCCTTCGGCGTAGGTGCCGTAGAATTGCAGGCCGGCCAGACCGGCGCTTTCGAAGGGCGAGACGCCGACCGTGATGCGCGGCGATACTCGGTCGCCGGAGGTCTCATTCGTGTCGTCCTTCAGACTGTAATGGTCGTAGCGCAGGCCGCCAATGACCTCGAGCCACTCCCAAGTCAGCTTGTCCTGGATGTAGGCGCCGGAGACGTTGCGCTTGCCCGACGGCGTGTAGAAGGAGTCGCCGCCGGCCGTGCCGCCGGTATCGACGTCGTCGCCGACCCAGTCACCGCCATAGGTCAGTTCGTGGGCGACGCTCGCCGTCTCGAAGCGCGACGTGTTCCAGATGTCGATGCCGGTCGTGCCGACATCAAAGGTCGACAGCGAGCCGGCGGGCAGCAGCACGGGCAGGCCGGTGACCGGATCGAAGCGGTTCTGCGCGGTAAGCGTCGTCAGGTCGAGTTTGGTTCTGTTGTAGGAGGCGTTGATGTGGAGGTCGAGCCAGCTCCTGGCATCGTCGGTGATGTTGTAGCGAACTGTGAAAGTGTTCGACTTGAGGTCGACGTCATTCGCCGGCACGCCGCCGCTGGTCTCGGTCCAGCCGTCCTTGGAGCCGACCCAGCCGAGCTTCAATTCGCTGTTTTCGGTCGGGCGTACAGTGGTCTTGAGCAGGCCGCTCAGCACGTCGAACCCGGTGCCGGCAACGGTGTCGCCGCCGCCATTCTTGTAATCGCCGTAGTCGCGGTAGACGATGTTGCCGAGAACATCCCAGTTCTCATTGATCCGGTAAGCGCCGGTCGCGCTGGTGGTCCAGCCCTTCCCGTTGCTTTCATAGCGCCCGGTCAGCGAGCCGGCCCATGTCTCTTCGGGTCTGAGGAAATCGGCGGCATCCTTGGTGTCGAAGAAGACGACGCCGCCGATGGCGCCGGAGCCATAGGTGTTGGCGGTCGGGCCGCGGATGACGTCGACGGATTTGATCAGCTCGGGATCGACATAGAAGGTCGACTGCGTGCCGTGGTCCGAGCGCTGGAAATCCTGCCTTGCGCCGTCGACGATCACCGCGACACGGCCGAAATCCTGCAATCCGCGGATGTTGATGCTGGAGCTGACGCGGCGCGCGTCGGCCTGGACGGTGACACCGGGTACGCCGAGCAGCATCTCGTTCGGCGTCGTCGCCATGCGGCGGTCGAGCTGCTCCTGGTCGACATGGCTGGCGGAAGCCAGCGACTGGATCGCGGTTTCGCCGGTGCGGCTGATGACGAGGATCTTGTCGAGCAGCGTCCCTTCGGCCGCGGCCTTCTCGTCAGCCTTCTTTTTCTGATCGGCCTGCTGCTGGTTGACCGGCTGCGCGGCTTGCTGCGCTTTGGCGGCGTGCGCGCTGAGCGCGATCGCCGCCGCTCCGGCCATCAATGCGGCGATTGTCTTTGCAATCGATCGAAAGCCCGGCCCCGCACTATTTGCAAGGCCCGTCCGTCCCCAAGTCGCCAACCCCATTGCCCCAACTCCAGATTCAGGCTCGCAGCTGGCTGGCCGGTGGCTCGCTCGCATTTTTGATCACATCCGGCGTCTTAAATCTTGACTCATTTACTCCGGTAATGCACGACTTAAACATGATTATTATAGTCAAGAATTGAATCGGCATTTATGAGGCTGCGGCCAAGGTGGCCGTCAGAGGAAAGGACCGACCCGATGAACACGCACAATCCCAACGATTTCCGCTATCGCGTCCGCCGCCCGGAAGACACGCAGATGCATTACGAAAGGGTACCGTTGGCGGTGAGGACGCTCTCCAGCAACACGCTGTTCCAGGGCGAGCACGAGATCGGCATCGAGCATCATGGCGCGCTCTACCGCCTGAAGATCACCCGCCAGGGCAAGCTGATCCTCAACAAGTGATCGGAACCGGCGGGCGGCAGACGAGCAGAGATCAGACGATACAGGTGGACGAAATGGACCAGCGCGTTAAGCCATCGCCGGAGGAAATCCGGCGGGCGCGAGAAGAAAATCCGAAAATGCGGGAGCGCGATCTCTCGGCGCAATTGGGCATTTCGGAAGCGGAACTGGTTGCAGCGCACTGCGGCTTCGGCACTGTCCGTGTCGAGCCGCGTGTCAACGATCTGCTGACCGGGCTCGAGGCGGTCGGCGAGGTGATGGCGCTGACCCGAAACGAAAGCGCCGTGCACGAAAAGATCGGCGTCTACGACAAGGTCGTCACAGGCAATCACAACGCCATGGTGCTTGGCGAGAATATCGACCTGCGCATCTTCCCGAAGGCCTGGGCGCACGGCTTTGCCGTCGAAAAGCGCGACGGTGGCGAGATCCGCCGCAGCCTGCAGTTCTTCGACGCGGCGGGCGAGGCAGTGCACAAGGTGCATCTGAGGCCCGCATCCAATCTCTATGCCTACCAGAAACTGGTGGCGAGCCTCGAATCGTCGAACCAGGAACCGACCGTCGCGATCCTCCCAAGCGCCGCGGAAGGAGAGGATGAAGGGCAGGGCGCGGCTGCCTCGATCGGCGATCTGCGCGACCGCTGGAGCCGGCTTACCGACGTGCATCAGTTCTTCGGCATGCTGAAGACGTTGAAGCTCAGCCGCCGCGAGGCCGTGCGCATGGTGGGCCAGGACTATGCCTGGCTGCTCGACAATGATGCGGTCATCGCCATGTTCCACCACGCTGCGGCAAGCGAGATGCCGATCATGTGCTTCGTCGGCAACCGCGGTTGCATCCAGATTCATTCCGGCCCGATCAAGGCGGTCAAGCCGATGGGCCCGTGGATCAACGTGCTCGACGAAGCTTTCCATCTGCATCTGAGGACCGACCACATCCGCGAGGTCTGGGCGGTGCGCAAACCCACCAAGGACGGCTATGTCACCTCGCTGGAGGCCTATGACGCCAATGGCGGCATGATCATCCAGTTCTTCGGCAAGCGCCATGAAGGCGAAGGCGAGCGGGAAGACTGGCGTTTTCTCGCCGAGAACCTGCCCCGCATTCCCAATCCGACCGCTGCGTGAGGAGGTAGCACCCAATGCGCTTTGCTCTCAGTTTCCGGGCAGCGCTCGCGCCGATGCTCGGCGTCCTGCTTGCCGTCGTCCTGCAGCCGGCCAAGGCGGACGAAGGCATGACAGTCTTTTCGGACAGCTCGCGGATCGTCTCCATAGGCGGCTCGATCACCGAGATCGTCTATGCGCTCGGCGAGGAAGGCCGCCTCGTCGCCCGCGACTCGACCAGCAGCTATCCCGAGGCGGCGGCGAAGCTGCCGGATGTCGGCTATATGCGCGCGCTGTCGCCCGAGGGTGTCCTGTCTGTCAATCCGACCGGGATCCTGGCGCTGCAGGGCAGCGGCCCGAAAGAAGCGGTCGACGTGCTGAAGAAGTCGAGCGTGCCTTTCGTCGAGGTGCCGGACCACTACAATCATGAGGGCATTCTCGAAAAGATCCGCGTCGTGGGAAAAGCGCTGGGGGGCGAGGCCAAGGCGGAGAAGCTCGCCGCCGAGACGGACGCGAAGCTGACGGCGGCCGAAAAGCAGACGGCTGCGATCAAAGATCGCAAGCGCGTGCTGTTCGTGCTGTCGACGCAGGGCGGCAAGATCCTTGCCGCCGGCAGCGACACGGCGGCCGACGGCATCGTCAAGCTGGCCGGCGCGGTCAATGCGGTCGAGAGTTTTTCCGGCTACAAGTCGATGACCGACGAGGCGATCGTCAGCGCCAGGCCGGACGTCATCCTGACGATGAAGGGCGGCGGACCGCCGATCTCGGAAGAGGAGCTGTTTGCCAACCCGGCCGTCGCTTCAACACCGGCGGGCGCCGACCGCAAGATGATCAGCATGGCGGGCGGTTACCTGCTCGGCTTCGGGCCGCGCACCGCCGAAGCCATCCATGATCTTGCCGTTTCGCTTTATGGCAACCAGGTTGCGGACTGAGTGGCGATGGCCGAACAGTCCATTGCCGGGGCGGGCAGGGTGATGGCGGCCGATGGCGACCGCTCGGCCCGGGCAAGGTTCGTCATAGCGCTCTTGTGCCTGGCGCTGGCCCTTTCCGTATTCCTGTCGCTGACATCGGGCGCCTCCGACGCCTCCGCAGTCCGCGTCATCCGCGATTGGTTTACGAGCACCATGCCTGCCGACGCGGCGCTTGCGGCGCGCGACCGGCTGATCGTCTATGACATCCGCATGCCGCGCGTGCTGCTCGGTGTGCTGATTGGCGCGGCGCTCGCCGTCTGCGGCGCGGTGATGCAGGGGCTGTTCCGCAACCCGCTTGCCGATCCCGGCCTTATCGGCGTCTCCGCCGGCTCCAGTCTCGGTGCGGTGGCGATCATCGTGGTCGGCACGACCTGGCTTGCGCCCGTCACGCTTGCGCTGGGCACGCTCGCTTTGCCGCTCGCGGCATTCTTCGGCGGGCTCGCGGTGACATTGCTGCTTTACGCCATCGCCACGCGCGAGGGACGGACGTCGGTCGCCACGATGCTGCTTGCCGGCATCGCCATCAGCGCTCTTGCCATGGCGCTGACGGGCATCCTCATCTTCATGGCCGACGACCGGCAGCTGCGCGACCTGACGTTCTGGCAGCTCGGCTCGCTTGCCGGCGCGACATGGTCGAAGATCGGCACCGTGGGGCCGGTGATCGCGCTGGCGCTATCGGCGACACCGTTCCTGTCGCGCGGCCTCAACGCGCTGGCGCTGGGCGAAGCGACCGCGGGCCATCTCGGCATTGCGGTGCAGCGGCTGAAATACACGGCTGTTGTCGCGGTGTCGGCGGCGGTCGGCGCATCGGTCGCGGTCAGCGGCGGCATCGGCTTCATCGGCATCGTCGTGCCGCATATCCTGCGGCTGGCGATCGGGCCGGACAACCGTTATCTGCTGCCGGCCTCGGCCCTGCTCGGTGCATCGCTGCTTCTCATCGCCGACGCGGTCGCCCGCACCATCGTCGCGCCGGCCGAACTGCCGATCGGCATCGTCACCGCGGTCGCCGGCGCGCCGTTCTTCCTTTGGATCCTGCTGCGCAAGCGCGGCGTCGTTGATCTATGAGTTCGCCATGATCGAAGCGCGCGACATTTCGGTGGCGATCGGCGGCAAGCGCATCGTCTCCCATGTCGATTTCGCGGCGCGGCCCGGCGAAGTAACAGCCCTCGTCGGGCCAAACGGATCCGGCAAGACGACTTTGCTCAAGGCGCTGACGGGCGAGCTCGCCTATACCGGCACCGTCACCCTCAACGGCCGCGACCTGTCGGTCATGAAGCCGGTCGAGGCAGCCACGCTGCGCGCGGTGCTGCCGCAGGCCACGACGCTGTCTTTCCCGTTCACCGTGCGCGAGATCGTTCGCCTCGGCCTGATCGGCGGTCGATCCGGCGTGCTGCCCGGCGAGGATGCGCGTTTGCCCGAGCGGGCGCTGGCGCGGGTGGATCTCGACGGCTTTGTCGGCCGCTTCTACCAGGAGCTTTCCGGGGGGGAGCAGCAGCGCGTGCAGCTTGCCCGCGTGCTCTGCCAGGTCTGGGCGCCGGTGCTCGAAGGGCGGCCGCGCTATCTGTTCCTCGACGAGCCGGTCTCCAGCCTCGACATCAAGCACCAGCTCATCATCATGAACATTGCGCGCGATTTCGCCCGGCGCGGCGGCGGCGTGGTAGCGATCCTGCACGACCTCAATCTGACGGCCATGTATGCCAACCGAATTTTTGTGCTGCATGGGGGCCAGCTGGCGGCCGCGGGGTCGCCGACGGACGTACTGAACGACGAGATGATCGAAAAGGTGTTTGACTGCCGCTTGAAGGTCGGCGCACTGCCTGCCGCGAACATGCCGTTCGTGCTGCCGCAATCGGCGGCGTAGGCTTGGCTGCAAGGGGGCGGCTTCCCGCCTTCGTTATCCACGGGCGAAGCGGACGCGGAGACCCGAGGATCCATTCCGTTACATCAACCGAAGAATGCGGCGATCCAGAAAGGAGCGCTGGCGCCGACGTCGCTAGTTCTGCATCGCTGCGGCGCTCGAATGTCACGGAATGGATTCTAGGGTCTGCGCTGCGTCGCTGCGCTCCTTGCTCCGCCCTAGAATGACGAAGCCATGGGTGGCGCCCCACCCGGGAAGTCATGGGCGGCGTCGCACCACGGAAGTCGTGGGCGGCTCTCCTCGAGAACCAAGCCGCCAGGGCCCGATCACGCTGCCGGGGCGCGCTGCTCGAGAAGGTCGATGCCGAGCAGGCTGCGCACATTCGGGCGCGCGGCGACGAGGTCGGCGATCGTGTAGCGGGAAAGCACGGCGAAGAAGGCGTTGAGCGCCTCGCGCAGCGCCGAATTCAGGGCGCAGCTGTCGACCAGCGGGCATTCGGCTGCGTCGTTCTCGAAGCATTCGGCCATGGCGAAACTCTCTTCGGTGACGCGTACGACATCGAACAGGTTAATCTGTTCCGCCGCGCGGCCGAGCCGCACCCCGCCGTTGCGGCCGCGCACGGTCTCGACCAGGCCGGCCTCGACCAGCGGCTGCAGGATCTTGAAAAGGAACAGCTCGGACACCGAATAGGCGGCGGCGATCTCGGGGATGCGGCTCAGCCTTTCGGTGTTAGCGGCGCAGTACATCAGAATGCGCATCGCATAATTGGTCTGGCGCGTGAGCCGCATGATATCCTCGCGAAATATTAGCTTGAAGCCGAATATGGCCCATAGTTTGGAACAATTCCAGACTGGACCGGCACATAGCTGAATAATCGTGTCAACTTTTTGTGCATGCCGGCGCAGATTGGTGCTCCCGCGCTTCGAACGAGCGTTTTGCCGGCGCAGCCACTAGATAGAAGCGGGTGCAAACAGGAAACGGCCCTTTCCATGCCACAGTCAGCTTCGGCCCTCGCGCCGGTTCGATTCGACGCCGATGCCAAGGCGAAGCTCTCGGCGTTGCGGCGGACCAAGTTCGTCGCCGCCGCGGCGCTCGCGCTGTGCATCCTCGTCTTTGCGCTCGCCAAGTCCTTCGAGGGCGGCCATCCGTGGCTCGGCTTCGTCGCGGCTTTCGCCGAGGCGGCGACCATCGGCGGCCTCGCCGACTGGTATGCCGTGGTGGCGCTGTTCCGGCGGCCGCTCGGGCTGCCGATCCCGCACACGGCCATCATTCCGGAGAACCAGCACCGGATCGCCGACAATCTCGGCCGCTTCATCGAGGCCAATTTCCTGGCACCGGAGCCGGTGCGCGAGAAGCTCGCCGAGGTCGATTTCGCCGCTTTGGTCGCCGACTGGCTGGCCGACGCCGAACGCGCCTCCGATCTGTCGCGATTCGTCGTACGCCTGGTGCCGCAGACATTGACGGCGGTGGAACAATCAGGTCTCCGTGACTTCGTCACCAGCCGCATGCTGGAGCAGATCGAGAAGGTGCCCCTGGCGCCGCTCGCGGCCGATCTTTTGTCAGCGCTGACCGACGATCGCCGCCACCAAAAGCTGTTCGACGAGTTCATCCGAGTCGTCGGACGTTTCCTCAATGACGAGCAGGCGCTGGTAACGATGCGTGAAAAGATCCGCGAGGAACTGCCGTCGCTGTTCAACCTGTTTCGCGCCGACGCCTATCTTCTGAAGAAGATCGTCGCGTCGGCGGGTTCGCTGCTCGATGAGGTGCGGGCCGATCCCAACCATCCGATGCGTGCCGAATTCGACGGTTTCGTGCTTGGCTTCATCGAGCGGCTCAGGACCTCGAAACAATATGCAAGGCGCGCCGAGAAGCTGAAGCGCGATTTCCTCGGCCGTCCGGAAGTGCGGGCGCTGGCCGGCGATGCGTGGACAAGCCTGCGCCTGTTCATCGAGCAGGACGTCAATGCGCCGAATTCGACGATCCGCGAGCACCTCGCCAACATGTTCGTCGAAATCGGCAGGCATCTGGCCGACGACGCCCAGATCAGGGCCGATATGAACCAGGGTTTTGTTGTGGCGCTGGCTTCGTTCGTCGAGAGCCAGAAGAGCGGGGTGTCGACATTCATCGCCGACCAGGTCAAGCGCTGGGACCTGGCGCAGCTGACGCGGCTGATCGAGACCAATATCGGCAGGGACCTGCAATATATCCGCTTCAACGGCATGATCGTCGGCGGGCTTGCCGGGCTGGCGCTCCATACGGCGGAGCGGCTGTTCCTCGTCAATTGACGCCGGCCCAAGGAGCACTATTCTCCTTCAAGGGCGCCGCATGGCGGCCGGCAGGGAGGCAGGGCATGGCAAGACAACCGGAGCCGGACTCGTTCCTCGACATGTTCAGCAGGTTCGGCCGCGACCTCAAGCTGCCGAATGTCGACGTCCAGGCGATCCTCGACCATCACCGCAAGAACCTCGAAGCCTTGGAAAAATCGGCGAGGGCAAGTGCGGCCGGCGCATCCTCGGTGCTGGCGAGGCAGCATGAGATGGTCCAGAATGCCATGCATGAGATCACGCGGATGGCGCAGAACTATCAGACGCCCGGCAATCCGCAGGACCTGATGAGCAAGCAGGCGGAGTTTGCCCGCAGGTCGTTCGAGACGACGCTGAAGAATGCCAGCGAAGTGGCCGACCTTGTGCGCAAATCCAGCACCGAATCGGTCGAGATCCTGCGCGACCGGATCCGGGATGCGATGGCGGAAATCCGCGCCGGCTACGAAAAGAAATAGGCTACCTGGCGATTTCAAGCCCATCACCGACCGACATGCGATGCAACCGGCGCAGACGCCCGAGCGTTCTCGGCCTGCCCCAAAGCATCAACTCTACCGGCGAAAATCGCGGGGCGGCGAATTGACAGAGGCCGCCGCTTCATGGTCGGGAGACAGGCAAAAGTGATGGGAAAGCCGGAATGACGGAAACACGGCCGAGAACGCCGCCGACTTTCGAAGAGTTGCGCACGATGTCCGGGCAGGAACTCGGCGTGTCCGACTGGACGACGGTCGACCAGCAGCGCATCGACCAGTTCGCTGAGTGCACGGGCGACCACCAATGGATCCATGTCGATCCGGAAAGGGCGAAACGGCAGAGCCCGTTCCGCACCACGATCGCGCATGGCTATTTGACCTTGTCGATCATCGGCGCGCTGGCGCTGGAGATGGGCATCGTGCCGGAAAACACCCAGGCCGCCTTCAACTACGGCTTCGACAAGGTGCGCTTCCTGGCGCCGGTCAAGGCCGGCGCGCGCATCAGGCTGCGCACCACACTGCTTTCCATGGAAGATCGCGGCCCGGGCCAGTATCTGATGAAGGCCGCCAACACCGTCGAGATCGAAGGCGAGCAGAAGCCGGCGCTGACCGCCGAGACGCTGGTGATGATGTATGAGCGCCGCAAACGGGCAGGTTAGGTCCGCCGATATTGAGGTGAGGCCGGTCTGCAAATGGCGGCTTCCTGCGCTTCCGGTGCTCACGTAGTTCAAGTACGCTCCGCTCCGGTTCTCGGAACCCACCATTTTCGACTCGGCCTGACCTGAATCTCGACAGACCTGGCGGCGTCGGTTCATCAGGCTGATCAAGTCATCTATGCAGCTTTGTTGCGGCGCGATGCCGACATCGCTTTCTCAAGCGCTCCGAAGATGCGCTGATCCCAGCATTGCGCGACGTTGAAGCGCATGAAGCGGCCGGCGGTGTGCGACAGGCTGAAGGCATTGCCGGGCGCCAGCACGACATTGTCCGAGAGCGCATGGCGGGCGATATCGGCAGCGTCGATGCCGTCGGGCAGCCGGCACCATAGGAACATGCCGGCTGGCTGGTCGATCCAGGGAACGATGCCCATCGCCTTCAGCCTGCCGCCGGTCTCGGCCATGGCGCGCGACAGGCGCGTGCGCAACTGCTCGACATGCTTGCGGTAGCTGCCGTCCTTCAACAGGGTCAGCACCAGCTCGGCGGATAGCCGCGCGCCGCCGAATGTCGTGGCGATCTTGAGATCGGTAAGCCCCTCCATCCAGTCGCGGGGCGCGGCGATGAAGCCGCAGCGCATCGAGGCCGACAGCGTCTTGGAGAAGGAGCCGATCTGGACGACGCGCTGCAGCCCGTCGAAGGCCGCGAGCCTCGGAGCAGGGCTATGCTCGAAGTCGGCGAAGATATCGTCCTCGACAATGGTGAGGTCCGCCTGGTCGGCGAGCTTCAAAAGCCGATGCGCGGTGACCGGCGACAGGATCGCGCCGGTCGGGTTGTGGATGCCGGAATTGGTGATGTAGAGGCGTGGCCGGTGCTCGGCGAGCGCCTCGGCGAAAAGCTCGATGTCCGGCCCTGAAGGCGTGTAAGGCACGCCGACAACCTTGGCCTGATGCGCGCGCAGCAGCGCATGGAAGTTGAAATAGCAGGGATCGTCGACCAGGACCGCATCGCCGGGCTCGATCAGGAAGCGGCACAGAAGGTCGATCGCCTGGGTGCCGCAGTCGGTCAGCATGATCTGGTCCGGCGAGGCCTCGACGCCATGGTCGGCCATGCGCCTTGCCAGCAATTGGCGCAGCGACGGCAGGCCGAGCGGCGTGCCATAGTCCGCAAGCGCCACGTCGTCAGCACGGGCAGCGGTGCGCAGCGCCCGGCGCAAGGCGGCCTGCGGCATCCAGGACGCCGGCAGCCAGCCGCAGCCGGGTTTCAGCATCTCCTCGCCCGCTTCGAGCGATTGCCGCGACACCCAGAGCGGGTCGACGGCTCGGTCCAGCCGTGGGCCGATCTCGGCGAGCGACAATGGCGCGAGCTGGCCGGCGGCGTAGAAGCCGGAGCCAGGCCGCGAACGGATCGTGCCTTCCGCCGCGAGGCGCTCATAGGCTTCGACCACGGTCGATTTTGAAAGCTGCATGGATCTGGCCATGGCCCGTATCGACGGCAGACGGGCTCCGGGCGTCAGCGTGCGCGCCGCGATGCGCTGGCGGATTGCCGCCATGACGGTTTCGACAAGGGTGGCGCCGCTTCCATTTGGGCCTGATGCGTCCATCTGTACTTCCCTGCCGACCATTACAGTTTTGTAGAATTGTACCTCATTGTCTCTGGCAACACCATGGCCCGCACCGGTACGAAAGCGCAAACGGAGCATATGATGGAAAAGAGTTTTGACGGCTGGCTCAGCGGCTTCATCGGTGTGCTGATCTTCAGCGGATCGCTGCCGGCGACGCGGGTGGCGGTGATGGATTTCGACCCGACCTTCCTGACGGCGGCCCGGGCGGCGATTGCCGGTCTGCTCGGGATTGCGATGCTGCTGCTGTTTCGCGAGAAGCGTCCGGAGCGCAGCGACTTGATCTCGCTCGCCGTCGTTGCGCTGGGTGTCGTGGTCGGCTTCCCGTTGCTGACGGCGCTGGCGCTGAAACATGTCACCTCGGCGCATTCCATCATCTTCGTCGGCCTGCTGCCGCTGGCGACTGCGATCTTCGGCGTGTTGCGCGGCGGCGACCGTCCGCGCCCGGCTTTCTGGCTGTTCTCGTGCCTGGGAAGCGCTTTAGTGGCGGGCTTCGCTCTGGCGCAAGGCGTGACCGCGTCGCCGGTCGGCGACGGCCTGATGCTCGGCGCCATCATCGTCTGCGGTCTGGGCTATGCGGAAGGCGCCAAGCTGTCGCGCAAGCTCGGCGGCTGGCAGGTGATCTGCTGGGCCTTGGCGCTGTCGCTGCCGGTGATGCTGGCGTTGAGCTTCGCGACACTGCCGCCATCCTTCGCCGCCATCGGTTCGGGCGCGTGGATCGGCCTCGCCTATGTCTCGCTGTTCAGCATGCTGATCGGCTTTGTCTTCTGGTACCGCGGCCTCGCGCAAGGCGGCATCGCCGCCGTCGGGCAGATGCAGCTGCTGCAGCCCTTCTTCGGCCTGGCGCTGGCGGCGAGCCTGCTGCACGAAAAGGTCAGCCCGATGATGGTGGTCGTGACGCTTGGCGTCGTGGCCTGTGTGTTCGGAGCGAAGAAGTTCGCGCGGTAAAGCGCCTACTGATTTGTTTTGACGCAATTCCGGACGGAAAACCGTTTCACACTTTTCCTGGAATTGCTCAGAACTTCGTCACCACCCCGATGCCGATGCCCTCGAAGCCACCCATCGCCATCAGCGCGGCGGGCGCTTCCTCGAGGCTGATCTTCTTGCCCACCAGCAATTCGGGCTTCAGCTTGCCGGTGCGGATCATCTCCATCATCGCGTTGTAGCGATAGGCCTGCATGCCGTGGCTGCCGAGGATTTCGAGCTCGAACGCGATGACCTTGTCCATCGGCACCTGCGGGCGGGCATGCTCGCCAAGCATCAGCCCGACCTGAACGTGGCGGCCGCGACGGCGCAGATTGGCGATCGAGTTGAACGAGGTGGTCGGGTGGCCGAGCGCGTCCATCGACATATGCGCGCCGCCATTGGTGATCTGCTTGACGGCCTTAACCACGTTCGGCGTCGTCGAGGCGTTGATGGTCGCCACCGCCCCGATCTTCCTGGCGAATTCCAGCTTCTCGTCGGTGAGGTCGATGGCGATCACATTGGCGCCCATGGCGGTGGCGATCATGATCGCCGACAGGCCGACGCCGCCGCAGCCATGCACCGCGACCCATTCGCCGGGCGTCACCCGGCCCTGGTCGACGATGGCCCGGAACGAGGTGACGAAACGGCAGCCGAGGCTGGCGGCGGTGGCGAATTCCATCTCTTCGGGCAGGCGCACCAGATTGGTGTCGGCGTGCTCGATGCCGACATATTCGGCGAACGAGCCCCAGCCGGTGAAGCCCGGCTGCGTCTGATGCTCGCAGACCTGATGGTTGCCAGACGTGCATTCGAAGCAGCGGCCGCAGCCGACCGCGAAGGGGACCGTGACCCGATCGCCGGCCTTCCAGCGGCCGACCTGCTTGCCGGCGGCGACGACGACGCCAGCCAACTCATGTCCGGGGACGTGCGGCAGCGTGATGCCGTCGTCATGCCCCATCCAGCCATGCCAGTCGCTGCGGCAAAGACCGGTCGCCTCGACTTTGATGACAACGCCGTCTGGGGCGGGCTTCGGATCGGGAACGGTCTGGATCGTCGGCGCCTCGCCGAATTTTTCAAAGACGACAGCTTTCATGGGGAGTCCTTCAGTTCGTTATTCGGCATCGATCTGGTTCTGCGGCGCAGCCTTCTGGAACGCTGGCAGCGCCATGCAGGCGGCGTTGATGCGCGCAATCACCGGGTAGGGCGCCATGTCGACGCCGAAGCGGGCATTGTTGGTGACCTGCGCGGCAAGGCAGATGTCGGCAAGGCCAGGCGCATCGCCGTGGCAGAAGGTGCCGGTCTCAGGCGATGAAGCCAGAATCTTCTCAAGCGGCTGGAAACCTTCGTTCACCCAGTGCCGGAACCAGTTGACGACGTCCTCGTCGCCGGCGCCGAACAAGCTACGAAGGGAGGTCAGCACGCGCAGATTGTTCACCGGGTGGATGTCGCAGGCGATCATCTGCGCCAGCATCCTGACGCGAGCCCGACCCAGCGCATCCTTCGGCAGCAGCGGCGGCTCAGGCTGTATCTCGTCGAGATATTCGATGATCGCCAGCGACTGGGTCAAAAGCGTGCCGCCGTCCAGAACCAGCGCCGGCACCAGCCCTTGCGGGTTGACGGCGCGATAGGCGGGCTCGAGATGCTCGCCATGGCGCAAGTGGTGCGGCACATAAGTGTAGGTCAGGCCCTTCATCTCCAGCGCGATCCGCACCCGGTAGGAGGTGGAGGAGCGGTAGTAGTTATGAAGGACGAGGTCGCTCATGGCCTCGGCTGCCCGATGGTCACCGCTATCTCGCCGATGCCGTCGACGCCGCCGGTGATCCTGTCGCCGGCCCGGACCGCGCCGACGCCGGCCGGCGTGCCGGTGAAGATCAGGTCGCCGGGTCGCAGCTCAACCGCCTCGCTGCAGATCGCGACGATGTCGGCGATCGGCCAGATCAGTTCGGCAAGGTCGCCGTCCTGCTTCACCCCGCCGTTGACGGCAAGCCAGATGCGGCCTTTTTCCGGATGCCCCGATTTCGCGGCCGGAACCAGCGGCCCGCAAGGCGCGGATTGGTCGAACGCCTTCGACCAATCCCAGGGCCGCGCCGCCTTCTTGGCCTGATCCTGCAGGTCGCGGCGGGTCAGATCGACGCCGACGCCATAGCCCCAGACATGGGCGAGCGCGTCTTCGCGCGGAACGCGGAAGCCGGCCTTGCCAATGGCGACGACCAGCTCGATCTCGTGATGCAGGTTCGAGGTCAGCGGCGGGTAGGGGATCTCGGCGCCGCTGTCGACAACCGCGTCGGCGGGCTTGGTGAAGAAAAAGGGCGGGTCGCGCTCGTCATTGCCGAGCTCGCGCGCATGCGCCGCGTAGTTGCGGCCGACGCAGAAGATGCGGCGCACGGCAAACCGCTCCACCGAGCCTGCGACGGCAACCGAAGCAATCGCCGGGGGCGGAAGGACGAACTCTGGCATGGTTTTTCTCTGCGTTGGCATGAATCGCATCCACCTTCCGCCGATTTTGCCGGGCGGGCAAGACTCGGGCGTCCCGGCACGTCGGCCTGTCGTTTCAGCGACAATAGGCCGTATCATTGGGCGTATACTATTTGCCAATAATCTGGCCATGGTCACGAGACTATCCTGTGCCTGCTGAAACCGAACCGAAGCCTGAACCCGTGCAATGACCCCCGTCAGCGACCGCGCCCGCTTCCTGATCATCGACGACCACCCGCTGTTTCGCGAGGCGCTGCACAGCGCGGTGCAGATGGCCTATCCGGATGTCGACACGGTCGAGGCGCGCTCGATCACGGAAGCGATCGAGCTCCTCGCCGACGCCAAGCCGTTCGACCTCGCGCTGCTTGATCTCAGCATGCCCGACGTGCATGGCTTCGAGGGCCTGCTGCAGCTAAGAACCCGCTATCCGCGGCTGCCGGTGGTGATCGTGTCGGGCTATGAGGAGCCGAAAATCATCTCCGAGGCACTGTCCTATGGTGCGGCCGGCTTCATCCCGAAATCGGCCCGGAAGAGCGATCTCGCCGCCGCTATCCGCTCGGTGATGGATGGCGCGGTCTATGTGCCGGAAAATTACGAGGGCCAGCCGCCGGAGCCCGACAGCACCGACCGCGCCGACATGGTGCAGCGCCTTGCTAGGCTGACGCCGCAGCAGCTGAGAGTCCTGCAGATGCTGCGCCAGGGCATGCTGAACAAGCAGATCGCCTATGAGTTGCAGGTGGGCGAGACCACCGTGAAGGCGCATGTCTCGGAGATATTGCGCAAGCTCAACGTCTACAGCCGCACGCAAGCGGTGATCGAGGTGTCGAAGCTCGACAATGCGGAACTGTTTCGGGATCAGGCGGGGTTTTGAACGCTGGCTGAAAAGTGAACTGTCGCCGTAATCCCTGCGCAATCCTGATCTCTATCATGACGCTAAAAAGATATAGATGAGATTATTGCTCTCGCTTCCTCTAATTCTTTGCTTACAAGGTCGCTTTCTAAAGCCAAGTATGTCGATAACGCAAAGTCATTTTCATTCGATAAGTACCATACCGATAATATTTGATCAATTGTCTTTGATAGTACTCCGACGCACATTATGTTGCCAAATTTCTGCGTAGAAATATGATCGGCAGCTATGTGGTTGTTTTGGCAAAATTGAATCATAAACGATCTAAGAACGTCGAAATCTGCGTTTGGTTTCTCGCCGCCACTGTATCTGGCAATAGTAAATTGAAGCGCGCCGACACCTGATGTTTTGGCCAAGGTAGGTGGCCCCTTGTTGGGAAGATCGTCAGTTATATCTTCCCATTCGTCGGGAAGGTCCAAGGTGATGCCATAGAATTGTATCCTCATTTGGTTTCGTTGGTCATTCTGATTGGCATTTCTTTCAGACGGTGGCTTCGGCTGGGTTGAGCCCGTCTTTAAGCCAGCAAATGCGCCAGCAGCGCACGCAATTGCGCCGGCTTCAGCGGTTTGCGCATCAGCTCTATGCCGGCGGCGCGGGCGGCTTTGGCGACGGGTTCGGAGCCGTCGGCGGTGACGATCAGCGCCGGCACGGTCCGGCCGAGATAGTCGCGCACTTCGGCTATCGTTGACGTGCCGAGGTCGCCGCCGTCGAGATGCTGGTCGGCGATGATGATGTCGGGCACCCAGGCGGTGTCGCCGAGCAGGTCGAGCGCATCGTCGGTGGAGGTGGCGGCGCGCACCAGGCATTGCCAGCGCTCGAGCAGGGAGGTCATTGCCGAGAGCACGTCCATGTCGTTCTCGACCAACAGCACCTTGGTGCCGAACAGGCCGTAGCCGCGCGGCCGCTCCATGTCGGCGGCGGCTATCGCCGGTTCGGCCGCGGCCATGCCGACAGGCACATCGATATGGAAGATGGTGCCACGCCCGACCTTGGAGGAAAAGGTCACCGGATGGCCGAGGGCGGCCGCCATGCGGCGCACGATCGCGAGGCCGAGCCCGAGCCCGCCGGCGAGCCCGGCGTCGGCAAGCGTGGACGTGCCGCGGTGGAATTCCTCGAACACCGCCTCACGCTGGTCCTCGGGGATGCCGCAGCCAGTGTCGGCGACGTCGATGCGGATGGTGTCGCCGCGATGCCTTGTGCCGACCAGCACGCCGCCGGAGCGGGTGTAGCGCAGCGCGTTGGAGAGGATGTTCTGCAGGATACGCCTGAGCAGCGTGCGGTCGGAACGCACCGCGACATTGACGGGGCGGAATTTAAGCGACAGGCCTTTCTTTGCCGCTTCCGGAAGGAAATCCGAGCGCAGCGAGGAAAACAGCGCCTCCAGGCTGACGTCGACGATTTCGGGCTGCACCACGCCGGCGTCGAGCTTGGAGATGTCGAGCAGCGTGCGCAGCAGGTCTTCCATCGTCTCCAGCGAGCGCTCGACCTGGCGCACCAGCTTCCTGCCTTCATCGCTGGCCTGGACCTCTGCCAGCGCCGAGACCGACAGATGCGCGGCATTCAGCGGCTGCAGCACATCGTGGCTGGCTGCGGCCAGGAACCTGGTCTTGGAGAGGTTCGCCAGCTCGGCGCTCTCCTTCGCCGCGCTGAGGTCGATGTTCGACTGCTCGAGCCGGCGCAGCGTCGCGTGCAGTTCCTCGGTGCGGTTGCGCACCCGGTTTTCCAGCGAGATCGCGGTCTGGAACAGCGAGAAGGCGTTGCCCTGCTGGTCCATCGAGCGCTCGACGCGGCTGACCAGCGCGGCGTTGATCTTCTTCAGCCTTTCGAGGTCGTCGATGTCGCGAAGCGGCATCGGCGCTCACTCGGCCGCCTGGCGCTCGCCGAAGGCGATGCCGGTAAAGGTCTGGTTGAGGTGCATCGAGCGATACTGCTCGCCATAGGTGCCGAAGCCGATGACCTTGTTGGTCCGGTAGAGCTCGGAGATGTCGCGAAAAACTTGGCGGTTGCGCGCGTCGAGCCGGCGCAGCACGCAGTCGAAACCGAGGATCATGTCGATGCCGCCAAGCCGGTGCTCGACGTCCTGGAGAGCGGTGCGCGTCGCTTCCACCATGTTCTTGGGCTGGGCGATGGAAAGCACCACGCCGTCGTCGATGGCGCAGAAGAAGGACAGCGAGCCGTCAGGGTGCATGCGCTGGATCGAGCGGCAATAATATTCGCCGCCGACCTTCACCACCACGGGGTGCGAGGCAAAGCTCAGCGGCGTCAGCGTCTGCGGCACGATGCCGACGGAGGCGGCATATTCTTCTGCTGCGTTGGTGGCATTGAACTCGCGCACGACACGATGGTCCGGGTCGGACGCCGTCACCACCAGCTTCTCGTCGGTCGGAATGAAATTATCGGTCTTGAAGACGTGGAAGGGGATCTCGGTCGCGACCAGCACGACGATGGCGCTGTCGGACGCGACCGTGCCGTTGGCGATCAGCCTCGTCGTCTCGAATTTCAGGTCGTCGCCGGCCGAGCCGCCAATCAGCGGAATGTCGTCCAGCCCCCAGTGGATGGCCGAGGTAACCGCTTCCTCGGCATAGGACAGCCCGTCGATGAAGCAGAGCGCGAATATGTTCTTGGCCCGATCCTGGCCGACGCGCCCGCGCAGCAGGCGCCGCAGCGAGGCGACCTCGCCGGTGATCCGGTCCATGCCCGACGAGGAGAGGTTCTCGACCATGGTGGCGACGGTCGAAAACGATGCCGACGGCAGAAGCAGGGCAAGGGCATGTCCTTCCTCCAGCCCCTGCGGCGTGATCTCGCCGGCGGTCGAGCAGCCGGCATAGGCAAGCGACGGAGCGTGTACCTTCAACGCCTGCGCGAGCGCTGCCGCGTCGACCAGGCTCTGGGAGAAGAACAAAAGCGCGAAGCCGGCGTCGACGATTGCGGCTTCGGCCGCGATGGCCCGAGCAAAAACATTCGGGTCGGGCTCATCCGTGGTGAGCGCCGAAAGGCCCGATGCATAGCGTGTGCTAGAACTGGCCAGCCGCCTTCTCCGCAATTTCCTCCAACGCTGATTATGCGTGTCTTTTCTTATGCGTGTCAGGCACGCTTCGCGTCGAGGGCATCTTTGCCCTCAATCCCTGATTTGGCAATGGGCCGGGCGGCATGCTCAACAGCTTGTCGGCCATGACCGAAAGTACAAGGGGCGGAGCGCTGGCAGCACTGTTTTGCCCGTTGTACGGTACGCAAATAGCGCGCTGCCGAAGCACAGGCGCGGCATCGGCAAGGCGAGGACCAAGGTTAATACCCAGGGAGGCTGCATGTCGGACGTGTCGTTGACTGTGAATGGGAAACGGGTCAGCGGTAGTACCGAAGACCGAACGTTGCTGGTGCATTTCCTACGAGAACATCTCGGCCTCACCGGAACGCATGTCGGCTGCGATACCTCGCAATGCGGCGCCTGCGTCGTGCATGTCGACGGCCGGGCGGTGAAGTCCTGCACCATGCTCGCCGTTCAGGCTTCGGGCTCGAGCATCGTCACCATCGAAGGGTTGGCCGACGGCGCCGAGCTGCATCCGGTGCAGGCCGCGTTCAAGGAGCATCACGGGCTGCAATGCGGCTTCTGCACGCCGGGCATGATCATGGCCGCGACCGACATGATCGCGCGTCACCCGCAAGGCCTCGACGAAGCGATTGTGCGCGCCGAGCTCGACGGCAATATCTGCCGCTGCACGGGCTACCACAACATCGTGAAGGCGATCCTCGCCGCATCGGAGGCGATGTCGAAGGGCGCCAAGGGCAAGGCGAAGCAGGCAGCGTGAGATGAGTGAGTAGCGAATAGTGAGTAGCGAATGGTCGGCGTCTCTGTGACCGACCCCTACTCCAATCTTTTCCTACTCACTATTCGCTACTCACTACTCCCCTAAATTCCGGAGGAATTTCCGCAATGGGTATCGAAGGCGTCGGCGCCCGCGTGGCGCGCAAGGAAGACAAGAGGTTCATCACCGGCGGCGGCCGCTATGTCGACGACATGGTGGTCCCCGGCATGAAGCATGCGGTATTCGTGCGCAGCCCGCACGCGCATGCGCAGATCAAGAAAATCGACGTTAAGAAGGCGCAGGCCATGCCGGGCGTCATCGGCGTCCTGACGGGCAAGGAGCTCAAGGCCGACGGCATCGGCAATCTGATCTGCGGCTGGATGATCCATTCCAAGGACGGAACGCCGATGAAGATGGGCGCGTGGTCGCCGCTCGCTGTCGACAAGGTGCGCTATGTCGGCGATGCCGTGGTGGTCGTCGTCGCCGAAACCAAGGGCCAGGCGCGCGATGCGGCCGAAGCGGTCGAGATCACCTATAAGGAACTGAAGGCCGTGGTCGATGCCACGAAGGCGATCCAACCCGGCGCGCCGCAGATCCATGCCGAGGCCGAGAACAATCTGATCTTCGACTGGGAGCTCGGCGACGCCAAGGCGACCGACGCGGCGATCAAGTCGGCGGCCCATGTCACGCGCATGAAGATCGTCAACAACCGGCTGGTGCCGAATGCGATGGAGCCGCGCGCGGCGCTCGGGCATTACGACAAGGCGGAAGACCACTATACCTGCTGGACGACGTCGCAGAATCCGCATGTCGCGCGGCTGGTGATGAGCGCCTTCTACAATGTCGCTCCGGAAAACAAGCTGCGCGTGATCGCGCCCGATGTCGGCGGCGGCTTCGGCTCGAAGATCTACATCTATCCGGAAGAGATCGTCTGCCTGTGGGCATCGAAGAAGACCGGCGTTCCCGTGAAATGGGTGGCCGACCGCACCGAGAGCTTCCTGTCGGACGCGCATGGCCGCGACCATGTCTCGACGGTGGAGATGGCCTTCGACAAGGACAACCGCATCACCGCTCTCAAGGTCGATACGATAGCCAATCTCGGCGCCTATATGTCGCTGTTCTCGTCCTGCGTGCCGACCTATCTCTACGCGACGCTGCTGTCGGGCCAGTACGACATCCCGGCGATCCACGCCAATGTGCGCGCCGTCTACACCAACACGGCGCCCGTCGATGCCTATCGCGGAGCTGGGCGGCCTGAGGCCACCTATGTGCTCGAGCGCACGATGGAGACCGCGGCACGCGAGCTCGGCGTGTCGCCGGCGGAACTCCGACGCCGCAACTTCATCACGTCCTTCCCGCACCAGACGCCGGTGATCATGAACTATGACGCCGGCGATTATAACGCTTCGCTCGATGCGGCGATGAAAGCCGCCGACTATGCCGGCTTCACCAAGCGCCGCGCCGACGCCGCCAAGCAGGGCAAGCTGCGCGGCATCGGCATGAGCTGTTATATCGAGGCCTGCGGCCTGGCGCCGTCATCGGCGGTCGGCTCGCTCGGCGCCGGCGTCGGCCTCTGGGAATCGGCGGAGGTGCGCGTCAATGCCGTCGGCACGATCGAGGTGCTCACCGGCTCGCACAGCCATGGCCAGGGCCATGAGACGACATTCGCGCAACTGGTCACCCAGCGCTTCGGCGTGCCGATCGACTCCGTCTCGATCGTGCATGGGGACACCGACAAGGTGCAGATGGGCATGGGCACTTATGGCTCGCGTTCCGGCGCCGTCGGCATGTCGGCCATCGTCAAGGCGCTCGACAAGGTCGAAGCCAAGGCCAAGAAGATCGCCGCGCATCTGCTGGAGGCGGACGAGGGCGACATCGTCATCGAGAATGGCGAGGTCAAGGTCGCGGGCACCGACAAGAGCCTGCCCTGGTTCCAGGTGGCGCTTGCCTCCTACACCGCCCACAATTTGCCGGCGGGCATGGAGCCAGGGCTAAAGGAGACGGCCTTCTACGATCCGTCCAACTTCACCTTCCCGGCCGGCTGCTACATCTGCGAGGTCGAGATCGATCCGGAGACCGGTACGACGGAGATCATCCAGTTCGTCGCGGCCGACGATTTCGGCAACATCATCAATCCGATGATCGTCGAAGGGCAGGTGCATGGCGGCATCGCCCAGGGCGTCGGCCAGGCGTTGCTGGAAGGCGCGCATTACGACGCCAGCGGCCAACTGCTGACGGCAAGCTACATGGACTACACCATGCCGCGCGCGGCCGACCTGCCGTCCTTCAAGGTCTCGACCTCGAACACGCCGTGCCCGGGCAATCCGCTCGGCGTCAAAGGCTGCGGCGAGGCTGGCGCCATCGGTTCGCCGCCGGCGGTCATCAACGCCATCACAGATGCGCTCGGCGTCGTCGACATCGCCATGCCGGCGGCGCCCGCCACGGTGTGGTCGGCCATTCGGGCGAAGCATTGAATAGCGAATAGCGAACAGGGAGTAGCGAATAGGGAAGAGGAGAGCGATGCGGCAAATGGATAATCCTACTCGCTATTCGCTACTCCCTATTCGCTCCCAAGGGAGAAAAGAGACATGTATTCCGTCAACTACCATCGCGCTTCCTCCGTCGCCGACGCCGCAAGGCTGCTGAAGAACGGCGACGCCAAGCTGCTCTCCGGCGGCATGACGCTGATCCCGGCGATGAAGACGCGGCTCGCGGCACCGTCGGACCTCGTCGACGTCTCGCGGCTGAAGGACCTGCAGGGCATCAAGGTGTCCGGCAAGACCGTGACCATAGGTGCCGCGACGACGCATTACGACGTCTCCACCGACGAGAAGCTGAGGAAGGCCTGCCCGGCGCTTGCACATATGGCATCGCTGATCGGCGACCCGGCGGTGCGTTACAAGGGCACGATCGGCGGCTCGATCGCCAACAACGATCCGGCGGCCGACTATCCGGCGGCATTGCTGGCGCTGGGCGCGACGATCGTCACCAACAAGCGCGAGATCGTGGCGGACAAATTCTTCAAGGGCCTGTTCGAGACAGCGCTGAAGGACGGCGAGATCGTCACGGCGGTGAGCTTTACCGCTCCCGCCAAGGCGGCCTACCAGAAATTCCGCAACCCGGCTTCGCGCTACGCCATCGTCGGCGTGTTCGTGACCAAGGGCAAGGACGGGGTGAGGGCGGCAGTGACAGGCGCCGGCGAGGACGGCGTCTTCCGCTCCAAGGAAATCGAGGCAGCGCTGGCGAAGAATTTCGATGTCGCGGCGCTCGGCGGCCTCAAAGTGTCGGCAAAGGGGCTGATGAGCGATATCCATGCTTCCGCCGATTACCGCGCCAATTTGATCGCGGTGATGGCCAAGCGCGCCGTGGCCGCAGCCAACGCCTGAACGGCGACGCCATGCATGAAAGAAGGGGCCTCGCGGCCCCTTTTTCTTTCGCCGCGGCAACGGTTTAGGCGCAAACGCCTGTCGAATTGCGGCTTCGCACTTGCACAAAGTTATCCCGCACTGCAAAATAAATCCGGCGGGAATACCAGATGGTCCAGGCTGCGGGCAATGTTTCGCATGCGAACCTCGAGTCGCGAAGGCACGGTATGACCGACATCTCCGCAGCGTCCGTTGTCCTGCCGCGGGCCGCGACCGACAGGGAAGCCAGGGCAAGACTGGCCTATCTCGACGGTTGGCGAGGCTTGTCGATCGCCATGGTGCTGGTCGGCCATTTCTTTCCGGTCCCAGGGCTCAATCTCGGCGTGCTCGGCGTCGAGTTCTTCTTCGTGCTGAGCGGCCGGCTGATGGGCGAAATCCTGTTCATCGAGCGCTTTCCGCTGAAGAAATTCTTCAAGCGCCGCTTCTCGCGCATCTATCCAGCGCTGCTAATGTTCGTGATTGCCGCCATGATCGGCCTGACCGGAACCTTCATCGCCTTCAAGTGGAAAGCGGCGCTGACGGCGCTAACCTTCACCTACAATTACGCCGGCGTCCTGATCACCCGCGCCGGCGCGCTCGACCACATCTGGTCGCTCTGCGTCGAGGAGCATTCCTATATCCTGCTGGCGCTGATCAGCGTGGTGGTTACCGGTCGGGCGAATGTCGTGCGGCTGCTGGTGGTGCTGGCGCTGCTGGCGATGGCCAACGGCGCCATTTCGTACGGGGTTCTCGGCATGGGCTATGAGACTACCTACTGGCGCACGGACGTGCATATCGCCTCGATCCTGCTATCGGCCGCGATCTGCCTGCTCAAGGCCGACGGGCGCCTGCCGGCTTTCCTGCAAAACCAGCATGTGGCGCTTGCGGCGGCGGTTGGCGGCGTGTTGCTGTTCCTCGATCCGGTGCCGACCACGATCCATTATCTTGTCGGCGTGCCGCTGCTGGCGCTCGCTGTCAACACGCTCGATTTCGCGGGGGGCTACCTGACGGGGCCGTTGTCGTCGCGGCCGATGGTGATGCTGGGGCTCTGGTCCTATTCGCTTTATCTCTGGCAGCAGCCTTTCTACAAATTCGTCGATGAGCGCGGCAGCGCGACAATCCCGATGCTGGCGGCCGTGTTCGCCTGCGCGCTCGCGAGCTACTACATCGTCGAGAAACCCGCCCGCGGCTGGCTCAACCGAAACTGGTGATTAAGCAGTTTTCGTCGCTCGTTGTGCAGCGAGGTAGCGGCGGAGCCCGGCTTCGCCGCGCGGCGTGGTCCAGCGATGGTTCCAGGCGAAGGCTGATCTCAGAATCGGCGCCAGAAGTTTGAGGAGCGGCCTCTCGACCGTGACCTGCCAAACCAGATCGACATGGGTGCCTGCTCCGGACGGCGACAGCTCCGCCCGCCACAGGCCGTCGAAATCGCCGAAGGTCTTCACCACCACCAGCCGGCCGGGGTCGAGCTCGGCGGCCTCGATGATGAAGTTCAGCTCATAGGGCAGGGCGCCGCGCGCTCTCGCTTTGGCGCGCGCACCGACGACGCCCTTGCCCTTCCTGTCGAGCGGCTCGATCTCCTTGTAGGCATCGCCCCACCAGAGCGGCAGAAGCTGGGCGTCCGACAGCACGTCCCAAACTTCCTGCGGCGTGCCTTCAGGGATGTCCCAGCTTTCGTCGAAGCGGAAGACATTGCTCGCCATGACGTCCCCCCAACCAGCGGAACGGCCATATTAGCTGCGGCTTGTTTTCCTTGCCAGCGGCTTCGGAGGCATCTTCAGGCGACGGGCTTCGCCCAATAGCGCACCGACTTCTTGCCGCCGTGGATCACCGCATCGCCGACTTCGGCGAAGCCGAGCGCTGCGTGGAAGGCGTCGGAGGCCGGATTGGGCGGATCAGCGTTGACCTCGCAGGTGACGATTGCTTGGCCGGCGCGCCGGGCATGCTCGAACAGATCCTCGTAAAGTCGTCGGGCGTGGCCACGGCCGCGCGCCCCGGCCGCAACCACCACACGGTCGACATAGACAAAGCGCGTATAGCGCTCGCGGAACCAGAGGAAGTTCGGACTGTCGTAGCTTGCGTCTTGGTCGAAGCATAGGATGAAGGCTTCGAGCGCGCCGATCCGGCGGGTGTAGAAAGCCTCGCCGAGCAGGAAGGAAAGCCGTTCCGGCTCGAGCCAGGACAGCTCCGCCGCATGCTGGTTGTTGAGCGCGAGGATCGCGGGCTCGTCGGCGGGTGAGACGCGTTCGATCGGCAACAATTCCTTGCTCATCACTTGCGCCATCAAGCTCTCGCGGCCGCGATCGTCGCAGCCACCTTGGCTTGATCGGTCACCGTGTTGCGGTATTCGCGGTCGAGGTCGGTGCCGCCCATGCCGACATTCGGGTTGCGGTAGCGCATGGCGCTCGGCACGTCCGCAAGTGCTGCAAAATGCATCTCGGTCAGTCCCGTACGCCTGCGGACCTCGCCAATCGTGTCGGGGGCGAGTGCGCCACAGCCGAGTATGATGATGCGCGAGCCGGCCTGGCGAACGAGTTCCGCCAGAAGCCCGACGCCTTCGACCGCCGTGTCGCGTTGGCCGCTGGTCAGCACGCGGCCGACCTTGCAGCGGATCAGGGCTTCGAGCGCCTCGGCCGGATCGCGCGTCATGTCGAAGGCGCGGTGACAGGTGACGTTGAGCGGGCCGGCAGCCTCAACCAGTGCGCTCATGCGCGCCTCGTCGATGGCGCCGTCGGCGGTCAGGCAGCCGACGACGACGCCGGCGACGCCCAGCTCGCGCAGCGTTTCGACATCGGCAAGCATCGAGCGGTATTCGGCCTCGCTGTAAAGGAAATCGCCGCCGCGCGGGCGCACGATGACATGGAAGGGAATGGTCGCGCTTTCGAGCGCGGCGCGCACCGTACCCATGCTCGGTGTGATGCCGCCTTCGATCAGGCTGGCGCAGAGCTCGACCCGGTCGGCACCGGCGGCCTGCGCGGCGAGCAGCCCGTCAATGCCTTCGACGCAGATTTCAATCAGGGGTCTTTGCGTGTCCGCCACCGGCTTCCATCCGTGCTTTCGATGAGATGGGCAGCCCTAGCACCGGGCGCGCCGCCGCGAAAGCCGCAACCATCGGTCCAGCCATGGAAGCCGCTTGACAATGCATAACTGCAAAGTTATGGATAACTCATAACTGTAAGGTTATTGATTTCTGCGTGCCCTGCCGGCCGCAAGAACCCGAGGAGACCGACGATGGAAGCAAGATTGAAGAATCCGGTGATGCTCATTCCCGGCGCGCTGCAGGCGCTGCTGGCGCTCGACAAGTCGACCGAAGCCGGCGGCTTGCCTTATGTGACGCGCAAGCTCGTTCATCTGCGTGCCAGCCAGATCAATGCCTGTGCCGTCTGCGTCGACATGCATGCGCGTGAATTGAAGAAGGCCGGCGAGAAGGACGAGCGGATCTTCGCCGTGTCGGCATGGCGGGAGACGCCTTATTTCACCGCAGCCGAACGCGCGGCGCTTGCGCTTGCTGAAGCCGCGACGCGCATGGCCGACCGTTCCGATGCGGTGCCGGACGACGTCTGGGACGAAGCGGCGCGCCACTATGACGACAAGGCGCTCGCCGCCCTGGTGATCCAGATCGCGCTGATCAATGCGTTCAACCGCCTGAACGCCACCACGCGGCAACCCGTGGGCGCCTGGGGATAAGGTGGGAGGAGGGCGCCCGCTCCGAAGCGGGCCTCTCGCCGGCTACTGTTTCAGGATCGTGTTCTTGGCGCCTTGCTCGACCTGATCGATCACCAGCAGCTTTACCGGATCGGTGCCGATATTGGTGGCCTGGTGCCACTGGCCGATCATCTCGACGATGAAGTCGCCGGTCTTGTAGGTGTTGGCGGCACCGGTCTCGACATTGGCGACCCTGAGCGTGCCTTGCTCGACATAGGCATAGCGCGGGAAGGGGTGCTTGTGCACCGGCAGGGTAGCGCCGGGGGCTATCTGGTATGACGAGACTTGAACCTCGACATTCTTTTGCGGCAGCGTGATCGGCTGGCCCGATGCGGTCGTCGTCTTCGCCGCCAGCGGCGTCACCACGACCGGCGTGTTGCCGCTGTCCAAAGCGTTGGCCGCGGTCGCGTAGACGGCGGCTATCGCCAGCAGTGCCGATATTGTGATGTTGCGCATAGTCCCCTCCAAATTTGCCGCACCATCGCCCGACATTGACGCACAAGCATCCTTTTGCAAGCGGCTCTGTCACACGGCGGGACTGTCCTGCCGTTTGGCTGCCCCGGGCCTCGGCGGCCGCAGCAGCAGGGCGAGCGGCACGAGCAGCGCCGTCGCTACCGCGCAATAGAAGAAGACATCGACATAGGCGAGCAGCGAAGCCTGGCGGCCGATCTCCTGGCCGATCCAACCCACGGCCTGTTGCCTGGCCTCGGCCAGCGGCGAGCCTTCGGCGACGAAATGGTCGGTTACCTGGCGAAGCGTCTGCTGATAGGTGTCGCTCGACTGTGCAGTGTGGCTGACCAGCACCGACTGATGGAACTGGGCGTTCTGGGCAATCACCGTGTTGGACAGCGACACGCCGATGCTGCCGCCGAGGTTGCGCGCGACATTGATCAGCGAGGACGCCTGATCGGTCTTCTGCGGCGGCAGGCCGACATAGGCGGCGGTCGAGATCGGGATGAACAGGAACGGCAGGCCGATCATCATATAGACGCGCGCATAGGCGAAGAAACCGAAGCTGGCATCGGGCGTCAGCGAAGTCGTGTGCCAGAGCGCGACCGCGACCACCGACATGCCCAGCATGATGAGATAGCGCGGCTGAACGATACCGGCGGCAAAGCCCGAAATCGGCATCAGCATCAGCATGGCGATGCCGCCCGGCATCATCGACAGGCCGGATAGGGTGGCGGTGTAGTCGAAGGTCGTCTGCTGCAGCTGCGGCAAAAGCTGGGTGGTGCTGAAGAGCACCGCGCCCACCGCCATCATGACCAGGAACGACATGCCGAACTGACGGCTGAAAAGCAGGCGGATGTCGACGATCGGATCGCGCCTCGTCCACTCCCAAGGAACAAGCAGCAGGAACGACACCGCCGAGATCACGGCGAAGATGGTGATGAAGGTCGAGGCGAACCAGTCGTTGCGCTGGCCCTCATCGAGAAAGACTTCGAGGCAACCGAGCGCCATCGCCACCAGGATGAAGCCGATCCAGTCGACCTTCAGCCCCTTGCTCAGCCGCTCGCGGCGCTCGCGCTCGAGAATGTCGGGCTCGATCACCAGCCATTGCACGAGCGCCAGCGACATGATGCCGAACGGCACATTGATGAAGAAGATCCAATGCCACGAGAAATTGTCCGTCAGCCAGCCGCCGATGGTCGGGCCGACCGTTGGCGCAACGATGACCGCAATGCCGTAGAGGGCAAAAGCCTGGGAGCGCTTCTCCGGCGGAAAAGTGTCGGCGAGGATCGACTGCTCGCTCGGCGCCATGCCGCCGCCGCCGAGTCCCTGCAGGATGCGGAAGGCGATCAGCGTCGGCAGATTGGGGGCCAGCCCGCACAGCAGCGATGCGAGCGTGAAGGTCGCCACGCAGATCATGTAATAGCGCTTGCGGCCGATGACGCTGGCGAGCCAGCCGCTGACCGGAATGATGACGGAGTTGGCGACGAGATAGGTGGTGATCACCCATGTGCTTTCATCCATGCCGGCGGCCAGGCTGCCGGCAATGTTGCGCAGCGCGACATTGGCGATCGAGGTGTCGAGCACCAGCATGAAGGTGGCGATCGAGACGACGATCGCGATGAGCCATGGGTTGCGCCCGCCGGCCGCCGACCGGCTTTGGTCGCCCTGGACTGTTGCGGCATCGCTCATCTGACCTTGACCGTCGGCACCACAGACATGCCGGGACCGAGATAGACGCCCGGCGGTTGGTCGAAGACGATCTTGACCGGCACGCGCTGCACCACCTTGACGAAATTGCCGGTGGCGTTTTCGGCCGGGAGCAGGCTGAACGCCGTGCCGCTGCCGGCCTGGACGCTGTCGACATGGCCATGGAAGGTCTTTTCCGGATAGGCGTCGATGGCGATGTCGACGGGCTGGCCCGGCCGCATCAGGTCGAGCTGCGTCTCCTTGAAATTCGCTTTCACCCAGACGTCCTTGGGCACGAACATCATCAGCACCTGGCCGGGCTGCGCATAGGTGCCTTTCGCCGCCGTGATGTTGGTGGCATGGCCCGCCACGGGCGCCGTGATCATCGTGCGGGCGAGAGTGGTCCTGGCCTGATCCTCGGTGGCTTCAGCCTGCCGAAGCTTGGCCTCGGCGCTCTTGCCTTGTGCCTGCAGAACCGCAACCTGGCTTTTCGCCGCCTCGGCATTGGCGTTGGCGGCATCGAGCGCTGCCTGGTCCTGGCGCAAGGTCGAAGCGGCCTGCTGTGCCTGTTGTTGCGTCGCCGTGCCCTTGGCGAGCAGCTCGCGGTTGCGCTGGTCCTCGGATTTGGCGAATTCGAACGCGGCCTGCGCCTGGGCCACCTGCTTTCCGGCGACATCGATCTTGGCGTTCTGCGCCTGGGTCTGGGCCTGGACGTTGGCGATCTCGGCCTGCGCCGCCGCCACGCCGGCTTGTGCCTGCTTGAGCGAGGCCTGGTAGTCGCTGTCGTCGATGCGCAGAAGCACGGCGCCGGCCTCGACCGGCTGGTTGTCGGTCACGGCAACGTCGGTGATGCGCCCGGCAATTTCCGCGCCGACCGTTACCGTTCGCGCGTCGATGAAGGCGTCGTCGGTCCATTCATAGTGCCGTGCGTTGATCCACCAGATCACCACCGCCGCGACGACCAACAAGACGAGGATCGCGATGAGCGTCGCTATGTAGGAGTGGCGTTTGATGAGACCGGGCTTGTTGCCGTCGGGCGAACCGTCATTCGCCTGCCTGTCTTGCGCCTGCTCGTCGTCGCGCTTGTCTTCTACGGGTCTGTCTTCGACGCGCTTGTCGTCGCCCGGCGGGCGTTGCTGCCGATCGGACCGCGGCTGAGCACGCGATTCTTCGGCGGGAGCGGTTTCGCGCTCTTTTCTGGCAGTTTTTGCGTCCAAGGCAACGGATCCCAGATATCGTCGACCCCTCTCGCAGCAGGGTCAACGGGTGTTTTCCGCAAAGGTTCCTGTCGCCGGATGCCGGGTTCACCTCAGTCCCGCCGGAGGCATTGGCCTGCAAATGGATGATGGCAGCGTCGCTGCGCGAGTAATAGGATCGTCGCTGCGACCGAAACCTCAGGGAGGGGCTGCTCATGCAGTCTCCGATGGAAAAGGACAAAAGCTCAACTCGGCCATTGCCGGGAGAAGCGGAACGTCGGGCCAGGCTGCAAAAAATGCAGGGGCTGCGAAGCCTGCGATCTTACGGCTCCTGCCTTCGGCTTGACCCAAGCGCCCAGTTTCACGATCTGATCGATTGTACCGCGCTGCTGGAACTGTTGAATGAAGGCAACGACGGACATCGACGGCGAACCGCCGCGCTCCCAAGCCACCTGGCTTGCTAGCCTCGCACCGGGGCCGCCGGCCCTGGCAAGCAGCGGCGAACGCTTACAAGTCAGGCGGCTGCATCCCACAGCAGGACATTCGAGCCCGCCTGCCGTTGGCATTCTGTTCGACCGCGGGGATAAGCTCAATCGACCCTAAATCATCGCGCGATCTGACAGGTCCCAAGCCGTGCAAGGACAAGCAACGCGAAATCCGAAATGCTGCCGCCCGACAGCACCAACGAATGGGACCGGAACAAGGTCCATGGCGATGGGGACAGCATTGGGATCGAAGAGGACGAGGCCTAGCCGGCGACGACAGCGGGTCGTCACCTCGGCGAAGCGGCCCGGCAAGGCTGGCGGGGTAGAACCAGTCAGGCCGGGCCTGACCAGCAAGGCTCGCAACGCTCCGGCTGAGATCGAGCCTATCAGCCCGACCCAAGATTCTTGCCATACGAATGGAGGATGCCTAGCCAGCCAGTGGGAACCAAGACCCGCCTTGCCAATAAATCGACGGTTGTTCCTGGAACTACGGTGACCGAACTGCCCGTGCGGGTGTAGACGTTTGGCGGCTGCAGCCGTCTTCGCCGACGGTGAATGGAAGTCCGTTGTAGGCCGCCACTCAATCCAACGGGATTGGCGGATAGGCTGCTGAGTGCAAGCTGCGTTTGTACCTCGCCAAGATTTCCTCTTCGATTTCGTCGATCGCCAGCGTTAGTGCACGTTGATTGTTGGCGTCGACGTCAATGATCGACCGGCCGCGTGCCGTCAGCAAGCCGCATACGCGCGCCACGACGGTGGCCGACTGAAGCCTTTTGTCCAATCCGGTTTCGAACAAACGCTCGGCAAAGGTGTGGCTCTTCTGTCTCCGGTCAAGCCGCTCGATGAGAAGTTGCTCGCAGGCGTCGATTCTAACCACCACGTCCGACTCCGGGATGAAATCCAGCGCGTGTGCAAGGCACGTCTCATCTGCTGTTCCACTGAAGCAGGCGAGCATCGAAACCGCCTGAACGAAGGCTTCGTCGAAAATAAGAATTTCCTCGCTGGCGGCAGATTGGCGCCATGCGCGGGCAAGGCGGAGAACGTATTGACTTAGCCTGATGCGCCAGATCACGTTTCTGGGAGGCAGTGTGTGCACCAGGTTTGCGCGAATTCTGAAGTCGACGGCATTTGCGGATGGGCGACAGGCCATGCCAATCGAGCGTGCAGCCGCGCGAGCGACTCGACACATCGCAGTGACAATGCCGCCGGGGTCCAGCATCGATCGGTGAACAACCCGCCGGTCAGTGAGAACGATCCGTGCAGGGTGTCCGTGAGCCCGCAACTGTTCATAAAGCGCATGCGCAAATGTCGTTTTGCCTGACCCAGCCGGACCTGCGAATTCAACAATCATGCGTTAGGAACCCCGCTGGCCTGGCTACATGTCGTATCGGGGGACCATCTTCGGCGACCGCAGCTCCTGAGCCATTTTCGCCGCCTGGAAGGTTGTCATCAGAACGTAGGTCGTTTCACCTTCGGTCGAGTTTATGGCCAAGACCACGCGGCCAATCTCGTCACTCATGGCGCAAGACCAGTCTTTGACAGCAATCGCTCGTTTCCAGGCCATTTGCCCCTGCCTTTCCTTCGCAAGGTTATTTGGCCTCGTGAAGACCAGCAATTTGGACTGAATGCCCATTCCGTTGGGCCTAACGTCGTTGTCTGCGTTGTTCAATTGGTGAGCAATCGAGATGCCAGGCTTCAGATTTGGCGGAATTACGGTGGCTAATGATCAGAGCCAGCGCTCCTGGAGCAATGTGAGGCTGCACCGTCACTGTAATTCGGGCGCAACCGCCTTGGTTGTTTGCAGCGCGTGGGAACGTCTCGAATGACTGCGCGTTCTTTCGTCACGGTCACATTTCATTGGGACCTAACCGGAGGATATCCAAATGAAAATCAAGATGCTCTGCATGAGCGCAGTTGCGCTCGCAATGATGGGTAGTGCCGCGATGGCCGGTAGTAGCACCGGCACGTCTGCGCTCGACGACCCGGCCAAGATGTCGCCGTTCTTCACCGACGCTGGCATGAAAACATTGAGAACCGAGGCGGATTTCAAGACTGCCTGGATGGCCATGAAGCCTGATGAGCGTACAGCGATTTTGAAAGACTGCGGCGACGCAACCATCAACAAGGCGCACGCGGACTTCTGCGCGATGGCCAAGAAGATGGGAGGCTGAAGCCTCCCCTCTATGAGCACATCACACCGTTCTCCCGCTAGGGAATGATCCCAATGCGCTCGGGTGACGGGTTGAGGCGGTCGATTCCGCATGGATGCGGCCGCCGTTTAAAGCCGCTGTGGCGGCTGTCGTAGCCAAAGGAGTGGCCACCGCGAGGTGGGCTTCGTATAGGCGACCTACGGGCTAGCTCCTGATGGGTTCTGCGATGATTGGCCGTCAGCGACAAGCGTTCGCGGTATACAAGCACGAGCGACGAGGGCTTGCTTTGCTCCGGCAGCGCAAAGGACGTCCTCAAGTCGGCGCAGGTCTTTCTGGGAGAGAGGACATGTCATGACCGACAAAAAGCTCCTGCGACTGGAGGTGAAGCTGAACGCTGCGAGCCGGTGCTGGAACAAGGCCACGGCTCGCACGGCGGCGGCAGAAGAAGAGGAAGATCGTGCCGAGGTGGAGCAGAATCGCGCCAGGACCCGTCGGGAGAAGGCAGAGGAGAAGGAAGAGAAGCGGGCCGAAGCATTCGTCCGTGCCCACGATCGTCTCATGAACACCCGGGCCAAGAGCTTCAAGGGCCTGCTCGTCAAGGTGAGGGCGAGAGAGGTCGACTATTGCGACGATCCAGCCCTTGACGTCGAGTTCCTCAAGAGCCTGGTCGCCGACATAAAGGCCACGAGGAGCTGAAAAGGGGGAATTCTTCCTGATTTGGCCTGCAGGCTGATCAGCTCATCAAAAAGGTGGCCGATGGCGATTTCTCTCCTTCGGCGATTCCGGTTTAGGGTCGACGCCTAGCGAAATCGAGTTGGCTAGGTATGCTATAGACCAGCCGTTTTTCGTTTGTTCCTGAAAACTCTAGATGTTTTGGAAATGTTGGCTCCCCGGGCCGGAGCCACGCCATAAATAAGATAAGGAAAAATCAATTAGTTAGCTTGTCGACGCGTTGCGTTTTGTATAGCAAATTGTATAGCTAACATGGCCGCTAAGCCTGCTGGATTTTGAACCCGGTTGCAAAACTTATGACCCTCTTCGAACCCGCTGGCCTGCCGGAATGGAAGTGGCCACGGATGCCTGACTACAACGGCTTCACTCACGAGGAGCGAGTTCGCGGCTGGCAACTCATACACCACTTCATCGACAATGGCTGGTTGGCAAAGCCCGAGCGATGCTCAATCTCGGGTTCCACGGAAAACCTCCAAATGCACTGTGAGGACTATTACGCCCCGTGGTTGCCGTATCCGATCTGCCAGTCAATTCACATGGCCTTGCATCGCCGGTTCCGGCAACCGGTTCTTTGGAACCGGATCGTAGAAAGGTACGCCGTAACCGGTGAGGAGTGGTTTTGCGCACTCTCCGTGAAGCCAATTGACTTGGCCGCAATGCTACGCGCTAAGCACGGGGCCGACATCGCGGACGTGTTCGAAAGAGCACAAGGTATCCACGCTGCAAAGTTCCCTCGGGCGACAATGTGCCAGGCTGGTTGACAGAGCCTTCATCTCCGCTAAGTCTACCAAGGAAAGGTATTTATTCCTAGAATGCTAAATCGGTGGAAAGCAGTTACTTTGTGGGATACGCACCCCCGCAAGGCGGTACGATTGCAGCCGAGTCTGAACAGGGCACCCGACCTCGGCGCTCAGGCGAATGGGAGCAAGCGCCGTTTTAAGTCCACCATCCATTAACCATATCAGCTTACCTTCTCGACAATTTCGGAGCGCTTTGCGGCGGCCGAGTTCGCTCCTTCTGACAGATGGTTAATCTCGTGACCAAGTTCCTCCAAATACGCGCAGAAGATGAGGTCCGGTTGATTGCTGGAGCTCGGGATATAGAGCCGGTTCGGGGGTTAACCCATACCTTCTACCGCTATCCCGCAAGGTTCTCGCAGTCGTTCGCGAGAGCGGCTATCGAAGCTTTCTCCGAACCTGGTGATCTCATCATGGATCCGCATGTCGGAGGCGGGACTAGCCTGGTCGAAGCTCTAGCTCTGGGTCGAGATGCGGTAGGCGTCGACATAAGTTCGTTGGCCGAATTTGTCGCAACAGTGAAGACAACCGTCTTCTCCGACGAAGAGCTTCTGCTGCTAGATTGCTGGGCGAAAGCTCTGCCCGACGCTATAGATATCCGCCGTCCATCGATCCATTTCGCCGACTATTATGATAGGGGTTATTACAAGCACCTCGACCATCCGCAGCGTTGGCGAGCTAGGAAGGCTGTGGAGCAGGCTTTAGCTAGCGCCATGGGCCTCCCACCGCAGCTTGAGGACTTTGGTCGCTGTGTAGTGCTTCGCACTGCGCAGATGGCCTTGGACGGCCGCAGAACAGTGATTTCGGTTCCCGCAATGCGCGAGTTGTTCGGCAAGAACGCGCGTGAAATGGTGACTGGAGCGCGGCGCTTCCGCGAGGCCGTCGCCATGCACGAGCAAAGGCCGAAAGCACAAATCCTATTTCGAAGCGCGGCCGGCATTGAAGATGATGCGCGGCTTGCGTCGGTTCGCGCACCACGTGTAGTCGTGACCTCACCGCCGTATCCTGGGGTCCACGTTCTGTACCATAGATGGCAGGTTGGCGGCGGCCGCGAAACGGCAGCCCCCTTTTGGATCGCGAAGAAACTCGATGGCGCAGGAGCCAGTTACTATACAATGGGCGATCGGAAGAAACCCGAAAAGTCCGGCTATTTCGCCAAGGTCCAGGCCACGATGTCGTCTGTCGCAGCGCTTTGCGACGGCGATACCGTGTTCGTACAAATGTTAGCGTTTCATGAGCCAGAATGGCAGTTGCAACGCTATTTGCAGGCGATGGAGGCCGCAGGCCTCAGCGAGGTCTTTTTGCCGTCACTAGCGAGAGAGCTCGACGGTCGACTTTGGCGGAACGTTCCCAATAGAAAATGGTATTCCGATCAGCAAGGTGATACCCCCGCCAGCAAAGAAGTTGTTCTTCTGCATCGGTTGAGCGATGCTGGGATTATTGCGTCACGGGCTCGGCGCGCTCTCATGCAACCTTCGGCAGCTTCTTTGGCAACGTCAGGCACAACGGCACAATAACGCGACCGGCTGCAGACGCTGACTTGTCGATCCGTGCGCGACAGGTAACCTCCTCTGTCTCCCACTCGGGCGTACTTTTGGCTGCTTCGATCATACCCATTGCAACGAGCGCCAGCCCGAACTTAAACACAAACCTAACGGCCGGCTCTTCCTCTGGCGCGCGGAGCTGTTTCGCTTCGGCCAGCACGCGCGACCCTGTGTTAATTGTAATCGTCAACCGAGTCGTCTTTGGATCTCTTTCGACCCGGATGGGCAGATCGTCGGGGTCGCCTTCTACTTCTATGATGGCGGGCCGGCTCGGCCCCATATCGACCTTTTGGTCCTTAGGCGGTTGCTTTTCAGTTTTCTCCCTTGGGGCTACGATAGTTGCCTCGATGGTCAGTTTGAATGGCCCGTGGCCGGCCGGATCGACAATCGTCGCCGTCGTAGTGAAGGTAGTTCCCTCTGCAATCGATTTGTCAGGCCTAAAGGTTAGCGTTAGCTTGCCATTGAAGAGATGGAGCGACGGCTGTAGCGGGCCAACGAAAACGCACTCACCAGCATTCTTTGGCCGAGTAAAATAGTTGTTCGTCACGTCGGTATGAAAGGCAACACGGGTCGCGTCGGAACGGGGCAAGTCAATCTTGACCGTCGTCGTGCCATCGGCGCGCTTGAAATAAGTCGGAAACTCGGCTCCGATGAACGGAAGCGGTTTGTCCTTCACGGTTGAGCCAGACGGGCCGTTTGCCGCCTTCGCGGCGACCTTGCCGGGATGGGCGCTTCCGAACAAGCTGGCCAGTGCCGGATCTTCTGCGAGAAGGTCTTCGAGAGCGCTGATCCCAATATCGTCGGTGACCGCGTTCGCAATTTTTTCCTCATAACGCTTGTTGTTGAGTTCTATGAGCCCTTCGTGGCCTCTCAATTCGCCTTGAAGGGCTTTGAAAAGGTCGTTCAAGAGGAGGTCTTCCCGAAACGACTCTCGGTTGCTCATGAATAGATTGTTGCGCGAGCTTTGGGAGAGGTTCGTGCAGTCCAAAGTCACAAGCATGCTGCCAGCAATGTGCTCTTTGGCCACCTTATTCGACCGAAAGAACTGCGCATCTCGCTTTGCGTGTGACTGGCCATTAATGAGCGCGCGAAGTCCAGTCTGCGGATGGTCGTCATTGTCGGCTGGGGTCGCCTTGAAAACCCGGATTTCAGCGGGGATTACCTCGCCCGTCGATAGCTTGATTTGTATGCTGGCACCGTCTTCGAAGCCTGGTTCGAGTTTTGACGCCCACTGCGCAAAGCGGTTCCACATCGTAACCGCCATCACGTTCGCTTTGTAGTCCTTGCGGCATTCAATAAGCCGGAGAGGGAGCATGGGGCGTAACAAATACTCATCTAGCTTCTTGTAGAGCTCGCCACAAATATTCGAGCGGGGTGCTTTGTAGTCGAACATTTTGATGAGGGTTCCGCTCGAAACCATGCGTTCGCGAGGCGCGCAGATTTCACCGGCTTTTGCTCCCTTTTTCGGAACCAAACCCAAGTCGGCAACACCTGCTGTCATCACGTTCCCGTCGGTGCCGACCATGTAGCGCCATTCGGGGCTCGATTTTGACGGGAAAAAGCAAAAGACAGTGAATGCCCATTCCGCATTTGGCCCAGCGATCTCCGGCGGTGGACGGGACACGATCAGCTGCATCTTCCGGCCATCGCCACAGAAGGGCAGAACCCCAGTGCCGCCCATGTTAAACCGGCCTTGTACGAACGGAACCGCGCCCTTGTAAGAGCCCTCTTGATTGCTGAAGATTAGTGAACAGAAAGTCTCGGGAAAGTTCTGCGCAAGTTGGCCTTCACCGGCATCATAGATCGACAGGCACGGCCGCGACCTACCGCCTGTCGCATAGAGCACCAGGTTATCTTCGGCGATGGATCGGATCTCATCCCGGCTCTTCTGCGATAGATCTCCGAAGTAGTCGGCTACAGCTATCTTCATAGACTGAGGCGCTTCGGCTGAACGGGGGTCAATCTTCTTGGTCTTACAATGCTTGAGCAAAATGGCGTCTAGGCTGTTTGTAAATTTCTCAACCAGTGCGGCGGCCGGGCTGCTCTGTTGGGCATGAACTATCGACTGATTGTTTGGAAATGCACCAAGCGGCCTCCAACGATTGCTGTCTTCTAAAACACCGTCTATTGAAAGAACTTTGATTAAATCTGCCTCGCTCTCGGCGGCGAGGATATCCAGTAGCAAATCTCTATTCTGCACGTCCAAATTCTCCCACGCCGCTAGTCATCGGATTGGTTAAAGTTCGAAGTCCACAACCTCCTTGCCTCCGGATGCCGTCATGCGGGCACGAAGGGCTTCAACCTCCTTGTTCAATGCGTTCGCGATCTTTTTCACGTCCGCTTCGCTGTAGTCATAGGCGTTCTTGTTTCCCAATTTAGCAATCGTGCGGATTGCCTTAATCGCGTTGCGAGTGCGATTTTCCGCAAGTTCGACGAACTTTTCGCGCTTTGACGAGTCGGAAAGCCCTTCCTTGCCGTGGATGGGTCGATCATTCTTTTTCAGCATGACAGCCTCCTAAATTGGATCATGAAATCCTCTCTAATTTAGCGGAAAAATTGAGTCAACAGGATTGCGCCAAAATACAAGATCGGGTGGTGGAAAACGCTATCAACGCTTGCCGGCATCGAGGTGGGACATGACTTATCGGAGGCTCAGAGCCTTTCATTCGTGACCGGGAACACTGAAGTTGACTGTTGCAGGTGAACCGGAGGCTACGGCCCGCTAAAGTCTTTAAATGCGGAAAGGGCATGCACGCATCCGCCGAGTGGCAGTCAACCGTCGTCACGGCCGAACTTTGAAACTGGTTGCAATGTCCTGGGTATCGAACTGCGTTGCCAGCTCTATTTTGCCTCGCCAGGCTCGGATTTGTCTTCCAGATCGCGCACCAGCGCGACAACATCCAAGTCGATTATTCCGGCGATGTCTAAGAGTTCGACGAGATCAACTCGGCGCTCGCCGCTTTCGATATTGGCGATGAAGGGCTGGTGCCTACCGAGAGCCTTGGCGACTTCGGCCTGCGATAGCCCTTTTGCCCGCCGCTGACTTGCCAGCGCCGCCGCAATCATTCTGTGGCGTTCGGAGTGAACCGACTTCGGCATTGAACGGTTGACCAGTGATCAACCCGCCGGTAATCCGATATCTAGATTATCCAAAAATTGGATATTGCTAGGCAGCATCACTGCCGGCACGGCAACGTAAATACAGGGGGAAAGAAATGAACCGATCACTCGTCAACACACTGTCCGCCATCAATGCCATCTTGGCCGTCGCCATCATTCTGATCTTCGCGCTCGGCGGCGGCGTGCTCTTAGGCAACAGCGGCGGATTGATCGGCCTTGCCCTTGGGTTCATCGTGGCGTCGGTTCTGTGCGGCGGCCTCGCTGCGCTCTGCCTGATCGAAAAGCATCTGCGGGTGCTCGCTGATGATTTAAAGAGGCGCCAGAAGGCCGCTCCCGCAACCCGGACAGAGCCGCCCGTCAGATAAGCTTCGGCGGCTTAGTCGAACGGCGGGGAGACGCTTTTCGCGGCTGGCGACGTGCCGGACATGGATTAAGCCGCTCCTCGTAAGGACACCGTGATACGCCGCAGTGGGAGAACTGCGACCCTAGTCCTTCCTATCATCCGTGACGGACCGCCCAGCAAGCTCTTCCTCACGACTTTGAAATTTCTTGCAGCGACTGAAGGACGTAGCTGAAGCCGGGCTCCGCAATGAGATGCTTAGGCGATTTCAAAAGCTTGGCAGCGGTTCGATTTGCTAGTCCAATAAGGCGGGCCTTCTCTGCGTGTCCGATGATGGATCTAAGGCGCCTCAAAGGTTCAATCAGAATGGTAGCGGCTTCCATATCGACGTCGTGGCCCGTGCTAGGTAGCGTTTCAACGAATTGAAACAAAGGCTCTAAGTCATTTCCCAGCATTCGGAATAGTTTGCCTGTGGCCTGCGTCAGCCACTCATTTTGCAGTCCCGCGTCTAGCTGATTGACGCTTCGGCTCAACCAAGCGCCATCAAAGTAGGCCGCTAGCGATCTTTTCATTAGCGTAATCGCCCGCTCCCGGTTTGTGTAGACGTGCGATCTTGACTGAACTTCCAGTACTTGACCCAGCTTGGAGAGGAACTCCGAGCGGTATCGAGGAGGCAGTCCCTCTGTAGCCAGCACGTCGTTGCAAAGTCTTTCAGCATTGTCGATTGTATGGGGCGCCATGAACTCAAGCCGATACCAAGACCGGAGCATAAAGATGTCGCGGTCATGAAGTGCGAAAGCCCGACGAAAACATTCGCGTGCGTCCTCTGCACTCGTGCCGCCCCGGGCGGAATAACCTTGACCCAACAGGCCAAGAAACCGTGGATTTCCCCAGATCGTATTGTTGCTTGAGATAGCTCTAGCTTCCTCCACAATACGCTCGAAGTTGCCTTCTCGGGCAAGCCTTTTGAGTTGAAAAAGTATCGCTGCGTCCCCAGTCGAAGTTCGTACTGCCTCCTGCTTGAAATGCTGAACTGCTTTTTCTAAGGCTGGATAATAGGGGAGGTTTTTCGAAACTTGCTGAAGATACGCTAGTGATGGGGTAGTGACGTCGTACAGCGTATCTCCTCCAGCGGCCTCTGATGTACGAAGAAAAATTCCCTTCGTCTCAGTAATCGCGTCTCGCACCTGAGATTGAGATAGAGAAGTGACGTTGGCGATAGTGTTAAATGTCACGGGAGAATTTATAAGAGAAAGCGCAGCCAGTACTTGCCGTGACTTTGATCGTGTTTCAAGGCGGTCATACTCTCGCTGGTAGAGGTACCGCCGTGCGACGTCGCCTTCTCGCGCACGATAGCTTGCAAATGCATCATTGTAAGTAGAGCATGTACGCCTAAGCCCGATAATAGTTTCGATCAGCAGTGGCAATCCAGCGCTTTGCTCAAACAATTCTATGGTCACTCCTTCAACCGGAGGGGAAACATCGAACTGAGTACAGCAAATGCCTACAAAGGTATGAAATTCTGTCGAGAAGTTGAGGCTTGGCACCTCGCGTGCAGAATTTAAGGCATAGGGTGGCGCGTACCGCAACGTATATATAATTTTCACTCGGCCACCCGCCTGCGCGGCCTTGATGAACAATGCTTCCTCACCGGTGTCTACGCTTCGCCGGGACAGCGCGTCGATGTCGTCTATGACAATCACGCCGGTAAAATTCTCAAAAAGCTCATCGAGACGGCGCTCGATTTCATCTTCGGAAAGGCCTGCGATTTCCGCTTCCGACACCATCCCGCTGTGGAAAAGTATCTGAGCGAACTGCTCTGTCGCCGTATTGAAATCTCTTTGCTCAAATCGGCGTGCAGTTCGATCCATTGGGCTAAAGGCAGTCTCCTTCGCGGATAGGAAGATCACGTAATCAACAGTGTTCTGGCCTCTGGTGCGGATCGGGAGTGCCGCGTCAGCAACCGAGTTGGCAAATTCGTATGCGAGTGTGCTCTTGCCACTACCGCCTGGCCCGTGAAGATAAATGCGTGGTTGGTTCCCAAATGTAAGCCACTCCCACAAGTCGTTCATTAGCGAAAAACGGCCGACAAATTCTTCCAATGTGGCAGGTGATGGAGGCAGCGATCTGTGAACGATTGTTGATGGCGTGTCCGTCGCCTGAAGGTATCTTGATCGGTCGCTATAAAGCAGCGAAAGATGCCTGGAAGTCGCCTCAAGGACTTCATGTCGGTCTCTCACCCAAAGAGTGTTCAAGGGATATTTATCGAGGCTCTTAGTGAGTCGGGCGGGTTTTTCGAACTTTCTCGGCGGAACGAGTACGACCTGAACGGCAAGGTCATTCTCATCGTGGTTAGTTGGATAGCGCCGGAAGCTGCATTCGATCTGGCGACCCGTGAAGTCCGAAAGGCAACGATTAAAGGCTTCGATGTTGAATATATCGGCTGTTTTAATCGGAGTAAAAGTTCTGTCCACCACCCCAAAAACTATGAACCCGCCATAGGTATTGTAAAACGCGATGGCTAACCTCAAGATACCGGCGCCATAAGAGCCCGAGAAGTTCGATGGAACCTCTTCCTTAAAATCGATGATCGTCGTTTCCTGCATGAGGAAGCGAGCGTTTAGAGGGTCGTAAAGGTCGCCGAAAAGGTCAATTAATGCGGATGGAAGTCTGTTTTCCCCGAGAGCTTTGCCCAACCCGGTATTCTCATAAAGCATGCCAGACCTGTGGTTTTAAAATGCGACAGACGACCATAAGAAAGGGTCAGATGATTTCCCAAACTGCACCTACCTTATGCTGCAGGCAAGCGCTTCGCCGGCCTCTTTAACAATTTTCAACGCTACCGACGCGAGGGGCGATAGGCTTGTTTCAACAGGGTATGCCCTTAGCGGACCGCTCTTTTTGGTGGTTCTATAATAACGTTTGACCACCCTAATCGTACCAGCCAATATGAGACCATTCTTATCGAACCGGGGTCTCATAATGTTCGTCCGCGCTTATCTCCGAGCATCAACCAAAGAGCAGGACGCAAACCGTGCCAAGGGCGACCTACTTGCGTTTGCCAAGGAACGCGGTCTGCAAATTGCGGCTACCTACTTGGAAAATGAAAGTGGCGCTTCGCTTGCGCGGCCCGAACTTTTTCGACTCCTCTCAGACTGCCAGCCGGGCGACATTCTGTTGATCGAGCAGGTGGATCGGCTCAGCAGGCTAAACAGCTTAGATTGGAGCAAGCTGAAGGACGAGCTTAGAGAGCGGCGAGTCAAAGTTGTCGCTCTCGATCTACCGACAAGTTGGGGCATGGCATCAGAGAGTGCCGACGAGTTCACGTCTAGGATGGCGGACGCGATCAACAGCATGATGCTGGACATGATCGCGGCGATTGCCCGGAAGGACTACGATGACAGACGCCGCAGGCAGAGCCAGGGCATCGCAAAGGCCAAGGAAGAGGGCAAATACCGAGGTCGTCCTGAAGACAAGACACGCAACAACGCGATCCTGAACATGCTTAAGGGCGGCCAAAGTTGGAACACGATAGTCTCGGCAACGGGATGTTCGCGGTCCACGCTGGCGAGGCTGGCAAAACGAGTGGCGGGTAATACTGGCATGCCCCAAGCTTAATTCAGGGGCCGCGATTTTTTTGCACCCGGTTGCAAATTGTCTTGGTGGCAAACTCGTGTGTCGTTCGCCGCGCGAAGCTGCCACTGCGTCGACGGAGGTTGTTGATCACTCCCCGGCCTTGCTTGTTGGTTGCAAGCGGACGGCGATAGATTTCGGTCCCCGCAATTGGAGATTTGATCGAAATGGATTTCAGTACGTTTGAAAGCGTGCTTGGCCTTGCGAGCACCGCGTTGGGCGCGACCGGTAAAGCGGTGTCCACCGTCGAGGCCGTGAAGAAGCTGCTGAAGTCCGAGAAAAAGCCCGGTAACGGCGAAGCCAACGGTGAAGCTCAGACCCTTTTGAATACGCTCGCAACCGAACTCACGGCCGCGAACATGATGAACGTGCAGCTTAGCGAAGCTATCAAAGGCCTTATCCGCGAATTGAAGCGGCAAGACGACTTCGAGAATGAGAAGGCTCGATATGAGCTTTTTCAGACCGGCGAACGCGACATGGTGTTCAAGCTGTAAGAGGATGTCGCCAATGGTCAACCCATCCACTTTGTCTGCCCAGTTTGCTTGAACCGCGACAAGCTCTTCAGCTTCATCGTGGGTGAGGGCGACTACAAGAGGTGCCAAACCGACAGCAACCACCTGTTCAGGTTCCGCGACACGCCAATCAGGCAACCGGGGCGTGCGCGGACGGATTGGAGCCCGCACGATTTCTGAGGGGACAGCATCATCCCGTCAAAGGTGAGGTGGCTGCCGGGTAATCGGTGCGTCTCCACCAGTCATTCGGCGAAGCGCCGCTAGGCATCTCTCGTTGGCGCGGCGCTGCTCTTCCTTCCAATTGGTGCGGCGTAACCATTCGGGGTCTGCTTCATGGGCCGAGATCGGGGCCTCCAAAGGGGGGTGCGCGCAACGGGGGGTTGGCGGTAGCCCGCCGAAGGCGTCTTCTTCCCCGGCGAACTTTGCAGGTGGGACGACTGGGCGAACACGTCTCCGGATAGGATGAGCGGTCTCTTTGGCCGGAGCCGGCCTCTCGTTGCCGGTAGGCGACGAGGGCTCTTTAGCTTCTAGCTGGATTTCTTCCCGCTCTCTTCCTTCTAGCTCTCTGGCGATCACGGGTGATTGGGGGAGGGCAGTCATCGGTGATAGGGGAGGCCAATCATCGGTGATGGGGGGGCAATCATGGGTGATTGGGGGTGGTGTCGTAGACTGCACCTGCCGCGCCCACGTAGAAACGGGCTTGACCTTCCTACCTTCTCTCGCGGCGACGGCGTTCTTGTTTCTCTGTGAGACGGTCGCGCGGGCGTTGGCCCTGTCCTGTAAGATTGGCAGCGCTTCTATCAGCGGCTCCCAGTTGAGGTTGAGCGTTATAATCAGCTTGTCTCCCTGTCCGTAATCGACAACGAGAAGGCCAATTTCTTTGAGCCGGCCGAGAGCACGCCGCACCGTGGACGAGCTACGGCCAGTTCTTCTGCACAGCCCCTTGTTGGAGAAGTTCCAAGCCTCGTGACCGCTACTGGTGGTCTGGTCAACTACCTCGTCAACCACGGAAAGCTCTGCATCCTTCAGGACCGGTTTCCAGCACCGCGAAAGCCGGCGTCGAATGCTCTCTTGATAGAGCGGATCGGTCGGCTTTTCGCGCCAAAGCTCTCGTAGCTTGGGGCTAAGCCAAAGCCTGTCCTTATCGTGGACGGCATCGTAGATGGACTGCGGGCGTGAGGGGGCGTTGTCGGTAGACATGGCTTTTGATCCTTTTGAGAGGCGGCGACACGGTGGAGGATCAGAACCACGGTGCCGCCGCCTAGAAACCGAAGCGCGCACCGCTCAATGCACGCCTTGGTCGAGCACCTCTACCTAGCACTGTCGGCCGATTTTCACCATTGTTTACAGTTTCGCCTTCGGGAAATAGTTTGCACCCCGTTGCAAAATCCAAAAGACCCGTTGACGAAGACAGTGTTGGATGACGGAAAGGCTGTTGGTCCAGATTTTGAACTGACATTGTATTTCGACCGAAGCCTCATACACTCCGGCCGTTATCAAAAACGGACGGGGATTTCCGATGACGACAACAGACATGATTTTACTGGCGGGCGCGCTCTGGGTCGGCGGTGGCCTGCTGTTCATTCAGGGTATCGTCACCAATTGCGACGCCGGCCCGGCAGTGTCGGCGAACTCCCGCGCCGTGGTGGAAGACCTTCGCCGGGGCAGGCCGGCCGCATTGGTGGCGGCGGCGCTGTTCTTAGCGGTATGGCCTGCGGTCTGGGTTGGTGCGCATCTAGTGCGCCGCTGAGTTTGCACCCAGTTCAAAAACGTTGCCTGGCCATGCTGCATTCTTCAACCATAGCCGACGACAACGGGTCCATGCTGGCCCGGCTCAAAGCCGCCCACGCGTTCGTTGCGGGGCTTGTGGTCGAAGATGCTGTCTATGCGCCCATCTTCACGCGGCTAGAAGCCGAGATTGCGGCCGAAGAGGCGAGGGGCGATCCTATCGCCCGCGCCCGCGCAATCGTCGCCGCTCAGAGGGCGAAGCTCTGAAGGATGTCGCTTGTGCGCCAGCGTCGCGCCTTCGCCGTAGCGTTCCCTGCCCAGCGAATGACCGAACAGGTCGCGCCGGATACGGTCATCGACCTTGGCGGCAATCATCCGGTCCTCAAATGAGTGCCGTAGGCTATAGAGCACATGTTCCGGTGTCTCTAAGAGGTCATGTTCCCGAAGGTACTTGTTCACGGTGTCGCTGATCTTGTCCTTAAAACGATAGGTCGGAAAGCCTTGCGGGCATTGCTTGAACGCTTCGAGCGACACGCCTACCAGCGGAATGACACGTTGGCTGACCTTGTTCTTTAGCTGCCGGCCTTCCGGCTCAATCGAGATGTGCGGTACGTCCACGTCAAGTCGGATGTGGTGCGGCATGAGCCCGGCCGCTTCGCCGGGTCGATAGCCGGTATTGATCATGCCAAGCAGGATGCACCGCGCTTCGGTGTTCAAGCTATCCAGAGCGCCGTGGGCAAGCAGCTTGCTCTTGATCCAGTCGACCGAGAAAGGCGGGCGGCTCCGCTCCTTGTCGGCTTTGAAGGTGAGACCGTCCAGCGGCAGGACCAGTCCTAGCCGCTTCATCTTGACCACGGTGCGAAGGATATTGCCGATGTGCTGGAAATCCTTGTTGGCGGTGTCGGGCTGGGCATCGCCGGCCGCGATCCGTTCCATCCATGTTTCGCGGAAGTCGAGCATATCGTCGCCCGTGATCTCGGAAAGTTCCTTGTCGCCGATCTCTTCAATCAAGTTGGCGATGGCACGTTTGCGGGGATGTTCCCAGCGGCGAAGCTGATCCTCGCTCTTGCCTATCGTGTCCTGCTTGGCAAAGCCCCAATACAGTTCAAGCGCCTTGCTGATTTTGATGCCGGGTTCGCGAGCGCCGCCCAGTACGGCGCGGGCCTCGATCTTGGCGGCGTCGCCATTGAGCTTTAGGGCCGACTCAACACGTTCAAGCAGTTTTTCCCGGGGGAGTTGGGCGACTCGATCAGCGGGCAGGTAGCTGTAGCCGCGCACGGCGGCCAATTCCTTCGCCGCTGCAAACCGTCTCTCGGCATCGTCGGTTGCGCCGGCAAGGCTGGCCTCCCAGCCCTCGACCATGTGAGCCCATGCGGTCGGCGCTTTCTGTTCCGCGACGGTTTTCGAGTCGGTGTGCAGGCTAATCCATACCTGCTTCCGAGGTTCGATTGGGGCGTAGCGCTTCGGCACGCGGCGAACGATATGATAGGTGCGGTTGCGCAGGGTCAGGTTCACGGGGTGCCCACCAATTCCAGCTAAGTACGCTGTCTTATTCAACATACCGATGGCGGGCATGATTGGCAAATTGTTTAGCGGAATGATTAGCAAATTTCGGCGTGATAAAGCGCCCTTCGGGCGTATGCGTCTGAATTGCGAAGGGATTTCAAGGCCTTGAAAGAATGTCGAGCATGCCAAAAGACTAGCAATTGGCTCCCCGGGCCGGATTCGAACCAGCGACCAACCGGTTAACAGCCGGTTGCTCTACCACTGAGCTACCGGGGAACGGAGGCTCTGACGTGAGTGGCGCAGCCTATAGCAAACACCTTTCGGCTTTGCAAAGAAGCATTTCGCAATTTTTCTCCAGTTTTTGATGCGGCTATTTGTGCCATCGTCCGGCGCGCCCACATATGAAGGGCTTCACACCGGCACGGAACAAAGCGGCCGGTTGTCGTCTTGACATGGCTTAGGCAGCAGATGGATCTGGCTTGAATGACCGCAGCGGATGATGACAACGCCCCAGCGCGGAAGATTTCGATCTTCGGCCGCGAGTTCACCATGCCGCGCTCGCGCGGCTGGCGAATCGCGATCGGCATGCTGCTTACGCTCGGCGGGCTTCTGGGCTTTCTGCCGATACTCGGGTTCTGGATGATTCCGCTCGGTCTCCTGGTTCTATCCTATGAATTCGCGATGATCCGACGCCACCGGCGGCGTTTCGTCGTCTGGTGGGAACGCCGGCGGCGGCCCGACTGAGAGCACGGGGCGGCCTCCGCCGCAGTGATTCCGGACCCATGAAACCGATTGGTAATCACCACTTTGGCGCTCGATGCGAAAGCGCCGGGAATGACGCGCGAGCGCTTGACGACCTTTGAGCGCCAACATAATGAGTTCGCTCGGAACGCCGGGAGCATTGCGAGGCCTCGTGGCGGAGTGGTTACGCAGAGGACTGCAAATCCTTGCACCCCGGTTCGATTCCGGGCGAGGCCTCCAGATGCTTGCGGGCTCCAGCGCAATCGCGCCGGAGCGGGGTTCCGGTTGAAGTTTTGGCCGCGCGCCTGGCGCGGGGAGCGGATTGTTGGGACATGAACGCTGATTTCTCCGAACGCCGCGTGAAGATGGTCGACGGCCAGATCCGCACCACGGACGTGACCAGCGCGCCGCTCATCGAAGCGATGCTGAGCGTTCCGCGCGAGGCCTTTGTCGGCGCCGGACAGCAGGATCTGGCCTATATCGATGAAGACATCCGCATTTCCGACGGCGCCGATGGCAGCGGCGCACGCTACCTGATGGAGCCGTCGCCGCTCGCCAAGCTTTTGCAGCTGGCCGAGATCGACGCGAGCGATTCGGTGCTCGATGTCGGTTGCGGCACCGGCTATTCCGCCGCGTTGCTGTCCAGGCTCGCGCGTTCCGTCGTCGCGCTGGAGAGCGATGCAGCGCTGGCGGAGGCCGCGAAATCAACACTTTCCCGCCTTGGCTGCCAAAACGTCACGGTCGTTACCGGGCCGCTGCCGCAAGGGCAGGCCGCCAAAGGGCCCTACAACGTCATCTTCATCGGCGGCAGCGTCGAGGAAGTGCCGCAGGCATTGCTCGACCAGCTCGCGGAAGATGGACGCCTGGTTGCGGTCGAAGGGCGTGGCAACTCTGGCGTGGCCCGGCTGTTTGTCAAGGCAGGGGGGGTTGTAACCGGAAGGCGTGCCTTTAATGCGGCAATTAAGCCACTACCGGGCTTCGAACGTGCTCACGCATTTGAATTCTGAGCGTTTTTGCCTTGCAGCGAAGGCGCTGTCATGATCGCTTGCGCCTGACAATCGTTGCTGATTTGGTTAACCGGGTGTTTTTGGGAGGCCGTCAGCGGGGGAACGATAAACAACGCGGCGCTGGCCGATCCGTAAGGGTAGGTTGGCGTGGCGTGGTTCCCATGCAAAACGAATGAGGGATATAACGTGCCGCCTCTACGCAAGAGTATTTTAGTAGCTATCCTTGTTTCGGCCACCGCGCTTTCGCCGCTGGCCGCCTCCGCCGAAACCATCACGGGCGCGCTCGCCAAAGCCTATCAGTACAATTCGCAGCTCAACGCGGCCCGCGCCGGCGTTCGCGTCACCGATGAGGGCGTGGCCATCGCCAAGTCGGGCTGGCGCCCGACAGTCACCGGTTCGGCTAACATCGACTACACCAACATACATGGCTTTGGCACCAGCCGGAGATTAACGACGGGCAGCTTCGGAGTGCAGATCAACCAGACGCTGTTCGACGGGTTTCAGACCAAGAACAATGTCGCCGCCGCCGAATCGCAGGTGAAGGCCTCGGTCGAGAGCCTGCGCAACACCGAAGAGAATATCCTGTTCAATGCGGCGAGCGCCTATATGGACGTGATTCGCGACCGCCAGGTCGCGGCGTTGACCGAGCAAAACCTGCAGTTCCTGACCGAGCAGGCGCGCGCCGCCCGCTCGCGCTTCGAGGTCGGCGAGGGCACCCGCACCGACGTGGCCCAGGCCGATGCCTCGCGCGCGACGGCCGTGGCGCAGCTGAGCGCCGCCCGCGCGACGGCGCTGGCGAGCGCCGCCACCTATCACCAGATCGTCGGCGACGAGCCGGGCAAGCTCAAGGCAGCCTCGCCGCTTGGCAAGCTGCTGCCGGGTAGCGTCGATTCCGCCTTGGCCATCGCTTCCGCCGAACATCCCGCCATTCTTGCCACACAGCATCTCGTCGATGCCGCGGCTTTTGCGGTGAAGTCGTCGGAAGGCGCGCTGCTGCCGCAGCTTACGGCTTCCGCCGGCGTTTCGGACAACTACACCCACACCGTTCCCAGTTCCATCACCAGTCCTAACGGTAGTTCGACATCGGCCAATATCGGCGCTTCGCTCACCATTCCGATCTATTCCGGTGGCCGGACCTCGGCGCTGGTGCGGCAGAGCAAGGAATCACTGGGCGAGGCGCGCATCCAGGTCGATGTCAGCCGCGACCAGGTGCGCCAGGCCGTGGTCTCGGCCTGGACGCAATATGTCGCCGCGCGCCAGAGCGTGGATGCCAACAGGCAGGTGATCGATGCCGCGCAACTGGCGCTCAACGGCGTCATCGAGGAGCGCAATGTCGGCCAGCGCACGACGCTGGACGTGTTGAACGCGCAGAACGCGGTCATCACTGCCAAGATCAACCAGGCCAGTTCCGAGCGCGACGTGGTGGTGGCGAGCTATGCCATCCTGTCGGCGATGGGCCGGCTGTCGGTCGACCGTCTTGGCCTGGCAGTCGCCAAATACCGGCCGGAAGAGCACTACAACGCCGTAAAGGACAAGTGGATCGGATTGCGCACGCCCGACGGGCGCTGATTGCCGACAGCATGCTTCCTGCGAGCGCCGCGTGTCCGATGGAGGCGCGGCGTTTGTCTTTCCGGGAGACTCATTCGGCTGCGCGCCGCCTAATCTGTTGAAATCCAACGTGTCCCCAGATTGGGGATTCTCCGATGACGATCGGTCGGTTACGCTGTCTCCATTGATTCGAATTCCGGCCCGGGCAGGACGGAATTCTTGGGCGGGTCAAGTTCTTGAACGGTCGGTTCTTGAACAGGTCAAGTTCTTGGACAGGTCACTAGGGCGGCGGATGTGACGATGGCGACGGCAAGCAGCGCGCAGCGCGAACCTTCCATGGAAGAGATACTGGCTTCCATCCGAAGGATCATCGAAGACAGCGACACCGGGCGCAAGCAACCGGCCGAGGCCGGCGAGCTGCGCCAGGATCTGAAGCCGGCTGCGGCTGGTGCGCCCGCTGTCGAGGTTGATGCCTTTCGTTCCGAATTGCATGCCGACACCCGCAAGCCGGTGACGCTGGCGGAGGTCCAGGCGCAGCTTGCCGCGACCGATCCCGCGTCGGCGCGTGCCGAGGCTCGCCACGAGCCGGTCAGGGCGACATCCACGCCGACGACCTTGTCGGAGCTCGGGGCCCGCAGCGCTGCTCAGCCGAGTGTGTCGCCGGCGGCCAGCAAGCCCGCCGCGGCAAACGCGCCGCAGACCGCGGAGACCATCGTCACCGATTGGCGGCGGGAAATCGCCGCGGCGGGCGGCAGCACGGTCACCGCGAAGCCGACCGCCCGGGCGCCGGAAGCCGCGCCGCGGGTCGAGATCGAGAAGGTCGAGGCCGAAAAGGAAGAGGTCCGGTCGGCGGCGGAAGCTTCCGCGCAAGCCGGCGGCTCCCGGGCCTCCGAACCAGAGGCGCAGCCGGCCCGGCCCGCGATCCTTTCCGAGCATACGGGCCGGCAGGTCGCAGCGGCCTTTGGCGAGCTTTCCGATGCTTTTGCCAGCCGCGGCAAGAAAAGCTTCGATGAGATGGCCGAGGAGATGTTGCGGCCGATGCTGCAGGATTGGCTCGACAACAACCTGCCGACGCTGGTCGAAAGGCTGGTGCGCGAGGAGATCGAGCGCGTGGCGCGCGGGGCGCAGTAACCGCAGCAACATGCAGGCTGACAAGCGCCGTCCTGGACGGCGCTTTTGTTTAAGGTGCCTGGATGAACGCGTCTGTCCTGGCTTTAGCCAGCATTGCCGCTGGCCGCGGCAGACCTATGTGTGGGAGCGATCGCTGCGCTCGCGGTTGACTCGGCCAAGACCTTCCGATTTACACCGGACGCTTGTTCCCGACAGTTCGGACCTCCTCCATGCTTGATAAGACCTACGACGCCAAAGCCGTCGAGCCGAAGATCGCCAAAATCTGGGAAGAGGCAGACGCCTTCCGGGCCGGCGCCGGCGCGGAGGAAGGGGCCGAAGCCTTCACCATCGTCATCCCGCCGCCGAACGTCACCGGCTCGCTGCATATGGGCCATGCGCTCAACAACACGCTGCAGGACATTCTGGTGCGCTTCGAGCGCATGCGCGGCAAGAACGTGCTCTGGCAGCCCGGCATGGATCACGCCGGCATCGCCACGCAGATGGTGGTCGAGCGTCAGCTCATGGAAAAGCAGATCCACCGCCGCGATCTGACGCGCGAAGAGTTCATCGAGAAGGTCTGGGAGTGGAAGGCCGAATCCGGCGGCGCGATCTTCAACCAGCTGAAGCGGCTCGGCGCTTCGGCCGACTGGAGCAGAGAACGCTTCACCATGGACGAAGGCCTGTCCAAGGCCGTGCTCGAAGTCTTCGTCACCCTCTACAAGGAAGGCCTTATCTACAAGGACAAGCGCCTTGTGAACTGGGATCCGAAGCTGCTCACCGCCATTTCCGACCTCGAGGTCGAGCAGCACGAGGTGAACGGCAACCTCTGGCACTTCCGCTATCCGATCGACGGCGAGGCGTTCGACCCCGAGAACCCGAAGACCTTCATCACGGTCGCCACGACGCGTCCCGAGACGATGCTCGGCGATACGGCCGTGGCGGTGCATCCCGATGACGAGCGCTTCACCGGTCTGGTCGGCCGCAACGTCGTGCTGCCGATCGTCGGCCGCAAGATACCGATCGTCGCCGACGAGTATTCCGATCCGGAAAAAGGCTCCGGCGCGGTCAAGATCACGCCGGCGCATGACTTCAACGACTTCGAGGTCGGCAAGCGCCACAAGCTGCCGGCGATCAACATCCTGACGGTCGAAGCGGCCATCAAGCTGAAGGACAATGAGGACTTCCTGGCCGGCCTAGAGGTCACGCCGGAGCGCCAGGCGGTATGGGACGAGCTGGATGGGCTCGACCGCTTCACTGCCCGCAAGAAGATCGTCGAGCTGATGGAGGCCGGCGGCTTCCTCGACAAGATCGAGCCGCACCGGCACACCGTGCCGCATGGCGACCGCGGCGGCGTGCCGATCGAGCCGTTCCTGACCGACCAGTGGTACGTGAACGCCGCCGAGCTCGCCAAGCCGGCGATCGCTTCGGTGCGCGAGGGCCGTACCAACTTCGTGCCGAAGAATTGGGAAAAGACCTATTTCGACTGGATGGAGAACATCCAGCCCTGGTGCATCTCGCGCCAGCTCTGGTGGGGTCACCAGATTCCGGCCTGGTACGGACCGGACGGGCACGTCTTCGTCGAGAAGACCGAGGAAGAGGCGCTCGCTGCGGCAATCGAATATTACCTGGCGCTGGAAGGGCCGTGGAAGGCCTGGGTCGAGGATAAGCTCGAGAACTTCCAGCCCGGCGAGATCCTGACCCGCGACGAGGACGTGCTCGACACCTGGTTCTCGTCGGCGCTGTGGCCGTTCTCGACGCTCGGCTGGCCCGACCAGACGCCGGAGCTCAAGACCTATTACCAGACCGACGTGCTGGTGACCGGCTTCGACATCATCTTCTTCTGGGTCGCCCGCATGATGATGATGGGCCTGCACTTCATGGACGAGGAGCCGTTCCACACCGTCTATGTGCACGCGCTGGTGCGCGACAAGAACGGGCAGAAGATGTCGAAGTCGAAAGGCAACGTCATCGATCCGCTCGACCTGATCGACGAATATGGCGCCGATGCGCTGCGCTTCACGCTGACGGTCATGGCGGCGCAAGGCCGCGACGTGAAGCTCGATCCGGCGCGCATCGCCGGCTACCGCAATTTCGGCACCAAGCTGTGGAACGCGACGCGCTTCGCCGAGATGAACGACGTCGCGCGCAACGACGAGTTCTGGCTGAACGACGCCAAGCTGCCGGTCAATCGCTGGATCCTGACCGAGCTGACGCGGGCGGCGCGCGCGGTCACCGAAGGCATCACCAGCTATCGTTTCAACGAAGCGGCGGGTGCTGCCTACCGTTTCGTCTGGAACCTGTTCTGCGACTGGTACCTGGAACTATTGAAGCCGGTTTTCATGGGCACGGACGAGGCTGCCAAGGCCGAGAGCCGGGCCTGCGTCGCCTTCGTGCTGGACGAAATCTACAAGCTCCTGCATCCGATGATGCCGTTCATGACCGAGGAGCTTTGGGCGCAGACCGCGGGCGAGGGCAAGGAGCGCTCGTCGCTGCTTTGCCACGCCGCATGGCCGTCGCCCGATTTCGAGGATGAGGAGGCCGCCGCCGACATCAACTGGCTGGTCGATCTCGTCTCGGGCGTCCGCTCGGTGCGCTCGGAGATGAATGTGCCGCCGGCGGCAATCGCGCCGCTCACGGTGATCGGCGCCAACACGCTGACGCAGGAGCGGCTGGAGCGCCACGCGCAGGCGATCAAGCGGCTGGCGCGTGTCGGCGATATCGCGCTTGCCGATGCGCCGCCGCAAGGTTCGGCGCAGATCGTGATCAACGAGGCGACGGTAAGCCTGCCGCTCGGCAGCCTGATCGATCTCCAGGCCGAGGCCGCGCGGCTGCGGAAGGAACTGGCCAAGGTCACCGAGGAGATCGCCCGCCTGCACAAGAAGCTGTCGAATGAAAAGTTCGTCGCCAACGCACCTGAAGAAGTGGTTGAGGCCGAGCGCGAGAAACTCGCCGAATATCGCGAGGCGCAGGAGAAGCTTTCGGTGGCTTTGACCAGGGTCCGCGACGCCGGCTGAACGGCAAGATTCGCCGCCGCTCCGAAGGCGCTTTCCGGTACGTTAGCTGCCTCGAAAATGCGGCTGCCGCTGCGTTAATTTTGACGTAAACGGAAAGTTTGCGCCCCATTGTTGCCATAATGTAACAATGAGGGCCGTCAGCCCCAAAACCGGCTGTTTTTGCCCCGTTTTTTGGCAGTTTCCCCGGATTTTTTCGATCCTTTGACGCCGGTTCGCGCGACTTAGGCGCCGATTGCGGCGTCGATGACCATGGCAAAATAGGTGCTGTCAAGATGTACATGTACAGCTCCTGAAATCGTTGTTGCGTCGTTAACCCGAATTGGTTCTAGCTTGAGCCACTTGTATTTGGGGAGGGATTTCCATGAACATTTTGCGAGTCAAAGCGCTGCTGGGGGCAGGGTGCTTTTCGATCGCTTTGGCCGGCGCCGCAGTCGTCCCGGCGCATGCCGGCGGCCTGGAGCGTGGCTGGTACGACATCGATCTGCTTTTCGATCCGGCACAGGTCACGGGCGAGGTCACCGGCACCTATGTGATGCCGCAACGCGACCTCAAGAATGTGAGGGATGCGGATCCTTCTGACGGCAATCTCAATGCACTGGGTAGATCGACCACAGCCCGCGACACTGAAAGCTATTGGGTGCCGAGCGTGGGTATCAAGGTTGGCATGGGTCCGATCGATTGCTTGGGGGACTACTCCCAACCGATCGGTGCATCCAGCAATCCGGGCGCCAACTGGGCGGGTGCACAAGGGAACGTCAATACGCAGGTAGAGAGCGAAGCCTTTGGTGCGACCTGCTCGTACAAAATGGACCTCGGCAAGGGCCAGTTTCGCTTCATTGGCGGCGTGTTCCACGAGGATGTTTCGGGCTTCAAGGAACAGCTGGTTGCTCCCATTCCGGCAATATTCGGTACGGGCATCGGACGTCTTGATCTTGAGGGAGACGGATGGGGATGGCGCGCGGGCGTAGCTTATGAGATTCCGGACATCGCGCTGCGTGCCAGCCTGGTTTATAATTCGGCTGTCAAGCTCGATGATCTAAGCGGAACGCTTGATCTGACCCAGGTTCCAGGGTTCATCAATCCGTCAAACCCTTTTTTGGGCAGGGTCACCGATGTCAGCGGTTCCTCGGAGGTCCCGCAGTCAGTGGAGCTCAAGCTGCAGTCCGGCATAGCTCCCGGCTGGTTGGCCTTTGGGTCCATCAAATGGGTGGATTGGAGCGTGCTGCAGAGCATTCCTTTCTGCCCGACGGGCGTGGCAGTTTGCACGACGACCAGTCTTACGCGGCTTACATCTCTCGACTTGCTCTACCGTGATGGCTGGACGGTTGCCGCAGGCATCGGCCACAAGTTCAACGATCAGTGGAGTGGGGCTGCAGGGATCACTTGGGATCGCGGCACGACCACCGGTCTCAGCGCTCAGACAGATACCTGGACGCTCAGCGCTGGCGTGGCTTATACGCCGACACAGAATGTGGAAGTCCGTCTAGGCGGTGCCTTGGGCGTGCTAACCAGCGGGCATATCCACTCGGTCGTTGGTTCTGACGGCGTTACCTACGGCACGGACTATACCGCCGACTTTGGCAACGACCTCGTGTCGGCCATTTCAGGATCCTTCAAGGTCAAGTGGTAACTGCCTAAATTTGAACGGAAAAGGGCCGGCATTGCCCGGCCCTTTCCGTTGATGACGGCGATCGTAATTCTCAGTCCTCAACTCGCTGTTGCAGATTCGCCGCGCATCCGGCGCCCGATACGATTGTGACGTTTTGGCAACAGTTTATGAACAACCCCCGCGCTAAAAGACTTGCCGAGGGAACTGCCCATTTCCCGCCATAAACCCGGAGCACCCGAGATATGTCCCGGGATGCGTGCCAGGTTGGCCCGGCGATGGGACCGGCCGCGGGGTGTGCGGCAAGGACGATGATGGACGCCAAGGCAATCTCCAAGGCCAAGCTGCCCAGCCGCTACGTGACCGAAGGTCCGGCGCGGGCGCCGCATCGTTCGTATCTCTATGCCATGGGGCTGTCGGCGGCCGAGATCGCGCAGCCTTTGGTCGGCGTCGCCAGTTGCTGGAACGAGGCTGCCCCCTGCAACATCTCGCTGATGCGCCAGGCGCAGGTGGTCAAGAAGGGCGTTGCGGCCGCCAACGGCACGCCGCGCGAGTTCTGCACCATCACCGTCACCGACGGCATCGCCATGGGTCACCAGGGCATGAAGTCGTCGCTGGTGTCGCGCGAGGTCATCGCTGATTCGGTCGAGCTCACCATGCGCGGCCATTGCTACGATGCGCTGGTCGGGCTCGCCGGCTGCGACAAGTCGCTGCCCGGCATGATGATGGCGATGGTGCGCCTCAACGTGCCGTCGATCTTCATCTATGGCGGCTCGATCCTGCCCGGCAGCTATCGCGGCCGGCAGATCACCGTGCAGGACGTGTTCGAGGCGGTCGGCCAGCATTCGGTCGGATCGATCAGCGACGCCGAATTGCTCGAGATCGAGCAGGCGGCCTGTCCTTCCGCCGGTTCCTGCGGCGCCCAGTTCACCGCCAACACCATGGCGACCGTCGCCGAAGCGATCGGCCTTGCGCTGCCCTATTCCTGCGGCGCGCCGGCGCCATACGAGATGCGCGACCGCTTCAATTTCGCCTCGGGCGAAAAGGTCATGGAACTGATCGCCAGGAACATCCGGCCGCGCGACATCGTCACGCGCAAGGCGCTGGAGAACGCGGCGACCGTGGTGTCGGCCACCGGCGGCTCGACCAACGCGGCGCTGCACCTGCCGGCGATCGCGCACGAGGCCGGCATCAAGTTCGACCTGTTCGACGTGGCGGCGATCTTCGAGAAGACGCCCTATATCGCCGACCTCAAGCCGGGCGGCAAATATGTCGCCAAGGATATGTTCGAGGCCGGCGGCATTCCGCTTCTGATGAAGACGCTGCTCGACCACGGCTATCTGCATGGCGACTGCTTGACGGTCACTGGCCGCACTTTGGCCGAAAATATGGAGCACGTTTCCTGGAATGAAAGCCAGGATGTTGTGCGTCCCGCCAATCGGCCAATCACCAAGACAGGCGGCGTTGTGGGCTTGAAGGGCAACCTTGCCCCCGAAGGCGCGATCGTGAAGGTCGCGGGCATGTCGGAACTGAAATTCTCCGGTCCGGCGCGCTGCTTCGATTCGGAAGAAGAGTGCTTCGAGGCGGTCACGCAGCGCAACTACCGGGAAGGCGAGGTTCTCGTCATTCGCTACGAGGGACCGCGCGGCGGTCCGGGCATGCGCGAGATGCTGTCGACGACGGCGGCGCTCTACGGCCAGGGCATGGGCGGCAAGGTGGCGCTGATCACCGACGGGCGCTTCTCCGGCGCCACGCGCGGCTTCTGCATCGGCCATGTCGGGCCGGAAGCGGCGGTCGGCGGGCCGATCGGGCTGATCCAGGACGGCGACGTGATCTCGATCGACGCCGTGAAAGGCACGATCGAGGTGGCCTTGTCGGACGCCGAACTGGCGACCCGGGCAAAGAATTGGAAGGCGCGCGAGACCGACTATCAGTCCGGCGCGATCTGGAAATATGCGCAGGCCGTAGGGTCGGCCCGCGACGGCGCGGTGACCCATCCGGGCGCCGCCAAAGAAACGCACTGCTATGCGGACATCTGAGGTGTTGAGGTCGTCTGTCTTTTCGGCACTGGTCGCTCTGGCGACCTTGGGCGCCGTCGGGCAGGCCATGGCCTTCGACGACAAGGTGTTCGACGACAAGACCGGCGTGAAGCCGCAGTCGAGCCCCTGGGCGGTGTTCCAGTTCGGGTTCTCCGCCTACAAGAGCGGCCATAAGGATCAGGCGGTCGAAGCCTATAAATACGCCGCCGAGAACGGCCAGATCGGTGCCACCTGGAAGCTTGCGCGCATGTATGCCGAAGGCGACGGCGTGACGCGCGACGATTACGCCGCTTTCAAGTTCTTCTCGGAAATCGTCGATCAGGATGTCGAGCCCGGTTCGCCGGAAGAGAGCTATGTGTCGGACGCGCTGGTGGCGCTCGGCGACTATCTTCGCAAGGGCATTCCCGGCACCCCGGTCGAGGAAAACGACGTCGCGGCGCAGGAATATTACATGCGCGCCGCCGCCAACTACCGCAATCCGAACGCCCAGTTCGAGATCGGCCAGATGTTCCTCAAGGGCGAGGGCGGCGTGAAGGCCAGCGTCAAGCAGGCAGGCCGCTGGCTGCAGCTCGCGGCCGAGAAGGGCCATGCCGGCGCGCAGGCGACGCTCGGCAATCTACTGTTCCAGAGCGGCAAGGTCGTGCGCGGCCTGGCGATGATGACGGCGGCGCTGGCGCGGGCTCCGGCGGCCGACCAGCCCTGGATTCGCAACATGCAGGAAGAGGCTTTCGCCGCGGCCGGCGAGGCCGATCGCCGGACCGCGATCTCGCTCGCCGACGATATCCTGACCAAGGGCAACAACGGCGACCAGTAAGCGCCGGTTTGGCGATAGGGTGCATGGCAGCTTGGCGCATGTGTTGTCTTATGTAGCGCTGGTCGACCCCCACTCCGTCTCGGCTTCGCCGAGCCACCTCTCCCCCGATCGACGGGGTAGAGGAAAGGCGCCAAGCCTTTTGCCGTAACGCTCGTCCAGCAAGGCTCCCTTCCTTTCCCTCCGGAGGGGGGAAAGGTGGCGCTGCGAAGCAGCGACGGATTGGGGGAACCACCTGGCAATCAAGCGTCGGCCTGATCAGTCGCGCCAGTCACAGAAGATGTGTGCGTAGCGTAACCTTGGATGGTGGGGAGATCAGCAGCGCCTCAGTTCTCGGTCGGCTCCGTCGGCGTCTGGCCGGGCGTCGGGGTGGAAAGCGATGTCGGGTGCGGCTTTGGCGCTTCGCCCGGACATTCGTCCTTGATCCTGGTCCAGGACGTGTTGTTGAGAACCATGTCGCAGCGGGCGAGATAGCTCTCGCCGGCCAGCGTCAGGCACGCCGTCTCGCCGACGTTGAAGGATTTGCCGTTGGCAAGACAGGTTGGCGCCGCCAGCAACGGCGCCGGCGCGGCAAGCGCCAAGGCAAGGCCAGCTGGCCAGAAAAGAAATCGGATCGCCATTCAACCCCCACAGCAAGCCGCATCAAAGACGGGATTTGTGGCGATACTGGGTCCGGGAGCCTGGCAACGTCTCAGGCGGGCTGCAGGCTGAGGTCGATGGCGACCGGCACGTGGTCGGACGGCTTTTCCCAGGCGCGGACGTGCTTTTCCACCGAGGCCGACGAGAAGCGGTTGGCGGCTTCGGGCGAGAGCAGCAGGTGGTCAATGCGGATACCGTTGTTCTTCTGCCAGGCGCCGGCCTGATAATCCCAGAAGGTGTAGACGCCGGCCGAGTCGGTCACGGCGCGCACCGCTTCGGTGAAGCCGAGATTCTTCAGCCGGCGAAAGGCCTGCCTCGTCTGTGGCTGGAACAGCGCGTCACCCAGCCAGTTTTCGGGAAACCGGGCATCGGCGGGTTCGGGAATGACGTTGTAATCGCCGGCCAGCACCAGCGCTTCCTCGAGCCGCAGCCGCTCCTGCGCCCAACGCTCCAGCCGCGCCATCCAGGCGAGCTTGTAGGAAAACTTCCGTTCATCGTCGACCGGATTGCCGTTCGGCAGATAGAGCGAAGCGACGCGCAAGGCGCCCTGGCTGGTGGAAAAAACGCCTTCGATAAAGCGGGCATGATCATCCGCATCATCGCCCGGCAGGCCGCGATTGACCTCGTCGAAGGGAAGCTTCGACAGAAGAGCGACGCCGTTAAAACTCTTCTGGCCGTTGGTCTCGACATTGTAGCCCAGCGCCTCGATCTCGGCGCGCGGGAACTGGTCGTCGACAGTCTTGATCTCCTGCAGGCACACGATGTCCGGCGCGCTTTCGGTCAGCCAGTGGGTGAGGTTGCCGATGCGGGCGCGAACGCCGTTGATGTTCCAGGTGACGATCTTCATGAGGACCTCAATGCTCTTCGGGCGGCAGGCGTTCGACGAGGCCGATCGTATTGCCTGCGGGGTCCTTTAGAAAGGCCATCCATTCGCTTTCCCCCGCCGGGCCGAACCGCCCCTCGGTGTCGCGGTGGACGAGCGTCGGCGGCGCGGTGAAGGGTATGCCCGCGGCTTTCGCCTCGGCGTGAAAGGTTTCGAGGCCGGCGATGTCGAAATAGACGGTGCCGGCCGGAACGCCGTCGGTGAAGAGGAGGCGCACGTCACCGGCCATAATGAAGGCAATACCGGGCGGGTCGTAGCGGGCGTGCACGTTCAGACCAAGCACGTCGCACCAGAAAGCAAGCGTCGCATCGAGATCGCGGCCAGCCGAGAGCGCGACCTGACGGACCGCGCCGATGGCAGGCATCGGACTATATGGAAAAGCTCGTGCCGCAGCCGCAGGAGGCGACCGCGTTCGGGTTCCTGATCTGGAAAGACTGGCCCATCAGATCGTCGACAAAGTCGATCACCGAGCCGCCCATATAGACCAGCGACAGGTCATCGATCAGGATGGTTGCGCCGTCCTTCTCGATGGCGACATCGTCATCGTTGCGGTCGCCTACCAAGTCGAATTTGTAGGAAAAGCCGGAGCAGCCGCCGCCTTCGACGGAAACGCGCAGCGCCGTCTTGCCCGGTTCGCCGGAAACAATCCTGGCGATCCGCTTCGCCGCGGCATCGGTCATCTCGACCTTCATGGCAGTCTTGGCATCCGCGCCCATCGGCGTCACCTTGCTTTCGGTTTCACATGATAGGTATGAAGCGGGCGGGGCCAAGTCAACTGGTGGATCAATGGACGAGCGGCAGGGCAAGGATGCTCTCGGCGACATCGGGTTCGGCGACCGGCCGCGCGCGGCCTATGCGAGCGATCCGGCGCGCTCGCGCGGCCGTCTGTTCGACGAGCCGGAAAGCCCGACCCGCACGCCGTTCCAGCGCGACCGCGACCGCATCATCCATTCCACCGCCTTTCGCCGGCTGAAGCACAAGACGCAGGTGTTCGTCGCGCATGAGGGCGATCACTACCGCACGCGGCTGACGCATTCGATCGAGGTGGCGCAGATCGCCCGCGCGCTGGCGCGGGCATTGCGCGGCGACGAGGATCTCGCCGAAGCCGTGGCGCTGGTGCATGATTTCGGCCACACGCCCTTCGGCCATACGGGCGAGGACGCGCTCAACGAGAAGATGGCCGCCTGGGGCGGCTTCGATCACAATGCCCAGTCGCTGCGTATCGTGACGCGGCTCGAGCGGCGCTATGCCGAATTCGACGGGCTGAACCTCACCTGGGAAACGCTGGAAGGGCTGGTCAAGCACAATGGCCCGCTGACCGACGCGAGCGGGAAGGGGCTCAAGGGCCCGGTGCCGCAGGCGATCCGCGACTATTCGGAGCTGCACGACCTCGAGCTCGACCGCTTCGCCGGCATCGAGGCGCAGTGTGCGGCGATCGCCGACGACATTGCCTACAACGCCCATGACATCGACGACGGCTTGCGCGCCGGCCTGCTGACGCTGGATATGCTTGGAGAGGTCGGTCTGCCCGGCTCGATCCTGAACAGCGTGCGTGCCAAATATCCTCAGCTCGACGATGTTCGCACCGGCCACGAGCTGATGCGCCGGCAGATCACGCTGATGGTCGAGGATGTCATCGCATCGACCATCGCCAATATCGAGCGGCTCAAGCCGGACAGCGCCGATGCGGTGCGAGCGGCCGGCGAGACCCTGGTGACCTTCTCGGCCAGCATGGCGGCGGCCGAAAAGGAATTGAAGGCCTTTCTCTACAAGCATCTCTACCGGCATGCGGAGGTTATGCGGGTGCGGGCCGATGCCGAACAGATCGTGCGCGAGCTGTTCGACGTCTATTTCGCCGATCCGCGCGCTATGCCCGACGGCTGGCGCGAAGGGCTCGACCGGGCCGAGGACCGCATCAAGGCGCGCAGCGTCGCCGACTTCCTGGCCGGCATGACCGACACCTACGCGCTCAAGGAACATCGGCGTCTGTTTGACCATACGCCCGATTTGAGCTAGGGCGAGCCTCGATTTTGCCGGCCATCGAGCCGGTCGCCTCTTAAAGCCCAGAGCACTTCCGATGAATATCTTCGCCGATTTCAACGCGCGGATCATAAAAGCCGTCGAAGCCCTTGACCTAAAAGACAAGGATGGGGCCGCGCCCGACCTGTCGCGTGTCGCGGTCGAGCCGCCGCGTGACGCCAGCCATGGCGACCTCGCGACCAATGCGGCGATGGTGCTGGCCAAACCCACCGGACAGAATCCACGCGCGCTTGCCGAGAAACTCGCCGAAGCGCTGCGGGGCGACGCTGATATTGCCTCGGCCGAGATCGCCGGGCCGGGCTTCGTCAATCTCAGGCTGAAGGACGCATTCTGGCACACGCACCTGGCGGCGTTGCTCGGCGAGGGGCGCAATTATGGCCGCTCGACCATCGGCGGCGGCCGCAAGGCCAATGTCGAATATGTCTCGGCCAACCCGACCGGTCCCATGCATGTCGGCCACTGCCGCGGCGCCGTGGTCGGCGATGCTTTGGCCAATCTGATGGCCTTCGCCGGCTACGACGTGACCAAGGAATACGTCATCAATGACGCCGGCTCGCAAATCGACGTGCTCGGCCGCTCGGCGTTGCTGCGCTATCGCGAGGCGCTCGGCGACGATATCGGCGAGATCCCGCCCGGTCTTTATCCGGGCGACTATCTGGTCCCCGTCGGCCAGGCGCTGGCCGAGGAATTCGGCCGCGGCCTGTTGCAAATGCCGGAAGAGGAAGCGCTGGCGATCGTCAAGGACCGCACCGTCGACGCGATGATGGCGATGATCCGTGAGGATCTGGCGCTGCTCAACGTGCATCACGACGTGTTCTTCTCCGAGCGCACGCTGCATGCCGAGAACGCCAAGAAGATCCGGGCGGCGATCGCCGACCTGACGCTGAAGGGTCACATCTACAAAGGCAAGCTGCCGCCGCCCAAGGGCGAGAAGCCGGACGACTGGGAAGACCGCGAGCAGACGCTGTTCCGCTCGACCGCGGTCGGCGACGACATGGACCGGGCGCTGGTCAAGTCGGACGGCTCGTTCACCTATTTCGCCGCCGACGTCGCGTACCTGAAGGACAAGGTCGACCGCGGCTTCGTCGACCTGATCTATGTGCTCGGCGCCGACCATGGCGGCTACGTCAAGCGGCTCGAAGCGCTGGCGCGCGCGGTTGCCGGCGATGCCGTCAAGCTCACCGTGCTGCTTTGCCAGCTCGTAAAACTGTTCCGCGACGGCGAGCCGGTCCGCATGTCGAAACGGTCCGGCGATTTCATCACGCTGCGCGAGGTCGTGGAAGAGGTCGGCCGCGACCCGATCCGCTTCATGATGCTTTACCGCAAGAACGACGCGCCGCTCGATTTCGACTTCGCCAAGGTCACCGAGCAGTCGAAGGACAATCCGGTGTTCTACGTGCAGTATGCGTCGGCGCGCTGCCATTCCGTTTTCAGGCAGGCGAGCGAGCAGCTCGGCGAGGCGAACTTCGATCGCAACCGGCTCGCGGCCTCGGTGGCTGCGCTGGCCGACGAGGGCGAGATCGCGCTGATCCGGAAGCTGGCCGAATATCCGCGGCTGATCGAATCCGCGGCGCTTTCGCTGGAGCCGCACCGGCTGGCATTCTACCTCTACGATCTGGCTTCCGGCTTCCATGCACAGTGGAATCGCGGCAACGACAACCAGGACTTACGTTTTGTTAAGGTTAACGACCGAGAATCAACTTATGCCAGACTAGGGCTGGTGCAGGCTGTTTCGGATGTTTTGACTTCCGGCTTGACGCTTATCGGGGCAGACGCGCCCATCGAAATGCGTTAGGTTTAACTAAAAAACCTGTCACCTTTTGCCCACATTGCGCTGGTAAGGGCCAACCCTGCGCGACGTCCATGGCGTCCGACTGTGTGCGAGTTCGGGAACAATAATGGCAGACAGAACCCCGCTGAAAGTAGCCGACCACAACGACATCGCCGACGATGATCCGTTCGCTGAACTGACCCGGATCATGGGTTTCGATCCGCGCCAGCCGGTGCGGCAGCCGGCCCCCGCGGCCGAGAAGGCCAATCAGGCCGTGGAGGCTGACGATTTCGACATCGACCTCGAGAAGGAGTTGATGGGCGAGTTCGACTCCGTCGAGGAAAGCGCGCCGGTCGCTCAGCAGGCTGCACTGCATCAGATCAGCAAAGAGCCGGCCTTCGAGGCTGCCAGCGCCGCCGCGAATGACGACGAGCTTACCGCTTCCTTCGAGCAGGATTTCGTATTCGACGACGCGGCGGATTATGCCGACTTCGCTGTGGCCCGTGCGCCGGAGCCGGATTTTGCGCCGCAGCCGCAGGCGGCGCCCGAACCGGAAGTCGCGCCAGAGGCGCATTTTGCATCTGAGGCGCATTTCACGCCGGTGCCAGAAGAAGCTTCCGAGCCGGAAGTCGCTTTCGACGATGATTTCGACAGGGCCGTCGCCAGTTCGCTCGATGTCTCGCCGGTCGAAGATGATCTTGCGATCGACCGGGAAATGGCGGCGTCGCTGGACCAGGATTTCCAGCTCGACCATCACGAGCCTGCCAACCTCGACGATCAAGAGCTCGCCAACCTCGATGATCAAGAGCCGGCTGACGCGCGTCAGGACGCCGTCGAGGCCATGCAGGCCGCAAGCGAGGCGGCGTTCGACGCCGATTTCGACAACGCGGTCCAGGTGTCGCTCGAAGACGAGCTGTCGTTTGAGAGCCACGAGCCGGAGCAGCATGCGCAGGCCGCCGAGCCGGTCGAAGCTCACGCAGCCGCCCCGCTGATTTCCGAGGATGATTTTGCCGGTCATTTCGATCAGGCGATGACCGATGTCGATATCAATCTCGGCCAGGATATGGATCTCGGCCAGGGTCAGGATCTTCAAGAGCCTGAGCTGTCGCTTGACGATGAGTCTGCGCCGACTGTCGAGGCGCCGGCCGAGACGGCCGCCGCCGAGCCGGAGCTCGCCGCGCCCGAACCTGCCGCCGCGCTGACCCTCGATGACGATTTCGAGTTGAGCTTTCGCGATGCGTTGAACGAGGAGCCGCAAGCTCCGGCCGTCGAGCCCGTTGCGGCGTTGCAGCCGACCGTCGCCGAGGCGGCTCCCGTCGTCGCCGCTCCGGTTCCGCCGAGCGCCGCCGTTGAGCCCGTGAAGCCGGCCGCCAGCGAGCGCAGCCTGGAAGACGAGCTCAATGCGCTGCTTGGCGCCATGACCGCGCGGCCGATGCCGGCTGTCAGGGAGCCTGCTCCCACGCCACGGCTGGTTGCGCAACCTGCGAGCCACGAAAGCGAGAAGGCCGAGACCGACGATCTCGACTGGAATCTCGACGAGCAGCAGCCGTCGCAGAGCGGCCAGGGCGGTCGGCCGGTTGAAAGCGACCTGGACGACCTGCTCGCCAGCGAGCTCGATCACCAGGATTTCGCAACCTCGGCCAAGGCAGAGCCCGCGGTCGATTTTGATGACGACGAATTCGGCGCCGCTTTCGCCCGGAGTATCGAAGCCGAGCAGGAGGCCGCCCGGGCGAAGGCAAATTCGTCCGATTGGCTGCATTCGACGAACGCCGAGCCGGCAAGGTCGTGGAGTCGGTCGACCCCGACCGCCGCTCCGCCGGTGCAGGCTTCGTTTGCGCAGCCGGCAGCCTCGACGGCGGTGCAGATGGCCGCGCCTTCAGCGCCAATGCAGGTGGCGGCGCCGGCCTACCGCAGCGAACCGGCTACGGATTATTCCGCCTACGCCAAGCCGGCGCAGGCGCCTGTGCCTCCACAACACCCCCACGAGCATGATGACATGCCCGACGTCGAGACGGTCGACGTGCCGGAGCGCGTGGTCGCGCTCGCGGACGACCTCGACATTCCGGAGCTCAGCTTCGAAGAGGACCAGCCGGCGGCATCCGCATATGACGACCTCGATGCGGAATTCGCCAGCCTGCTCACCGACATGAACGCGACGGAGATCGCGTCGGCGCCGACACAGAGCCGCGGCTATGACGACGAATCCTATAATGCCGGCTTCAATGGCTATGATCGTCGCGACTTGCGTGTCGAGGCTCCGGCGGCTCCGGTGACCCCGGCTGCGCTTGCCGTCGCGAATGATTACGATGCCGATGATTTGCCCGGCAGCCGGCCGGTTTCGCAGGCGGACGAATTCGCCGCCGATGAGCTCGACTATGATCCCGAGCTCGAAGAAGCGATGGCGATCCCCGGGCTTGCCGAGCGCGAGGCGGCGCAGCCGCGCAGGCGCGGCGTGATGATCGCGGCGCTCGTCGGCGCAGTGGTGGTTTTCGGCGGCCTTGGCGCGCTGGCCTTCTCTTTCGGCGGCAAAGGCGGCAGCGCGGCCCCGGTGATCGTCAAGGCCGACAATTCGCCGATCAAGGTGAAGCCGGAAAATCCCGGCGGCACGGTGGTGCCGAACCAGGACAACAAGGTTTACGATGCGGTTGCCAAGGGCGGCGGCGCGGCCAAGCCGGCCGAGCCGGTGCAGCAGAAGCTGGTGAACACCACCGAGCAGCCCGTGGACCTGGCATCGAAGGAACCGCCGCAGAGCCGGGTGGTCGACCTTTCGCCCAAAGATAACGGCGCCGCGGCCGGCACTGACGCCGCCAGCGATCCAGGCACAGCATTGCCCGGCGTCGAGCAAGCGGCTGTGCCCGCAAGCGCGCAACCTGCCGCGCCGGCAAGTGCGCAGCCTACCGCGCCGGCAAGCGCGCAGCCGGCGGCACCGGCGCCGAAGTCGGAAGACCGCATCGCACAGGTGCTGCAGCAGGATGCCGAGAACACCGCCAACAACGATGTCGTCGCCGTCGCGCCGCGCAAGGTGAAGACGATGATGGTGAAACCCGACGGCTCGCTGGTGCCGCGCGAGGACCCTGCTCCAGCCGCTGCGCCGAAGGTCGCCGCGGCCGAACCGAGCGATCCGGCGCCGCAACATGTCGCGCCGGCCTCCGACGGCCAGCAGACGGGGACCGTGGCTTCCGACGCGGGCCAGGCCGTTACGGACCAGGCCGATGCGCCGGCCGTCAAGCCGGTGAAACCCGCGAAGAAGACTGAAGCCAAGGCGCAGTCGGCCAACACGCCGGCAGTGGCGCCGGTGGCGCCGGCGCGTCCGTCCGACCAGCCGGTCGATATCGTCGGCGAGGTCAAGCCGGACCAGGTCGCTTCGATCGATCCGGCGGCGGCCGCCGGCGGCGGCTCGTGGTCGATGCAGATCGCCTCGCAGCCGACGGTCGAAAGCGCGCAGTCGACCTATCAGGACCTGCAGCGCCGCTATGGCGGCGTGCTGTCCGGACGCACGGCCAACATCGTCAAGGCCGAGGTCGCGGGCAAGGGCACCTTCTACCGCGTCCGCGTTGCGGCCCAGTCGCGGAACGATGCGATCAGCCTTTGCACCAGCTACAAGGCGGCCGGCGGCAACTGCTTCGTATCGCGCTGATTAAATCAAGCCTATCAAAGCCGGCGCCGCCGAAAGGCCGCGCCGGCTTTTGGTTGTGGACGATTGCGGGCTTTGGCTGGTGCGAGGGCAGGGGTGATTCCCTTTGCTCGCTCAAAGCCTTAAGCTTCCGTGCATGAGCGAATCAAAATCCATGATCCTCGGCTGCGCCGGGAGATCCCTCACCGAAGACGAAATCCGCTTCTATCGGGACGAACGTCCCTGGGGCTTCATCCTGTTTGCGCGCAACATCGGCGAGGCCGGGCAGATCCGCGACCTCGTCGCCTCGATGCGCGACTGCGTCGGTCGCCCGGAGGCTCCGGTCTTCATCGACCAGGAAGGCGGCCGGGTGCAGCGCCTGCGTCCGCCGCTGGCGCCGAACTACCCGGCCGGGGGCGCGCTTGGCGCATTGTGGGGCGATGATCGCGAGGCAGGCCGCCGCGCCGCCTGGCTGATGGCGCGGCTGCATGCCTTCGATCTCTCGCGCCTCGGCATCACCGCCGACTGCCTGCCGGTTCTCGATGTGCCCGTCGAAGGCGCCAGCGACGTCATCGGCGCGCGCGCCTATGGCAAGGAGCCCAATGCTGCGATCGAGCTTGGCCGGGCCTCGGCCGAGGGGCTGATGTCGGGCGGCGTACTGCCGGTGATGAAGCATATTCCCGGCCACGGCCGCGCCTTTGCCGACACGCATTTCGCGCTGCCGACCGTCGATACGCCGCTCGATGAACTCAGACGGCATGATTTTGCCCCGTTCAAGGCGTTGAACGAGCTGCCGATGGCGATGACGGCGCATGTCGTCTACAGCGCAGTCGACCCCGACAATCCGGCGACGACGTCCGCCAAGGTCGTCGATCAGGTGATCCGCCGCGAGATCGGCTTCGACGGGCTGCTGATGAGCGACGACACGTCGATGAAGGCACTTTCTGGGGATTTCCCGACAAAGGCGGCCTCGATCCTTGCGGCCGGCTGCGATCTCGTCCTTCACTGCAACGGCGTTTTCGAGGAGATGTCGGGGATCGCGTCGCGCACGACGGCGCTGTCAGGCAAGTCTTTGCAGCGCGCCGAGCGGGCGCTGACCTATATAAAGGATCGCGACGTCGCCGACGAGACGGCCATACGCGCAGAATTCGCCACCTATTTCGAAGCGGTGGCCTGAACCGAAGGGACGAAAGGCAAGTGGCGGAGACATTGGAAGGCAAGGCCGCGAAGGCCGCACCGATGGACCGCCTGTGGGCCGAGAACGACGATTCCCGCCTGACTGGCGACCCGTCGCTGGTCGTCGACGTGGCGGGTTTCGAAGGCCCGCTCGATCTTCTTTTGCATCTTGCCCGCAACCAAAAGGTCGATCTGGCGCGCATTTCTATCCTGGCGCTCGCGGAGCAATATCTGGCCTTCGTCGAAAAAGTGCGGGCGCTTAGGTTAGAGCTTGCCGCCGACTATCTGGTGATGGCGGCGTGGCTGGCCTTCCTGAAGTCGAAGCTCTTGATCCCGAAACAGCCGGGCGAGGAGGGCGAAAGCGGCGAGGAACTGGCGGCGGTGCTGCAATTCCGGCTGAAGCGCCTTGAAGCCATGCGCGACGCCTCGGCGCGGCTGGTGAACCGCAACCGTCTTGGGCGCGACGTCTTTGCGCGCGGCATGCCGGAAATGGTCATTGTCGAGAAGCGCAACAGCTTTTCGGCTTCGCTCTACGATCTGCTCACCGCCTATGCGCAGCAGCGCCAGCGGCAGGCGATCAACAATGTGACGATCGCCCGGCGCGCCGTGTGGTCGCTCAAGGATGCGCGCGAGGTGCTGGCGCGGCTGATCGGCTCGGTCGGCGACTGGACGACGCTCGACAGCTTCCTGATCGAATATCTGGCGGCGCCGGAGGAGAAGCGCACGGCGATGGCCAGTTCTTTCGCGGCGACGCTCGAGATGGTGCGCGAGGGCAAATTGGAAGTTCGGCAGGATCAGGTGTTCGCGCCGATCTATCTGCGCGGCCGCGCGCAAGGGGTAAGGGCAGTCGAGGTGGTATCATGAGCGAACGCGCCAACGCTTCGGTCATCCCGTTCAAGGTCGAGGACGAACCGGAAGACGAGATGGCCGAGCAGGGTTCCATCGAAAACCCCGCCGAGCGGCTGCAATTGTCGGAAGCCGTGCGCATGGCCGAGGCGATCATTTTCGCCAGTGCCGAGCCGGTCAGCGAAAAGCAGCTTGCCGCGCGCCTGCCGGAAGGCGTCAACATTGCCGCCGCAATGGCGGATTTGCAGGAAATCTATGCCAAGCGCGGCGTCAACTTGGTACCGGTCGGCGATGCCTGGGCCTTCCGCACCGCCGGCGACCTGGCTTTCCTGATGAGCCGGGACTCCGTGCAGCAAAGGAAGCTCTCGCGCGCGGCGCTCGAAGTGCTGGCGATCATTGCCTATCACCAGCCGGTGACGCGCGCCGAGATCGAGGACATCAGGGGCGTCGAAACGTCGAAGGGCACGCTCGACACGCTGCTGGAAACGGAGTGGGTCAGGATGCGCGGCCGCCGCCGCACGCCCGGACGGCCGGTGACCTACGGCACCACCGACGCTTTCCTCGATCATTTCGCGCTGGAGGAGATCCGCGATCTGCCCGGCATGGAAGAGCTGAAGGGCGCTGGCCTGCTCTCGACGCGCATGCCGGCGAATTTCTCGATGCCGGTGCCGCCGGCCGACCCGGACGCGCTCGCCGAAGACGAGGATGCGCTGACGGATATCGACCTCGAGGAGCTCGGGCTGCTGACGCCGCGCGTCACCGACGAGTGATCATCAAATCGCCGCGAATGGTCTATTAGCAGAGGCTGCGCGGATTCGTAGCAAGCCGCTCACGCCGAAAGTGCGTGACATCCGCTAGCCATTTTATCAACTTCGTAGCGGTTGTGTTTGAATCCCTGAGCGAAAACGCATAGATCATCGCCGAGGGAAACCATTCGAGAGAGATTGTTATGGGTTCATTTTCGATTTGGCACTGGATGATCGTGCTGGTCATCGTGCTTCTGGTGTTCGGCCGCGGCAAGATTCCGGAACTGATGGGCGACATGGCCAAGGGCATCAAGAGCTTCAAGAAGGGCATGGCCGACGACGACGCCGACGACAAGCGTACCGTCGAGCATCGCGCTGACGAGACTGTTTCGCCGGCCAAGGAAAAGGTCAGCAAGAGCTGATCTTGGTTGTTGCTTTGAGCATGCCGTTGTCCCAAAACCGCTTCGCATTTTTGGGCGGCAGGCACCCGTCGGAATAGATTGTCATGTTCGAAGTCGGTTGGAGCGAGCTGCTGGTGATCGCGGTCGTCATGATCGTGGTCGTCGGGCCGAAAGATTTGCCCAACATGCTGCGCACCTTCGGCCGCACCGCGGCGAAATTGCGCGCCATGGCCGGCGACTTTCAGAAGCAGTTCAACGAAGCGCTGAAGGAAGCCGAGCTCGACGATGTGAAGAGCTCGATCGATAGTCTTCGCGGCCTCAATCCGATGAACGAGGTGCGCAAGCAGCTCAATCCGTTCGAGCGGGCCGCGGCCGATGTGCGCGCCGGCGTCGATACGATGATGAAGCCCAAGCCGGCCGCCGATCCGGCGGCGCCGGCAGCGGAAACGCCGCAGGCCGCCGAGCCGCTCAAGAACGGTGCGACGGACCTGCCTGGCGTCGGTGGGCCCGAGGCTAGCTCTGCCGCTCCAGCCTTCCCGGCCATGACCGACGCCTCCGTCACCGCACCGGTTTCTGACACCGCCGTGCCGGCCAGGCCGGCGAAAAAGGCGGTGACCGCCAAGGCAAGGACCGCCAGCACGGCGGCCAAACCGGTCGCGGCAACTAGGGCACCGGCAGCAAAAGCGCCGGCCGAAGCCGCCGCGCCCGCCAGGAAGGTCGCGCCCAAGACTGAGACAACGCCTGCCGCGGCGAAGAAGCTGGTCGCGAAGAAGGCAACCGACGGCAAGAAGATGACGGGCGGCACCAAGTGAGCGTTTCGGACAAGGAGCGGGAAGAAATCGAGAAATCGTCAGCGCCGCTGATCGAGCATCTCATCGAGCTGCGCCGCCGCCTGATCTGGTCGCTGGGCGGCTTCTTCGTCGCCTTTCTTGTCTGCTTCTTCTTCGCCAAGCGCCTGTTCAACCTTCTGGTCGTCCCCTTCAAATGGGCGACGCAGTGGGCAGGGCTCGACCCGCATAAGGTCGAGCTGATCTATACCGCGCCGCAGGAGTTCTTCTTCACCCAGGTGAAGCTCGCCATGTTCGGCGGCATGGTGATCGCCTTCCCGCTGATCGCCACGCAGATCTACAAGTTCATCGCGCCCGGCCTCTACAAGAACGAGCGCAGCGCCTTCCTGCCGTTCCTGATCGCATCGCCCATCTTGTTCCTGATGGGCGCCTCGCTTGTCTATTTCTTCTTCACCCCGATGGTCATGTGGTTTTTCCTGGCCATGCAGCAGACCGGCACCAACGACCAGGTGCAGATCTCGCTGCTGCCGAAGGTGTCGGAATATCTCAGCCTGATCATGACGCTGATCTTTTCCTTCGGCCTGGTGTTCCAGCTGCCGGTGGTGACCAGCCTTTTGACGCGCGTCGGCATATTGTCGTCGCAGGCGCTGGCCGAGAAGCGCAAATGGGCGATCGTCCTTTCCTTCGTCGTCGCCGCCGTGCTGACGCCGCCCGATCCGATGAGCCAGTGCGGCCTCGCCATCCCGACCATCATTCTCTATGAGGTCGCCATCTGGTCCTCGCGCATGATCGAGCGCAGCCAGGCGCGCGACCGCCTGGCGCGCGAGCAGGCGGAGGCGGGGAGCTCTGCCGCCAGCAACACGCCGGACGCGCCGTCGGCCTAGGCGAAAGGCGTCAAGCCGGGAAAATCGCGGCTGTCGTCCTGACCGCCGTCTTGCATCGATGACGGATGCGGTTTACGCCCTCGATCCTTAAAGCGCATCGCTTTAAGTCTTAGTTTTGATGCATGTCGTTGTCCCAGAACCGCGACATACTTCTGGGCGACATGCATTGCTTTGAGGATCGACCATGCTTGATATCAAATGGATTCGCGACAACCCCAAGGCCCTTGTCGAAGCGCTGGTGAAGCGCTCGTGGCCGGCGGATGAAGCGCAGTCCACGGTCGACGACCTGGTCGCCAAGGACGAAGCGCGGCGTTCGCATCTCAGCGAATTGCAGGTCAAGCAGGAACGCCGCAACGCCGCCTCGAAGGAGATCGGCAACGCCATGCGTTCAGGCGATTCAGCGCTCGCCGAGAAGCTCAAGGGCGAGGTCAGCGAGATCAAGGCGTTCATCCAGAATGGCGAGGCGCGCGAGCGCGAACTCGACAAGGCGCTGGACGACGCGCTGGCGGTTCTGCCCAACGTGCCGCTTGATGACGTGCCGGTCGGCAAGGACGAGCACGATAATGTCGTCAAGCGCATCGTCGGCGAGGTGCCGACGCGTCCGAATTGGGTGAAGGAGCATTTCGAGATAGGCGAAGCGCTGGGCATGATGGATTTTGAGCGGGCGGCGAAATTGTCCGGCTCGCGGTTCACGGTGCTGAAGAGCCAATTGGCGCGCATGGAGCGGGCGCTCGGCCAGTTCATGATCGACCTGCACACGACAGAGCACGGTTATGAAGAGATCATCCCGCCGCTGATGGTGCGCGACGAGGTATTGTTCGGCACCAATCAGCTGCCGAAATTCGAGCTCGACCTGTTCTTCACGCCGCATGGCGACAGTCGGCTTGGTCTCATTCCAACGGCGGAAGTGCCGCTCACCAATCTCGTGCGCGAAGAGATCACCGCGCATGAGAAGCTGCCGCTGCGCTATACGGCGCTGACGCCGTGCTTCCGCTCGGAAGCGGGCTCGGCCGGCCGCGACACGCGCGGCATGCTGCGCCAGCACCAGTTCTACAAGGTGGAGCTGGTCTCGATCACCGACCAGGAAAGCTCGCTCGCCGAGCATGAGCGCATGACTGAATGCGCCGAAGAGGTGCTGAAGCGGCTCGGCCTGCCGTTCCGCACCGTCACGCTTTGCACCGGCGACATGGGTTTCGGCGCGCGCAAGACCTACGACATCGAGGTCTGGCTGCCGGGGCAGAACGCCTATCGCGAAATCTCGTCCTGCTCGGTCTGCGGCGATTTCCAGGCCAGGCGCATGGATGCCCGCTACAAAGACAAGGACGGCAAGGGCAATCGCTTCGTCCATACGTTGAACGGCTCGGGCACCGCAGTCGGCCGGGCTCTTATCGCCGTCATCGAAAACTACCAGAATGAGGATGGCAGCGTAACCATTCCTGAAGTGCTGCGGCCTTACATGGGTGGTCTCGCCAAGATCGAAGCGAAGTGACTTGATGCGCATCCTGCTGACCAATGACGACGGCATCCATGCCGAGGGGCTGGCGTCGCTCGAGCGTATCGCCCGCACGCTGTCGGACGACGTCTGGGTGGTTGCGCCGGAGCAGGACCAGTCCGGTTACGCGCATTCGCTGTCGATCTCGGAACCGCTCAGGCTGCGCAAGATCGGCGAGAAGCACTATGCCGTGCGCGGCACGCCGACCGACTGCGTCATCATGGGCACGAAAAAAATCCTGCCTGGACCGCCGGATCTGATCCTGTCCGGCGTCAATTCCGGCGCCAATATCGCCGACGACGTCACCTATTCGGGCACCGTTGCGGGCGCCATGGAAGGCGCGCTGCTCGGCGTCCGCTCGATCGCGGTGAGCCAGGCCTATTCCTATGTCGGCGAGGATCGCGTCGTGCCTTACGAGACGACCGAGGCGCTGGCGCCGGCACTGCTCAAGCGGCTGGTGGAGACGTCGTTGCCGGACGGCGTGCTGCTCAACGTCAATTTCCCGAACTGCGCGCCGAACGAGGTGGAGGGCACCGTCGTCACCGCGCAGGGCAAGCTGGTGCACAGCCTTTGGGTCGACGAGCGGCGCGACGGGCGCGGCCTGCCTTACTACTGGCTGCGCTTCGGCCGCGAGCCGGTCGAAGGCAAGAAGGGCACGGATCTCCATGCGCTGCGCAACCGGCTGGTGTCGGTGACGCCGTTGCAGCTCGACCTCACCGCGCATGAGCTCCGCGACCAACTGACCAAGGCGCTGTCATAAAATAGGGTTTTGGCATGAATACGGGCATCGACGACCGCGAAGGTTTTGCCGCTTTCCTGCTCAGGCTGCGGGGCAGGGGCGCGGCGCCCAAGGCGCTGGTCGCCGCCTTCGAGGCGACGCCGCGGCGTGGTTTCCTGCCGGCGCAGTTCCATGCGGTCGCCTGGTCGGACGGCATGCTGCCGATCGAATGCGGCGAGGCGATCGAGGGCGCCGATCTGCAGGCGGCGGTGATCGCCGCGCTCCATATCGAGCCGGGCAACCGCGTGCTCGAGATCGGCACCGGTTCGGGCTACACGGCCGCTGTCATGTCGAGGCTTGCGGCGCGCGTCATCACCGTCGACCGCTACAAGACGCTGGCCGAGCAGGCAAAGCAACGCTTCGAGGCGCTGGCGATCAGCAACGTCATCGCCCGTCAGGCCGACGGGTCCAACGGCCTGCCCAATGAAGGACCGTTCGACCGCATCGTCGCCTGGGCGGCCTTCGACAGCCTGCCGCGCTTCCTGCTCGACCAGCTGTCGAGCGGCGGCGTGGTCATCGCGCCGATCGGCCCGGAGGAGGGCGAGCAGGTGCTGGCCAAGCTCACCAAGGTCGGCAGCCGCTTCGAGCGCGAGGACATCGGCATGGTCAGGCTGCAGCCGATCCTGCGCAGCGTCGCGATGGTGATTTAAGGGCTTCACAGCCCTCGCCAAAATTTCCGCCAATGTTTTAAGAAAATTTTTGTCGGATTCTAATGGGTTAACCGCCCAGTAACATTAACGCGCTTTAATCGTGACCAGTTTGTACCGGGTCTGTGCGGGTTAGTGCGATGCAATTCAATCACTTGAAGGCAAACAGACGTAATCTGGCGCGCGGTTGCGCTGTCCTGATGATTGCCGGCGCGGCGGCCGGGTGCAGTTCCCAGTCGATGCGCTTCAACGGTGTCGATGATGTCTTCACATCATCCACCAACAATCAGCGCGCCATCATCAACAAGCAGAATGTCGACCAGCCCTATCCGGGCGACACGGTCGCGCCGGCGCCGGTCGACGGCACCCACACCCAGTCGGTGAGCCGCTCGAGCCTCGAGCCGGTCACGGCGCAGCAGCTGCCGCCGCCCTCGCAGCCTGCCGCCGCGCCAGCCAGGCCGATGCGCACAGCGTCAGCCCCCGCCCTTGCTCCGGCTCCCGCGCTTGCCCCCGCACCGCATGTCGACAGGACGACTACCAACACCGTCGCGCCGGCCAAGCCGTTCAAGACGGCCGAGCCCGACGCCGTGCGCAACGCCAGTGCTGCCCCGCATGCGACCGAAATCGTGGTCAGGGACGGCGAGACGCTTTCGGGCCTGGCGCAGCACTATCACGTGCCTGCCGATGCCATCGCCAAGGTCAACGGGATCGATCCGAAGAAGGGCATCCGCAGCGGCCAGAAGATCGTCATTCCCGCCTATGCCTATTCCAGCAAGGAGCCGAAGGTCGCCGAGGGCAAGCCGGTGAATACGCCGAAGCAGCCTGCCGGCGCGCCGGAGAAGGTCGCGGTGCTGCCGCAGCAGCCGAAAATCAAAGACGGCAAGTCGGCCGCTGAGGTCGATACGTCGGTCGCGGCCAGCGGCTCGAAGGACCCCAAGCCAGCGGCGCAGATGGCCGAGGCCAAGCCGGCCGGCGCCGGCGACTCCTACACGGTACAGCAGGGCGACTCGCTGTCGTCGATCGCCAGGAAGACCGGCGTCGGCGTCGTGGCGCTGAAGAAGGCCAACGGCATGCAGGACGGCCTGCTCAAGATCGGCCAGACGCTCAAGGTTCCGGCCGGCGGCACGGTCGCCGTTGCCGCGGCAAAGCCCGCGGCCACCAAGCCGGCGGTCGATCCGGTGACGACGGCAACGACGCCGCCGGCGGCCAAGACCACCGAGACGCTCGCCTCCTATACGCCGCCGAAGAAGGACGCCAAGGTCATCCAGCAGGCCGAGGACGACGATGCGGTGGCGCCCGACGCGACCGGGATAGGCAAGATGCGCTGGCCGGTGCGCGGCCGCGTGATCTCCGGCTTCGGTTCCGGCAAGGACGGCGTCGACATAGCGGTGCCGGAAGGAACGCCGATCAAGGCAGCCGAGAACGGCGTCGTCATCTATGCCGGCGACGGCCTCAAGGAATTCGGCAACACCGTGCTGGTGCGGCACGAGAACGGCCTGGTCACCGTTTATGGCCATGCAAGCTCGATCGAGGTGCAGCGCGGCCAGAAGGTCAAGCGCGGTCAGGAAATCGCGCTCTCCGGCATGAGCGGCACCACCGACTCGCCCAAGCTGCACTTCGAAGTGCGCAAGAACTCGGCCCCGGTCGATCCGAGCGGCTACCTCGAATAGAACAAGAACCGTTTGCGGGCCGCCTGACCTCCAGTCCGGCCCGCCGTCTTCAGCCCGCTCCGCAAGGAGCGGGCTTTTTCAGATTCGTGCAACATGCCTGCCCGCAAGGTTCAGAGATAATCACGGAGCGTATCGGCGATCATCTCTTCAAGGCTGCTGGCCTTCACGCCAAGAAGTGTCTCCGCGTCGGAGCTATCAACGAGCAAGGGGCTCTCGAAGAGGTACCGCATCTCGACGAGCTCATGCATGCCAAGGGCTTCCATCTCGGGGACGGAATAGGAGCGTGTCTCTGGGGTCTCGTGTCCGAGCATAGCCGCGGTTTTCCGGATAAGCTCGCGGGGCGAGGCGTATTGCGAAGGAACATGAAACGCCCGTCCCCATTCACCCGTGTAGCGGGAGGCCGCGACAAGCGTGCTGGCGACGTCCTTGGTGAAGGCCCAGGCATGAGTTGCGTCGAGGTCCCCAATGAAGGCGGTGGGCTTGCCTTCGATAATGGAAGGCAGCGCGACCAGCGAGAAGTAGCTGATCGCGCCATGTCCGAGATAGTCGCTGGACCGCACTTCGATCGCCGGCACACTGGCGCGGACCGCCCGCTGCCACATTATGGTCCTGGCGGTTCCCTTCTTCGAAGTCGGGTCTAAAGACATGTCGGAGCGAAGCGGGCGATCGGCATTTTCCCCATAACCATAGAGATTGCCAAGCACGATGAGCTTCGCGCCGACTGCTTCCGCCGCGCGCACGGTGCCGTCGATTATGGGGAAAAAGTCGGTGGGCCACCGATGATATGTGGCCATGGCGCACATGAAAATGGAATCGGCGCCTCGGCAAACGCGTGACAGCTCCGCGGCGTCCGTGGCGTCAGCCCGTATCGTCCGCACATTCGGCAACGCGTTCGAACCGACGCTTCGGCTTGTGAGCACGACATCGTGTCCTTCTTCGCCAAGACGACGAGCCGTCTCGCGCCCAACGGGGCCCGCGCCGACAACAACATAGAAACTCATTGCAACCTCTCTTCCAAGCTTGATGGAGAGGCGTGAGTACGAGTTCACGGCGTTGAAAATCGCGCGGGAATTGCCAAATCTTGGACAGGTTCCGCCATGAATCGAGAGAGCATGCCTTCGCAATTCGAGCCGGCCCGATCCTCGTCCGACGTAGCAATGGTCTCCCGCCGTGTTGAAGCAGGCGTCCATCGCCTGTCCCGGGCGCCACACCATCGCATCATGGTGCATGCAAGCGCGGCAACGCGCTCCTACTGCAACCAGGTTGGGCGATATTTCGTCAGGCGCGCCGGCGATATCGACCTTGTGCCGGCTGGGGAGGAGGGGGGCTTCGACGCCGAAACCCCGTTCGAGACGATCGAGATCGTCTTGCAGCCGGCTTTGATGGAAAGGGTCGCCGCGGAACTTGGCGGCAGGGTGCGAGCGTCGCGGCTCGACACGCGCCATTTGCTTCGTGACCAGCGCATCGAACATCTCGCCCGAGCGCTGCAGAGCGACCTCAATGCCGGCGCGCCGAGCGGCCCTTTGTTTGCCGACAGCATCGGCGCCGCCCTTGCGGTGAGGCTTCTCGGTCTCGATGGGCCGGACACGGTTCGAGTGAACCGGTTGTCGGATGCGCAGCTCAAGCGGGTTCTGGAACACATCGAGGCCGCTCTCCACGAGCCGCTTTCGATTGACCGGCTGAGCCGGGTTGCCGGCGCGAGCAGCTCGCACTTGCGGACATGGTTCAAGGTGGCGACGGGCGTCACCCTGCATCGCTACGTGCTGCGACGCCGCGTGGAAAGGGCGCGCGTTCTGCTCAAGCAAGGCGATCTGAGCACGAGCGAGGTGGCAGCATTGACGGGCTTCGCGCATCAGTCACATCTGGCGCATTGGATGCGCCGCGAAATCGGCCAGACGCCGCGCGACTTGCGACGGACGATCTCGCCCAAGTGACATTAACGTTTCAATCCTTGAGCGGCTTGCCGAGCCTCCCGGCGAGGTCCTGCGTGAATTGCCAGGCGACACGGCCGGAACGGCTGCCGCGCGTGGTTGCCCATTCCAGCGCCTCCGCGCGCAGCTGCTCGGGGTCGATCGCCAGATCGTGGTAGCGGACATAGCCGTCGATCATGTCGAGATATTCGTCCTGCGAGCATTTGTGGAAACCGAGCCACAGGCCGAAACGGTCGGAAAGCGAGACCTTTTCCTCGACCGCTTCCGAAGGGTTGATGGCGGTGGAGCGCTCATTGTCGATCATGTCGCGCGGCAGCAGATGCCGCCGGTTGGACGTGGCGTAGAAGATGACGTTGCCGGGCCGGCCCTCGACGCCGCCTTCGAGCGCCGCCTTCAGCGACTTGTACGACGTGTCGTCGTGATCGAAGGAAAGGTCGTCGCAAAACAGGATGAAGCGCCAGGGGGCCGCCTTCAGGAGACCCATCAGCTTGGGCAGTGTGTCGATGTCCTCGCGGTGGATTTCGATCAGCTTCAGCGGCCGGTCGAGCTTGTCGGATGCGTTCACCGTGGCATGCACGGCCTTGACCAGGGACGATTTGCCCATGCCGCGCGCGCCCCACAAAAGCACGTTGTTGGCCGCATAGCCGGACGCGAAACGCTCAGTATTGTCGAGCAGGATGTCGCGCACGCGGTCGACGCCACGGATCAGGCCGATGTCGACGCGGTTGACCTTGCGCACCGGTTCCAGAAAGCCGGGCTCCGCCTGCCACACGAAACAGTCGGCAACACCGAGATCGGTCTGAGGAACCGGCGGCGGAGCGAGGCGAGCGACTGCCTCGATCAGGCGATCGAGTTTCTTGTTCAATGCGTCCAGGTTGTCGGTCATATCAGGTCTTTTTGTTTAGGCATTTCAGCGTGTGGGAGCAGCTTCCATGACATCGCTGCAAGAACCAGGTCCAAGCTTTTGTTGGAGCATGATCTTTTCGGTGGCCTCGAAGCCACTTCCGCTGCGACGCTCTAGCACGCCGCAAACGGCTGGAAAAGCAACGGATCGGGCTCGCAGCGCAGTTGCATTGGCAAGTTTACCGACTATATTCCGGCCAAATTTTCGCGGGGCCGCCGCAGCGGTATTTCACCATCCAGGAGTTTCTTGATGTTCGTTACACCGGCATACGCCCAGGGCGTCGGCGCCTCGCCAGACATGTTGATCTCGATTTTGCCGTTTGTCCTGATTTTCGTGATCATGTATTTTCTGATCATCCGGCCGCAGCGCGCGCAGTTGAAGAAGCGTCAGGAAATGCTGTCGGCGGTGCGCCGCGGCGACACGGTGGTGACCGGCGGCGGCTTCGTCGGCAAGGTGACCAAGGTGATCGACGACAACGAGCTGGAGATCGACCTTGGCGGCGGAACCAAGGTGACGGCGCTGCGCTCGACGATTTCAGACGTGCGCGTCAAGGGCGAGCCGGTGGCGAACCAGAACGCCAAGAAGTAATCCTAACCTCGATGGCGGAACGCTGCCGCTTGTACGCCTGAACGGATAAAACGAATGCTCTATTTCTCGCGCCTGAAGATGATCCTGATCTGGCTCGCGGTGGCCGTCACAGTGATCCTCGCCGCGCCCAATCTCTTCCCGGCGAGCGTGCTGGCGCAATTGCCGAGCTGGGTGCCGAAGCGGCAGATGACGCTGGGCCTCGATCTTCAGGGCGGCTCGCACATCCTGCTGCAGATGGATCAGAACGACCTGGTCAAGGATCAGCTGCAGACGACGCGCGACGAGATCAGGACGCTGCTGCGCGACGCCAAGATCCAATATACCGGCCTTGGCGGAACAGGCCGAACCGTGCAGGTGCGCATCAACGATGCGAGCCAGGTCGAAGCCGCCAAGACAGCGCTGAAGCCGATAACCAATCCGGTGACCGCCGGTCTGTTTGCCGGCGGTTCCGTGCAGTCGATGGCGCTGGACGATTCCGAGCCTGGGCTGTTGAAGTTCACCGTCACGGATGCGGGCATCAAATATCGCACCACGACCGCTCTCTCGCAGGCGATCGAGGTGGTGGAGCGACGCGTGAACGCGCTTGGCACGACCGAGCCGATCGTGCAACGGCAGGGCGACGACCGCATCCTTGTCCAGGTGCCCGGGCTCCAGAACCCGCAAAGGCTCAAGGACATTATCGGCCAGACCGCCAAGCTGACGTTCCAGATGGTCGACACGTCGGTGCCGGTCCAGGACGCGATGAAGAATCGCCCGCCGGCTGGCGACTCGGTCCTTTATTCGCAGGACGACCCTCCGGTTCCTTACCTCGTCGAGAACCGCGTTATCGTCTCGGGCGAAGACCTGTCGAATGCGACGCCGACGTATAATTCACAGACCAATGAGCCGGTGGTTTCGTTCACCTTCAATTCCCGCGGGGCGACCAGGTTCGGTCAGGCGACCCAACAGAATGTCGGCAAGCCGTTCGCCATCGTGCTCGACAACCAGGTGATTTCGGCACCGGTGATCCGCGAGCCGATCCTTGGCGGCAGTGGCCAGATCTCCGGCAATTTCACGACCGAGAGCGCCAACGACCTCGCCGTCTTGCTGCGCGCCGGCGCCCTGCCGGCCAAATTGACGATCATCGAAGAGCGTACGGTCGGCCCGGGCCTTGGTCAGGACTCCATCCACGCCGGCAAGGTGGCTGGCGTGATCGGCTCAATTCTCGTCGTCGCCTTCATGTTCGTCGCCTATGGGTTCCTCGGTTTCCTGGCCAACATCGCTCTGGCCGTGCACGTGGCGATGATCGTCGGCGCGCTGTCGCTGCTCGGCGCCACGCTGACCTTGCCCGGCATCGCCGGTATCGTGCTCACCATCGGCATGGCGGTGGACTCCAACGTCCTGATCTATGAGCGCATCCGCGAAGAGCGGCGCAACGGCCGTTCGGTGATCCAGGCGATCGACACCGGCTTCTCCAAGGCGCTGGCGACTATCATCGATTCCAACGTCACCTCGCTGATCGCCACCGTGGTGCTGTTCTGGCTGGGCACAGGGCCGGTCAAGGGCTTTGCGATCACCTACGCGATCGGCATTCTGACCACGGTCTTCACGGCCTTCACCTTCACCCGCATGCTGGTGTCGATCTGGCTGCGCCGCGCCCGGCCGAAGGAACTGCCGCGCGCGCCGGTCACCTTCATTCCGCCGGGCACGAAGATCCCGTTCATGGGCATCCGCCGCTGGACCTTCGCTCTCTCCAGCACGTTGTCGATCCTGTCTGTCGTCGGATTCCTGACACTTGGCATCAACTACGGCATCGACTTCAAAGGCGGCTCGATAATCGAGGTGCAGTCCAAGAAGGGCGATGCCGATCTCGGCGACATCCGCAACAGGCTGTCGGAGCTCAATATCGGCGAGATCCAGGTGCAGCAGTTCGGCGCGCCGAACGACGTGCTGATCCGTGTCGGCACGCAGGACGCCGGCGAGAATGCCGAGCAGACCGTGATCGACAAGGTGCGGGGCGAACTGCAGGACCAGTATGACTTCCGCCGGGTCGAGGTGGTCGGGCCGACGGTCTCAGGCGAGTTGGCCAAGCAGGGCACGATCGCCATGCTGATCGCGCTGGCGGGCATCCTGCTCTATGTCTGGTTCCGCTTCGAATGGCAGTTCGCCGTCGGCGCCATCGTGGCCACGGTGCACGATGTGGTGATGACGATCGGCTTCTTCGTCTTGACAGGGCTGGAGTTCAACCAGTCGTCGCTGGCGGCCATCCTGACCATCATCGGCTATTCGCTGAACGACACCATCGTGGTCTATGACCGCGTTCGTGAGGATCTGCGAAAATACAAGAAAATGCCGCTGCCGCAGCTCTTGAACAATGCCATCAACGAGACGCTGTCCAGAACCACGCTGACCTCCGTCACCACGTCGCTCGCGCTGTTGGCACTGGTGCTGTTCGGCGGCGAGGTGATCCGTTCCTTCACGCTGGCGATGCTGTTCGGCGTGGTGTTCGGCACCTATTCGTCGATCTTCATCGCCGCGCCGCTGCTGATCCTCTTCAAGCTGAGGCCGCAGGCCTCGGCTGAGGAGCCGGTGAACGGCAAGGCGGTGGCGACCTGACGCCGTTTCGGCATCACGCTCTAGAGCCATGGCCAAAGGCATCATCATCCGCGAGGCGCATTTCCCGGGCAAGGCGCCGATCGAGGCCTATGGCAATGGCGGCTTTCGCTTTGCCGATATGTCGCATCGCGGATCGCTGCTCGTCCTGCCGTCGGGCATCCATGGCTGGGAGCCCGCCGATCCGCTGGCGCTGAAGGCCACGGATTTCGACAAGCTGTTCGCCGAGACCGGCAAAGTCGAGATCCTGCTGGTCGGGATGGGCAAGGAACTGCGGCCGCTGCCGGCGGCGCTGCGAGCCGCGCTAAAGGAGGCCGGGATCTCGGCGGACCCGATGTCGACGGGAGCGGCGGTGCGGACCTACAATGTGCTGCTCGCCGAAGACCGCGCCGTGGCCGCGGCGCTGATCGCCGTCAATTGAATGCCCGGCACGTCCAAGATCATCAAGAATGGCGACATCGTCATGGGTGCGGTGCGCGCCGTCGACCATGACCGGTATCTGTCGGCGCTTTACGCGCCGGCCGACAAGCGCGACGCGCTGCTCGCGCTCTACGCCTTCAATGCCGAGATCGCCGGCGTGCGCGATCGCATCCATGAGCCGCTGCCGGGCGAGGTCAGGCTGCAATGGTGGCGAGACGTCATTTCGGCCGAAGGGGATGCCGAGACAGGCCACCCGACCGCCGATGCGCTGCGCGCGACGATCGCCGCCTGCCGGTTGCCGAAGGCTGCTTTCGAGAACATGCTCGAGGCGCGCATCTTCGATCTCTACGACGACCCGATGCCGTCGCGGACCGATCTCGAGGGCTATTGCGGCGAGACGGCCGCGGCGCTGATCCAGCTTGCGGCCATGGTGCTCGATCCCGCCGCGGCGCCCGGCTTTGCCGAACTGGCGGGCAGGGCCGGCTGCGCGCAGGCGATCACCGGCCTGTTGTTGCTTCTGCCGCTCCATCGTCGGCGCGGACAGTGTTTTGTGCCCGCCGACATCCTTTCGGCGGCCGGCACGACGCCGGAAGAGTTCGTCAAAGGCGAAGGCGGGGCAGCCGCCGAGCGCGCGGTTGCGGCGATGATTGCGCTGGCGCGCGAGCATCTCAACGCCTTCGAGAAAGGTGCGCCAGCGCTTCCCGTTGCGCTGCGGCCCGCCTTCCTGCCGCTAGCGCTGACCCATGCCTATCTCGACAGGATGGAGAAGACGGGCAGGTCGCCGCTCAGTGTGACGGCAACGCTCTCAACCTTGCGCCGGCACTGGCTGCTCTTGCGTCATGCGATGCGGGGCTGGACGCCCCTTTGACGTAAACGTCAACCGTGCTAGGGATTCCGTCCATGTGGACTCGCGTCGAAGAAATGCGGGCCGCCGGAGGAGCCGTCTTTCCATGAGCCTGCCAGTCCTGGTCGTCCTTGTCGTGTTCGGCATCGCGCTGTCGGTCGCGGCCGTGCATTTCACCGGCGGCACGACGACCGCGACGCTTGCCGGCGCCGATCATGCGCTCGCACGCTTTGCCGAGGATTTTCCCGACGAAAGACCGGGTTCAATACGGCTGACAGCCGACAGCCATGCCGCGTTTCTCGATCTTGGCCCGCAGCGCTGCGGCATCGTCCGGAGCATAGGCGATTGTTTTCTGACGCGCATCGTCACGCCCCACGACATTCTGGCGCTGACTAGGGAAGGCAATGTGGTCTCGCTGCGGCTCAATGATTTCACCTGGAAAGGCGGGCGGTTTGCTTTTGCCGACGAAGCCGGCGCGCTGGCCGTGGCGGCGGCATTGCAAAGCCATGATCGGATCCGGGAGGCGGCGTGATGGACGAGTATAATTTCCCGCAGGTCACCCAGCTTGCGATCCCGTTCTTCGTCGCGGCGATCCTGATCGAACTCTGGCTGGTGCGCACCGGCCGCGCCAGGGGATCCTTCGAAACGCGCGACACGCTGACCAGCCTGATGATGGGGACCGGCAATGTCGTCGCAGGCTTGCTGCTCGGCGTCGTGTCCTACTGGGCGCTGCTGTGGCTGTGGCAATTCCGCTTCTTCAATCTCGGCCTGTCGATCTGGGTGTTCGCCGCCGCCTTCCTGCTCGACGACCTGCGCTACTATGTCTATCACCGCATCGCGCACCGGGTGCGCTGGGTGTGGGCCGAGCACGTCAACCATCATTCCAGCCAGCACTACAATCTCTCGACGGCGCTGAGGCAAAGCTGGACAGGGCTGTTCACCTTCACCTTCATCCTGCAGGCGCCGCTGGTGCTGCTCGGCTTCCATCCTGCGGTGATAGCCTTCGTCTTCGGCTTCAACCTGGTCTGGCAGTTCTGGATCCACACCGAGACGATCGGCAAGATGTGGGGCTGGTTCGAATTCATCTTCAACACGCCTTCGCACCACCGTGTCCACCACGCCACCAATCCGCGCTATCTCGACGCCAATTATGCCGGCACGCTGATCGTCTGGGACCGCATGTTCGGCACCTTCGTCGAGGAATTGGAGGAGGACCGGCCGCGCTACGGCATCGTAAAGAACATCGGCACCTTCAATCCGCTGAAGGTTGCGTTCCACGAATGGATCGGCATGTCTAAGGATGCGCTGGCGCCGGGGCTGACGCCTGGTCAGCGTGTCAACTATCTCATCCAGCCGCCAGGCTGGAGCCATGACGGTTCGCGCGATACGTCCGAGACGCTGAAGTCGGCTTATGTGCGGAGGAATCCGGGAGAAGCGGGCAGGCCGGGATTGCCGAGGACAGGCGCGGAGCCGGCGGAGTAGTTGGAAATCACTAGCTGATGCGCTGACCGGAGCCGAGATAGCGCCCTGATTCACCGCCCATCGCATCGGTGAAATTGGCCTCCAATTCAACGTGCGCGTCGACGACCGCCGGTGTCTCTGAGGGCGGAGGTTCGGATCTGAAGCTGGCGCACACGTACACACCGCGGGGGTGCGACGGGTCCAGCCGGGCTTGAATTGTCCAATACGAAGAGAGCGAATAAAGCGTCTTCATGAAATCGACGAGGATCTGATCGGTGTAGGGGCCTGGGACGCGCTTTAAGGCAATAATCCTCTTCAGCCTCCGGTCCCGGTTCTTGATGTAGCGTTCGTTGTCGTACAGCCAGCCGTTGCCGCCATGTGGCTGGCCGATCAGCGCTTCGAGCGCTGGGATATGAACCTCGCGCAATTTTTGGAGGCTCTTGCAGCGAATATAGACGCTCCAGACAATCTCGTAGCCCCCCGCGAAGGGTTCTTCACTTGCCGGCAAACCCGGCGGCAGGAGCTGAGGCAACCTGGAGACGGCAGCCATAAGTTACTCGGCCGCCTCGGCCCGTGCGGGCAGCCCCAACCATGCCCTGCAATCGGCCAGAGCGCGCGAGGTGATGGCGTGGCGCTTGGCGACGGTCTTGTCCTTGCCGCGCAGGCGCTTGCCTTCGGTCTTCGGCGCCTCGACCGGCGGAAACAGGCCGAAATTGACATTCATCGGCTGGAAAGAGCGCTTGCCGGGCTCGTCGTCGGAGACGATATGACCGCCGGTGATGTGGTTGAGCAGCGCGCCGAAGGCGGTGGTCGCAGGCGGCAGCGATAGCGCCCGGCCGAGGCGCTCGGCAGCGGCGAAGCGGCCGGCGAGCAGGCCGATGGCGGCGCTTTCGACATAGCCTTCGCAGCCGGTGATCTGGCCGGCAAAGCGCAAGCCGGGGCGCGATTTCAGCTGCAGCGAAGGATCGAGCAGCGTCGGCGAGTTGATGTAGGTGTTGCGGTGCAGGCCGCCGAGACGCGCAAAGTCCGCGTTTTCAAGCCCGGGGATGGTGCGGAAGATGCGCACCTGCTCGGCATGCTTCAGCTTGGTCTGGAAGCCGACCATGTTGTAGAGCGTGCCCAGCGCATTGTCCTGCCGGAGCTGCACCACCGCATAGGCCTTGACCGTCGGGTTGTGGACGTTTGTCAGCCCCATCGGCTTCATCGGCCCGTAGCGCAGGGTCTCGACACCGCGCTCGGCCATCACCTCGATCGGCAGGCAGCCGTCAAAATAGGGCGTGCCTTCCCATTGCTTGAACTCGGTCTTTTGGCCGTCGAGCAGCGCCTGGACAAAGGACAGATACTGCTCCTTGTCCATCGGGCAGTTGATATAGTCCTTGCCGGTGCCGCCGGGACCGACCTTGTCGTAGCGCGACTGGAACCAGGCGGTGTTCATGTCGATCGTGTCGAAATGCACGATCGGCGCGATCGCGTCGAAAAAGGCGAGCGCATCGGCGCCGGTAGCTTCGGCGATCGACTGCGCCAGCGAAGGCGCCGTCAGCGGGCCGGTGGCGATGATCGCCTGGTCCCAATCCTCGGGCGGCAGCCCAGGCACTTCCTCGCGCTGGATGGTGATCAGCGGATGCGCCTCGATCTTCGCGGTGACCGCGTCGGAAAAGCCGTCACGATCGACGGCCAGCGCGCCGCCGGCCGGCACCTGGTTCGCATCGCCGGCACTCATGACCAGCGAGCCGGCAAGCCGCATTTCGGCGTGCAGCAGCCCTACGGCGTTGTTTTCTGCATCGTCGGAGCGGAAGGAATTGGAGCAGACCAACTCGGCCAAGCCGTCGGTCTTGTGCGCGTCGGTGCCGCGTACCGGGCGCATTTCATGCAGCACGACCGGAACGCCGGCTTGCGCAAGTTGCCATGCGGCTTCGGAGCCGGCGAGGCCGCCGCCGATGACGTGTACGGGATTTTTGCTCATGAGCGCCGGAATAATCGCTTGGGGACGCGATTGCAATTGCCAGCTGACAACGCACGAGGCCGGTGCCTGCGCCAGAAACAACAACACCCGCCGGGGGAGGAGGTCCGGCGGGTGTCGTTTTGGGGGTCGATCCTCGGGAGGAGGTGAAGATCGACCTTCATTCGTCATTGCCGGGGAGGAGGTCGGCTTTGACGAAATTCCTTATCGCCCTTGAGGACGAAAATTCTTTTCGCCTTTGAGAAGGGGCGAAGCCTTCGAAGACGAACTGCGTTCGCTTCGGGAACAACGCCCGCCGGGGGAGGAGGTCCGGCGGGCGCCGTTTTGGTGGTCAACCCTCGGGAGGAGGTGAGGGCTGGCCGTATCCGTCAGGGTCGGGGAGGAGGTCGACCCTGGCGAAATGCCTTGCTTAGATCGCCTTGCGGGCGACCATCTTGATCTCGTCGCGAACGATGCCGAGATCGTGGAGCTGGCGGTTTGAAAGCCGACCCAGCTCAGCAACGGTGTCGCGATAAACGCGCCAGTTACGATAGCTGCGGATCAGGTTCATTGTCTTAACTCTCTTCAAAACTGGTTCGGACCATTTGCGGTCCGAAGCGGATTAGACCGCCTTGCGGGCGACGTAGTGGATGTCGCTGCGGCTGATGCCGAGGTCGGTCAGTTCACGGTTCGACAGGCGGTTCAGCTCGGAGACGGTGTCCCGGTAGCGGCGCCAGTTGCGGTAGTTGCGGATCAGGTTCATGGTAGTTCTCGTTTCGTCTTTAACTTCGGATCATTCCGTTTGTGTACGAACAGAAAATAGGTGGGATCATATCGGTTTAAAAGTGCCGTTGGCGCATGGCAGCAATGCAAATTGTGCAATGCAACATTAACGGCCGTTCACGCCTGCGTCGCAAAGAAGGCCGAATCGGAAAGTGCCGCCGCGTCAACGGTTTGGCTGCCCCGGTTGAGGAAATGACCAGGCTTTGGGGGAAAGCATGGCGAGCTATACGACACGGCTAAGGGCGGATATCGCCCGCTGGCGGGAGAGAGGGCTGATCGATCCCGCCACGGCGGAGGCATTGACGCGCGACGTCGCTGCCAACGAGCGCGCGTCGCTGAGTTTCGGCTCGATCCTGGCAATGATGGCGGCGCTTCTGTTCGGCGCAGCGATCCTGATTTTCGTCGCCGCCAACTGGGAGGCCATTCCGCGTGTCGTTCGTGTGGCGGCGCTTTTCGCCGTCATCCTGGCCGGCTATGTCGGCGGCGCGGTGCTGAAGACGCGCGACCATGCCGCGATCGGCGAGGCGCTGTGGATCATTGCAGCCGCCGCCTTCGGCGGATCGATCGCGCTGATCGGCCAGATGTACCATCTTTCCGGCGACGAGGCCTCGGCGCTGGTGACATGGTGCGCCGGCACGGCGCTGGCGGCAGTAGCGCTGCGTTCGAACCCGCTGACGGTGGCTGCAGTCGGCATTGCCGATGCCTGGCTGGTCCTCAAGGGGTTCGGCTTCTACTGGCGCGCGGAAATTCCGCATCTCTTCATCATCATGGCGATCGTCCTGTTCGCCGTTTCCTTCTGGACGCGCAGCCGGGCAGCGCGCCACCTCGTCATTTTGTCTGTCATTCTGTATCTGGTCTTGCTGGCGACGGATCACGACACGCTGCCGGTGGCGATGTCGCTGGCCATCGCGTCAGTGCTGCTCTTTGCCGCCTCGGTCTTTGCCGGCGATCCGATCGACAGGATCCTGCAGCTGGGCGGCCGGCTGTCCTTGCACGCCTTGCTCGGCTTCCTCACCGGCATGGCGATGATCCAGTTCGAGCTGGCGGATGAAAGCACCTACAATAGCGGTTTCGCCCTCGCGTCGATCGTAGCGCTTGCCGGCATCGTCGCGGCGATCATGTTGGCCGGCCGCGAGAGCAGGGGCCTGCGCTGGCTGGCCTATGCCGGCTTCGCCTTCGAACTCGCCATCATCTATAGCGTCACCTTGCTTTCGATGCTGGATACGGCCGGCTTCTTCCTGGCGGCTGCCGTGCTGCTCGGCGTACTGGCGCTGATCATCATCCGTATCGAGAAGCGCATGAGAGCGCCCGCCGAGACAGGAGCAGCAGCATGACCGGCAAGAAACTGATCGTCTCGGCGCTGGTGCTGGCGCTTGTTCAGATCGGCTTTCTCAGCTGGATCATCGCCGGCCGCGCCGCGATCCTGCGCAACGGCAAGGAAGTGCTGCTGAAAGTCCAACCGGTCGACCCGCGCGACCTCCTGCGCGGCGACTATATCTCCCTCAACAACAACATTTCGCGCATCCCGGTGAAGCTGATCGTCAACCTTCCGCAAGGCAAGTTCTCCAGCGACGACACAGCGATCGTGGTGCGGTTGAAGAAGGGCTCCGACGGCTATTGGCAGCCGACCGCAGCGTGGTTCGGCAAAGCGCCGGTCCCGGCCGGCGCGGACGAAGCAGACATTGCCGGCCATGTCGGGGAAGGCTGGGGCCTCAGCGATCCGGAAGCGACGATCGCGCCCGACTATGGGATCGACCGCTTCTATCTGCCGGAAGGCGAAGGAATGGCGATCCAGGACGACATGCGCGTGCGGCCGTTCGGCATCAAGCTCGCGCTGTCGGCAGACGGCACGGCGCAGATCAAGGCGCTGATGGACGGCGACAAGACGCTGTTCGAGGAGCCGCTTTATTAAGTGTATAGGGGCTTGACGTCTGTGTCCGCGCTAACGGTGGTCCCGCTTATCGCTGGACACTCCCTGTCTCTGCGATAATTTTGGGATAGGGACCGATCGAAATCGTGTAGCTAAAGTTTGCCACGCCTTTTTCCTGCTTGTGTTTCGAGGGGCTGCGCACAACCCAGTCGTAGACGCCCGAGACCATGCAGCGATCGTTAGTGCAGTTGACCACGATGCTGTCCTTGCGGACGCTATATCCGCGTTCAGGCCATCGCCGGTAATAGTTCCTCTTGTCCTGAATGATCGACCTCAACTTCGTCAGCTTGCCATAATAATCGACCTTGGGAGCGTAGGATGCCTGAACTTGGGCAAGAGCGAAATCGTCGTTGTCGCCATGATGCTCGATGAGATCCCTGACGAAGGCGACCGCAATGCTTTCCGGCAGTTGCCTGGCGTCGGGTGCAGGAGCGGACACGGGCGCAGGATTTGGCTTCGTTAACACCTGTGAAATATCTGCCGGCGATTGGTTCGCTGCGGCATTGGTCACATGCAAGTCAGCCATTTCGCTGGCCGATAGATATCTTATGTCATGCTTACCATAGCTCGAAGCCAATTCTATCAGCTTGGGGTCCACTCCCATCTCGACCACATAAGACGTGATTGCAGCCGTTCCGAGCTGGACGCGGGCCTTCGCTTCTTCGGTGGACATCCCGTCAGCCGGTTTGAGAAACGCGCGGTGAATGCCGATGGAACTTGGTTCGGCAACACGGTGGATGCCACCCAGGAAGGCCAGTGAGCAGGCTGAAGCGCACTGCAATTGGCCAACCTGAAGCGTGTCCAACCCTGCTGCGCGGATCATACGCCCCAACCGAATAGCACCGCCGACATTGCCACCAGGGGAGTTGAATACAATCACCTTGGCCCCGCTGCTCGCAACCGCGCGGCTGAAGCTGTTCAAGGACTCATTGGCGCTAAACTCACCGGAGACGATGAGCATTGGCCGCTGACCCGGAAGAGAAGCCGGAGTGTACTCCAAAGCCTCAACCTGAGACGCCGCCGCGAGAGCTGACCCAAGCCCCACAACCAGAGAAACTACACGCACAATCTGACAGAGCCCCGACCCGCCTGTTGCAAGTAAGAACCTGTTAAAGGGCTATTTCAAGTGCATCGGATGCGCAAAGCGGGATGATCTCCGAGAGCGCGAGGGCCTTGCTTGCGCCGCCAGGAGATTGCTGCGGTCCTCCTTCGCCAAGGCTTCGGAGGACACTTTCGGCTCTTCGAGCCTCAGGTGGTGGCCTGCCATCCGAAGCTCGAAGAGCGAAGGATGGTGCGGATGAAGGGACTCGAACCCCCACGCCTTTCGGCACTGGAACCTAAATCCAGGGCGTCTACCAATTCCGCCACATCCGCTTTCCCCGGCAATCCCATGTAGCCATCATTCTGTCAATGTCGGCGCTCAAGTATGCTTATCCGGCTAAAGCGCGTCGTGTCGAAACGGTTCGGGCGACGCGCTTCAGGCATTGTCTTGATGCATGCCGTTCTCCCAAAACCGCTGCGCAGTTTTGGGCGGCATGCATTGGAGCGAAGATAGTTGAAAATTAGCCTAGCCTGTGACAAAAGGCGTGTCGAATGTGACGGAAAGTGAGTTTCCGCTTCTGCAAGATGTGAAAAGTTATAGGAAAAACAAAGACTTATTCGCATCCGGCAAGGCGCAGTTCAGGAGAATTTGAGCCGCATTCGCGGTCAAATCGCCAGGTTCCGTCCCAAAAGCCATTTCCGGCAAGATCATACCGGCAGGCTGTAAACGGCTAAAACCGTTCGGCAGTCTCATTGTTGAAAACAAAGGTTCTAGGATGCAGGTCACCGAAACGCTCAACTCCGGTCTCAAGCGCGAGATCAAGATCACCGTGCCGGCCGGTGACATGGAAGCCAAGCTGATGGCGCGGCTGACCGATGCCCGCGGCAAGGTGCGCATCAACGGCTTCCGCCCGGGCAAAGTGCCGGTGCAGCACCTGCGCAAGGTGTACGGCAAGTCGTTCATGGCCGAGGTCGTCAACGAGATCCTTAATGACTCGACCCGTTCGATCATCTCGGGGCGCGGCGAAAAAGCCGCCATGCAGCCCGAAGTGATCATGACCGAGGACGAGAAGGAGGCCGAGAAGATCCTGGCCGGCGGCGCCGATTTCGAATTCAGCCTCAATTACGAAGTCATCCCGCCGATCGAGATCAAGGATTTCTCCGACATCAAGGTGACGCGCCAGGTCTATGACGTGCCGGACGCGGAAGTCGAGGATCAGGTCAAACGCGTCGCTGAATCGGCGCGCAGCTACGAGCCGAAGACCGGCGAGGCCGCCGAGGGCGACCGTGTGACCATCGACTATGTCGGCAAGATCGGCGGCGAGGCCTTCGCCGGCGGCGCCGGCACCGACCAGCCGCTAGTGCTCGGCTCCAAAGAGTTCATCCCGGGCTTCGAGGAGCAGCTGATCGGAACGAAGGCCGGTGACGAGAAGCAGGTCACCGTCACTTTCCCCGAAAACTACCAGGCGGCGCATCTGGCCGGCAAGGAAGCCACCTTCGACGTCACGGTCAAGGAAGTGTCGGCGCCCGGCGCGCTCGAGATCAATGACGAGACGGCCAAGAATCTCGGCCTGGAATCGCTCGAGCGCCTGCGCGAGATCGTGCGCGGCCAGATCGAGAACCAGTTCGGCTCCATGACCCGCCAGAAGGTGAAGCGCCAGTTGCTGGACCAGCTCGACGCATCCTACTCCTTCGAGGCGCCGTCGAAGCTCGTCGAGGCCGAGTTCAACAACATCTGGGGCCAGGTCAACCGCGACCTGGAAGCCGCCGGCCGCACTTTCGCCGACGAAGAGACGACGGAAGAAGAAGCACGTGCCGAATATATGCGCCTTGCCGAGCGCCGCGTGCGCCTCGGTCTGGTCCTGGCCGAGATCGGCGAGAAGGCCGGCGTCACCGTGTCGGACGAGGAACTGCAGCGCGGCCTGTTCGAGCAGGTGCGCCGCTTCCCGGCCAACCAGCAGCAGGAAGCCTTCGAGTATTATCGCAGCAACCCGGAAGCCATCAACGCGCTGCGCGCGCCGATGTTCGAGGAGAAGGTGGTCGACTATCTGCTTGGCCAGATCTCGGTCAACGACGTCAAGGTCGGCAAGGACGAGCTGATGGCCGACGACGAAGAGGCCGAAACCGCGACCAAGGCGAAGCCGGCCAAGAAGGCTTCCTCGAAGAAGGCCGAAGCCAAGGCAAGCGACGCAAAGGCTGGCGAAGCAAAGGCAGGCGAAGCCACCGACGAGGCGGAAGAGCCGAAGAAGAAGGCCGCGCCGAAGAAAAAAGCCGCCAAGGAAGCCGAGTAACAGGTTTCAATGCCGAGACTTCGAAAGGCCGCCTCCGGGCGGCCTTTTTCATTAGGAGCTACTTTATTGTGGCGGCGCGGCAACACAGACAACTTGTCTTGAAGGCCTGCCGCTGGCGATACCAACGGTTCAACATTATCTGCGCTTCATCGCATTCGCGGGCGTTTGGAGGCATTGGTGAGGCTGGGATTCACGATGAGAGACGTGGTCGTCGCCGCGGCGCTCTTGTTTGCCGCAGCCGCCGGTGTCGCCCGGGCCGAGCCGGCTCTCGGCAACTGGAGCGTTGGCGCCGGCAATGATGGTCAGATCACGGCGTCGCTCCACGCCAGCAACAAGCTGATCACCGGCGGCGGAGCGTTGGGCTACAGCCCTGTGCTGACATTGGCGTGCCGGCCCGACGGCGAACCACGCTGGAGCGAGTGGCTCCAGCTCAACGACGCCGTCTCCGCCAGCCGCAAGATCACCATCTCCGTCGCGGTCGACGGCGGCGGCAAAACCGATGAAAGCTGGTCGGTCGGCCCGCGCGGCAGAACACTGGTCAGGGATGGAGACGACGGCATCAAGCGTCTGGCTTCAGCGAACCGGCTGACGCTGTCGTGGCGCTTCGGCCTTTTGTCGGGACGCGGCGAGGCCGATTTCGAGCTTGCGGGTCTTTCGGACGTGATCGGGCAGATCGCGGCAAGCTGCAAGACCGACCCGCCCTGATCGTCGCCGTTCAGAAGGCTTGGACCGCTTTTTGGGCAGTTAGTCCTCGGCGCATGGCCTAAGCCTTCGCAGGCCGGCAATTTTTGCCCATTGGTTCGATTCTGTGGTATGTAGGTGCCGCAATTCCACTGAAGAGACGCGGCCGCCCGCCATGCAGGATACGCCAGCGTGGCGCGGGCCGCCCGACGTAAATGACGATCAGGGAGGAAGTGCCATGCGCGCAACCGCGCTTTTCATCGTCTTGTCAGCTACGACCTTCCTTGCAAGTCCGTCGCAGGCGCAAGACGCCGCCGCAGGCGAGAAGGTGTTCACCAAGTGCAAGGTCTGCCACATTGCCGACCAGGACCAGAATAAGGTCGGCCCGTCTCTGCACGGCGTCATCGGGCGCACCGCGGGCACGCATCCCGGTTTCACCTATTCCACGGCCATGATCGAGGCCGGAAAATCCGGCATCAAATGGGACGAGCCTACGCTGACAAAATATCTTCACGACCCCAAGGCGATGGTCAAAGGGACGAAGATGGCGTTTCCCGGCCTCAAGAACGATCAGGACATAGCCAACGTCATCGCCTACCTGAAGCAGTTTTCCAAATAAACACCGCCGTCCAGACTCTTTTGATGGTCGCCTGCTTATCCGGAAGGAAGACGCCGGCAGTTGCGCAGATGAATATCGCCCCCAGCACCGTCACGCCGGGAGCGCAAAAAAACCCAAGAGCAACAGAATGACTATGCCAAGGCCGAGTATGAGAAGCGTCCGCGTGTCCATGACGTTCACCTTCGCATCTTGAGAATACCGAAAAAGCAGCCCTGGACGACTGGCGGTCGTGCTGCCGATCCTCGGCCCTGGCATGTTTTTACCGTAAGGTCGTAGAGCCGCCGGCTGCCCCAGACCGTCGAAGCAATCAGGCCCTGCCGTAACGCAGCGGCGGGAGTCTCTATACGTCAGAAGGCCGGATAGCTGAACCGCGCCTGGCGCGCGTCCGTCGTCAGGTTGCGGAAATCCTTGCCGCTGACATGCACAAGCGTCTTGTGGTCGCCGCCCTCGAAATAGATATCGGCGGCATCACGAAGGCTTTCGTCCAGAATGACCGGCACATCATAAGCCGCACCGATCGGCGGTATGGCGCCGACGTCGCAATCGTCAAAGAGCGATACCACTTCGTCTTCGGAAGCGAGGCCGAGGCGTTTGTCCATGACGTCCTGCAGCTTGCCGAGCTCGATTCTGTGGGTGCTTGGCACCACGGCCAGCGCATAACCGAGTTCGTGGTGAACGACCACGGACTTCGCCATGATGCTGCCGGGCACGTGCGCGGCAATGGCGGCCTGCCTGCTGGTGGCAGTTCGATGATGCCCCACGGTATCGTAGGAGATGCCCTTGCGGTCGATAAAGTTTCTCAGTCTGTTCGCTATCGTCATTGTCCGCGTCCTTTGCTTGAGTTCACGGCGCATACGCCAGATCAAAATGGGCCGGCGGCCTGTTGTTTCAAGGCATCGGAACCGGCCGTCCCCCGCTGGTCATGCCGCGGCTGGATCCCGTATCGGGTGTCAGGGGCCAGGCCCGAAAAACGCGATACGAGTCAGCAGCGTATAGTCGGCCTCGAAGACCATCATCGCCACGAAAACCAGCACCAGTATCGGGGGCAGGATGATTGCATACATCATCGCCAGCCGCTCCCAGGCCATGTGCATGAAGACGGCGACGATCAGTCCTGCTTTGAGCATCATGAAGATCAGGATCAGCGACCACCTGAGATAGCCGTGGAGGCCGAAATAGTCGACCAGATAGGAGCAGGTGCTGAGAATGAACAGCCACGCCCAGACCACCAGATAGAGCTTGATCGGGTGCTCCTGATGCGTCTCCGCCTTGGCGACGATCGCCGCATCATGGGCGGGATGCAGTGCGTGTTGTCCGAGACCGTTTGCGGTTGCTTCAGCCATGTCTGCCTCTCAACAAAGCCTGCCTTCTCACCACAGATAGAAGAAGGCGAAAATGAACACCCAGACCAGGTCGACGAAGTGCCAGTAGAGCCCCATGATCTCGACGTTCTCGTAGCGGCCCCTGCGGCTGGTGAAGAAGCCGGGCCGGCCGGTGTCGAAGTCACCACGCCAGACTTTTCTCGCCACGATGATCAGGAAGATCACCCCGATCGTGACGTGCGTGCCGTGGAAGCCGGTGATCATGAAAAAGCACGAGCCGAATTGCGCGGCTCCCCAGGGATTGCCCCACGGCCGGACCCCCTCGGTGATCAGCTTGGTCCATTCGAAGGCCTGCATGCCAACGAAGGTCGCGCCGAGCGCGGCGGTCAAAAGCATCAGGATCGCGGTTTTGCGACGATCGCGGCGATAGCCGAAATTGACCGCCATGGCCATGGTTCCGCTGCTCGAGATGAGAACGAACGTCATGATGGCGATCAGGATCAGCGGGATCTCCGAGCCGCCGATGCGCAAGGCGAAGACCTCGCTTGGATTCGGCCACGGCACGCGCGTGGAGATCCGCGCCGTCATATAGGAAAGCAGGAAGCAACCGAAAATGAAGGTGTCGCTGAGCAGGAAGATCCACATCATGGCCTTGCCCCAGGACACGTTCTTGAACGCGCGCTGATCCGAGCTCCAGTCGGCGGCGATGCCGCGCAAGCCCTGGGGGCGATCCATCTGGCTGGTATGCGTCAGTGCGGTCTCGGCCATCGCCAGTCTCCTAGGTCAGCAGCCGTTGGCAAATGCTCACGAACGTCGCCGCCCAACCGGCCAGGACGGCGAAGATGCACAGCCAGACGAAAAGCAGGAAATGCCAATACATGGCGCACAGCTCGACGCTGAGGCGCAGCCGCTCCCGCCGCGTTCGGTTCCAGGCGCCGGCGCTCGTCCGGCCAAGGCCGATCAGCCCGCCCAGTATATGCAGGCCATGCATCGCCGTGATCAGATAGAAGAAGCTGTTGGCCGGATTGGAGGCCAACAGGTAGCCGTCCTCGGTCAGCTGCCGCCATGCAATCAACTGGCCGGCGAGGAAGGCGAGGGCGGTCAGTCCCGCCGTTGCAAGACCGAGCCTTACCATGTCCACCTGGCCTCTGCGCGCGGCGACCACCGCACATTGCAGCGCGACGCTGCTCAGCGCCAGCGCGCCGGTGTTGAGCCAAAGCAGGCGCGGCAGCGGCAGCGGCCGCCAGTCCGACAGGCCCATGCGCATGAAATAGGCGCTGGTGAACAGCGAAAACAGGCAGCCGACGACGGCGAGGAAGACGCCGAGGCCGATCTTGGCGGTGGGCAGGGACGACCGGTCGAAGCCGACGACGTCCCCGGCCACGCCTTGCTCCAGCCACGGCTTGGCTGTCAATCGCTGGTGCGAAAGCCACCAACCGGCAAAGCCGGCGATCACCAACATGAAGACCAGGATGACGCTCATGCCGGCTCCCTGGAGGGGCCGAAGGAGCCCGGCACGTTCTGCGGGATGAAGTCCTCCTTGGCGCCCGGCACGCTGTAGTCGTAGGCCCAACGATAGACAATCGGCAGTTCCTTGCCGAAATTGCCGTGCGCCGGCGGCGTCTCAGGCGTTTGCCATTCGAGCGTCGTTGCCCGCCACGGATTGCCGCCGGCCTCACGGCCATGGCGAATGCTCCAGATCAGGTTGAACAGGAACACCATCTGGGCGAAGCCGACGATGAAGGCCATGATGCTGATGAACGAGTTCAGATGGTGGGCCGATTCCGTCATGATATTCATGTCGGTGAGTTCGGCGTAGCGCCGCGGAACGCCCATCAGGCCGAGATAGTGCATGGGGAAGAAGATCAGGTAGGCGCCGAGGAAGGTGATCCAGAAATGGAAGCGGCCGAGTGTCTCGTCCAGCATCCGTCCGGTGACCTTCGGATACCAGTGATAGATCGCGCCGAAGATCACCAGGATCGGCGCGACGCCCATGACCATGTGGAAATGTGCGACGACGAACATCGTGTCCGACAGCGGCACGTCGACGACGACGTTGCCGAGGAACAAGCCCGTCAGGCCGCCATTGACGAAGGTGACGATGAAGGCGAGCGCGAACAGCATCGGGATGGTGAGATGGATGTCGCCGCGCCACAACGTCAGCACCCAGTTATAGACCTTGATCGCGGTCGGCACCGCAATGATCAACGTCGTGGTGGCAAAGAAGAAGCCGAAATAAGGATTCATGCCGCTGACATACATGTGGTGCGCCCAGACCACGAAGCTCAGCGCGCCGATGGCGATGATGGCCCAGACCATCATGCGATAGCCGAAGATGTTCTTGCGCGCATGTGTGCTGATCAGGTCGGACACGATGCCGAAGGCCGGCAGCGCCACGATGTAGACTTCCGGGTGGCCGAAGAACCAGAACAGATGCTGGAACAGGATCGGGCTGCCGCCATTATGCTGAAGTTGCTCGCCCATCTCGACGATTGCCGGCATGAAGAAGGAAGTGCCGAGCAGACGGTCGAGCAGCATCATCACACAAGCAACGAACAGTGCCGGGAAGGCCAGAAGCGCCATGACCGTGGCGGTGAAGATGCCCCAGACGGTGAGCGGCAGGCGCATCAAGGTCATGCCGCGGGTGCGGCCTTGCAGCACCGTCACCACATAGTTCAGGCCACCCATGGTAAAGCCGATGATGAACAGGATGAGCGAAGAGAGCATCAGGATGATGCCCCAGTCCTGGCCGCCCGGCGTGCCGGTCATGATCGCCTGCGGCGGGTAAAGCGTCCAGCCGGCGCCTGTCGGCCCGCCGGGCGCGAAGAAGCTCGACACCAGGACCAGCACGGCAAGCAGATAGACCCAATAGCTCAGCATGTTGACATAGGGAAAGACCATGTCGCGGGCGCCGACCATCAGCGGAATGAGGTAATTGCCGAAGCCGCCAAGGAAGAGCGCGGTGAGCAAATAGATCACCATGATCATGCCGTGCATGGTGATGAACTGATAGTAGGCCTCCGGAGTGATGAAATCGAACGTGCCGGGGAAGCCGAGCTGCAGGCGCATCAGCCAGGACAGCATCAGCGCGACGAGGCCTATAGCCATGGCCGTCGCCGAATACTGGACTGCTATGACCTTGGCGTCCTGTGAAAAGACGTATTTCGTCCACCAGCTGTGCGGATGGTAGAGTTCCATCTCCGCGACTTCGGCGGGTGGAACGGCATCTGCGGGTGTGACGTCGACCATGGGAGCACCTCCGCGCCCTGTTCAGCGGGCCTCGAGCGTTTCGAGTTTTGCCGCGACATCCAAACTGGACGCCATCGTCTTTTCCGACGGTTGGTTCGCCGAGCCCGTTTGCTGGGGCGCGGACAATTGCGCAAAGGTCTGTTGCTGGCCGAGCCAGGCCAGATAGTCCTGCTCGGTATCGACCATGACAACGCCATGCATCAGCGGATGTCCCTGGCCGCACAGCTCGGCGCACAAGACCTGGAAGGTTCCGGTCCGCGTCGGCGTGAACCAGAAATACGTGACCGATCCCGGGATCATATCCATCTTGGCGCGGAATTCCGGGATGTAGAAATCGTGCAGCACGTCGATCGAGCGCAACAGCACCTTGACCGGCTTGCCGACCGGCAGGTGCAGGTCCGCCGCCTCGACCACGACGTCGTCTTGGCCGTTCGGGTCGCCGGGTACGATGCCGAGCGGGTTTTCAGCCGAGACGATGCGGGTGTCGGAGGTGCCGAGCTTGCCGTCCTTGCCGGGCAGACGGAAGCTCCATTGCCATTGCTGGGCGACAACCTCGATATCGGCGGCCTCGCCGGGAACGTTGACGAAGCGGCTCCAGACGAAGAGGCCGGGAACCAGCAAGGCGGTGACACCGGCCGCCGTTGCGATCATCAGCCACGATTCGAGCCGCCTGTTCTCCGGTTGATATGCCGCGCGATTGCCTTCCCGATGCCGGAAGCGGAAGACGCAATAAGCCATAAAGAGCACGACAGCGGCAAAGACGATGCCGGTGATCCAAAAGCTGATGGTGATGGTGTTGTCGATGTAGTCCCAGTTCGAGGCGATGGGCGTCCACCACCATGGGCTCAGGAGGTGGAACAGCACCGAGCCCACAACGATCAAAACGAGTACAAGCACAATGGCCATGTCCCGTCCTCCCGGTATTTCACGGGAGCGCGAAGCATCCCAGGAAGATACCAAGTGCCATCATGCTTGATTTCCTGCTGAAATTCCAGAGCCGACTATCTGATGAGGCGACGATGTCCCGGCAATCCCGAAATGCCGGGCAAACGCCTCAGATCAGCAGCAAACCCTTCATCGAGGCGTTGCCCTTGCGGCCGATGATGATGTGGTCGTGCACGGCGATGCCGAGCGGCTTGGCCGTATCGATGATCTGCTTGGTCATCTCGATGTCCGCGCGCGACGGCGTCGGGTCGCCGGAAGGATGGTTGTGGACTAGGATGACGGCGCTGGCTGAGAGCTCGAGCGCGCGCTTGACCACCTCGCGCGGATAGACCGGCGTGTGGTCGACGGTGCCGGTCTGCTGCACCTCGTCGGCGATCAGCCCGTTCTTCTTGTCGAGGAACAGGATACGGAACTGCTCGCGGTTCTCGAAGGCCATGGCCGAACGGCAATAGTCGAGGAGTTGCGTCCAGTTGGACAGGACTTCGCGGCCGCGCACCTCGCCGCGTGCCATCCGCTGCGCCGTCGCGGCGACGACCTTGAGGTCGGTCGCGACGTTCGGCCCGATGCCTTTGACTTCTTCAAGCAGGGATGCCGGCGCGCCAAGCACTTCGGCCAGCGAGCCGAAGCGGGCGATGAGCGCCTTGGCGATGGGCTTGGTGTCGACGCGCGGGATCAGCCGGAACAGAAGCAGCTCGAGCAGTTCATAGTCAGGCAGGGCGTCCGGTCCGCCGGCGGCAAAGCGTTCGCGCAGGCGGTCGCGATGGCCGTGATAATGGGGTTTCTCTGCCGCCGCTGCCTTTGTCAGCGCCGCCTTGGGCGGCTCGACCCAGCCTTCGGAAAAGAACGCCCGCTCGTCCTCGACTTTGCCCATGCCGCCGCTCCCCCTCAGGCTTTGGCTGAAACCTAAAGCAATTCCAGGAAAAGTGTGAAGCGGTTTTCTGTTCGGAATTGCGTCAAACAAGAGGATAGGGGCGGGCCATCGTTTCCATGAAACGATGATCCGGCCTACCCCGGCAGGCCAGGGCGGTCGAGCTTTTTCGGCGACAGCGTGAAGATCTCGCAGCCGGTGTCAGTGACGCCGATCGTATGCTCATACTGCGCCGACAGCGAGCGGTCGCGCGTGACTGCCGTCCAGCCGTCCGACAGCACTTTCACATGCGGCCGGCCGAGATTGATCATCGGCTCGACGGTAAAAATCATGCCCGGCCGCATCTCGACGCCTTCATTGACGGTGCCGTAATGCAGGATGTTGGGCGCGTCGTGAAAAAGCTGGCCGACGCCGTGGCCGCAGAAGTCGCGGACCACCGAGCAGCGCTCGGCCTCGGCATAGGTCTGGATCGCGGCGCCGATGGCGCCGGTGCGGGCGCCGGGCTTGATCGCGGCGATGCCGCGCATCAGGCACTCATAGGTCACTTCGAGCAAGCGCTCGGCGGCACGCTTGATCGTGCCCACCGGATACATGCGCGAGGAATCGCCATGCCAGCCGTCGAGGATATAGGTGACGTCGATGTTGACGATGTCGCCTTCCTTGAGCGGCTTGTTGTCGGGGATGCCGTGGCAGACGACATGGTTGATCGAGGTGCAGGACGATTTGGTGTAGCCGCGGTAATTGAGCGTTGCCGGCAGCGCACCGTGGTCCATGCCGAATTCGAAGACGAAGCGGTCGATCGTTTCCGTGGTCACGCCGGGCTTCACCAGCGGCACAAGCTCGTCGAGGCAGCGCGCGGTGAGGTCGCAGGCCTTGCGCATGCCGGCGAAGCCTTCCTCGCCATAGAGGCGGATCTGGCCGGTGTTTCGAAGGGGGGCGGTGGAGGCGTCGAGATAGGTGACCATTTTGTCCGTTTGCCGGCGTAGGCTTCAAAGGAGCCGAACGCGAAAAATCTGCTCCAGATTTGGCACCGCAAGCCGCAAGGTTCAAGGACGAAGTGCAGTTGCCGCGCCCATTGCGGCCTTCCTGGCCATTTCCATGGGCTAGGTCGGGCCTTGGTATCCGGAGACTGACTTGACGGCGCCTGAACGCGAAAGATCGATGCTGCTGCCGGCCAGGACCGCTTTTGCGGGCCTGATGGCGCTGCTGATGCTCGCGCTGCTGGGCTTCGCGCAGGCCGAAATCTCCGCGTCCGCCGCCTCGTTCTCGTGTGGTTCCAGCATCAGCGCTGCCCGTCAGGGCGATACGATCGCGCTGCTCAGAACAACCGGCAAGGCGCAGGCGCTTGAGGTCCGGGCCAGCCGGCCGCTCGCGACAAAGCTCGTCGGCGGCAATTCCGGCGCGCTCGCCCATGCATCCGATTTCCTGGTTATCGGCCGGGCGTTGCCGTTCCAAGATGAGCGCCACGCCCGTATCGGCAAGCGCTACCGCTTCGCGCACCAACCAACCGCGCGCGCCGCCGGCCGCGTGAGGCCTTAGCCGCTAGGCGCGGCATTCAAACCAAAAATTCCTTTGCGCCGCGATCCGGCGATGGCCGCCGGTCGTCCGCCGGTCGCGTGCGCGTCAGTTCGGATTCCGTTCAATGCAACGCATCAAGACATTCAAGACACTCACCTGCGCGGTCGCGGCGGCCTGCTTTCTGGCGGTCCAGGCGGCAATCTGCATCGGCACCGTCTACTGGGCCATTGCCGCCACCCTTCGCATGGAAGGAACAGCGGCGATCGTGCTCGGCGCCATCTTCGCGCTGCCGTCCGCTTATGTGCTGATGGTAGTTACCCGCACGGCCTATGATGCGGAGACCGACCCGGCTAACCAATAACGGCAAGGGCGTGGAAGAGGGACAAGGGGCTGCGATGGCCGGCAGTACGGTGGAAATCCGGCATTGGCAATGCAGCCGGTATCGATGCGGACTGACCCGGATCCGCCGCACCGGCGAACCGATTCTTCATCGCACTGAGGTCACATTTGCGAGTCAGAAGGCCGCAAAAGCAACTTTTCAGAACGAACGGCGTTGCTCCGGCTACGCCAGTTCGGGAGACAGGGGATGGACAGATTGCAATTCGAGGTGCCGGTGCGCATCACGCCCGCGCCCGGCCTGCCGATCGAGGAAATCTACAGCGTCGAGCAGGCGCTCGATTTCCTGCAGGATTGGCCGAAGCGCCGCCAAGGCAAGGTCTACGAAGCCGCGTTCAATGCCTGCTTCGGGGCGACGGTCGACGTGACCAGCGCCGAGGAGGCCTGCCGCGCGTTCGCAGCCTTCTGCCGCGTCAGCGGATTGCTGGCGAGGGACGCGATGTTTCCCGGCAAGCGTCGCAGCGGGGCAGGAACGTATCGCGAGGCGCGAGCGTAGATTTCGATCGGTTCAGCCGCCGAACGACACGCCCCGATAGCGCATTCCCACCTGCACGCCGCGCACGATCACGCGCGACAGGATTTCCATGTCCAGCGGCATTTGCGGACGCCACACGTCGAGCAGGAGAGCGACGCGGGGCTGATCCGAATTGTTCATCACTTCGTGCTCGAAAGTATCGTCCCACAGCAAGCATTCGCCGTCGGCGATGCGCCTTTCCTCATGATTGATCATCATGATCGTTGCCGGACGGCCGTCCGGCTGCTTGGGGATGACCAGGCCGAGATGGAACCGCATGATGCCGCGAAAGGGTCCGCGATGCGGCGGGATGTGCTTGCGCGGGGCGAGGAACGAGACGGCGGCCGATTTGACCTCGGGGCACTCCGAAAGCAGCCGGCTCAGGACCGGCATGCGCGTGAGGTTCGCCGGGATCGTCATGTCATAGGCCTTGAGCACGAACATGCGCCAGTCGAGACCGTCATTGGCCGAGATATTGGCCTGTTCCGGCATGATGTCGTGGAAGCGCGGCGCCTTGTTCAGCTTCGCCGCCAGCGCCTCATCGCGGATATTGCGCCAGGCGGCGGTGAATTTCGCGGCATTGGGAAAATGTGTGCCGGCGTCAAGAATGGCCGGTGCATCTATGCGCTTTTCATAGATGCGGCGGACCAGATTGGTTCCGAGATCGTAGGCGCCTGACATCTCATTACCTCAACGATGTTGTTATATAGTGCGATATTGCTTGCGGCCATCGCTCACGGAGATTTGCTCGGGCCGTCAACACGGAGATGACATCGCAGGCCGCCATGCCAAAATCGAAACGATGTCGGTCTCGCTCGCTGCATCGTGACAGCGCGATCATTGCGGAACTGCGACACAAGATGCGAATTTGGCGATACGATGTTTTGCCAGGACGCCACCATGCCCGGACGCAAGATTATGCTTTGCGCGGCAGCCATGCTCGTTGCGGCTTCAAATTTCGCCGACGCCCGATCCGATACGCGCAAGATGACGTGTGAACAGACGCAGGCACTGATCCAGAGCCAGCATGCTGCGGTGCTGAGCACCGGACCGAATACCTATGACCGCTATGTCCGCCAATTCGGCAATGAGTGCGACGCTCCTTACGCGCCGATGGTCGACTATGTTCCGACCAGCGACGGCCGGTGCATGGTTTACCGGCGCGAGGAGCCGGCTCCAATGGTTCCGGATTGACCGAAGGCCTGTGAGCTCTCCCGGCTTTTCACGGGAGCCTCAGACACTGGCCGATGCGGCTTACTTGACCTTTTGAATCTCCGGGCTCGGCGTCTGATCAGTTGCCGGGGCCGGCGTGCAATCCGGGCCCTTGCAATCCAGCACGGGATCGTCAGCCGGAGGAAGACAATTTTGCCCTTGGCAATGGACTGCCGGCGGCCGCGGCATTGCTTGGCTATTCGGCTGGGCAGGCTGATCTGCGTGAACGGGCGGCACGCCTGCCAGGCCGGTCATTGCCGCGCATAAGAGCGCTGTCCGAAGCATCTTCATTCCCGCCTCCACGGCCGAGAGCGGAGGGAATTTTACACTTTCGAGTCGAGGACGGCTCCTGTCGTCCGCGAACGGCGTTAACAGCGCGTTTCCGCTTGCGTCCTTTCTGCCGACAATGCACCGACACAGGCCCGCCATTCAGGCCGGGCGTGGTTCATGGGCGCTGCTGCCGGCTTCGCCGGCGCTCAGTTGCGAGAGCAGCTTCAACACCATTTCCCGCAGCCATCGGTGTGTAGGATCGGTTGTGTGGCGTTTGTGCCAAACGATGCAGATGAGGGCAGGATCGATCGGCATGGGTGGACTGTAGATCGCCAGTCTCAAGCGAGATGCTACCTTGCGCGCCAGCTGTTCCGGAACGAGCGCGACAAGATCGCTTCCCGCCACCGCGTTACAGACGCCGCCGAACACCGGCATCGTCATGGCCACCCGCCGTTCGCGCCCCATCCGGGCCAGCGCCGCGTCGCCCATGGCCTTGAGCTTGCCCTCGGGCGAGAAGACGACGTGGCCGAGGTCGCAGAAAAGGTCGATCGGAATGACGTCTCCGGGGTTCACCTTCGCCCGCTCGAGCCTTGGGTGCCCAGTGCGGGCGATCGTCACGAATGTCGACCGAAAGGCAGGAAGATAGTCGATCCAGCTGGCGAAATCGAGCTTGGGAACGAGGGCAAGGTCGATACCGTGGTTTTCGAGCGTGCCGACATAGTCGTCGGGCACAAGATCCACCAGTTGGATCAGTATTTTGGGAGCAAGCCCGGAGATTGCATTGGCCAGGGCAGGCATCAGCATCTCGGCAAAGAAATCCGAACCTGCGATCTTGAAGCTTTGCTCGGCTTCGGCCGGATTGAAGCTGCCAGGCCCGGCAAGCAGCGCCGACAGTTCATCGAGGATGCGGCGAAGCGGAAGCTCGAGGTTCCGGGCGTATTGTGTCGGCACGATATGCTGTCCCTGGCGCACGAACAGCGGATCGCCGAGAAAATTCCGAAGTCGTCCCAGGCTGGCCGATATCGCCGGTTGCGACAGACCGATGCGTTGTCCGGCCTTTACGGTCGATTGCTCGCGCAGCAGCGCGTCGAGCACCCGCAGGAGATTGAGGTCGAAGCTCGATAAATTCATTCGCCGAATATATTTTATATCAGCTATCGATTTCAATTATGAAATCGGTTCTGGCAACTTCCCTGCGTCGAAAATGACGTCGGATCGCGGGAGGTTTCGGTGGCCGTTGCTTCAGTACCCTACAGCGTCCAGTGGCTTGGAACGTCCTACCGGATTTGCCTCACGGCGGAGCAAACGGCCTCGCGGCTGGGAATGTTCGAAAGCCTCGATCAGCCCGGCTACGGTCCTCCGCGCCACATCCACAATAACGAGGACGAGACCTTCCAGATCCAGTCCGGCGAAGTAGAGTTCTGGATGAACGGTCAAACGCGCATGGTCGGCCCGGGCGGTGTCGTGCACGTTGCGCGCGGAATCGAGCATGCATTCCGGGTGATCGGCGATCGACCCGCCAGAATGCTCACCATCCTGACTCCCGGCGGCTTCGAAGGCTTCTTCGCGGAGATGGCGAAACACAAGTGCCGAATCCCGGATGACATGGATCAGATCGCGGCAATCGGGGCGCGTTTCGGTCTGACCTTCACAGGCCCACCTCTGGCCGCGGCTAGATAACTAACTGCGCGATAGCTAACTGCGCGTCCTTGGCGGCTCAGAGACGAGTTTCTTGAGGGAGTGCGAAAAATGGCTGAGCGATCTTCACGAGCTCGACCGCATCGCCGACAGCGCCATCCGCCTGGTGCGCGAGGAGGTGAACCAGGACGCGGTGGAACTAGACCGGCTGATCCGCGACATCGAGACCGAGATAACGGCGCTCCGGCGCGCTCGGCCTGCGCCGCCGCGCGCTGCGCAACCTGATTGTCAACGCTGCCACAACCCTGGAAGCTCTGGACGGCCATTGGTGCTGGCGACGAACTTACAGTCACGCTGAACGCAAAGAATGATCAGCTATTGCGTGAGTTCGTGAGCGGCGGATTTGCTGAAAAAGAGGTTTTGCTGTAGTCGGGCAGGTAATTTACTGCACGATATTTAATCACGATCACATGTCGGATTTCGCTTTTTATGTCGAGCCGAACTCTAACAGATTCCGGCGGCCGATATCAAATATGAGGGCCTTTTATCGAGTGCCCATCGAGCCGCGGATCGCAAAGTTCTTGTCGATATGCAAAACAGCGAAGGCTTGAGCTGTGATGCCTAGTCTAGTGAGAACCCGACATGTGTCGCAATTGACGCGGCTGCTTAGGTGGCCGGGCGTGCTGGCTTGCTGAAGGTGACTCCGCCCACATCCAACACACGCAGCGCGCCTTCCGCGACCGGGTCATTATACAGCAACGCGCGGAATTCCAGCACAGCGTAAGGGGTGGACGCCTTAGCCATAGAGCGGCCCGACAGTTCCGCGTTGGGGTTTGCGTTGGGTGAACCGCCGGGCCTTAGCCGACTCGGTAGGGGTGGGTAGAGTCGGCTAAAGTGAGGCTAAATTAGCATCTCTGCATTGATATAGGTTTCTATACCTTTTCCACCGATTTCCAGGCGCCGGAATGCGACCATTGCGTAAAGGTTTGGTCAACTATCGCACATTAGAGTTCGCTAATGCGCTTTACTTTGGTGCTCTTTTGTTGGGCTGCGTTCTTCGGCTGGGATTTGGCCGCCAACCATGGTGAATTCGTGCTCGCGATCGGCCATGGGGTTTTTCGGCTCGTCCACATGACGGGGCTGGCTTGAACTAAGCTCACAAGTGCGGAGAGCGTTACTGACCAGGCGGCGGTGGTGGTGGCAGCGAGGGTGTCGATGGCAGCCAATCTGTTCCGGGTGTCTTGCTTCGTTAACCAGCGCGCCTGTGATGGGAGCCAGGAACGCGTTTGCGCGGCGAAATTCATTGTGACTGCGGAGATGAAAGCCCTGGCGGCAGAGACCTTCGGCCGTCAGGAGGCGCGGCGCCTGACCGGCGAGACGCATTCGGCAATCAACTAAAACACGATCTGCACCACCGATCTTTGAGCGGCCCGCTGCCTCATTGGGGCGGGCACGCCAGTGACTATAGTCCGAAAGAGAACACCTCGGGACGGCTCGTCTCGTAGCCAAGGCGGGGCTTGGAACTGCCCACCTCGGTCTGTGATGAATTGGCCGTTCCGGTCGTAGTGCAGTCAAGTTTGGCCGCTGCAGTCGGCTTAATCGACAGCCCTGCACATGTCTTTTGGACAGTGGGCGTTGGCTTCTTATCGTGGGCCACAGCGGCACTTGACGCCGCGAGAACGAGAGCCGCACAAACGATTGCCGTTTTCATAGCGTTACCCTTTCTTTAGCAATAGCTAATTAGAGGGTAACGTAACGTTAACCAACCGTCAACGCGACACCGGACCAAGCCGGATTCGAGCCCGATATTGGCCAAAGATTGGACAGAGTCGGCATAAGCGTCGCTAAGTTCTTGAAAAGTCTGGTACGCCCAAGGGGAATCGAACCCCTGTTACCGCCGTGAAAGGGCGGTGTCCTAACCGCTAGACGATGGGCGCGCTCAGACGAAGCGGCTTATAATTGCGTTGTTGCCAACCGGCAACCCATCTGCCGCCACATGCGACAACTTTTTTCAAAGGCGGCACAAAGCCCCTCGGGTGGCGGTTTCGCTTGGCCGCGCATCCCTGGAGATTAGCCGGAACATCCTCGCGATCGTCATTCTATGGCGGAGCAAGGAGCGAAGCGACGCGCGCAGACCATAAATTCTGTGAGGCTGACATGCCGCAACGGTGCACGGAATGGATCCTCGGGTCTGCGCGTTCGCTCCCGCTCCGCCCGTGGATGACGAGGCGACGGATGCCTCGGCTAATCGCCGACGTCTTTGATGGGCGTGTTGAGACTAATATCGGCATTGGCGGCGATCGCCTCGCAACCGGTCAAACGGCCATGCTCACGAGGCCAAGCCGAACGTATCAGCCGTCCTCGCCGCCGCCACTGCGCCTGCGGCAGCGCCAGTTCCAGTCGCGCTCGGGGCCGACGTCGATATGGACGGATTCGGTGTGGCAGTAGGTGCCGACGCCGCCGCGGCCGGGCATCGAGCGGACGTAGCTCGCCAGTTCCCATTTCGACACGCCGGGCAACTGGATGTCGGCGGCGGCGCAATACATGTGCAGCGAGTTCTTGGCGCCGTTGGCGCGGCGGTTGCGCGAGGGATCGCGATAGCCGGAGGTGACGATCATCTTGCGGCCGAAATGGCCCTCGATCGTCTTCAGCACCCGTACCAGCGACGGCTTGAGGCAGGCGACGTCGACGCTTTCGTTCTGTTTCAAAAGGCCATTGGGCGCGAGCCTGGCCAAGCCGGCGGCCGACGCCACCTGGTAGGAACCGCCGCCGCCTTCGTCCTCGTTGAGGTCGACGTCGCTCTCGTCGTCGATGCCGGATTTGCGCTTGATCTCGAACAGCGCCGTCTGGCGCACGCCGGGAAGAGCGTCGGCGCCCGTGATGTGATTGCTCGGGTTGTCGAGCGAGGCCAGTTGCCCCGGCTTTTCGGCCGGGGTCGCCGAGGCCAGCGTCACGATCGGCTTGGCCGGCGGCGGCGTGGTCTTGGCCTGCGCGGCGGGCTGGTCGCCGGAGCGCGCATTGTTGATCAGGGGGGCGGGCGCGGCCGAAGCCGGCGTGGTGCTGAACAGCGAGGCGAACAGGCTTTTCTTCGGCGCGGCGATCTGCGGCTGCGCCGGCTCGGCCGCGGTCACATAGACGCCGTTGCTCATGGCCTGCGTGGTCGCCTGCGCCTTCGACGCGACGGTGGCGGCATCGCCGGCGGCGACCTGCTTGGCGACGGCTAGCGTCTGTTCCGCCGTTTGCGCCTGCTGAACCAGCGGTTGCGGCGTGCTCCCGGCAATGGCCTGGGCGCCGGCAGGAATGGCGATGGGGAAGGTGCCGTCCGGCCGCGTCTCCGGCACATAGGCGACCTTCTCGGGCAAAGGCGCATCGCCCTCGCTCATCACGGTCGACGTCGCTTCGGCCGGCGCCGATGCCTGCAAGGACGAATCGGCCGAAGTCGCAGTCTTGGCGCTGGATGTCGCGCTCATTTCGCCGGCAGTTGAATTGTAGGCGGGCGAAACAACCGACATCGTTGGGTCGCCGGTCGATGTGCAGGAGGCCAGGAGCACGGAGAAAAGCGCTGCCGCAATGCTGCAGCTTCCCCCTCGTGCAAGACGCCAACCTGCTGATTTCAAAACAAATTCCCCCTCGAGATCCGGTCGGTTCGTCATCGCCGCGCCACTCCAGTATCGCGCCGCGATAACCCTCCTGTTCCCAACCGGAAACGGGACGTGTGTCGAATCTGCAAGCCTCGGAATTATTCTGCGTCGGAAGGTGATTTGAGGCCGCCGAACGATTGACGCCACCATTTCGCCCTGTTTTGGCGGCCCGTCAACTCACCACACATTACAGCCCGTTACACACGCACCTTGACATAGGTGCCCGGCGCATCTCCCAAGGTTTTCATACGCTTGCCGGGTTTGCGGGCGGGTACGCGAATGTCGTCCTGGGCCTCGATCCAGTGCTGCCAGTGCGTCCACCATGAACCAGGATGCTCGTGCGCCGCGGCAAGCCACGCGCTGAAATCGCCCACCGGCTTGCCGCCGGTCCAGTACTGATATTTCCTGGCGGCAGGCGGGTTGACGACGCCCGCGATGTGACCGGAACCCGCCATTACATACTCGACGTCGCCGCCGAAAAACTGCGACCCCAGGAACACCGAAAGCGCCGGCGCGATGTGGTCTTCCTTCGTGGCCAGGTTGTAGACGGGGATGGTGATGTCGGCCAGAGAGACCGTGCGACCGGCAAGCTCCATTGTGCCGCGCGAGAGATTGTTCTCGAGATAGCAATTGCGCAGGTAGAATGAGTGATTGGCCGCCGCCATGCGCGTGGAATCGGAATTCCAGTAGAGCAGGTCGAAGGGCAGGGGCTCCTTGCCGCGCATGTAGTTGTTGACGACATAGGGCCAGATCAGGTCGCCCGAGCGCAGCATGTTGAAGGCGGTGGCCATCTTGGTGCCGTCGAGATATCCCTTTTCGTTCATCGAGCGCTCGACCGCGGCGACCTGGTCCTCGTCGACGAACACCTTGAGGTCGCCGGCATAGGTGAAGTCCACCTGGGTGGCGAAGAAAGTGGCCGATCTGATGCGGTGGTCGCCTTCCTGCGCCAACAGCGCAAGCGCGGCAGCCAGGAGCGTGCCGCCGACGCAGTAACCGATGGCGTTGACTTCCTTTTCGCCGGTCGCCTTCTCCACCATGTCGAGGCCGAATTGCAGGCCTTCGCGGATATAGGCCTCCCAGCCCTTGGCGCCGTGACGCTCGTCGGGATTGATCCAGGAGATGACGAAGACGGTGTGGCCCTGCTCGATCGCCCAGCGGATGAAGGACTTTTGCGGGTTGAGGTCGAGAATATAGAATTTGTTGATCCATGGCGGGCAGATCAGCAGCGGCCGTCTCAGCACCGTCTCGGTTACCGGGTCGTATTGGATAATCTCTGCGACATCGCTGCGGCCGATGACCTTGCCGGGCGTGGTGGCGATGTTCTTGCCGATCTCGAAGGGCGTGTAGTCGGCCTGGCGCAGCTTCAGGTCGCCCCGGCCCGCGGCGATGTCCTCGGCCAGCATCTTCATGCCGCGCACCAGGTTCTCGCCATTCGAGGCCATGGTCTCGCGGAACAGCTCGGGATTGGTCAGGATGAAGTTCGACGGCGCGATCGCGTTCGACACCTGCTTGACGTAGAAGCTCGCCTTGTGGCGGGTGTGCTCATCCAGGCCCTCTGCATGCTCAACAAGCTCGTTCGCCCAGCGCGAGGTGACCAGATAAGCCTGCTTGAGGAAGTCGAAGAAGGCGTTGCGGCCCCATTCGGGGTCTTGGAAGCGCTTGTCGCCGCGCTCGGGCTGAACCGCGTCCTGTGGCGCTTCGGCGTTGGGATTGACCTTCTGGATGGCGTTCGCCCAGACGGTCATGTAGCCGGCAAACAGCCGTGTCTGCGCTTCGAGCGCGCGTTGCGGGTCGCCCAGCCAGTATTCCGAAAGCTTTGAGAAGGTCTTGACCATGTCGACGACGGGTTCGGCGACATGGTCGCGCACTTCGCCTTTCTCGCGCGGTTCGGCCCAGGCGGAAGCCGCCTTGCCAGCCTGCTCGACCATGCGCGCCATGTTCAGGGCGAAGCGCTCGGGATCCTTCACCAGATATTGCTCGATGGCCGAAGGTCCGCCATTTTCCGCTTTGTCCGAATCGTCAGGTTTGGACATGGTTCGCGGGGTTCCTCCCGGAGCGTTTTCTTGACATATTACCATGGGACATCTGACCGGGTCCAATTCGCTCTAACCCGGCTGCCAGGAAAACAATATGACGATTAATGTTGGCGGGACTTTTTTTCTCAAGCCGGGTTCGATTTGCCGCATGGCGCTGATGGCGGGGCTGGTCGGCATGCTGCTGCCCGCTGCCGGCTGCACGAGCACCAGCACGAACAATGCGCCGACGGCGCTGACCGAAGGTCCGAGGGACACCGGTTCCTATCCGAACCTCAACATCCCGCCGCAGGTGGCCGCCAAGCAGCTCACCAAGGAAGAGACCGCGGCGAACCTCGCCCAGCTCAAGGCCGAGGAGCAGATGCAGATTGCCAAGGGCAGCGGCGTCAAGGCGCCGGCGAATTCGGCCGCGCTCAATACTTTGGCCAAGACGCATGGCGCCGACACGCTGAAGCAGATCGAGGGCAAATGCGACCCCGCCCTCGACCCTAGCTGCAATTAGGTCTATATCGCGCGCCGAAACTCTGATGGTCTGGAACTGAAATGGAAGAATTTCACAAGGTCCGCCGGCTTCCGCCTTACGTGTTCGAGCAGGTCAACCGGCTGAAGGCCAGCGCCCGTTCGCGCGGCGCCGACATCATCGACCTTGGCATGGGCAATCCGGACCTGCCGACGCCGAAAGCCATCGTCGATAAATTGTGCGAAGTCGTGCGCGATCCGCGCACGCATCGCTACTCCGCTTCGCGCGGCATTCCGGGCCTGCGCCGCGCCCAGGCCAATTATTATCAGCGCCGCTTCGGCGTGAAGCTCAATCCCGATACGCAAGTGGTGGCGACGCTGGGCTCGAAGGAGGGCTTCGCCAACATGGCGCAGGCGATCACCGCGCCCGGCGACGTCATCCTGTGCCCCAATCCGACCTATCCGATCCATGCCTTCGGCTTCATTATGTCGGGCGGGGTGATCCGTTCACTGCAGGTCGAGCCCGATGACGGCTTCATCCCGGCGGTCGAGCGCGGCATCCGCCATTCGATCCCCAAGCCGCTGGCGCTGATCCTCAATTATCCGTCTAACCCGACGGCGCTTGTCGCCTCGCTCGATTTCTACAAGGACGTGGTGGCCTTCGCGAAGAAGAACGACATCATCATCCTGTCGGATCTCGCCTATTCGGAAATCTATTTCGACGGCAATCCGCCGCCATCGGTTCTGCAGGTGCCGGGCGCGATGGATGTCTGCGTCGAGTTCACCTCGATGTCGAAGACCTTTTCCATGCCCGGGTGGCGCATGGGCTTCGCGGTCGGCAACGAGCGGCTGATTTCGGCGCTGACGCGGGTGAAGTCCTACCTCGACTATGGCGCGTTCACACCGATCCAGGTTGCGGCGGCGCATGCGCTGAACGGCGACGGCGCGGACATCGAGGAGGTGCGCGAGGTCTACCATAAGCGGCGCGACGTGATGGTCGATTCCTTCGGCCGCGCCGGCTGGACCATTCCCGCGCCGGCCGCGTCGATGTTCGCCTGGGCGCCGATCCCGGAGCCGTTTCGCCATCTCGGCTCGCTGGAATTCTCCAAGCTGCTCATCGAGCATGCGGATGTCGCGGTGGCGCCGGGCGTCGGCTTCGGCGAGCATGGCGACGACTATGTGCGCCTGGCGCTGGTCGAGAACGAGCACCGGATCCGCCAGGCCGCGCGCAACATCAAGAAGTTCCTCGCGACCACCGCGAAGCAGCCCAACAATGTGGTGCCTTTAGCCGCTCACCGTTGAGTTGCCTGACATTTTTTGCACCTGACATTTTTTGCAAATTGAGGGGCCTCGCCGGACATGGCTGAAGCATTGCGTGTTGGAATTGCCGGCCTTGGCACGGTGGGCGCCTCGGTGGCGCGCGTGCTGCGCGACAAGGCGGCCGAGCTTACCCGGCAGTGCGGTCGCGACATCGTCGTGACCGCCGTTTCGGCCCGCGATCCGAAACGCGACCGAGGTATCGATCTTGGCGTCGCCAAATGGTTCGATGATCCGGTCAAGCTGGCCGAAAAGGCCGATATCGACGTCTTCGTCGAGCTGATCGGCGGTGACGAGGGGCCGGCGCGGCTCTCGGTGAAAGCGGCGCTCGAGGCTGGGCGCCATGTCGTGACCGCCAACAAGGCGCTGCTTGCCAAGCATGGCGTGGCGCTTGCCGAGATCGCCGAGAAGAAGGGTGTGCTGCTCAACTACGAGGCGGCGGTGGCCGGCGGCATCCCGGTCATCAAGACGATGCGAGAGGCGATGGCGGGCAACGCGGTGACGCGCGTCTTCGGCATCCTCAACGGCACCTGCAACTACATCCTGACGCGCATGGAAGCCGAAGGCATCTCCTTCGACGCCTGCCTGAAGGACGCGCAGCGGCTGGGCTACGCCGAAGCCGATCCGACCTTCGACATCGAAGGCCACGACACGGCGCACAAATTGTCGATCCTGACCAGCCTTGCGTTTGGGACGAAGATCGCCGCCGGCGACATCTATATGGAAGGCATCTCCAACATCACCCAGGCCGACATCCGCGCGGCGGGCGATCTCGGCTACCGCATCAAGCTGCTCGGCGTCGCGCAGCGCACCGATAGCGGCATAGAGCAGCGTGTCCATCCGACCATGGTGCCGACGGCGTCGGTCATCGCGCAGGTGCATGGCGTCACAAACGCGGTGGCGATCGAGACCGATATTCTGGGCGAGCTCTTGCTCTCGGGTCCTGGCGCGGGCGGCAATGCCACCGCCTCGGCGGTCGTCGGCGACATCGCCGACATCGCCAAGAGCCGGCCGGGCTTCCAGCATGGCCCGGTCTTCGGCTGGCCGGCGAAGGAATTGAAGCCTTACAAGAAAGCGCAGATGCGCAGCCATGCCGGCGGCTATTTCATCCGGTTGACCGTGCATGACCGCACGGGCGTCTTCGCGGCCATCGCCAAACGCATGGCCGACAACGACATCTCGCTGGAATCGATCGTCCAGCAGGCGGCCGGCGCGGAAACGCAGGCGCAGAAGACGGTCATCCTCGTTACCCACGAGACGACGGAAGCGGCGGTGCGCAAGGCCGTCGAAGGCATCACCAAGGACGGTCATCTGACCGACAAGCCGCAGGTGATCCGCATCGAGCGGGCGGAATAAACCAAGTCCGGTTTCGTCTTCAATCGATTGATTTTGCTGTCATTTCAAAAATTGACGGGGCAAGTCTTGCCGTTGTCATGGAGCTTTGTCAGAAGAAGCCCACCTCTGGCGGGAGGTTGAGTTTCACGAGGAATTTCTCTCCATGAACATAGCCCAGGACATCACCGCCGGTCTCGACCGGATCCTTACGATGGAAGTCGTGCGCGTCACTGAACGGGCCGCCGTCGCGGCGGCAAGGCTGCGCGGACGCGGCGATGAGAAGGCTGCCGATCAGGTGGCGGTCGACGCCATGCGCCAGGAGCTCAACCGGCTGGCCATCAAAGGCACGGTGGTGATCGGCGAGGGCGAGCGCGACGAGGCGCCGATGCTCTATATCGGCGAGGAGGTCGGCACCGGCAAGGGTCCGGCCGTCGACATCGCGCTCGATCCGCTCGAGGGCACGACGATCTGCGCCAAGAACCTGCCCAACGCGCTTGCCGTAATCGCGATTGCGGAAAAGGGCAGCCTGCTGTTCGCGCCCGATGTCTATATGGACAAGATCGCCATCGGCCCGGGCTATCCCGAAGGTCTGATCGACATCGACACCTCGCCGGCCGAAAACCTCGCCAATCTGGCCAAAGCCAAGGGCGTGGGCGTCTCCGATATCACCGCCTGCATCCTCGACCGGCCGCGTCACGCCAAGCTGATCGACGCCGTGCGCGCCACGGGTGCGGCGATCCGGCTGATCGGCGACGGCGATGTCGCGGGCGTCATCCACACCACCGATCCGGACGAGACCGGCATCGACATCTATCTCGGCACCGGCGGCGCGCCGGAGGGCGTGCTGGCGGCGGCCGCACTTCGCTGCACCGGCGGGCAGATGCAGGGCCGGCTGATCCTCGACACGCCGGAGAAGGTGGCGCGCGCGCACCAAATGGGCATTTCCGACCCGAAGCGGATCTATCGCGCCCAGGACATGGCGCGGGGCGACGTGCTGTTCGCGGCGACCGGCGTCACCGACGGCAATTTGCTCGACGGGGTGAAGTTCGGCCGCACCTTCATCACCACGCACACCATCGTGCTGCGCTCGTCCTCGCGCACCGTGCGCGAGATCAAGGCGCGTCACCAGGATCTGGATAAGTTCTGATTTGCCTTCGTCCGGGCGATTTGCCGCAATTCGAGGAAAAACGTTCCACACCTTTCCCCGCATTGCCCGCTTCCCCGCAATTGCTCCGGCCGTCGCATATTGATATCTGCGCAATGATGATGTGCAGACGGCGCGTCGCATGACGGGCGAGAAACGGTTCTTCCTCGATGTCAGGCAGTCGGCGACCGGTGTTTCGTGGGAACACCGGCTGACCGAGCGCCAGGACATGGCCGCCTTGGCCATGGCGCAGGGCCATGGCGTGCCCGACATCGTGGCGCGAGTGCTTGCCGGGCGCGGCGTCAGCGTGGAGCAGACCGCGCGCTTCCTCGATCCAACCATTCGCGAGCTTCTGCCGAATCCAGCATCGCTGACCGATATGGAGAAAGCGGCGGCGAGGCTGGCCGATGCGGTCGTCGCCCACGAAAAAGTGGCGATCTTCGGCGATTATGATGTCGACGGCGCGGCCTCGTCGGCGCTCATCAAACGCTTTCTCACGCATTTTTCGGTGCCGTCCGAAATCTACATCCCGGACCGCATCTTCGAAGGCTACGGGCCCAATCCGGAAGCGATGCGGGACTTGATCTCGCGCGGCGCGAAGCTGATCGTCACCGTCGACTGCGGCACCAACAGCGCGACCTCGATCGACGCGGCCAGGCAAGCCGGCGCCGATGTCGTGGTGCTCGATCATCACCAGGTCGGCGGCCCGTTGCCGGCGGCGGACGCCGTGGTCAATCCCAATCGCGAGGACGACCTGTCGGGGCAGGGACATCTGTGCGCCGCCGGCGTCGTCTTCCTGTGCCTGGTACAGACGGCCAAAGTGCTGCGCGAGAGGCTGCCGAATGCCGCACCGGTCGACCTGCTTTCGATGCTCGATCTGGTGGCGCTGGCGACGGTCTGTGACGTGGTCCCGCTCACCGGCGTCAACCGCGCCTTCGTCGTCAAGGGGCTGCAGGTGTTGCGCCAGCAGAAGAATGAGGGGCTGGCGGCGCTGGCGCGGGTCTCGCGCATCGGCGAGCCGATCAACACCTTCCATCTGTCATTCCTGATCGGCCCGCGCATCAATGCCGGCGGCCGCATCGGCGATGCCGCGCTCGGCAGCCGGCTTCTGGCCACCGACGATCCCGTCGAGGCGGCAGGCATTGCCGAGACGCTGGACCGGCTGAACCAGGAACGGCAGCAGATGGAACAGGAGATGCTGGCGCAGGCGCGCGCCGAGGCCGATGCGGAGCTTGCGGGCGGCAACGGTCCGGCAGTCATCGTCACCGCCAGCAACAGCTGGCATCCGGGCATCGTCGGGCTGATCGCCTCGCGGCTCAAGGATCATGCGCGCCGGCCGGCCTTCGCCATCGCCTTCAACTCGACCGGCATCGGCACGGGCTCCGGCCGCTCGGTGACCGGCTTCGATCTCGGCCGGCTGGTGCGCGAGGCTGCCGAGGCCGGGCTGATCGTCAAGGGCGGTGGCCACGCGATGGCTGCAGGCATCACCGTCGAGCGCTCCAAGCTCGGCGAACTGCGCGCCTTTTTTGAGGAGCGCGCCGCAGCCGACGTGTTTCGCCTGCAGAACGAGGAGAGCCTGGCGATCGACGGCGCCTTGGCCGCCGAGGGCGCCACGATCGCGCTGCTCGACGCGCTGGAGAAAGCCGGGCCGTTCGGGGCCGGGCACATCGCGCCGGTGTTCGTGCTGCCGCGCCATCGGCTGGCCGACGCGCGCGCGATCGGCACCAACCACATTCGGGTGGACCTGCAGTCGCAAAGCGGCGGCAACATCCAAGCCATAGCGTTCCGTGCGGTCGACACCGCGCTCGGCGAATTCCTGTTTAAAAACAGGGGCAGGACCGTGCATATCGCCGGTTCGTTGTCGGGCAATTACTGGAACGGAAACCGCATGGTGCAGTTCCGCATCAGCGATGCGGCACTCGCTTAACGACGCAGTAGTACCTTGACACAGACGTTTTGACCGGTTGGTTAGTGTGCGTTGGCAGATCCCATGCCTTGGCGATTGGCCGAGACGCCTATCGCGGTCGTCATCCACGGGCGGAGCAAGGAGCGAAGCGACGCGCGCAGACCCGAGGATCCATGCCGTGGCCTCGAAGCGCCGCGGCGATCCAGAATTCTGCACCGTTGCACACCTCGGTCCAGGTAACGGCATGGATTCCAGGGTCTGCGCGCGTCGCTTCGCTCCTTGCTCCGCCCTGGAATGACGAGGTTCAGGAGCCTTCAGCTCATGGCCAGCGTTTGCGCTGACTATGGCAACGGACATTGATAGACTTGCCCGACAAGCCCGGAATCTTTCCAAATCACTGTGTAGAGGAAGTAGCGGAATTCACACCAGAACGGACTGCAGCCGGGTCAGTTCGCTGATCTGCGCCTTCGTCGCCTGGTAGCCGATGCTGATCGCCTCGTCGGCGCGGTGGAATTCGGTCAGGCCGATATGGCTGAGTTTGGGCTGCAGCGACATGTCCGGCGGGTCGCCGGCCAGCCGGGCGCGCGAAATCCGGTCCTGGATGATGTTGAACGCCTCGACCATCACGCCGGTGATGCCAAGGCGGGTATGATGGGCCTGATGCTCGGGCTGGCCGAGTCTCGGCGCGTCATTCTCCACGACCAGTTCGCCGGCGCTGTGCTTTATCACGGCGGCGCGGCCGAACAGGTCGTAGTGCAGGTTGACGGCGACCACGAGCGGCTGCTCATAGGCGCGGCAGACCGACACAGGCACCGGATTGACTAGCGCGCCGTCGACCAGGATGCGGCCGTTGCAGTTTACCGGCTCGAAAACGCCCGGCAGCGCGTAGGAGGCGCGCATGGCGGTGATCAGCGAGCCATTCGACAGCCAGATCTCATGGCCGGTGCGAATTTCCGAAGTGACGGCAACAAAGGGCTTCGACAAGTTCTCGAAGCGGACGCCGGCCAGATGCTCGCGCAGCCGCGCATCGAGCTTCATGCCGCCGAACAGGCCGCTGCCGCGCAGATTGAGATCAAGAAGGCCGAAGATGCGCCGCTTGGTCAGGCTTCGGGCAAACTCCTCCAGCTCGTCCAGCTTGCCGGCAAGGTAGCAGCCGCCGACCAGCGCGCCGATCGAGGTGCCGGCAATCATCGATACTTCGATGCCGGCCTCGTCGAGCGCGCGCAGCACACCGATATGGGCCCAGCCCCTGGCGCAACCGCCGCCGAGCGCCAGCGAAATGCCGATTTTCTTCTGAGAGGTCGGGTCAGACGCGCCGCCGGACGATGCCGGGCCATTGGCCTCCCGAACGTCAGGTCTGCTGCGCAATGACGCCCATTCGAGCATCATGATCTCCCTTGTCCCATATCCCTTCTACCAAAAGGATATTTGAGAATAGTGAATCTGAATGGTTTGTGAATATCGAATGGTTCACACCGGCTTCCGATACGTCTGGTTCGCATCGAACAGCGGCTTGCTGCCATCGCCGACAAGCACTGCCTTGCCGTCGCTGAGCCCCACCGTCCGATAAAAACAAGAACGCCGTCCGGTGTGGCAGGTTGCGTCGTGGCCCAACACTTTGACGCGCAACCATATCGCGTCTTGGTCACAATCCGTGCGCATCTCGACGACCTGCTGGAAATTGCCCGAGGTTTCGCCCTTCTTCCACAGCGCGTTGCGCGAGCGCGACCAGTAATGGGCAATGCCGGTCTCCAGCGTCAGCGCTAGCGCCTCGGCATTCATATGCGCGACCATCAAGAGCATGCCGTCGCCGGCATCGGTGACGACGACGGTGACGAGGCCGGCCGCATCGAAGCGCGGAGAAAGGACGGAGCCTTCCTCCAGCGATTTCTTATCGGATGGGGCTTTGGGGAATTGCAGTGCCGACATCGCCGGTAGATCTTTCTTTCTAGTGGCCGGCGATGGCCGGCGATCAGCCGCCGGCGCGCACCATGGTGACGAAGCGGACCTGCTCCTCCGGCGTGTCCTTGAAGACGCCGGTGAAGGTGGAGGTCAGCGTGGTCGAATCCTGCTTGCGGATGCCGCGCATGGCCATGCACATATGCTCGGCCTCGAGCATGACGGCGACGCCGCGCGGGTTGAGCACGTCCTGGATGACGCCTGCGATCTGCGCGGTCATCGCCTCCTGCGTCTGCAGCCGGTGCGCGAAGATGTCGACGACGCGCGCGATCTTCGATAGGCCGACGACCTTGCCGTCAGGCAGATAGCCGACATGCGCCTTGCCGATAATCGGCACCATGTGATGCTCGCAATGCGAATGGAATTTTATGTTCCTGACGATGACGAGATCGTCATAGCCGGCGACTTCCTCGAAGGTGCGGCCAAGCTCATCGGCCGGGCACATGTCATAGCCGTTGAACATTTCGCGGAAGGCTTTGGTGACGCGCTTGGGCGTGTCGACCAGGCCTTCGCGGTCCGGATTGTCGCCGGTCCAGCGCAAAAGCGTGCGCACGGCGGCTTCGACCTCGGCTTCGCTCGGCCGGTCGGTGACGGGCTTTTCCAAATATTCGGACGGGGGCATGATTTTCTTGATGACGGCATCCATAAAGGCGTCTCCCGTAGTCCCACTCAAAGGTGGAACGAGTTGAACGGACCACGACCTTTTGGGTGAAAATCGCCCATTTCCATCCCGCAAGCGGCGTGAACAGATGAGTAGCGACAACGGCTTTTTCGTCGCCTTGTCGATGCCCGACTGCGATCATTATATATGGTTCGAGCGGCGCGAAAGGAAGACGCGAGAGCGGCAAAGCCTGTTCGCTTGGCGGCGACGGACTGGAAAAATATGATCGACGACGTCTACAATGCGAAAATTCTCGGTTTCGCCGGGAATATTGGGCGGATCGGCCGGCTCGACGATGCCGACGCGACGGCCAGGGCGCATTCCAAATTGTGCGGCTCGACCGTCACCGTCGACCTCAAGATGGACGGTGACGTGGTGACCGATTTCGCCCATGACGTGAAGGCCTGCGCGCTCGGCCAGGCCTCGTCCTCGATCATGGCCCAGCATGTGGTCGGCGCCAGCGCCGACGAATTGCGCGCCGTGCGCGAAACCATGCTGAAGATGCTGAAGGAGAACGGCGCGCCGCCGGAAGGCCGTTTCGCCGACCTCAAATATCTGGAGCCGGTGCGCGACTACAAGGCGCGCCATGCCTCGACCATGCTGACCTTCGACGCGGTGGTCGACGCGATCGGCCAGATCGAGAAGAAGCGCGCCGAACAGGCGGCTTGAGCGCAGCGGTCAGGCCGCTTCCCTGGTCACGGCGAATTCGCTTCGTATCCAGTCGGCAAATGCCTTGGCGGGTTCCGGCAGATTCCGCAGGCTCCTGGCCACCAGCCAGTAGGCGCCGGAAGCCACATCGATATCGAACGGCTTGATCAAAGTGCCTGACGCAAGGTCCTCGCCGATCTGCAAGAGATCGCCGAGCGCCACGCCATGTCCGAGCAGCGCGGCCTGTTTCGACAGCGAGATGTCGGCCAGCATCGGGCCACGCGCGGGCACTGCGTCGGCGGGCACACCGGCGGCCTGGAACCAGCGCGCCCAACCCTGGCGGTTTTCCTCATGCAGCAGCGTGTAATGGCGAAGGTCGATCGGCCTTTTCAGCGGAGGGCCGGAGGCGAGCAGCGCCGGCGACAGGACCGGTGAATCGACAGTCGAGGCCAGGCGCTCGGCCTCGCTACGCGGCCATGACGTGGCGTGGGCGCTAAAACGCAAGGCGAGTTCGGGCTGATCGCTGCGGAACTCGATCAGGCGCGGATCGACCTCCAGCGACACATCGATATCAGGCCGCAATTGGCGGAAGCGATTGAGCCGTGGCACCAGCCATACGGCGGCAAGCGAGGGTTCGACGCTTATACGGACCACGGCCTGCGCCGGCGAGGCCGTAAGCTCCGATAGCACCCGGTCGATGTCGTCGAAGCTTCTGACCAATCGGTCGAGCAGCTTTTGCCCGGCATCCGTCAGCTCGACGCGGCGATGGAGGCGCAGAAACAGCGGTCTGCCCAAAAAGGTCTCGAGCTCGCGTATCTGCCGGCTGATCGCGGCCTGCGAGACATAAAGCTCCTCGGCCGCCAGGCTGAAACTAAGGTGCCGGCCGGCAGATTCGAAGCTCCTGAGCGCCGTCAGCGGCAGCCGGCCACGCTTCATATCGCATAACCTCAGGTTATCCGAAGCGGAAATTATACTCGTTTGAGGCGGAAGGCCAGCGGCAGTCTAATCGGTGCTCAAAGGAGCACTGCCATGAACCAGTTCCTGGCCATTCTGAGCGATGTCATGCTGATCGCGACGTTTCAGTGGCGCGACAAGAGCCGGCACCCCGGCTGGTGCGAGAAAAGGCCCGGCAGTTCCATGCGCCAGTGGCCGACCGGCATCCTGTCCGTCGCCGCAGGCCGTGAGGGGAAAAGGCGTTGCGTTCGAGGTCGGAAGGACACATCTATCGCGTAGCAAAACAACCGCGGAGATGCGGGTGGGCGACCATCCCGAACATACGCATGGTGGCCGGCCAATCCAGCGCGGGCGCAACTGGCCGGGGCCTTGGCGCAAGACGCCCGGGCGCATCCTGGGGACCTCGCTCGTGCGTCTCTACCAGCTGACGCTGTCCGGCTTTGTCGGCTACAGCTGCCGGCATCTGCCGACCTGCTCCGAATATGCGCATGAGGCGATTGCCCGCCATGGCCTGTGGGCGGGCGGCTGGATGGGACTGTTCCGGGTGCTGCGCTGCGGGCCGTTTGGGACGCATGGCATCGACCGCGTGCCGGAGGTGCTTGCCCAGCGCTATGTCTGGTTCATGCCCTGGCGCTATTGGCGGATCGGCAAAAGGCACAGCGAGCCCGAAATCTGATCGCTTCGCCGTCCCGCGCGACGCGGATTTTAACGATCCGGTAGGGTTAACGCGAAGCTGCACGAACACTGCGAATTTGAGACAAAATCGAGACAAGTCGCCTCGCTAAGCCGCTCCTGCAATCTCATTCCGGAGTGACTTCGCCATGCGCCAGATGGACCGCTATCCTTTCATTTTCGCCATCGTCCTTTTCCTGCTGGCCTGGATGCTGGGCTTGCCGGTGCGGGCGCAATCGGCGCCGCTCGGCGACATCCACTGCACGCTGATCCAGGACCAGCAAAGCGGCGCAACACTTTACCAGGACGGCGTCTGCGAGCAGCGCGTCAGCCCGGCTTCTACCTTCAAGGTGCCCCTGGCGCTGATCGGCTACGATGCCGGCATCCTGAGCGACGAGCATACGCCGAGCTGGGAGTACAAGCCGGAGTTCAAGGCGGCGAAGCGCGACCAGAAGACCGTCGATCCGACGATCTGGGAGCGCGATTCCATCGTCTGGTATTCGCGCGAGATCACGCGGCATCTCGGCGCCGAGAAGTTCGCCGGTTATGTGGCGAAATTCGGCTATGGCAACAAGGACGTCTCGGGCGATGCCGGCAAGGACAACGGGCTGACGCAATCCTGGATCAATTCCTCGCTCGAAATATCGCCGGTCGAGCAGACGGCGTTTCTGCGCCAGCTGCTCGCCGGCAAGATGCCGGTGTCAGCGAAGGCGCATGAGATGACCAGGGCGATCCTGCCGACCTTCGCGGCAGGGGACTGGACGGTGCGAGGCAAGACGGGCAGCACCAGACTCGGCCAGGACGGCAAGCACTCGCTCGGCTGGTTCGTCGGCTGGGCCGAGAAGGGGAGCCGCCGCATCGTCTTTGCAAGGCTGGTCGTCGATGCCAAGCGTACCGGAGAGCCGAAGGGTCTCGCGACGCGGGCGGCGTTCCTGAAGGATTTGCCCGACCTCATCAAATAGAACAGCCTATCAAATAGATGGCTGGCGGCTTTACGGCGGCGGAAACTCCTCATAAAAGACTGCCGCGCCGGACGCCTCCGGCTAACCCTCTGCAAGCCGCAACGCATCCAGCGACATGCATTTCACCACCCGCGCTCGTTTGCGGGACTGGATAGGAGAACCCTGATGCCGAATTCCGTTTCCCTGACATTTCCCGATGGTTCCGTCCGCGACTACGACGCGGCGCTGACCGGTGCCGGTCTTGCCGAATCGATCTCCAAGTCGCTGGCCAAGAAGGCTGTGGCCTATAGCCTCGACGGCATCGTTCGCGATCTTTCCGATCCGCTCGGCACGTCCGGCAAGGTCGAGATCATCACCCGCGAGGATCCGCGCGCGCTGGAGCTCATCCGCCACGATGCGGCGCATGTGCTGGCCGAGGCCGTGCAGGAGCTGTGGCCGGGAACGCAGGTGACGATCGGGCCGGTTATCGAGAACGGGTTCTATTACGACTTTGCCAGGAACGAGCCGTTCACGCCGGACGATTTTCCGGTGATCGAAAAGAAGATGCGCGAGATCATCCAGCGCAACAAGCCGTTCACCAAGGAAGTGTGGTCGCGCGAGAAGGCGAAGAAGGTCTTCGCCGAGAAGGGCGAGCGCTACAAGCTTGAGCTGATCGACGCGATTCCGGAGGACCAGGACCTCAAAATCTACGCACAGGGCGACTGGTTCGACCTGTGCCGCGGTCCGCACATGGCCTCGACCGGGCAGATCGGCAATGCCTTCAAGCTCATGAAGGTGGCGGGCGCCTATTGGCGCGGCGACTCGAACAATCCGATGCTGACGCGCATCTACGGCACAGCCTTTGCCGACCAGGCGCAGCTCGATGCCTACCAGACCCTGCTGGAAGAGGCCGAGAAGCGCGACCACCGCAAGCTCGGCCGCGAGATGGACCTGTTCCATTTCCAGGAAGAGGGACCGGGCGTCGTCTTCTGGCACGCCAAGGGCTGGAAGATGGTGCAGAACCTGATCAACTACATGCGCCGCCGCCTCGACGAGCACGGCTATCAGGAAGTCAATGCGCCGCAGGTGCTGGACAAGAGCCTGTGGGAGACGTCCGGACACTGGGGCTGGTACCGTGATGCGATGTTCAAGGTCACGGTCGCCGGCGACGACACCGACGACGACCGCGTCTTCGCGCTGAAGCCGATGAACTGTCCGGGCCATGTGCAGATCTTCAAGCATGGGTTGAAGTCATACCGCGAACTGCCCGTAAAGCTTGCGGAGTTCGGCAATGTGCATCGCTACGAGCCGTCGGGCGCGCTGCACGGGCTGATGCGCGTGCGCGGCTTCACGCAGGACGATGCGCATATCTTCTGCACCGAGGAGCAGCTCGCGGCCGAATGCCTGCGCATCAACGACCTGATCCTGTCCACCTATGCTGATTTCGGCTTCGAGGAGGTCAGCGTGAAGCTGTCGACCCGGCCGGACAAGCGCGTCGGCACCGACGAGGCCTGGGACCATGCCGAGGCGATCATGAGCAATGTGCTGGAGACGATCCGCACGCGCTCCGGCAACCGCATCAAGACCTCGATCAATCCGGGCGAGGGTGCGTTCTACGGGCCGAAGTTCGAATATGTGCTGAAGGACGCCATCGGCCGCGAATGGCAATGCGGCACCACGCAGGTCGACTTCAACCTGCCGGAGCGCTTCGGTGCCTTCTATATCGGCTCGGATTCGGAGAAGAAGCAGCCGGTGATGGTGCATCGCGCCGTCTGCGGCTCGATGGAGCGCTTCCTCGGCATCCTGATCGAGAACTATTCCGGCCATTTCCCGCTGTGGTTCGCGCCGCTGCAGGTGGTGGTGGCGACGATCACCTCGGATGCGGACGAGTACGCCTTGAATGTGGTCGAGCGGCTGAAGGCCGCGGGGCTGCTCGCCGAAGCCGACCTGCGCAACGAGAAGATCAACTACAAGGTACGCGAGCATTCGCTCGCCAAGGTGCCGGTCATCCTCGTCTGCGGCAGGCGCGAGGCGGAAGAGGAAACCGTCAATGTCCGCCGGCTTGGCTCCCGCGACCAGGAATCGCTGAAGCTCGAGGATGCCGTGAAGTCTCTCACCGACGAGGCGGTCTCGCCCGACCGCAAGCGTCGCGCAGCGTGACTTACCAGCGCTTCCTTGAATGGCGGTGGCGTGTCCACCGCCATTTTCATATGCCTGTCACGCCAGCCTTGTAACGAGCCGCCATGCTCAAGTTGAAACTGCGGGAAAGACGGTTTCCCGAGCTTTCCTACGCCAACCCGCATCAACCGGTGCTGACGCGCTGGTTCATCCATTCGGTCGAGGGCCTCTCGGGGCGCGACCGCTTCGCCGTGCTCTACGATTTCTGGCGCCGCCAGGTGGTGCCGACAGGCGACCGCGTATTCAGCCGCATGCTGGAATTGATCGACGTCAAGGTCTGCAACGCCGTGCAATGGCCGCCGCCAGCGCTGCCGGACACGCCGCTGGTCATCGTCGCAAACCATCCCTTCGGTATCGGCGACGGCATTGCGGTGCTGTCGCTGGCCGAGCAGCTCGGCCGGCCGTTCCGGGTCATGATCCACAAGGATCTGCTCAGGATCCGCGAGATGGAGCCCTATTCGCTGCCGATCGATTTTTCCGAGACCAAGGAAGCGTTGAAGAACAACATGGCGGTGCGCCATGAAGCGGTGCGGCTGTTGAAGGAAGGCGTCACCATCGTCGTGTTCCCGGCCGGCGGCGTCGCCACGGCGCCGAAGGGTTTCGGCCGCGCCATCGACCTGCCGTGGAAGATGTTCCCGGCCAAGCTCGTCCAGGACGCCAAGGCCTCGGTCATCCCGATGCATTTCTCCGGCCAGAACGGCCGCCTGTTCCATCTCGTCAGCGGCCCGATGAACATGGCCGAGCGCGACAATCGCGTGGCGAAGTTCATCGGCAAGGCGTCGCTGACGCTGCGCACCTCCTTGCTTATCCGCGAATTCGCCCGACTGTCGGGCAAGGCGATCGAGGTGCGCATCGGCGACGTGCTGAGATGGAGCGACCTCGAGCCGCTGCGCGACCGCAAGGCGCTGCTCGATCGCCTCTATCGCGCGGTCTTCGACCTGGCGACGCCTTCCGCGCAGCGTGGCCGCGTGCCGTTCCTGCCGAAGCGGATGCGCAAGGCGGCCTGATCAGCCCGATCAGTCCGCGCCTTCCTCGGGGTCGATGGCTGAGGATTCGTTGGCCACGACCTCGATTTCCTGGTTCTGGCCGGCAACGACCGTGAAATCCTTCTGGTAGATACGGTCGCGGTTCTTGGCGATGATGGTGTATTGGCCTTCGGCCAGCACCATCGAGGCGAAGGCGCCGACCGCTTCCTTGATCGGATCGCCGCTCTCGTTGAGCAGCGACCAGGACGTGTCGGCGATGGCCTCGCCGCCGGGCTCGCGCACCAGCTTCATCGTCATCTCGGCAGCGCGGTGCTCGACGGTCGCCTCCGTCAGCTTGCCGGCCTCGACGCGGATGTCGGAGCGGATCACGGCGTTGACCGCCCCATAGGTGGAGACGACATGGTAGGTGCCGGCGTTCAGCCGCACCACGGTGTTCGGCGCGACGTCGGGGGCGATCAGCGCCCGGTCGCCATTGGCCGCGGCTTGGCCTTCATAGATCGAGAAGCGCAATTTCTTCGGCGGGATGGGCGCGCCGCCCGACGTCACCGCGTCGAGCTTCAGGCCGCCGGCGTCGAGCACAAGGCTTTCGCGCTTTGCCTCCTTGCCGACCGTGATGCGTTTGGTGGCGCCGGCGCGTCCGTAGGAGGCATGGACAAGATAGCTGCCGGGGTCGAGCTGGAACACGGCTGTGCCGCCATGGGCGGATGCTACCATCGGCAGTTTGCCATCACTGGCGGGCTGCGGCCTGAAAACCCGCCAGACGATGCCGCGGGTGATGTCGGCGCCCTTGTCGGTCAACTGCGCCGACAGCGTGATGGCGCCGCCGTTGCCGAGCGCCAGCGGCGTCCCGGCCTTCGGCGTTGCGTAGCTCGAAATGCCTGGAAGCTTGATGTCGCCGATGTCGTTGGCGTTCTGGGCCAGCGCGAAGGAAACCGGCACCGCGAACAACGCAGCGACGAGTGCGATCACGAAAAGGCGCAAGATCCCCTCAAACATGCCTTGCGTTGAAGCCCAAGGCGGTGGCAATTTCAAGGCCTAGAAGCGCGCCGCCCGGCGCGGCGGCTTCTTATCAGGCGCAAAACGCCACCGCCCGAGCCGCCCGACCTCCCGATGGCGTGCTTCAGCTCAAAATCGAATGCCTTCAGGAGACTTGCGCCCATGGCGTCGCCGATCATCGAGTTCCTGCTCACCCGCAATTCCGCGCCGATACCCGACCTCAAGGAACCGGCGCCGAGCGATGCCGAGATCGCGACGATGATCGCAGCCGCCTCGCGCGTTCCCGACCACGGCCGGCTCGAGCCATGGCGGTTCATCCTTTATCGCGGCGAGGCGCGCATCGAGATCGGCAAGAAGCTGGCAGCACTTGCCGAACAGCGCGAGGGGCCGCTGCCGGAAGGCCGGCGCAACCAGGAACTGGCGCGCTTCTCGCGCGCGCCGCTGGTGATCGGCGTCGTGTCGGTGCCGAAGGAGAACCCGAAGATCCCGCAATGGGAGATGTTCCTGTCGGGCGGCATGGCGGCGATGAACCTGATGATCGCGGCGAACGCGTTGGGCTATGGCACCAACATGATCAGCAACTGGTATTCCGACGTTCCGGAGGGCAGGGCGATCCTCGGGCTGTCGCCGCAGGAGCGTGTCATCGGCTTCGTCCATATCGGCTCCTATCAGGGGCCGGCGCCGGAGCGGCCGCGGCCCGATCCGGCAAAGCTCTATGGCGATTACGCCGGTCCCTGGGCCGGTTAGGTGTTTTTGCGGGTTTTCGGAGGAACGGCGGCAGCGGGCGGCCAATAGTGGTGGGGGACGTCAGAAGGTTGGTCATGATCTCGAGATTGGTTTTCCAGACATTCGTATGGTTCGGCATCATGGGCGTGCTGCTGTTTCTGTCGGCCGGCACGCTGCACTGGACCGGAGCTTGGGTGTATGTGGTCATGATGGTCGGGCTGAGCCTGACCATGGGCGTCGCGCTCGCCCGGCGCGATCCAGGCCTGATGAATGAGCGTCTCCGCCCGCCCATCCAGAAGACTCAGACGGCGGCCGACAAGATATTGCTGAGCATATTGCTGCTCGGCATCTTTGCCTGGCTGGCTCTCATGGGGCTCGATTTCCGTTTCGGCTGGTCGGCAGCTCCCGTGTGGGTGCAGGCGATAGGTGCGCTGGTCCTGCTTGTCGGGATATGGGTCTGCTATCTGACGATGCTGGAAAACAGCTTCGCGGCGCCTGTCGTGAAGATCCAGGACGAGCGCGGGCAGAAGGTGATCACGACCGGCCCATACAGTTATGTCCGCCATCCGATGTATGCCGGCGCCATACTTTATTTCGCCGGCACGGCGCTGCTGCTTGGTTCCTGGTGGGGACTGGCGTCGGTGCTTGTCTTCATCGTCCTGCTCGGCATCCGCACCTTCATCGAGGAAAAGACGTTGCGAACCGGCCTGCAGGGCTATGACGTTTATGCCGCGCGCGTGCGCTACAAGCTGATCCCGATGGTCTGGTAACCTCAGGCAAGGCTGCCCGCCGCTCGGGCGCGAGCCAATAAATGCTCGGCCAGACGCAAATGCGGCCTGTCGTACATCTTGCCGTCGATGCCGACGACGCCCGGATTTCCCGCCGCCGCGAAGGCATCGACGATCGCCCGCGATCGCGCGACCGCTTCGGCGGACGGCGTGAAGGCGGCATTGATGACCGGCACCTGCGCCGGATGGATCGCCATCTTGCCGGTGAAGCCGTCGCGCTCGGCCTCGCGGCATTCCTTCCCAAGGGCGGCCATATCGCGGAAATCGGGAAAGACGGTGTCGATGGCGGCGACTTCGGCCGCGCCGGCCGCCAGAATGGTCATGGTCCGCGCCAGACGAAACACGTCGGTGTAGCGGCCGCTCTCGTCGCGGGTCGCGCGCGCGCCGATGGCCGCGGACAAATCCTCCGCGCCCCAGGTCAGGCCGGCAAGCCGCGCGCTTGCGCCGGCATAGCTCGCCGCCGCCAGCACGCCCGCCGCGGTCTCGGTGATGATCGGCAGGATTCTTATGGCGCCGTCCGGAAGCCCGTTCTCGGCCTCGTGCACGCGCAGCTTTGCCGCCAGCTGCTGGACGTCTTGCCCGCTGTTCGACTTCGGCAGCATGATGCCGTCGGGCTTCGCCACGACGAGCGCCGCAAGATCGTCGTCGGTCAGGCCGGTGGAAAGATCGTTGACCCGCACATAGATTGCCGAACCCGTCCGGTCTCTTTGGCTCGAGATGAACCCGGCCGCGGTCGCGCGCGCCGCCGCCTTGCTGGCGGCGGCAACGGAATCCTCGAGATCGACGATAACCGCGTCGGCGCCAGCCTCGAATCCCTTTTCCAGCTTGCGCTCGGAATCGCCGGGCACGAACAGCAGCGAGCGCATCAGGCCGCCTTCCTCAGCATCATCGCCTGCCTGGTGCATTTGGCGACAAGAATGTCGTTCTGATTGTAGGCGCGGTGCTCGAACTCGACGATGCCGCGATCGGGTTTCGATTTGGAGTCGCGCACGGAGACAACCGTCGTCTCGACCCGGATGGTGTCGCCGTGGAAGACGGGGTGCGGGAACACCGTTTCCTTCATGCCGAGATTGGCGACCGTGGTGCCGATGGTGATGTCGTTTACCGAAATGCCGATCATCAGGCCAAGCGTGAACAGCGAATTCACCAACGGCCTGCCCCACTCGGTTTTCGCCGCGAAGTCGAAATCGATGTGCAAAGGCTGGGGGTTGAGCGTCATCGCCGAAAACAGCATGTTGTCGCTCTCGGTCACGGTCTTGCGCAGCGTGTGGCGGAAGACATGGCCGACGACAAACTCTTCCAGATAAAGCCCGGCCATGGTTCGATTTCCTCCGATGTCCTTGCTTAATAGGCGTTGGCGGCGCCCCCATCAAGCCGGTTAAGAAACATGGTGAACCGTTCGTAAACCATTTGCAGCCTACCGTTCACAACGGGGCCGGGACCTTTCCGGCAAGGGCGCAGCTGGTCGGTATGGTTGTTTCGCATTTTCTAAAATGGATTGATACGGCAAGGGTTTCCGAGCGTGCCGCCGCCGCGAGCGCGTTGGCGCGCGCCTATATCAACTCCGATCTGCCGTTCGAGGATCGCTGTGCCGCCGAGGCGGCGCTGACGCTGCTTCTGGACGACGCTTCGTCCAAGGTGCGCCTGGCGCTTGCCGAGGCGCTGTCGATGAGCCATCACGCGCCGCCGCAGGTGATCAGCGCTCTGGCCGCCGACCAGCCGGAAGTGGCGGCGCTGGTGCTCGCGCGTTCGCCGCTGCTTACCGATGCCGACCTGGTCGAGCGCGTCGCCTGCGGCCAGAAGGCGACGCAGAAGCTGATTGCCAACCGTCCGGTGGTGTCGATGTCGCTTGCGGCGGCAATCGCCGAGATCGGCGAACCGGAAGCCTGCGCCGTGCTGATTAGCAACAGCGGTGCCGAGATTGCTTCGCTCAGCTTCCGCCGCATGGCCGAGCGGCATGGCCACCTGCCGCTCGTGCGCGAGGCGCTGATTGCCGATCGGCGCCTGCCGGCCGACTGCCGGCACATGTTGCTGGTCAAGCTCGGCGAGACCTTGAAAGGTTCGCCGCTGGTGCTGGCGATGATGGGGGCGGCGCGCGCTGATCGCGTCATGCGCGATGCCTGCGTGAAAGCCTCGGTCACGCTGATCGAGGGAACGCGCATGGAGGAGCATGCCGCACTGATCGAGCATCTGCGGCTGCGCGGCGACCTCACCGCCGGTTTCATCATCCGCACCATCGCACATGGCAAGGTGGACTTCTTCGGCTCGACCCTGGTGGCTCTAGCCCGACAATCCGAGCAACGGGTGACGGCACTTCTCGCCGGCGGGCACGACGTTGCGCTGCAGGCGCTGTTCCGCAGCGCCGGGCTTGCGCCGGCCACGCATGGCATCATCCTGCGGGCGCTGAAAGTCTGGCGCGAGGTCGCCAATGGCCGGCGTGTCGCCGGCGTTCAGGAAGTGAGCTGGCTGATGCTGAAAGAGCTCGGCGGCCAAGCGGCCGAGGGCGATCTCGCAGGGCTGGTGAAGTCGATCCATCTCGACGCCCTGCGTGAAAACGCGCGTGGGCACGCGCTGGCCATCGCCGCCGCCTAAGGACACATATCACGTCTCAGCTGAGTTCCTGGGCGAGGCCGATGAGAAGGCCTTCAGGTCCACGGATGTAGCAAAGGCGATACGCGTCCTTGTACCGGACGACTTCGCCGACGAGCTCAGCGCCGCGCTTGCGGAGCCTCTCTAGCGTGTCGTCGATGTCGTCCACGGCGAACATGATCCGGAGATAGCCCAATGCGTTCACCGGGGCATTGCGGTGATCCGCAATGACAGGCGGCCTGAGAAAGCGGGACAGCTCGAGCCGGCTGTGGCCGTCCGGCGTGCGCATCATGGCGATCTCAACATGCTGGTCGCCGAGCCCAGTGACACGCCCGGCCCACTCTCCTTCGATCGCGGCACGCCCTTCGAGTTCAAGGCCGAGCTCGCGAAAGAAATCAACCGTGCTGTCGAGGTCATCGACGACGATTCCGACATTGTCCATCCGCTTGAGCGCCATGTGTCCAACCTAAAAGGTGTCGACCAGTCCAGCAAGGACCTATGCCCGGAAAGGGCCCAAACCAGACAGGTCCCGAGGTGGTTAAGCGCGACCCCTCGCGAAGAAATCCGGGTAATCTTCCATCGCCGCGGCAATGATGCGCAGCGAGGCGGCGATCTGCAGCATTTCTAGCCGATCGCTGCGTTGGGCGATGCTGGCCGCGTATTGCCTCGCCACCGCGATGGTCGCGGTCTGCGGCTCGCCCAGTTGCCGAAACAGCAATTCGCGCGCCAGGCCGCGCAGGAAATTGCCGATGGACTCGACTGTTTCGTGCGGGACGGCGGAGTTCAGTTGCGCGTGGCGCAGCCGCAGCACTTCCAGTCCGACGGTGACGGCCGCGATGCTGCCGCCGAGAATGGGATCGCCCTTGCGGCCCGTCTGCTGGACCTGCGGCATCAACTGATTGATCCGGTCATAGGCGAGGCTTTCGAAGGCCGAACGGCGGGGAATGCGCTCATGCAGGCAAAGCCGGGCCAGGTCCTCGCGCATCGCCTGCGAGATGCGCTCCACGGTGATCCAGGGATCGGCGGGCAGCACGACGATGAAGACACCGATGGCAATCAGAATGCCGACCAGGATCGAGGCCGAGCCGGCGAAGAACGGCCCGGGATCGTAGATCATCTGCTGATGCGGGCTGAGGAAGGCGAGGAAGTTGATGGCGAAGGCGGTGGCGACGCCGACATGGCGCGGATTGGCCATGCCGAGCGCCGCGGGCACCAAGATCGGCACGACGAAGAGTGTGAACCAGCCGAAGCCCGGCAGCGCCGGAAGCGCGACCTGGCCGACAAGGAAGGCAAAAGGCAGCGCGATCAGCGTGCCGGTGAAAAAACCCCAGGCGGACTGCACGGGATCCGGGCGCGATGCGAACAGGCTGGAGACGACGGCGACGAGGATGACGGTGCCGGCCGCTTCCGACCATCTGGTCGTCAGCCAGAAGATCGCCACGAGCAACGTCGCCAGCGCGGCGCGCACGGCATTGCGCCATGCGGCCTGGTAGTCGCGGTGGACAACCAGCGCCGGCTGGCCCCGCTCGCTCGATTTGCGGGAGACAGGCGAACGAAGCGCGTCAAGACCGCGCATCACCTGCTTCAGCGCCTCGGCGAAATCGCCGGCGATGGTCAGGCGGGTGATGGTGCCGACCTTGTCTTCGCCGTTATCGTTGGAGCCGGTATCGTTGGGCAGTTCGGGCATCTCCCTGGCTTTGCTCGCGATCGCGTCGAGCCTTGCCACCCATGGCCCTGTGTCATCGAGCGCGCCGGGCGTCGCCGCCAGTTCACCGACGAAGGCTTTCAATTCGCTGCGCATGGGAATGAGCGCTGCGTTCTTCGGCCTGCGGTGGCTGTGCAATGCGCGCGCCGCCGAAAGCGCCCACAGAAGCTGACCGATCGTGCGCCGCACCGGATGGGCGCGGGTGGCGAAGCTCGGCGCTTCCAGCCGCGCATAGGTGCGCATCTCGGCGAGCGTCTGGGCATCGGCGATCAGCTTGCGCTGGAGCGCGGCGAGGCTCGCCGGGTCGCCGCCGGAAAAGGCGCCGCCGGCATATTCGGCAAGGTCGAGGATGCTGCGCTTCAACCTGGAAATGATAGCGTCGGCCGCGAGCTTTGGCAGGATCAACCGGCTGGTCACGCCGGCGCAGACGATGCCGAGCACGATCTCCGCGCAACGCGCGACGGCAAGGTCGACGACAATATGCGGTTGTCCGAGGGCCGGCAGGCTGATGATCATCGCCGTGTAGCCGGCAAGCGCGGCGCCATAGGCTTCGGGGTTGCGCAACAGCGACGAGACCAGGGTGCAGACGCCGATCCAGAGCGCCAGCACGGTGACAAGCAGCCACGGGTCGGCGCCGAACAGCGATGTGATGCCGACTGCAGCGAGACCGCCGGCCAGCGTGCCGAGCAGCCGGTAGAAGCCCTTTGCCAGCACCATGCCGGCGACCGGCTGCGCGACGATGAACACCGTCATCATCGCCCATTGCGGATGATCGAGCTTCAGCGCGTAGGCGGCAAGCAGCGCGACCAGTCCGGCCGAAACCGTGCGCAGGGCAAAAACCCAGTCCGAACGGGTCGGCTGCGTCAGACCGCTTAAGGGCGTCTCGACAAGCTCTTTAAACCGCGTCCAGGTCACACCGGTTCTCCGTGCAGGAGACTGTTATGGACCGGTAGGCGATCAGATATCCAGCACGTCCGCCTCGGCGAATTCGGCGCGCTCCTGGATGAAGCGGAAGCGCGCCTCGGGTTTGGTGCCCATCAGCGCGTCGACGGCATCCTTGGTGGCCTGCTCGGCGTCGATCACGTCGACCCTCAAAAGCGTGCGCTTCCTCGGATCCATCGTGGTCTCCTTGAGCTGTGAGGCCATCATCTCGCCCAGGCCCTTGAAGCGGCCGATCTCGACCTTGCCGCGCCCGGTGAACTCGGTGCGCAGCAGTTCGTCCTTGTGCGCGTCGTCGCGGGCATAGCCGACCTTGCCGCCTTGCCGGATCGAATAGAGCGGCGGCACGGCCATGTAGAGATGGCCGCCGCGGATCAGGTTCGGCATCTCCTGATAGAAGAAGGTGATCAGCAACGAAGCGATGTGCGCGCCGTCGACGTCGGCGTCAGTCATGATGATTACGCGGTCGTAGCGCAGATCCTCGTCGCGATATTTCGAACGCGTGCCGCAGCCGAGCGCCTGGATGAGATCGGAAATCTGCTGGTTGGCAGCAAGCTTGTCGTTGCCGGCGGAGGCGACGTTGAGGATCTTGCCGCGCAGCGGCAGCACTGCCTGGCTGGCACGGTCGCGCGCCTGCTTGGCCGAGCCGCCGGCCGAGTCGCCCTCGACGATGAAGATCTCGGCGCCCGCGGCGGCGTTCTGCGTGCAGTCGGCAAGCTTTCCCGGAAGGCGCAGCTTGCGCACCGCGCTTTTGCGCGAGACTTCCTTTTCCTGCCGGCGCCGCACGCGTTCGTCGGCGCGCGCGATGACCCACTCCAGAAGCTTGGAGGCTTCCTGCGGATTGTCCGCCAGCCAGTGGTCGAACGGGTCGCGAAGGGCGTTTTCGACGATGCGCATTGCCTCGATCGTCGCCAGCCTGTCCTTGGTCTGGCCGACGAATTCCGGCTCGCGGATGAACACCGACAGCATGCCGGCGGCCGAGATCATCACGTCATCGGTGGTAATGATCGAAGCTCGCTTGTTGCCGATGAGGTCGGCGTAGGCGCGCAGCCCGCGCGTCAGCACGTTGCGGAAGCCGGCCTCATGCGTGCCGCCTTCGGGGGTCGGAATGGTGTTGCAATAGGAGTTGAGGAAACCGTCGCCGCCGAACCAGGTCACAGCCCATTCGAGCGAACCGTGGCCGCCCTGCTTGTCGCTCTTCCCGGCGAAAACCTCGCGCGTGACCTGGAATTCGTCGCCCAGCGTCGCCTTGAGATAGTCCTTGAGGCCGCCGGGGAAATGGAACTCGGCCTTTGCCGGCGTCTGATCCTTGTCCTTGATCAGCGACGGATCGCAGGTCCAGCGGATCTCGACGCCGCCGAACAGATAGGCCTTCGAGCGCGTCATGCGGTAAAGGCGCGCCGGTTCGAAGGCGGCGCCCTTGCCGAAAATCTGCTCGTCGGGATGGAAGCGGGTCTTCGTGCCGCGGCGGTTGTGGACCTCGCCGAGATGCTCCAATCCACTGACCGGGACGCCGCGCGAAAAACGCTGCCGGTAGAGCTGACGACCCCGCGCGACCTCGACCTCGAGATGGTCGGACAGCGCATTGACGACCGAGACGCCGACGCCGTGCAAGCCGCCGGAGGTCTCGTAAACCTTGGAGTCGAACTTGCCGCCCGAATGCAGCGTGGTCATGATGACTTCGAGCGCCGGCTTCTTGAATTTCGGATGCGGATCGACCGGGATGCCGCGGCCGTTGTCGGTGACGGTCAGGAACCCGTCGGCGGAAAGCTCGACGTCGATGAAGGTGGCGTGGCCGGCCACCGCTTCGTCCATCGAATTGTCGATGACCTCGGCGAACAGGTGATGCATCGCCTTGTCGTCGGTGCCGCCGATATACATGCCAGGACGGCGCCGCACCGGCTCGAGCCCTTCCAGCACCTCGATATCGGCGGCGCTGTAGCCCTCGCTGCCGTCGCGGGTGGCGGTCGTACGCTTCGCCGCCTGCACCAGCGGATCGGCGGGCCGCGAGGGCGCGCGCACTTGCTGTGCCGGCTTTTCCATCTTGCCGAAGAGGTCGTTGTTGTCGTCCATGCGAGGCCTAGCGTCCGGTAATGCGAATCATTCGTGGATACTGCCACGCTTTTGGCGGGCGAACGAGTTCCTGTTCCGTTCAGGGATTCAAACTGTCTCTTATTCTAAAACCATTCGATAACCAAGCCGGCCGAAATAGGGCGGTTGGCGGGTCGCGGGATTCCTGATTCTTTAACATTAACGCCTAGCGTGAGGCCCAACCAACAAAAGACCACGGGCGTCAGGGGTTCCATTGTGAGGGGCAGGGCCATAACCATGATCGGCATCGCCGCCGTTTTCGGCGCGATCTCGATCTTTGCGGCGGATTTCTGGGTCAAGAGCCAGGCGAAGGCTCAGGCCGAGGTCAAGGTCGTCGTGGCGCCGCAGCAGCCCAAGGTCGAGTTCAAGACCATCGTGGTGGCGCAAGCGCCGCTGCGCTACGGCATGGAGCTTGGACGGCCGCAACTCGCCGAGATTCCGTGGCCGCAGGATTCACTGCCGCAGGGCGCTTTCCCGACAATCGACAAGCTGCTTGCGGACGGCAGCCGGGTCGTGCTGTCGCCGATCGAGGTCAACGAACCGGTGCTGCTCACCAAGCTGTCGGGACCGAACGGCCGCGCCACGCTTTCCAACATGCTGTCGGCGGGAATGCGGGCCGTCACCATCCGCACCGACGAGATCGCCGGCGTCGGCGGCTTCATCACGCCGGGAGACCGCGTCGACGTCGTGCTGACGCGCGATGCTGGGGACATCCAGGAAGTGTCCAAGAATGCTCAAGGGGCTGCCGGCTCGACCGTCACGTCCGAGATCGTTGTCTCCGATGCCAAGGTGCTCTCGGTCGGACAGGGCGCCGATGAACGCAAGACCGAGCCGCAAGTCGCCAATTCGGTGACCATCGAGGTGACCAACGACGGGGCGCAGAAGGTGGCGCTTGCCCGCACCGTCGGCACGCTGTCGTTGTCGCTGCGGTCGGCCGCCGACGCCAGCGCCAGCGAAAGCGGGCTGACGACCATCTCGTCCTTCGGCGGTTCGGTTGCCGCAAATGCGCAGGCGAGCGCCGCCTCGCTCGTCAATGCGGTGACGAAGGACCAGGACGAGCCGAAATTCAAGACGGTGATCGTGACGCGCGGCGACAAGGTCGAGGAATACAAGGTTCCTTCGCGGCAACCGCCGCAGGAACTGCAGCAATAGCCGGTGGGGACCGGCGGGGACGGGGCAAGATGTTCGGGTTTGATACATTTCGGACGACCGGGGGATGGCGTCTTCTCGGCGTGATTGCGCTGGCGGCGACAGTGCTTGCCGTCGCCGCGCCGGCAAGGGCGGGCAATGACGTCGTCTATGTCTCGGCGAACAAGAACGCCTCGATCAAGGTCGCCAAGGGCAAGCCGAAGACGATCATGACGAGCGCCGCCTTCTACCAGATCGTCATCGGCGATCCGGAGATCGCCAACGTCAACCCGCTGACCGACAAATCCTTCTATGTGCTGGGCAACAACCTGGGTACCACCGGCATTGCCCTGTTCGACCAGAACAAGCAGCTTGTCGGCACCATCGACATCGAGGTGACGCTGGATACCGACCAGTTGGCCAGCACCATCCGCGCCAGCGTGCCCGACGCCAAGATCAAGGTCGGCTCGGCAAACGGGCGCGTCGTGCTGTCGGGCGAAGCCGACGATGCGGTCGCCGCCGACAAAGCCAGCAAGATTGCGTCACGCTTTTCCGGCAATGAGGAAGTCATCAACTCGGTCAACATCTCGTCCTCGCAGCAGGTTCAGCTCAACGTCCGATTCGTCGAGATCAACCGCCAGGCTGGCCAGGACCTCGGCGCCAAATACGCCGCCAATTTCGCCTATGGCATCGGCAACCGCAAAGTCGTGCTGAATCCGGATGGAGGAAACCTGACAGCAGCGGGAACAGGCGAGATCATCGGCAGCCTGCTGTCGAACGGCGTTTCCATCGATATCGCCATCAAGGCGCTGGAGGAACGCGGCCTGGCGCGACGGCTGGCGGAGCCGAACCTGATCGCGCGTTCGGGCCAGACGGCGAGCTTCCTTGCCGGCGGCGAATTCCCGATCCCGGTTTCCGAAGACAATGGCAAGATCAGCGTCACCTACAAGAAGTACGGCGTAGGCCTCGATTTCACGCCGACGGTGCTGAAGGACGGGCTGGTCAGCCTCGACATCGCGCCGGAAGTGTCCTCGATCGACCCGTCCGCTTCCATCCAGGTCAGCAGCGGCATTTCCATTCCGGCCTTCATCGTGCGCCGCGCCAGGACATCGGTCGACCTCAAGAACGGCCAGAGTTTCATGATCGCCGGCCTCCTGCAGTCGCAGAACGACATCACGACATCGCGGGTGCCGGGGATCGGCAAGCTGCCGGTGCTCGGCCCGCTGTTTTCCTCGAAGTCCTATCAGCGGCGCGAAACCGATCTGGTGATCATCGTCACGCCCTACTTGGTCAAGCCGGTCGATCCCTCGAAGAAGATGGTCGAGCCGACCGACGGCACCCAGCCGGCAAGTCCCGCCGACTATTTCCTGAACAACACCGAGGAAGTGAACGCCTCGGCGTCAAAGCGTCCGGTGGCGCTGGCTGACGGCAGCGCCGCCCGCCCGGTGGCTGCCGCCACGTCCGGCCACTTCCTCGATCTGCCAAAGGATTAAGGCCATGCGCATCCCCGTTTGCATCGCTCTGCTGCTCGCCGGTTTCGCCGGCGGTTGCACCAGCGACGACTATGTACGCGCCGAAGGGGTGACCTTGGCGGCCGGCAACGCGCAGGCGTCCAACACCGCCATGCAGATGGTCGATCCCTGGAAGTACGGCGTCCAGAACACAAGGCTCCTGGTGCCAGCCCAGCGTCCGGGCTCCGAGAGCGCTGCCGTCGGTGCGAAGGCCGGCTCCGTGTCGTCACCGACGACATCATCAACAACATCGAATTGATGGGCTGGCGAGGATGGCATCTGGTAGCAAGACCAAGAAGATCCTGCTCGTTTCGACGGACAGGACGTTCTTGCAGGACACGCGGACGGCTTTCGCGGCCTCCGAGGTCATTGAGCTCTTGACGCTGGAAAAGAGCGTCAACGAACTGCGCGGCGAGATCCTCGAGGCGGACTTCGGCACGGTCATCGTCGACATGGATGCAGCCAAGCTCGAGGAAATCGAGTCGCTGCAGCGCGTCATGCGGCGGCTGGAAGGCAGCGTTCCGGTGGTCGTCGTCACCCAGGAATTCAACGCGGCGGCGGTACGCATCCTGGTGCAGCTCAAGGTCGCCGATTTCCTGGTCAAGCCGATCACCACGGCCGACCTCGTGCGTTCCGTCATCCGTGCGCTGCAAGGACCGGGGCGGGAAGAGAACACCGAATCGCACATCTACACGTTCATGCCGGCAGCCGGCGGTGTCGGCACCACCACGCTCGCCTTGCAGACGGCCTTCCAGCTGCATCATTCGGTGATGCGGGGCGCCTCGACCTGCGTCGTCGACCTCAATTTCCAGCAGGGCGCCTGCGCCGAATATCTCGACCTCGAACCGCGCTTCGACATCACCGAAATCGAGAACCAGCCGGAGCGCCTCGACCGGCAACTGCTCGACGTGATGCTGTCCAAGCATGCGAGCGGGCTGTGCGTGCTTGCCGCGCCGACGCGACCCTCGGACATGCGCTCGTTCAAGACCGATGTCGTGGTGCGCATGCTCGACCTCGTGGCGGCCTATTTCGACAATGTCGTCATCGACATGCCGCGCACCTGGTTCCCCTGGACCGAGACGGTGCTGCTGGGTTCCAACAAGCTCTATATCGTCGCCGAGATGACGGTGCCCTGCCTGCGCCATACGCAGCGTCTCATCCAGGCCGTGTATGAGACCGCCGGCAAGGAAGTGAAGCCCAACGTCATCGTCAACCGCTTCGAGCAGAAGATGTTCGACAACGGCATCAAGCAGGCCGACGTTCAGGAGATACTCGGCGAGCATTTCGTCGGCGGCATCTCCAACAATTACCGGCTGGTGCGCGAGGCGGTCGACCGCGGCGTACCGCTGCACGCCATCGACCCCAACGCCAATGTCGTCAACGACCTGAAGAAGATCATCCTGCCCGAGGAGGCCGTCCAGACGATCGCCAAGTCGAGGTCGCTGTTCGGCCTGGGCAAAGGCTTGCTGAAGAGGAAGGCAGGATGACCAGCCGCTTCTCCAACCTGCAGAGCCGCGACGTCCGCCCGCAGCGGGCGCCCGAACCCGCGCCGGTCACGCACAATGCAGTGATCATCCCGACGACCCGCAAACCGGCGCCGCCCAGGCCTGAGGCAGCCCCCGCAAAGAGCGCCAACAAGGTGCTGGACGCACGCGTGCGCATCCATCGCATGCTGCTCGAGGAGATCAACCTCGTGGCGCTGGAGCGGCTGCCCCGGGATGAAATGCGCCGGCAGGTGCATGATTTCGTCTCGGAAAAGACGCGCCAGGAGCGGATGGCAATCAACAATGCCGAGCTCGACGCCTTGGTCGACGACATCGTCGACGAGATGGTCGGCCTCGGCCCGCTGGAGCCGCTGCTCAAGGACCCCGAGATCAACGATATCCTGATCAATGGCCACCAGAACTGCTTCGTCGAAAAACGCGGCAAGCTGCAGCAGGTCCACATCCCGTTCAAGGATGAGGCGCATCTGCTTAGAATCATTAATAAAATCGTCGCCGCAGTCGGCCGCCGCGTCGATGAATCGCAGCCGATGGTCGACGCCCGGATGCTCGACGGCTCGCGCTTCAACGCGGCGATCCGCCCCGTCGGCGTCGACGGCCCGCTGGTGTCGATCCGCAAGTTCTCCAAGAACAAGCTCGGCCTGCACAAGCTCGTCGAATTCGGCGCCATTACCCAGAACATGGCCGAGGTGCTGGCGGCGGCGGTGCATGCCCGCAAGACCACGATCATCTCCGGCGGCACCGGCACGGGCAAGACGACGATGCTCAACGCTTTGTCGGCCTTCATTCCGGAAGACGAGCGCCTGATCACCATCGAGGACGCGGCCGAGCTGCAATTGCAGCAGCCGCATGTCGCGCGCATGGAGACGCGTCCGGCCAACATCGAGGGCCAGGGCGAATTGAAGCAGCGCGACCTGGTCAAGAACGCGCTGCGCATGCGCCCCGACCGCGTCATCCTCGGCGAATGTCGCGGCGAGGAAGCCTTCGACATGCTGCAGGCGATGAACACCGGCCATGAAGGGTCGATGGCCACCATCCATGCCAACACGCCGCGCGATGCCATCTCGCGTCTGGAACAGATGCTCGGGATGACCGGCATGCCGATGACCGTGCAGTCGATCCGCAGCCAGATTTCCAGCGCCATCGACATCATCGTCCAGCTGACGCGCCTTTCCGACGGCAAGCGCAAGGTGACCAGCGTCGCCGAAGTGACCGGCATGGAAGGCGACGTCATCCAGATGCAGGAGATATTCCGCTTCGTGCGCACCGGCATGGAGGCGGATGGAAAGATCCTCGGCCACTTCGAGGCGACCGGCATCCGCCCGCGCTTCCTCGAGGACCTGCGCAACATGGGCATCGAATTCCCGGGCAAGTATTTCGAACCCGGCCGGCCGCAGGACTAGGCCGGTGTTCGAGGGATTCAGCCCGGTCTACGTCGTCTACGCCGCGGCGGCGCTCACCGGCATCATGATCGCCGAAGGCCTTTATCTGCTCTATGCCGGGCGCAGCGACAAGCGCACGGCCATCAACCGCCGCATGAAGCTCGCGGAGAACAAGATCAGCCAGGAGCAGGTGCTGATCCAACTGCGCAAGGAACGCGGGATCGACGGCGGCACCTCCATCTTTTCCCTCGACCGCTTCCGCGCCCTGCGCACGCAGTCCGGCATAAGCACGCCGCTGCCGAAATTCCTGACGATCACATCGGGGATCGCTCTCGCCCTGGCGCTCGTGGCGATCTGGAAGGGCTTGCCGCTCCTGTTCGGCCTTATCCTGCTTCTCTTGCTGTTGCCGGTGTTGCCGGTCATGGCATTGCGCTGGATGCGCAAGCGCCGGCACAAGCGTTTCGGGATGCAACTGCCTGAGGCGCTTGAATTGATCACGCGCGGGCTGAAGGCAGGCCATCCGGTGCCGGTGGCGATTGCCATGGTGTCGCGCGAGATGGCCGATCCGATCGGCACCGAGTTCGGCGTCGTGGCCGACGAGGTGACCTACGGCTCCGACCTGGTCTCGGCGTTGAACAATCTTTTCGACCGGGTGGGGCATGAGGACTTGCCGCTGTTCGTCACGGCGGTCTCGATCCAGAGCAGTTCGGGCGGCAATCTGCGCGAGATCCTCGATGGCCTGTCGGCGACGATCCGCGACCGCGGCAAGCTGCGCCGCAAGGTGCGCGCCATTTCGACGGAAGGGCGCATGTCGGCTTACATCCTGACCGCGGTGCCAGTGCTTCTGTTCACCGCCATCATGGTGCTGATGCCGCAGTTCTATCAGGATGTCTGGGACGTGCCGAAGACCTGGTACATGATGGGCGGCTCCATCATCTGGCTGCTGCTCGGCAACGCCATCATGTTCAAGATGTCGAATTTCAGGTTCTGAGATGGAAGACGTGATCCGCTTCCTCGCCTCGCTCGCGCCGACCTCGCTGGTGCCGTTCGCCGTGCTGCTCCTTGTGCTGGGCGGCGGCGCCGTCGCCTGGCCGCTGGTGCTCGCTAAGGGCGATCGCGGCGAGGTCAAGCGCCGGCTGAAGGTGGAGACATTGCAACCGGCCGAGCAGGCGGAGCCCGCGCCCAAGAAGAGCACCAATGCCGTGCGCGAGAAGGCGGTGAAACGGGCACAGGAGTTCTACGCCAAGAGCGATCCGGAAAATGTCGCGCGGCTGCGCCTGAAGCTCATCCAGGCCGGCTACATGGAACCGCGCGCCGTCGGCACGTTCTTCCTCATCCGTTTCGCCGCGCTGGTCGGCGCGGCGCTCGGCGCATTCCTGGTCAATCACTGGGCGGCAAGCGCCGAGTCGACCATGACCAGCCGCTGGACCTTCATTATCCTGTCGGCTGCCGGCGGCTATTTCCTGCCTGGCCTGGTGCTGATGCAGAAAATTCGGGAAAAGATGCGCGAATACCGCAACGGCTTTCCCGATTTCATGGATTTGATGATCGTCTGCTCCGATGCCGGCATGAGCATGGAGGCCGGCATCGAGCGGGTCTCCAGGGAGCTTGCCAGGACCTATCCGTCGCTCAGCCAGAACCTGATCCTGGTGTCGCTGGAGTTGCGGGCCGGGCGCAGCCTCGACGACGCGCTGAAGGCGCTTGCCGACCGCCTCAGCCTCGACGAGGTTCGCTCCTTCGCGACGCTGCTGCAGCAATCCAAGGAACTCGGCACCAGCCTGTCGGGCTCGCTGCGTGTCTTTTCCGACGAAATGCGGCACAAGCGCATGTCGCTGGCCGAGGAGAAGGCGCATGCCCTGCCGGCCAAGATGTCGGTCCCGGTGACGGTCTGCATCCTGCCGGTGGTGCTGATGATCGCCATCATTCCGATCATCGTGAAGCTGACCGCGCATTGAGTATTCAGCTGAGGCCGGTTTGCAAACGGCAGCTTCCTGCGCTCCGCCCCGGTTCTCGGAATCCGCCATTTTCGACTCGGCCTGACCTGAATCCAGGACATAGCCGTGGTTAACGCATCCTTGGCGCGCAACCGAATTTTATCTGCATTTCGGCACCGAAGCTTAATCGCTGTCCTGTATCGTTTTTCCTGAAGAACGACCCGGCAAATCGGGCGATGGGGCAGGGGCATGCGTCAGAGACTTCCCAGGGCAGCGGCGGCATTGGCGGCCGTCTTGATGATTACCGGCTGCACGACGAAAAACGATGTCGACACGACCAAGACCACGGCGATCCAGCCGGTGGCCAAGGACGTCAGCGCCAACGACCTCGTTGAAGGCAAGGCGCAGTTCCGCGAGGCGAATTTCGGCCTTGCCGAACAACATTTCCGCAAGGCGGTCGAGCTCAAGTCCGACAATGCCGAGGCCTGGATGGGGCTTGCCGCATCCTATGACGAGCTTGGCCGCTTTGACTTCGCCGATCGCGCCTATATGCAGCTGTTGAAGGTCGCCGGGCGCAAGCCGCAGATCGTCAACAATATGGGCTATTCGCAGCTTCTGCGCGGCAACAAGAAAAAAGCGCGCGCGCTGCTGCTCGAGGCCAAGGCCGGCATGGCCGATCAGACAGTGGTCGATGCCAATCTGGCGCTGCTCGACAAGGGCTGATCCTGCTCCCGCTTCGCGTATTCCGTGTGCCGTCATGGGATTTCGCCTCACATGTCGACGCTTTGTAAACCCTGTGTCGAGGTAGCGTTGGGTGTCCGCCGAAAACGGTTTGCGCCGGGCGCCGCCAGTCTACATTGAGGAGCGACGGGCACCCGCTAGAGGCAGTTCTTCAGGATGTTGGATTTCAGTTCGCTCCTGCTCGCGGCGGCGCTGTCGGGTACATGCCTCAGCATCACTATGTTTGCGATCTGGCTCGCCACACCGAGGGCGCGCTTCGTGCTCACGGTCGCCTGCGGCATCCTCGTGCTCGTCGCCCATGTCGTCGCGTTCTGGCGCTATACCAAGAATGCCGATCCCTGGCTGTGCCAGGTCGTGCTCGCGCTGCTGACCCTGGGTTTCCTGGTCCTCTGCCTGTCGGCGATGCAGTATCTCGGCTTTCGCGACTACCGCCGCGCCATCGTGCCGACGCTGGCCGCGATGGCTGCCTGCGCGATCTTCACCTTTCTCGGTTTCGACGGCATCGGCTTTCAGATCACCTATGCGGCGGTGACGGCGTTGCTCGCGGCGATCGGGGCGATGTTCTGGATGAAGGGGGATCACGACCGCCGGATATTGCTCGTCGTTTCGTTCCTCAGCGGCGCCTGCGGCTTGTCCTTCGTGCTGTGCGGCCTGGCGTTGCTGACGCAAGAGCAATGGGTTCTCGGCGCCGCGCCCGACAATTGGGCGGAGCGATTGAACTCCGTCGTCGCGGTCGCCTGCATGACCGGCCTCGGCGCATTGACGCTTTCACTGCACCATCTGCAGGCGCAGATCGAGCTCAAGGCCGAAACCATGACCGATCCGCTGACCGGCCTGATGAACCGCAGGGCGCTCACCGAGCTTTACGGCGAGCGCAGCTTCGGTCCGTTCATGGCGATCGCCATGTTCGATCTCGACCATTTCAAGATGACCAACGACGTCTTCGGTCATCCCGTTGGCGACCAGGTTCTTTGCCGCTTCGCGGCGGTGATCAGGAAATATGGCAGGACAGGGATCGACGCGTTCCGGCTGGGCGGCGAGGAATTCGCGCTCGTCATGTCGCGCGTGACACCGGAAAAAGCGCATGACATTGCAAGCCGGATCGGCGTCGCTTTCGGCACCGAGGTCGTCGCGACCCATCGCGGGCCGCTGCGCAGCAGTGTCAGCGGCGGCATGGGTTTCGGGTCAATCGCGGGCCGTCCGCTCCATGAGGTGCTGGCGCAGGCCGACGCCGCGCTTTATGCGGCCAAGCGTGCCGGGCGCAACCGTGTCGTCGTTCAGGACGGAGCGGTCCAGCCCGATGCCGGGCCGGCCCTGAAGTCTGCCTGAGCAGACGCTACTCGGCCGCGCCGAGATATTCCGACAGCGGCGGACAGGAGCAGACCAAGTTGCGGTCGCCGGCGACGTTGTCGATGCGCGAGACCGGCGGCCAGTATTTCGCCGCCAGATCGGCGTCGCCCGCCGGATAGGCCGCCTCCAGCCGCGAATAGGGATGCTTCCACTCGCCGGCAAGCGCTTCCGCCGCGGTGTGCGGGGCGTTGACCAGCGGGTTGTCGTTGGACGGCCACTCGCCCTTCGCCACTTTCGCCGCCTCGGCGGCGATGGCGATCATCGCCTCGCAAAACCGGTCGAGCTCACGCTTGGGCTCGGACTCGGTCGGCTCGACCATCAGCGTGCCGGCAACCGGGAACGACATCGTCGGCGCATGGAAGCCGTAGTCGATCAGGCGCTTGGCGATGTCGTCGACGCTGATGCCGGCGCTCTCCTTGAGAACGCGCGTGTCGAGGATGCACTCATGGGCGATGCGGTCGCTTCTGCCTTTGTAAAGCAGCGGGTAGTGCGGCGCGAGCCGTGTCGCCACATAGTTGGCCGAAACGATCGCCGTCTCCGTCGCTTGCTTCAGGCCGGTGCCGCCCATCATGCGGATATACATCCAGGTGATCGGCAGGATGGAGGCGCTGCCGAAGGGCGCCGCCGCCACGGCATGCGCCGAGCCTTCGGTGACATGGCCCGGCAAATAGGGTTTCAGATGCGCCCTGACGCCGATCGGACCGACGCCCGGGCCGCCGCCGCCATGCGGGATGCAGAAGGTCTTGTGCAGGTTCATGTGGCAGACGTCGGCGCCGATGTCGCCGGGACGGGCGAGGCCGACCAGGGCGTTGAGGTTGGCGCCGTCGAAATAGACCTGGCCGCCATGCTCGTGGATCAGCGCGCACAGATGACGCGCGCCTTCCTCGTAGACGCCATGCGTCGAAGGGTAGGTGAACATCAGCGCCGCGAGGTTCTTGGAATGCTCATTGGCCTTGGCGCGCAGATCGTCCATGTCGATATTGCCGTCGTCCAGGCAACGCACGACGACGACGCTCATGCCGGCCATCGCGGCGCTTGCCGGATTGGTGCCATGCGCGGAAGACGGGATCAGGCAGATGGTGCGGTGGCCTTCGCCGCGCGCGCGGTGATAGGCGCGAATGGCGAGCAGGCCGGCATATTCGCCTTGGCTGCCGGCATTGGGCTGCAGGCTGACGGCGTCGAAGCCGGTGATTTCCGACAGCCATGCCTCCAGGTCGGCGGCCATTTTGCGATAGCCCGCCGAATGGCCGGCCGGCGCGAAGGGATGCAGATTGGCGACGCTCGGCCAGCTCACCGGCATCATCTCGGCGGCGGCGTTGAGCTTCATGGTGCAGGAACCGAGCGGGATCATCGTGCGGTCGAGCGCCAGGTCCTTGTCGGCCAGCCTGCGCAGGAAGCGCATCATCTCGGTTTCGGAATGATTGTCGTGGAAGACCGGCTGGGTGAGGAATTCCTTGCCGCGCGGCTTGCCCGGCATGGAGCTGCCTTCAGCCGCGCCGGGCTTGGCGCCAAACAGGGCAGCGATCGCCTCGAGATCGGCTTCCGTCGAGGTCTCGTCGAAGGCGATGCTGACATGGTCGGCATCGATGACGCGCAACAGCCGGCCGGTCTTCTGGGCGGCTTGCGCGATCGAAGCGGCCTTGCCCTTCACCTCGGCCGTGACCGTATCGAAGCGCCTCGCGCCGAGCACCGAAACGCCGGCTGCTTTGAGGCCCGAGGCGAGGCGACCGGCCAACGCGTGGATCTGCCCGGCAATTGCCTGCAGGCCGGCGGGGCCGTGCCAAATCGCATAGGCGGTGGCCATGTTGGCCAGCAGCGCCTGCGCGGTGCAGATGTTGGAGGTGGCCTTGTCGCGACGGATATGCTGCTCGCGCGTCTGCAGCGCCAGCCTGTAGCCCGGGCGGCCCTTGGTATCGGTCGACTGGCCGACAAGGCGGCCAGGCATCAGGCGGGTCAGCTTGTCGGAGACGGCGCAATAGGCGGCGTGCGGGCCGCCGAAGCCCATCGGCACGCCGAAGCGCTGCATCGGACCGACGGCGATGTCGGCGCCGAGCTTCGCCGGCGCATCCGTCAGCGTCAGCGCCAGCGGATCGGCGATGAAGACGACCAGCGCGCCGGCGGCGCGGGCCTTCTCGATCGCCGCCTTGTGGTCGCCATAGACGCCGAACGTGTCCGGCCAGGAGACGAGCAAGGCGGCGGTGTTGTCGTCGATCGTCTCGCCGTCGACCTCGATGTCGAGCGGCTCGGCGCGGGTGCGCACGACGTCCAGCGTCTGCGGATGCGGCGTGCCGGCAAGCGCCACCTTGGTGCGCTTGTCGCGGTGGTGGCGCAGCGCAATGCCGACGGCTTCGGCGACGGCAGTCGCTTCATCGAGCAGCGAGGCCGACGCCACCGGCAGGCCGGTGAGCTCGGCGACCAGGGTCTGGAAGTTGAACAGCATCTCCAGCCGGCCCTGGCTGATCTCGGCCTGGTATGGGGTGTAGGCCGTGTACCAGGCCGGGTTCTCGAACAGGTTCCGCTGGATGACCGGCGGCACGAAGACGCCGTGATAGCCGGCGCCGATGAAGCTCTTCAGCACCGTGTTCTTCGCCATGATCGCCCACAATTCGGCCAGCGCTTCGGCTTCGCTCGCCGGAGCGGGCAGGTTGAGCGGCAGGTCGAGGCGGATCGATCTCGGCACGGCCTGGCTGATCAACGTTTCGACGGATGGAACGCCGATGACGGCGAGCATTGCCCTGACGTCGTTGACGCCTGGGCCGATGTGGCGGGCCGAGAAGGGAATAGGTGCTGCGGTCATTTCCAGGATCCTGATATCAGCCAATATGGGCTTTGTAGGCGGCTTCATCCATGAGGCTGTCGAGCTGGCTTTCGTTGGCCAGCCTCATCTTCCAGAGCCAGCCGTCGCCGGTCGCGGCCGAATTGACCAGCGAGGGGTCGGCCGACAGGGAGGCGTTGGCTTCGGTGATCTCGCCGTCGACCGGCGCGTAGACGTCCGAGGCCGCCTTGACGGATTCGACCACGACGGCGGTGTCGCCCTTGGCGAGCTTGCGACCGATTTCCGGCAGCTCGACGAAAACGAGATCGCCGAGCTGTTCCTGCGCATAATCGGTGATGCCGACCGTAGCGACGCCGCCGTCGACGCGCAGCCACTCATGGTCTTCCGTGAAATAGGTCTTTGCCATCTGAAAATCATCCTTTGCGGTAGCGGTGTGGGGTGAAGGGCAGGGGCGTGACGTCGACCGGGATTTTCGTCCCGCGGACATCGGCAAAGAGCTTCGTGCCGGCCTTGGCCAGCGCGGTGTTGACATAGCCCATGGCGACCGGGTGGCCCGCCGAGGGGCCGAAGCCGCCCGAAGCGACATGACCGGCCGGATGGCCGTCGGCGTCGATCAATGCGGCGCCCGAGCGCACCGGCTGGCGTCCATCGGGCTTCAGGCCGACGCGCTTCTGCGACGGCCCGCGCTCGATGATCGAGCGCAGCGCGTCGGCGCCGATGAAATGACCCGAGGCGCGGATATCCTTGGGAATTGCCCACATCAATCCCGCGCTTGCCGGGTCTATCTCGGGCGTCAGGTCCTGGCCGTGCAGGCAAAGCCCGGCCTCGAGCCGCAGGCTGTCGCGGGCGGCAAGGCCGATCCACTGCACGCGCTCGTCCGCCAGCAGCCTGGCGACCAGATCCCGCGCATCCGCTTCCGGCAGGCCGATCTCGAACCCGTCCTCGCCGGTGTAGCCGGAGCGGCTCATGAACCAGTTTTGCCGGGGCTCGACCCCATGCATGAAGAGCAGCGAGCCGGTCTCGATGCCGGCCCGCGCCAAAGCTGCCCAGGCGTCCGGCCCCTGGATCGCCAGGAAGACGCGGTCGAGCGGATCGACCCTGGCATCGAAACCGGCAGCAAGCGCGCGCAGATGCTTCTCGTCCTCCACCGCGTTGCCGGCATTGGCCACCACCATGAACCGGTCATCGCCCAGGCGCGTCACGATCAGGTCGTCGATGATGCCGGCAGCCTCGTTGAGGAAGAAGGTGTATTTGGACTGCGAGATTTCCAGCGCGCCGGCATCGAGCGGACAGGCGCGGTTCAACAAAGCGATGGCCCCCGGACCGGAGACCTCGAACAGCTTCATATGCGAGATGTCGAACAGGCCGGCATGCTCGCGCGTGTGAAGATGCTCCTTCATCACGCCGGGTGGGTAGGTGAGCGGCATCGACCAGCCGGCGAAGGCGCCGAAACGCGCGCCCGCGGCCTGATGCAAATCCTCAAGGGGGAGGTGTCTGGTGTCTTGGCCTGTCATGTCTTCTCCAGAGTCGCACGGCGATCGACCGCCATTGGCGGCCTAGTCGTGCCCCTCTGTCTGAAGCCTGAGAGACTCGCGCCCCGTAACTCTGTCGGCAGCGCTTACACCTTCGGCGCGGGAAGATTCCCGACTTTCCAGAGTTGTCTTTCCCGTCCACGGTTCTTTTGCCTGAGAGATTTCGGGCGATTTCCCCTTCGGCGACAGCTTGCGCTGCTCTCTCCCGCAAACAGGTAGGACTCAGTCGCCTAAGTCCTCGACGTGTCATCCATAGCCCGTCGGCGACACCTTGTCACCTCCCAGCGACATTTTAAGCGCGCCCTGCTTTTCAGCGACATGGATTGGCCGACAAGGCTTCGCTAACCACGCCGTTTGCCGGTTTCTCAAGATAATGCTGATAAAGCTTGGCGGGGTAACGCACTCAGTTCGCCGGCAACGGGCGACGGGCAGGGACGGCAAATGGGCGAATTGATCATGAGCGCTCCGGTGGCGGGGCTGACCTCGAAGAACAAGATCACGGCCGAAGACGTGACGATGCTGCGGCGCGAGGTATTCGCCGACGGCGTGGTAAGTCGCGGCGAGGCGGAGGCGCTGTTCGCGCTCGACCAGACGGCGCGCGACAAGTGCGGCGAATGGGCGCCGTTCTTCGTCGAGGCGGTGACCGATTACATCGTCCACCAGGAAAAGCCGGAGGGCTATATCTCCGAGCAGAATGCCGACTGGCTGGTCCGAACCGTCTCGCGCGACGGCATAGTCGATGGCCGCACCGAGCTTGAACTGCTGGTGCATGTGCTGGAGGAAGCGAGGTCCTCCCCCAGCGAGCTCTCGGCCTATGCGCTGGAACAGGTCGCGCATGCGGTAATAGACGGCAAGGGTCCGCTGATGCATGGCGGCAGCCTGGTTCCGGGCCATATCGCGAAGGCCGAGGTCGATCTGCTGCGGCGCATCCTCTATGCCTATGGCGGCGACGGCAACATCGCCATCAGCAGGGCCGAGGCGGAGGTCCTATTCAGGATCAACGACCGGACCGTGGCAGCCGACAACGATCCGTCCTGGAGCGACCTCTTCGTCAAGGCGATCGCCAACCACGTCATGTGCTCGACCGGCTACGAGCCGCCGACGCGGGAAGTGGCGCTGCGCCACGAAAACTTCCTCGACGAGGCAGCGCCGACGCTTGGCGGCTTCTTCAGCCGGATGGTCTCGGGTGGTTTCGCGGCGATCCTCGAAGCCTATCATTCGTCCGGCGATATCGAGGCCGAATGGGAAGCCAGGAACCGGGCCGCCGAAGCGCGTGCTCGCCGCGCCGAGACGATCGACGCCAGCGAGGCCGAATGGCTTGCCGAGCGTGTCGGCGGCGGCCGGCGGCCGCTGCGCGACAACGAGCGCGCGCTGCTGACGCTGATCAAGCACGCGGCGCCGGAAATCCATCCGACGCTGAAGCCGCTGCTTGAGAAAGTGGCTTAGGCGTTTCCTGCAATCGTCTTGCAAAGAATGATGTTGGAATGGCCTTCGGGCCAGCCGGTCAATTCGGCCATGCGCTCGAAACCGGCCTTTTCGTAAAGGCCCGGCGCCTGGAAGTCATGGGTCGAAACCCATATCCGCAGCGAGCCGCGAGCGGCGGCTTCCGCGACGAAGGCATCGAGCAGCTTCCTGCCGAGGCCAAGGCCTCGATAGGCTTCGTCGACCCACATCAGCGTGAGCTCGGCAATGCCCGCCCAGGAATAGCCGGCGGCCGCCCCGACGGCGCGGCCTTGCTCATCCCGCAGCGCAAAGACGAGAGCACGGTCGTCGCCACGACCGGTCAGCCGCCGGTTGTCGTTGTCGAGACGCTCCTCGATGACACCAAGCTCGGCGGCCGCTAGATCGTGCTCGGCCTGCAGGCGAGGGCCGTCAAATCCCGCCATACCAGTCGTAGCCATTGTCCTCCCAGTAGCCGCCGCGGCCGCCGCCGACATTGGCGAAACTGTCGACCAGCTCGATCTTGTAGATGTATTTCGGCATCTTGTAGCCGAGCTGGCGCTCGACCCGCACGCGCAGCGGCGCGCCGTTCTCGACCGGCAGGGGCTTGCCGTTCAGGCCGTAGGCAAGAATCGTCTGCGGGTGGCGGGCGTCGATCAGGTCGATGGTGCCGTAATATTTTATGTCGCCGGACAGGCTTTGCTCGATCGTGTCGAGGCAGTGGAACATGACATAGCGGGCCTGCGGCTTGACCACGGCCTGGTCCAGCACCAGCGACAATGGCGTGCCGGTCCATTTGGCGATGCAACTCCAGCCTTCGACACAGTCGTGGCGGGTGATCTGCGTGCGGCTCGGCATGTTCTGAAGCTGCTCGCGGGTCAGCGAAAGCGGCTTCTCTACGAGGCCTGAAACCTCGAGGCGCCAGTCTGCGAAATTGTTGGCGAGCAGGCCCTTGTAGGTGTCGTCGTCCGGCGCTGTAACGCCGTTCGGCCGTTGCGGCTGGCGGATATCGGCCTCGGTGAATTCCGGCGCCAGCGCGTCCCGCCCGGCAAGCAGGCGCTGCGCGCGCCAGGTCAGGCTATTGGCGTTTTCGAGGAAGCTGCGCAGGCCGCCGCCGATGCCGAGGCCGCTGTCGAATACGTCGCAACCAGACAGCGCGATGCCGGACAGGCCGAGGCTGGCGGAGGTGAGGAATTTGCGGCGGCTGATCTGGAATTTTGCCATGTCAGGCGCTCCTCTCGGTCGGCTCAACGTGCTTCGCAGGCGGGTCGGTGCGGTACCAGCCGGTGATGATCGAACGCAGCTCGTTGATCGGGCCGGCGGCGAGGATCATCAGGATGTGGACGATGAAGAAAAGCACGAGCAGCACCATGACGGTGAAGTGGATGGTGCGCGCCGTCTGCCTGCCGCCGAGGATTTCGTTGAGCCAGGGCAATACCGAATTCATGCTCGGCGACATTGCGAGGCCTGTGACGATCATCAGCGGCAAAAGCACGAAGAGCACGCCGCCATAGGCCATTTTCTGCAGCGTGTTGTATTCGCGCGTGTGGTGGAACTTCAGCTTCGCATGATCGACGATGTCGCGCGGCAGCTTGCGCAGGTCTGACACGCGAGGGGCAAGATCGCGACGGATATGGCCGTTGACCAGACTGGCGATCAGCCAGATGAGCAGGGTCGTGGTCAGGATCCAGGCGAAGAAGAAATGCACCACGCGGGCGGTGCCGAGGTCGTAATAGGACGGGATCGTGGCCCAGGAAGGGAAGGCGCGGGGCGTCTCTTGTCCCGGGGGACCCGACCAGCCGAGCACGCCGGTTGTGTCGAAGCGATGGCCGAAGATTTCAGTGAAGCCGCGCGGACCGTTGGCGGTGTTTTCGGCGCCGATCTGGAGGATCGTGTTGTTGAACTCGAAGCCGGACTGCTTGCCGACATAGAGCTGCGGCCGCGCGTTGAAGATCTGCAGGCCGGAAAGCAGCATGAAGAACAGCGAGAAAGCCCAAATCCAGTGGGTCAATCGCGTCCAGCGCGACTGCCGGTAGATGAGGGTCGTGTCCTTGCCTTCCGCCTCGACGGCGGAATGGTTGTTGGCAACAGTGTCCATCTTGCCTCCGGCCGCCTCAAGCAAGCGGCTTCTCAGGTCATTGTCTCCCCCTCAATACGTCGCCGCACAAGGCAATGTTTCATGCGATCACGGATTTATGACGGAGAGCCCAGGGTGACCGCGAGATTGACTGCCGCCGCGACGATCACCGTGTTGAAGAAAAAGGTCAGGATCGAATGAACAAGCACGACCAGCCGCATTTGCGAGGTGGTGACGGCCGTGTCCGCCGTCTGCGCCGTCATGCCGATGACCGTCGCGAAATAGAGGAAATCCCAGCCTTCCGGCCTTTTGCCGCCCGGAAAATCGAGGCCGCCGACCGGCATCTTCTTGTGGGTTTTCTCGTCGATCCCGTCGCCATCCTTCCAATAGACGTGCGCGTAGTGCAGCGACGCCATAGCGTGGATTGTGAACCAGCCGAGCGGGATCGACAATATGGCGAAGGCGAGCTGCAGCGGATGCGCGGCATCCTTGCGGTTGATCAGCAGGAACAGCGAGACGATGGCCGCGCCGACGACAAAGAGGGTGACGGCAAAGATCAGCAGCACGGGCAGGTCGGTCGCGCGCGCATTCTTGCGGAGATAGCGGCCGGTAAGGCTCGGCATCAGGGTCAGCACTAGGGCGATATAGCTTGCAAAGAACACATTGGCGCCGATCGAGTAGGGGAGCGGCCAGCGCAGCAACAAGGCAAGCAGCAGTGCCACGATACCGATGGCCGCGGCGAGGGCGAACTGCATGTGCCGATGCATCGGCGTCTTGAGATCGTCACCCATGGCCCGAGGCCCTTGAAGACGTTGGATCAGTCCGGTGTGACGGATTTGAGCGCGCGCCGCAAGATGCGGTCGAGCTCGCCCAGAAACTGCGAACGGTCCTTCGGTGTGAAGGAGGCATTGAAGCCCCGGCTTTCGCCGGTCTCGCGCAGATGCTGCTTGAGATCGCGCATCGCCACCGCCATGCCGATGGTTTCCGGGGTGAAGGGGCGGCCGGTAGGGCCGAGCACATGCGCGCCGAGCGCCACCGTGCGCGCGGCAAGCGGGATGTCGGCCGTTATCACGACATCGTTTGCCCTGGCGTTCTCGGCGATCCAGTCGTCGGCCGCATCCGCGCCTTTGGAGACGACGACGTTGCGGATCATCGGATCGCGCGACGGCCGCAGGCCGCCATTGGAGACATAGGTGACGACGACGCGGTGGCGCTCCGCGACCTTCTCGACCTCGGCTTTCACCGGGCAGGCATCGGCATCGACATAGATGATGGGCTCGGGCATCGTTACTTCCAAACGAATATGGGGCCGGCGTGTCAGCCAGCCCCATGGCAGAAATCGCGAGATTTGTCAGGCCGCCAAGGCTCCCGACTTCTTGGCTGTCCAAGTGGCGATATAGTCCATCAGGCCGGGGCTGAGGCAGTCATAGGGCTCGAGTCCGATCGACTTCAGCTGGCCGCGGATGCCGTCCATGCGGCTCGGATCGACGCCGGATTCGATGATCGACGACACGAAAGCGGCGAAGCCCGGCGGCGACCAGCCATCCTCCTCGAAACGTTCGGGATGGATGAAGGACAGGCCCTTGAAGGGATGGTCGCGCTCGACCGGGCCGTACATGTGGACGCCGCAGCTTGTGCAGGCATGGCGCTGGATCAGCGCCGAGGGGTCGACCACCTTGAGCTTGTCGCCGTTTTCGGTGACGGTGACGTCGCCGGTGCCGGCAACGGCCACCACCGAGAAGATGGCGCCTTCCGGCTTCCAGCACTTGGTGCAGCCGCAGGCATGATTGTGGGCGATCTGGCCCTTGACCTTCACCTTCACCGGATTGCTGGTGCATAGGCAAACCAGCGTGCCGCCGGAGAAGGATGCGCTCTCCCTCGGCAAGCCGTTGTCGATCTTCGGATGCAGTTTTTCAGGCATTGAGTCCTCCCTTGTTGAACCTGTGCAACTTCAGTCGCTGGCCATAGGTCGGCGGCTTGTTTCCTCAGTAAACCACGACGCTGCGAATCGACTTGCCCTCATGCATCAGGTCGAAGCCCTTGTTGATGTCCTCGAGCTTCAACGTGTGCGTGATCATCGGATCGATCTGGATCTTTTTCTCCATGTACCAGTCGACGATCCTCGGCACATCGGTGCGGCCGCGCGCGCCGCCGAAGGCGGTGCCCATCCAGGTGCGGCCGGTGACCAGCTGGAAGGGACGCGTCGAAATCTCCTGGCCGGCGCCGGCAACGCCGATGATGACCGACTTGCCCCAGCCGCGATGCGAGGCTTCCAGCGCCTGGCGCATCACCTTGGTGTTGCCGGTGCAGTCGAAGGTGTAGTCGGCGCCGCCGATCTGGTCGGCACCGCGCTTGGTCATGTTGACCAGGTAAGGCACGATGTCGCCGTCGATCTCCTTCGGATTGACGAAATGCGTCATGCCGAATTTCTCGCCCCAGGCCTTCTTGTCGTTGTTGACATCGACGCCGATGATCATGTCGGCGCCGGCAAGGCGAAGGCCCTGGATGACGTTGAGGCCAATGCCGCCGAGGCCGAAGACCACGGCGGTTGCGCCCTGCTCGACCTTGGCGGTGTTGATGACCGCGCCGATGCCGGTGGTGACCCCGCAGCCGATGTAGCAGATCTTGTCGAAGGGAGCGTCGGGATTGACCTTGGCCACCGCGATCTCGGGCAGCACGGTGAAGTTGGAGAAGGTCGAGCAGCCCATGTAATGAAACAGCTTGTCCTTGCCCATCGAGAAGCGCGAGGTGCCGTCCGGCATCAGGCCTTGCCCCTGCGTGGCGCGGATGGCCGTGCAGAGATTGGTCTTGCGCGACAGGCACGACGGGCACTGCCGGCATTCGGGCGTGTAGAGCGGAATGACGTGGTCGCCCTTCTTGACCGAAGTCACACCCTTGCCGACATCGACGACCACGCCGGCGCCCTCATGGCCGAGGATGGCCGGAAACAGCCCTTCCGGATCGGCGCCCGACAGCGTGAACTCGTCGGTATGGCAGATGCCGGTCGCCTTGACCTCGACCAGCACCTCGCCCTCGCGCGGCCCCTCGAGGTCGACCTCCATGATCTCCAGCGGCTTTCCGGCGGCGACGGCGACTGCGGCACGCGTTTTCATCAGGCGTTTCCTCCCAAGGCAATCAGTAAGTTTCAGGTTACGACAGGCCGCCGTTCCCGCCTGGCGGGACGAAATCTCTGCCCGCCGTTTGTTTCTCCGAGCCCATCGACCACCTTATCGCTTTCCTTGCTGGCGGCCAACTTCCCTTGCGACGTTTTTCGGCGCGGCAGTCGCAATTCGAGCAAGTCGGATGCGCACCGGCCGGCCACTTGAGACATGGCGGGATTGTCCATAGAACTGGACCGCTTCGCCGGAGGACGACATCCGAATGTTCAAGAAAATCCTTATCGCCAATCGCGGCGAGATCGCCTGCCGCGTGATCAAGACGGCGCGCAAGATGGGGATTGCCACCGTCGCGGTCTATTCGGATGCCGACCGCGATGCCGTGCACGTCGAGATGGCCGACGAAGCGGTGCATATCGGACCCTCGCCGGCGGCACAGAGCTATCTGTTGCCTGAGAAGATCATCGCCGCCTGCAAGGAAACCGGCGCGCAAGCCGTGCATCCGGGCTATGGTTTCCTCTCGGAGCGCGCCTCTTTCTGCGAGGCGCTGGAGAAGCAAGGTATCGTCTTCATCGGGCCGAAGTCCAAGGCTATCAAGGCCATGGGCGACAAGATCGAATCGAAGAAGTTCGCCAACGAGGCCAAGGTCTCGACCGTGCCCGGATGGCTGGGCGTCATCGAAGACGCCGACCATGCCGAAAGGATCGCCGGCGAGATCGGCTATCCGGTGATGATCAAGGCCTCGGCCGGCGGCGGCGGCAAGGGCATGCGCATCGCCTGGAGCAAATCGGAGGTGCGCGACGGCTTCGAGCGGGCGCGTTCAGAAGCGAAAAGCTCCTTCGGCGACGACCGCGTCTTCATCGAGAAGTTCGTTGTCGATCCCCGCCATATCGAAATCCAGGTGCTGGCCGACGCGCATGGCACGGCACTCTACCTTGGGGAGCGCGAATGCTCGATCCAGCGCCGCAACCAGAAAGTGGTGGAAGAAGCGCCGTCGCCGTTCCTCGATGCCAAGACCAGAAAGGCGATGGGCGAGCAGGCGGTGGCCCTAGCCAAGGCCGTCGACTACCAGAGCGCCGGCACCGTCGAGTTCATCGTCGACAAAGACAAGAATTTCTATTTCCTTGAAATGAATACGCGATTGCAGGTCGAGCACCCGGTGACCGAGCTGGTCACCGGCATCGACCTGGTCGAACAGATGATCCGCGTTGCCGCCGGCGAGAAGCTCGGCATCAAGCAGAGCGACGTGAAGCTCAACGGCTGGGCGGTGGAGAGCCGCCTTTACGCGGAGGATCCCTTCCGCAACTTCCTGCCGTCGATCGGCCGGCTGACGCGATACCGGCCGCCGGAAGAAGGCAGGTTCGGCGATGTCGTGGTCCGCAACGATACCGGCGTCGCCGAAGGGTCGGAAATCTCGATGTTCTATGACCCGATGGTGGCCAAGCTCTGCACCTGGGCGCCGACAAGGATCGAGGCGATCGACGCGATGTCGGAGGCTTTGGACAGGTTCATCGTCGACGGCATCGAGCATAACATCCCGTTCCTTTCGGCGCTGATGCAGCACCCGCGCTGGCGCGAGGGGCGTCTGTCGACCGGTTTTATCGCCGAGGAATATCCTAACGGTTTTGCGCCGGTCGGGCCGGATGGCGAGGAGAGGGCGGTATTCGCCGCCGTCGCAACGGCGATCGAGCTGCTGCGCCGCGACCGGCTCGACCGCCTCAGCGGCCGGCTGGCACCGCATTCCGGACATCTCAAGCGCGACTGGGTAGTGAAGATCGGCGCGGACTATCTCCCGGTCGAGATCGTCGACGGCATGATTTCCATCCCGATGGAGGTCGATTTGTCGATCGACGGCGGCAAGCCGCTGACCGTCGCCTCGGACTGGCGGCCGGGCGACGCGATCTGGCAGGGCACGATCGGCGCCGACAAGGTCGCGGCGCAGATCCGTCCGACGCTGAATGGTTTGCGCATCGCCTGGAAAGGCATGTCCGTGACGGCGCGCGCCATGCTGCCGCGCATCGCGGAGCTCGAAAGGCTGATGCCGGAGAAGCTGCCGCCCGACACCTCGAAAATGCTGCTTTGCCCGATGCCTGGTCTCGTCGTCTCGATCGCCGTGGCCGAGGGCCAGGAGGTCAAGGCCGGCGAGACTCTGGCCGTGGTCGAGGCGATGAAGATGGAAAACGTGCTGCGCGCCGAACGCGACCTAACGATAGCAAAACTCAACGCCAAGCCCGGCGACAGCCTGGCGGTCGATGCGGTGATCATGGAGTTTGCCTGAGAAGGGGCGGTGCGGGACCGCCTGTGGTCTGCGGTCGATTGTGCTGGACTGGCATGGCCCCGTCCGGGACAATACATCTGCACCGATGAGTCTTGGCACAGCGTGAAAAAACATGGCGGATGAACGACTTCCACGCGATCCTTTGCAGCGCGAAGCGGCAGTGAAGGCCAGCCGGCCCGAAACGCCGGCGCGTAGGTTCATCCATCTGCGCGTGCATTCGGCCTATTCGCTGCTCGAGGGCGCCTTGCAGCTTGGCGCGATCGTCGGCCATGCCGTCAAGGACGAGGCGCCGGCGATCGCCGTCACCGACACCAACAATCTGTTCGGCGCGCTGGAATTCGCCCAGAAGGCGGTCAAGGACGGCATCCAGCCGATCATCGGCTGCCAGATCGATCTGGCCTTTTCCGGGGAAGCGAGCGACGGCCAGCGCGACCGCCGCCGCCACGGCCCGGACATGTCGCCGGTCGTTCTGATCGCCGCCAGTGAGGACGGCTACAGCAATCTCGTGCGGCTGATCAGCAAGGTCTATCTGGAGACGCCGCCAGGCGAGCCGGTGCATCTGACCAGCGCTATGCTGGAAGATCGGTGCGACGGGCTGATCTGTCTGACCGGCGGGCCGCGCGGTCCGATCGGCAGTGCGCTCAAAGCGGACCGGCGCGACCTCGCCGAACAGCGGCTGCTGTTCCTCAAAGGCCTGTTCGGCGACAGGCTTTATGTCGAGCTGGAGCGGGTCGCCGGCTACGACCGCATGGTCGAGAAATCGACCGTCGACCTTGCCTATACGCATGACCTGCCGCTGGTCGCCACCAACGAGGCCTTCTTCTCCAAACGCGAGGATTACGAGGCGCATGACGCGCTGATTGCGATTGCCGAAGGCTCGGTGGTTGCCGCCGACAACCGCCGGCGGCTTTCGCCTGACAATTTCCTGCGCGGCCAGGCCGAGATGGCGCGCCTCTTTTCCGACTTGCCCGAAGCGATCGACAACACGGTCGAGATCGCGATGCGCTGCTCCTACTATCCGAAGACCCGCAGCCCGATCCTGCCGCGCTTCACCGGCGCCGACGCTGCCGACAAGGACGCAGCCGAGAAGGCGGAAGCGGCCGAGCTTGCCCGGCAGGCGCGCGAAGGTCTGGAGGCGCGGCTGGCCGCGCACGGGCCGACGCCCGGCTACACGGTCGAGCAATATCGCGAGCGGCTCGAATTCGAGCTCGGCATCATCGAGAAGATGAAGTTCCCGGGTTACTTCCTGATCGTTGCCGACTTCATCAAATGGGCGAAGGCGCAAGGCATTCCCGTCGGGCCGGGGCGCGGTTCGGGCGCCGGCTCGCTGGTCGCCTATTCGACCACCATCACCGACATCGACCCGCTGCGTTTCTCGCTGCTGTTCGAGCGCTTCCTCAATCCGGACCGGGTGTCGATGCCGGACTTCGACATCGACTTCTGCCAGGACCGGCGCGAGGAAGTCATCCGCTACGTCCAGCAGAAATACGGCCGCGACCAGGTCGGGCAGATCATCACCTTCGGAACGCTGCAGGCGCGCGCGGTGCTGCGCGATGTCGGCCGCGTGCTGCAGATGCCTTACGGTCAGGTCGACAAGCTCTCCAAGATGGTGCCGCAGAACCCGGCCAATCCGGTCAAGCTGGCGGACGCCATCGCCAACGAGCCGCGCTTCGCCGAGGAGGCGGAGAAGGAGCCGATCGTGCAGACGCTGCTCGACACGGCGCAGAAGCTCGAAGGCCTCTACCGCCATGCTTCGACGCATGCCGCGGGCATCGTCATCGGCGACCGTCCGCTGTCCGAGCTGGTGCCGATGTACCGCGATCCGCGCTCGGACATGCCGGTCACCCAGTTCAACATGAAATATGTCGAGCAGGCGGGGCTGGTGAAGTTCGACTTCCTCGGCCTGAAGACGCTGACGGTGCTGGAAACGGCAGTGAAGCTGATACGGCGGCGCGGCGTCGACATCGATCTCGCCAAGATACCGCTCGACGACCCCGACACCTACGCGATGCTGTCGCGCGGCGAGGTGGTCGGCGTGTTCCAGGTTGAAAGTGCCGGCATGCGCAAGGCGCTGATCGGCATGCGGCCGGACTGCATCGAGGACATTATCGCGCTGGTGGCGCTCTATCGCCCCGGCCCGATGGAGAATATCCCGACCTACAACGCCAGAAAGCATGGCGAGGAGGAGATGGCCTCGATCCATCCCAAGATCGACCATCTGGTGAAGGAGACCCAAGGCGTCATCGTCTACCAGGAACAGGTGATGCAGATCGCGCAGGAGCTTTCCGGCTATTCGCTCGGCGAAGCCGACCTTCTGCGCCGCGCCATGGGCAAGAAGATCCGCGCCGAGATGGACAAGCAGCGAGAGCGCTTCGTCACCGGCGCGGTCGAGCGCGGCGTCTCAAAGCAGCAGGCCGATTTTATCTTCGACCTCCTGGCCAAGTTCGCCGACTACGGCTTCAACAAGTCGCACGCCGCGGCCTATGCGGTCGTTTCCTACCAGACCGCCTATCTCAAGGCGCATTACCCGGTAGAGTTCCTCGCGGCGTCGATGACGCTCGACATGAGCAATACCGACAAGCTGGCCGATTTCCGCCAGGACGCCATGCGCCTTGGCATCGAGGTGGTGCCGCCGTCGGTGATGTCGAGCTTCCGTCCCTTCGAGGTCGGCGAGAACAAGATCTTCTATTCGCTGGCGGCGCTGAAAGGCGTCGGCGACGCGGCGGTCGAGCACATCGTCGAGAAGCGCGGCGAGAAGCCGTTCAAGAACCTTGCCGATTTCTGCGAGCGGGTCGATCCCAAGATCGTCGGCAAGCGCGTATTCGAAAGCCTGATCATGGCGGGCGCGCTGGATTGCTTCGGCCACGACCGCGCGCAGATGATGGCCGGCGTCGAGCGGATGATGGGCCTGGCCTCGCTGGCGCAGCAAAACGCGATCTCCGGCCAGGCCGACATTTTCGGCGCTTCGCTTGGGAGCCAGTCGCAGGCGCTCAACCTGCCGGCGACCGATCCGTGGCTTGCTGCCGACAAGCTGCACCGTGAATTCCAGATCGTCGGCTTCTATCTTTCGGCGCATCCGCTCGATGAGTACAAGTCCGCGCTGCAGAAGATGCGGGTGCAGAACTGGGCGGAATTTTCGGCTGCGGTCAAACGCGGCGCCGCCGCCGGGCGCCTCGCCGGCACGGTCACCTCCAAGCAGGAGCGCAAGACCCGTACGGGTAACAAGATGGGCGTGGTGCAGTTTTCCGACACGACGGGACAGTATGAGGCCGTACTGTTTTCCGAAGGCCTGGCGCAGTATCGCGACATGCTGGAGCCCGGCAGTTCGGTGGTGATTATGGTTGCGGCCGAAGACAGGCCTGAGGGCGTGAACCTGCGCATCAACTCGGTGCAATCACTGGACGATGAAGCCAGCCGCATCCAGAAAGCGCTGCGCATATTTGTCAGGGATGATGGACCATCGTCGATCATTCAATCGCAGCTCAAACAGCGTGGCGACAGTCAAGTCAGCATCATCGTTCTCAAGGGAGAGGCGCAGGGCGAGATTGAGATCGGCCTGGGTAATTATCGCGTCTCGCCGCAGATCGCCTCCGCCATGCGCGCGGTGCAGGGCGTGGTGGACGTGGAGTTGGTCTAGGTTGTGTTGATATCCAGGTGATGCCAGCCTGCAAATGCTGGTTTTCTGCGCTTCCGGTGCTCACGGACCCGAATGTCCGCTCCGCTCCGGTTCTCGAAAGCCACCATTTTCGGCTTGGCCTGACCTGAATCTCAACACACCCGAGCTCAGGGCGTTGCCGCTTCCGCCTCTGCCACCCGCGGCGTCTTCTTCTGCAGGTTGAGCAGGTTGCCGGCGAGGATCAGGGCCGCGCCACCGGCGGCGAAGACGTCGATCTGCTCATGGTAGAGCAGCCAGCCGACCAGCGCCGTCAGCGGCACGCGCAGGAAGTCCATCGGCGAGATGATCGTGGCATCAGCATGGACCAGCGCACGGGCCAGGCAGAAATGCGACGACATGCCGGTGAAGGCGATGACGAAGATCCATGGCCAGAGCCCTGGCGAAGGGTTGTGCCAGCTGTAGAGAGCCGGGATCAGGCCAACCGCCGACTGGATGATCAGCATCCAGAAGATGATGCGCACCACGCTTTCGGTTTTGGTCATCGACTTGACCAGCACCATCGAGATGCCGAAGCACACCGCGGCGCCCAAGACGACGAGGTGGCCAGGATCCATCGAGCCGGCGCTGGGGCGCACGATGACGACCACGCCGATCAGGCCAAGCACGATCGCCGTGAGCTTCGACCGGGACAGTCTTTCCCCCAGAAAGCTGACCGCCAGGATCGCCGTCCAGATCGGCGTGGTGAACTCGATCGAGATCAGCACGGCGAGCGGAATGAGCGTCAGCGCGTAGAGCCAGGCGGCCTGGCCGGTATAGTGGATCATGTTGCGGGCGACATGGGCGAACGGGCGCTCACTGCGCATCGCGGCAAAACCGCCGCTCATCATCACCAGCGGCAAAAGGATGAAGAAACCGATCACCGAGCGCAGCTCGAGCACCTGGAAGACGTTGAGCTCGGCCGTCGTCTCGCGGCCGGCAACCGACATCGCCAGCATCGAGGCGATTGACAGAGCCATCCAGAACGCGGCTTTTGGGATCGAGGGAGCGGACGCCATTTGGGGCCCTATGTCGCAAGCCCGAACCCGGGCCGCAACCGTTAGTGGCGTCATTCCACTGGGCCAGCGGAGCGGGCGTCAAAAAATCGTCATCGCGGCGGCGGAACCTGGCGGCTGAGCACCCGTTAAGTCCACGCCTTCCGTCGGAGGGCGCATGATCGCGAGAGGGAAACGTCTTGATGAAATCGACCGCCGCTTTGCTGGCCGCCGCCTGTTTTTTCTGCGCGACGGGCGCGCATGCCGACGAGGCGGCTTTCCTGCGATCGCTGCAGGGGAAGTTCTCCGGTAAGGGGATGGTCAGGATCAGAACGAACACGCCGGTGATGAACATCAACTGCAACTTCACCTCGGACGCAACGGCGGACTCGCTCTCGCTTGACGGCACCTGTCGTGCGTTGTTGATCATGTCGCGGGAAATCCGCGCCGACCTGAAGGTCGACGGGGCGAGCTACACCGGCACCTACATAGGTTCGCGCAGCGGACCTGCCGGGCTCAGCGGAAGCCGCAAGGGCGACGCAATCAACCTCGACATCCACTGGGCGAAAGTCGTCAATGGCGACCGCAATGCGGAGCTGACCGTAGAAAAGATCGGGCCGGACAATATGCGCATGACGGTGACCGACATGGATCCGGCAACCGGCCAGATGGTGGTGACGAGCCGGATCGACCTCAAGCGGAACTGACCCTTCAATCTTCCAGCGGCTCGGGCGGATTGGCGGCGCGGCCTTTGCCGAATGTATAGCCGGTCTCGACGGCTTTCCTGCCGAACTTGTCGCGCAGCGTGTCCATCGCGCCTTCGGCAAGCGCGCGCTTGCGCGACTGCACGTCGACCAGATCCGGCGGATCGGCCTTTTGGTCGTCGGAGAGGTCGCTGACGCCGATTCCGAGCAGGCGGAATTTTGTGCCGTCGGCCTCGCGGCGCAACAGGTCGAGCCCAGTCTGGAAAATGCGGTCGGCCAGGCGCGTCGGGTCGCCGAGCTGGCGATTGCGGGTCCGTATCTTGAAATCCTGCGTCTTCAGCTTCAGCACCACGGTGCGGCCGGCGATGCCGGATCTCTTCAGTCGCGCCGAGACCTTTTCCGACAGCCCGCGCAGCACCGGCACCAGGTCCGCCAAGGCTCCGATGTCGTTGTCGAAGGTGGTTTCGGCCGAGACGCTCTTGGCATCGCCGTCCGGATCGACCGGGCGGTCGTCCTCGCCTCGCGACAGGCGGTAGAGCCGGTCGCCCATCACGCCATAGCGGCGCATCAGGTCGCCGCGCTCCATGCGCTGCAGCTGCGCGATCATGCGGATGCCGTCGCGCTCCAGCGTCGCGGCCAGCGCCTTGCCGACACCCCAGATCATCGTCACCGGCTGCGCGGCGAGGAAGCTTGGCGCCTCGGCTTCGCCGATCACGGAAAAGCCGCGCGGCTTGCGGAGGTCCGAGGCAATTTTCGCCAGGAACTTGCAGTAGGAGAGGCCGGCCGAAACGGTGATGCCGAGCTCCTTTTCCACCGTCTGCGCGAAGCGGCCCAGCACCAGCGCCGGCGGCATGCCGTGCAGCCGCTCGGTGCCGGCGAGGTCGAGAAAGGCCTCGTCGATCGACAGCGGCTCGACCTGCGGCGTCAGCGCCTGCATCAACGCGCGCACCTGGCGGCCGACACCGACATATTTTTCCATGTCGGGCGGGATCACCACCGCCTCGGGGCACAGTTCGAGCGCCTTGAACATCGGCATGGCCGAGCGGACGCCCTGGATGCGGGCGATATAGCAGGCGGTGGAAACGACGCCTCGCCGGCCGCCGCCGATGATGACAGGCCTGTCCTTCAGCGCGGGATTGTCACGCTTCTCGACCGCCGCGTAGAAGGCGTCGCAATCGATATGAGCGATCCGCAGCCGGTAGAGCTCGGCGTGGCGGACAAGGCGCGGGCTACCGCAGCGATCGCAGCGACGCGTCTCGCCGCGCTGGAAAGCCAGGCAGTCACGGCAAAAACCGTGTTCGGGATTGTTGACAGGAGCCGCCATCGCTGCGAACATAAAGAGAACAAACGCAATGGTACGACAGCGCAGGGCCGGCAACAAGCTTGGCCTGGGGAGAACGCATGAGCACGACCATCGCACCGCTGACTCCTGAGCGCTGGCCCGATTTCGAGGACCTGTTCGGCAAGCAGGGTGCCTGCTACGGCTGCTGGTGCACGCATTTCCGGTTGTCGCCGGCGGAGCGCCGCGCCAGCGACAAGGAGCGGAACAAGGATCTCATCAAGGCGCGAATCGAGACGGGCCCGCCGCCGGGGCTCTTGGCGCTCGAGGACGGCAAGGCCGTCGGCTGGATGCAGGTCGGCCCGCGCGCCGACATCCCCGAGTGGAACAATCAGGGCAGGGGCTCGGCCCCGGTCGATCCCGCCGATGCCGGCGACCCGGCCGTCTGGGCGATCTCCTGCTTCTTCGTCCGCGCCAGGGCGAGGGGACGAGGCATCACGCATCGCCTCGTCGAGGGCGGCATCGCCTTCGCCCGCGAGAACGGCGCGAGGCTGCTGGAAGCCTGCCCGATCGACCTGTCGCGCGATTCGCGCTCGATCGGGCTTTTCGTCGGCTCGTCGCGGGTGTTCGAGAAGGCCGGCTTCGAGAGGCTGGTGGAGCGCAAGCCCGGCCGGCCGCTGATGCGCCTTGTGCTTTAGGTAGTGATGCCCTTGTGCTTTGGGCGCCGATGCGCCTAGCGCTTTAGCCGAATGAGCTTTTGGCCTACAGTCGGCGTCTTGCGGCTGTTACGCTTCTTGCCTACCAGAAGCATGAATATTTCGTCTTCCGAAATCACGGAGAACTGACGTGAAGCGTATTTTGCCATTTGCCTTTGCCCTCGCGCTCAGCGCGCCGGCTTTTGCCCAGACCGTCGACAATCAAGGCGCCAAAGATCTTTCCGACAATCTGGCGCGCTATTTCGGCAAGCAGGCGTTCGACAAGGGCGTGCTCAAGGTTTCGGTCGAGGGCGACGCCTACAAGATCGCGCTTGACGTCAAGGCGCTCGTCAATGCGCTGCCGGAACAGAAGCTCCTGAAATTCAACATGGCGCCATACGCGCTGATGGTGAAGCCGCGCAGCGACGGATCCTGGGACGTCTCGTCGAATTTCTCGCAAGGCGCATCCTTCGAGTTCGAAGGACCGGAAGGCCGTCAGAGCATGGAGTTCACGATCAAGGACGGCAAGCTGACCAGCATCTACGATCCGGCCCTCGCCGCCTTCACCAGCGCGACCAGCTCATTGGCCGGAATGACCATGACGTCGCGGCAAGCCAAGCAGCAGGCAGATGTCTCGACCGGCGCCGGCACCGCCACCGTTACCGCGACCAAATCCGCCAATGGCGGCGTCGACTTCACGGCCACGCAGAAAGTCTCGGACTTCGTCGAGATGATCAAGGTGAACGATCCCGACAGCGGGATGAATTTTCCGCTCACCTTGAAGACGCCGGAACTTTCGGTGGACGCAAACGGCAAGGGCTTGCGGACGAAGCCGCTGCTCGACCTGCTTGCCTTTGCCGTGGCCAATGAGGACGAAGCCAAGCTCAAGGCCAACCAGGCCGAGCTCAAATCGCTCATGCTGGCCGCGCTGCCCATTTGGGAAAGGGTCGATGGCAATTACGGCTTCAAGAATTTCGAGGTCGACAGCCCTGTCGGCAAGTTCGGCGCCACGCAATTCAGCACCGCATTCGGCATGGACGGCATCTCCCAGAACGGCAAGGTCGATTACGCGATCAAGGCTGCCGGTCTGACGATCCCGCATCAGACCCTGCCGGAATGGACCACCCCATTGCTGCCCACCGACATCGACCTGCATTTCGGCGGCGCCAATATCGATCTCGATACGATGGCGAAAAAAGCGATCGAAGCCTTTGATCTCAATAAGAATCCGCCGCTATCGGACGAGTTCGGCAAAGCTTTGGTCGCCGATTTCAAGGCCAAGAATCCGAAGGTCGTGATCGGGCACAGCACGGTGAAGAACGGCAATATCGAGGTTGCGCTGGAAGGCGAGATGACCTTTCCCGGCGAGAAACCCGATGCGACCATGACCGTCGATGTCGCCGGCTATGACAAGATCGTCGATGCCTTGAAGGAAGCCGCCAAAAGCGATGAGCAGATGGCGCAGGCCTTCCCCTTTGCCCTGGCCGTCAAAGGTTTTGGCAAAACGCTGCCGGACGGCCGGTTGGAGTGGACGATCAACACCAAGGCCGATGGATCAGTCACGGTCAACGGCGCGATGCTGAAGGGACCGGACGCCGCCCAGGACGACAGCGCCGGTCAGGATGACAACTCAGGCGATGACGGCGCGGACGGAACGGATGATTCCACCGGCGGAGACGATTCGGACGGCGGCGACAATGGTGGGGCCGGAGCGAAGCTGAAGCCCTGAGTGCTTGGGTTAAAGCCCGAGCGCGGCCGCGATCTTTGGCGTCGCATCGCGCCAGTCGTCGACCGAGATAATGTCTTCCGGCGTCGGTGGCAGGAAGGCGCGCAGGGAGTTGTCAGCCATCAAATGGAAGAGATGGGCATCCGCCACGGAGTTGCGCGCCGAAACCAGGTTGGAAGGCTGGTCGTCGACGAAGGCGACAGGCCGGCCCCCGACGCCGCGCAGTTTCGCGATGGCGGGTCCCTTGGCCATTTCCGTCGTCAGCAGCGGGTAATTGAGCCCCAGCGCATCGAGATGCGCACGGCGCACGGCGCGGTGCTTGTGCGGCATGGCAGTCAGCAGGACGATCTCGGCGCTTCGGCCGAGCATCGCCAGCGCGTCCGCCGCACCCTCTGCGATGCTTTGCCAGTCCGCCTGGGCGTCGAAGAAATCGCCGAGCAGCGCCGTCACTTCCGGCTGCTCGATCAGCCGCCCGCTCGCCGTCTCGGCGATGTTGCCGGTGAGGCGGAAGGAAGCCAGCGTCAGCCCGAAGCCGCGCGACTTCAGGAAATGCGGGAAGGGCCGGACGAATTCGAGCACGACATCGTCGACGTCGAGCACCAGCAGCGGCCGGTCATCCGCGGCAAGCTCTTCGATCTGCCGCGCCGTCTCGGGATCGTCGCTCATGTCGAGCGCTCGTGATCGTCGTCGCCGAGCGGAAGGGCGCGCAATGCCTTGCCGACGGCGGCTGGCGGCGTGCCGGTTTCATCGGCGAAGCGCAGAAGCGTCGGCTCGTGTGCCAGGATGAATTGCAGAACGCCGGCAAGGAAGCCCGGCTCAGCTGCGGCCCTGCGGATCGAGTTCGCCTCGATGCCGGTGATCGCCAGGAAGCGGGGCAGAAGCTCCGGGTCGGCGGCGACGAAGGCCAGGGCCTTGACGGCAATGGTTTCCGCTTCCTCGCGCATTGACGCTGCGTTCGCCATCGTTACCTTTGCAATGGTGGATTTTTTCGAGTCTCCTTCCGCAGTAACGGCAAGCGTCGCTTGCGGCAAGCCTCCGCTCTTTCCCATGCAACGTCCGAAGGTGGAATTGGTGCAGCTTTCCAACCTCCGGTTTCCGTTTCGTCAATCATATTGGGCTAGAGTGGAAATGGGTTGGGTGCGGGCCGAAGGGGACGCATTGCGACGGCCTTCGGCTTCGAGGGCGGTCGGGACGGGAAACTGATGGCTAAGAAGGTGATGATCGTCGAGGACAATGAGCTTAACATGAAGCTCTTTCGGGACCTCATCGAAGCCAGCGGTTACGAAACGGTTCGCACGCGCAATGGCCTGGAGGCGCTCGACCTCGCGCGCCAGCACCGGCCGGACCTCATCCTGATGGACATCCAGCTGCCGGAAGTGTCCGGCCTGGAAGTGACCAAATGGCTGAAGGAAGACGACGAATTGCATTCGATCCCCGTTATCGCCGTCACCGCCTTCGCCATGAAGGGCGATGAGGAGCGCATCCGCCAGGGCGGCTGCGAGGCCTATATTTCCAAGCCGATCTCGGTGCCGCGCTTCATCGAGACGATCAAATCCTATCTGGGCGACGCCTGATGCCCGAGACCAGCAGAACCGGAGTTTTGAGATGACCGCGCGGATCCTCGTCGTCGACGATATCCCCGCCAATGTGCGGCTGCTGGAGGTTCGGCTGCTTGCCGAGTATTTCGAGGTGCTGACGGCCAATAACGGCCCGGATGCGATCGAGACCTGCGAGAACGGCAAGGTCGACGTCGTGCTGCTCGATGTGATGATGCCGGACATGGATGGGTTCGAGGTCTGCAAGCGCCTGAAGAGCGATCCGGCGACCTCGCATATCCCTGTCGTCATGATCACCGCGCTCGACCAGGTGTCGGACCGGGTACGCGGCCTCGAGGCGGGCGCTGACGATTTCCTGACCAAGCCCGTCAACGACCTGCAGTTGATGACACGCGTCAAGAGCCTGGTCAGGCTGAAGTCGCTGACCGACGAGCTCAGGCTGCGCGCCTCGACCACGCGCAATATCGGCATCGAGGAACTTCTGAGCCGCGATTTCGCGACCGAAGACGCAAAGCCGCGGGTGCTGCTCATCGACGAGCGCAAAACTTCCGTCGAACGCATCCAGAAGATGCTGCGCAACACCGCCGAGCTCGATGTCGCGACCGACCCGAATGCGGGGTTCTTCCAGGCGGCCGAGACGGCGTATGAATGCGTGCTGATCTCGACTGCCTTCTCCGACTTCGATGCGCTGAGACTCTGCTCGCAGCTGCGTTCGCTCGACCGCACCCGCTTCCTGCCGATCATGCTGCTCGCAGACGAGGGCGAGGAGGGCCGCATCCTGCGTGGTCTGGAACTTGGCATCAATGACTACCTGATCCGGCCGATCGACCAGCATGAGCTGACGGCGCGCCTGCGCACACAGGTGCGGCGCAAGCGCTACAACGATCAGTTGCGCGCCAGCGTCGCCCAGACGATCGAGATGGCGGTGATCGACGGGCTGACCGGGCTGCACAACCGCCGCTACCTCGACAGCCATCTGCAGACGCTGTTCGATCGCGCCGTGGCGCGGCGGCGGCCCTTGTCGGTGATGATCACCGATCTCGATCGCTTCAAGTCGATCAACGATACCCATGGCCATGACGGCGGCGACGACGTTCTGCGCGAGTTCGCCCGGCGGCTGCGCAAGAATGTGCGCGGCATCGACCTCGCCTGCCGCTTTGGCGGCGAGGAGTTCGTCGTGGTCATGCCGGACACCGAGGGCGCGGTCGCCGAGAAGGTGGCCGAACGCATTCGCGCCGAGATCGCACAAGCACCTTTTGCCATCGGTGCCGACGGCAAGGCGATCGAGGTCACGGTCAGCCTCGGCGTGTCGTCTCTCCTGAAAGGGGCCGATAGCGTCGCCGCCCTGATGAAGCGCGCCGACCTGGCGCTCTATGAGGCCAAAAGCGGCGGCCGCAACAGGGTGGTCGCCAAGGCTGCCTAAAACGCGTCGCGATCTTTCACACCCCGCACGCGCCTGTCTTTATCCCGAAACCGGTTTCCACTTTCGGGAGACGTGCTCGGCAAACAGGCGACGATTCCCGGCCGTGCCAACAGGGTTACGAATTTACCTTAACCCAAGCGATTCGTGAGCGGTGGTTAAGAAATGGTTGATTTTTATGAGGTCTTGCGCAAATCTGCGACGCATAGACAGAAGACGAGGCCGGCGCGAGGGTAGAGTAGCCGGCTCGATCCAAAAATACCCCATGATGCTCAGGTCCGCCGCATCTCCTGGGTCCGTGGGGTCGGCCGGCCGGCGCTGGCACATAGTGGCCTCCTCGTACCGCTGCCAACCGCCGACCGGCCCCCTTTTCTCAAAACCGACATCGGAACCGCCGTGCTTGATCGTGGCACGGCTCCTTTGTCGTCCGGTCCTTCCTAAAACAAAAACGCCGCCCAGAGGGCGGCGTTTCGATTTCTCGGGATAGCCAGATTACTTGATCTTGGTTTCCTTGAACTCGACGTGCTTCTTGGCGACCGGATCGTACTTGCGGAACGAGAGCTTGTCCGTCTTGGTACGGCTGTTCTTGCTGGTGACGTAGAAGAACCCGGTGTCGGCGGTCGACAGAAGTTTGATCTTGATGTTTGCGGCTTTGGCCATGATTTTCGTCCGTTAATGTTCGTGGAGTTTTGGCCGCTGAAGCACGGGGAAAACACCCGGACGCGGGAAACTTGGCGCGACACATAAAGAACGCGCCTGGAAAGTCAAGCCCGAGCGCCTTCTTCGCCTCATTTCGGCATGGCCCGTGTCCACGTCTTAAGCGTTATGCTCGACCAATTGCCCCGCCTTTTTCCAGTCGCCCGTGGTGTTCCACCAGCGGTTGGGATTGGCACGGTCGTCAAGACCCTTGGAACGGCTGGCAAGCAGCGGCTGGATGCGGATGACGGGCTCCTGGTAGGAATGGGCCTGGAAAATCGTCTCGACGACACGGGCGGCGAGTGCCTGGTCGTCGGCGATCTCGAACGACACTTCGACGGTGCCGGGTCGCCGGCGCAGTTCGGTCTCAGCGCCGGCCGCGGCGCCTTCGAGCGGCCGGTAGCGCTCGATGCCTTGCGCCGACTGATAGGCGTTGGCGTCATACTTGCCCATGCGCAGCGGCGTGATCGCCACCACGGCCTCCATGATGCGCTCGACATCGGCGGCCGGCGCTTGGAATGTGACGAGCAGAAGCAGTTCCATCCTGAGGGATCTGGTTTCAAAGCCGCTGTCGACCATCGCAATTCTCCTACCTCGCGCTGGAGACAGGTATAGCAGGGGTGCTGCTGACACGGTGATGTCAGGATGGCCGACGCTTCGGCGGCATTTGCCTAGGGTGTGTTGATATTCAGGTGATGCCAGCCTGCAAATGATGGTTTTCTGCGCTTCCGGTGCTCACGGACCCGAATGTCCGCTCCGCTCCGGTTCTCGAAAGCCATCATTTTCGGCTTGGCCTGACCTGAATCTCAACACACCCTAGAGAATCTTGCGCACCAACCTGACCAGGATCAGAGCCATGTAGGCGGCGAAGAAGAAGGCCAGCGACCAGCCGAAGCCGGACGGGCCGAAGGCGTCCATGCCGATGCCGATCGCCTGCGGACCCAGCACCATGCCGACGCCATAGCAAAGCACGAAGGCAGCATTGGCGGATGCCAGTTCATGGCCGGACAGCTGCGAGCCGAGATGGGCAAGGCCGATCGTGTACATGGCGGCGACGACGCCGCCCCAGACGAACAGGAGGGCCGCCATCAGATGCCAGTTCTGTGCGAAGAACGGCATGAAGACCGTGCCGATGAGCCCGACCGTGGCGCAGGCCAGCAGCAGGTAGCGGCGGTCGGAAACGCGGTCGCTGATCATGCCGATCGGGATCTGCAGAAGCACATTGCCGAGCCCGATCATTGTCAGAAGCAGCGCGGCGTCGGCTTCCGAATAGCCGATACGGCTGCCATAGACGGGGAAGAGCGAGAAACCGCCGGTCTCGACGGCGCCGAAAACAAGCACGGCGAAGGTCGCGGTCGGCACCAGCCAGATGTAGCGCAGGAAGTGGCTGGTTTCGCTGTCGGCGACGATGCTCGGGCTCTCGTTGCGAGCGGCCAGCACCGGAATGGCGGCAAGCGTCACCAGCGCTATGGTGACGCCGAACGGCAGGAAACCCGAACTGCCGAGATGGGCGAACAGCCAGGGTCCGGCGGCAAAGCCGAGTGACAAAACGGTGGCATAGATGCCAAGCACAAGGCCGCGCCGGTTCGGCGGGGCCGAGGTGCTGATCCAGAATTCCGAAAGGATGAACAGCACCGTCAGCGAGATGTGCAGGGCGACGCGAAGCGGAAACCACATCCAGAAATCCGGCGCGAAATGGAAACCGACGAAGGCGAGCGCGCCGATGGCAATCATCAACAGCATGGTCCAGGCGACGCCGAGCCGCATGGCGAGCGGCGTGGCCAAAGGCGCGCCGGCGATCGAGGCGAGGCCGGCGACGGCGGTGTTGAGGCCGATCATCGAAGCCGAATGGCCGCGGCTTTCCAGAATGACGCTGAGCAGCGGCATGCCGAGGCCGATGGCGATGCCGACGACGCTGATCGAGGAGATCGCCGCGACCATCGGCAGCCAGTGTACGCGTTCGTCGCCCTGTTGTTGGGTATCGACCGTCATGAGATCAAAATGCTCTGCTTCTAAAGGACTTCGCGGACGAAGCGGTTGCGGACGAGCCGGAAGAACGGCACGGCGCCACCCGGGCGCAACAATGGATCTTCGGCAAGCCGACTTTCCAGTTCTTCCAGGACCATGCCGGTGATGTCGGGGATGTCGGCCTTGCGGGCATCGGCAAGCGGCAGCCAGACGAGTTCTTCGAGTTCGTTCGTCGGACCGCCGCCGGGCAATTCCACGGCAACGTCGTGGCGCCAGGCGCTGAAAAAACGCGTGTCGAAACGGCGCACGCGATTGGGCGGAGTGATGGCGCGGGCGACGAAGCGGAGCGCGTCCAGCGAGGGGATCACGCCGTGTTCGGCGAAACCCTGCCAGTCGCGCTTTGCGGTCGAGAAGGTGCCCTTGCGGCCGATCAGCAGGCCGGCTTCCTCATAGGTTTCGCGAATCGCCGACAGGGCGATTGCGCGGGCCCGCGCCGCGCTGGCACGGCCGGGGCCTGCGGCCAGCTTGCCTTCTTCCTCACCACCCAGAGGGGCAGCGACGGGAACGCGGCTGTCGGAGGGATCGGTGCGGCCGCCGGGGAAGACGAATTTTCCGGGCATGAAGGCGTGCCCGGCATGGCGCCGGCCCATCAGCACCAGAACGTCCTTGCCCCGGCGATCGAGCAGAATGAGGGTCGCCGCATCACGCGGACGCAACGCTCGGCCGCTGCGTACGGCCAGGCCCTTATCGAGCTTGTCGACATCCGCCTTGGTCATTCCTTCCATGCGCTCGACCTAGCGGAAACTTCCTTGATGCGAAAGTGGCTTGCGCGTCGTGGCCTTTGCACCAGGGCCGACCGGTGCGGCCTGGCTTAATTAATGGCTCTCGAATTCGTCCTTCTCGTCGCCGAAGCCGTGCATATAAAGCGCCCATTGCAGGCCGATGACAGCTCCCTTGACCGGCTGCAGCAGTGCGACGGCCAGAATAATGGTCAGCGGAACCCAGATCATCGCGTGCTGCCAGGTCGATAGCGTCGACGCGGCCTCGACGGCCATGAAGCCGCCAACGACGATGTGACCGACGATGACGATGACCAGATAGGCAGGCAGGTCGTCCGCGCGATGGTGGTGCAGCTCCTCGCCGCAGACCTCGCACTTGTCCACGGGCTTCACGAAAGCGCGGAACAGCTTTCCCTTGCCGCAATGCGGGCAGCGGCCGAGTATCCCGCGCTTGATCGCCATCCACAGGGGACGCGCGACGCGGCCCGAATGATGCTCGACGCCGAAGACCTGTTCTTGCACTTGGAAGTTACCTGGCATTATCGTCTCCTGCCGCGCGGTCCCGAACGCGATTGCGACGCGCGGGCGCGGCCCTTGGCCTTGTGGAACGACCGCCTCGAGCCGGGCAGGGGCTTCGGGTCGGTCAGCATCTCGAAACGCATCGCACCGGCCATTGGCGCGACCTCGACCAGCCGAACTTCGACACGATCGGCAAGCTGATAGCCCTTGCCGGTGCGTTCCCCGAACAGCGATCGGGCGGTTTCGTCGTAGATATAGTAGTCGCCGCCCAGAGTTGACACCGGAATAAAGCCGTCGGCGCCATACTGCGGCAATTGGACAAAGAGTCCCGCCTTGGTGACGCCGGAGATGCGCGCGTCGAACGTGTCGTTGACGCGCTCGGCGAGATAGGCGGCAATCAGCCGGTCGACCGTATCGCGCTCGGCCGCCATGGCTCGACGCTCGGTCGCTGAGATCAGCGCGGCGACCTCTTCCAGCCGGTCCGCCTCCTGCTGCGCCAGGCCGCCGGGCCCGAGGCCAAGCGCCGCGATCAGCCCGCGGTGCACGATCAGATCGGCGTAGCGGCGGATCGGCGAGGTGAAATGGGCGTAGCGCCTGAGGTTGAGGCCGAAATGGCCGATGTTCTTCGGCGAGTACTCCGCCTGGCTCTGCGAGCGCAGCACCACTTCGTTGACCAGCGCCTCGTTGTCGGCGCCGCGCACCCGCTCCAGAATGCCGTTGAACTGGCTCGGCCGCATCTGCGCGCCGCGCGCCAAGGACAGGCTGAGCGTTGCCAGGAACTCGCGCAGCGATTCCTGCTTGGCGAGCGACGGCGCGTCATGGATGCGGTAGACGAGCGGCTCTTTCTTGCCCTCCAATGTCTCGGCGGCCGCGACATTGGCCTGGATCATGAATTCCTCGATGAGCTTATGCGCGTCGAGGCGCTCCGGCACGACGACGCGGTCGACCGTGCCGTCGGGCTTCAGCAGGATCTTGCGCTCGGGCAGGTCGAGCTCAAGCGGCTGGCGGGACTGGCGGCCGCGCCTGAGCACGGCGTAGGCGTCCCATAACGGCTTCAAAGCGCTGTCGAGGATCGGCCGTGTCTTGTCGTCGGGCGCGCCGTCGATCGCGGCCTGCGCCTGCGGGTAGGCGAGCTTGGCGGCCGACTTCATCATGACGCGGTGGAAGGAATGCCTGAGTTTGCGGCCTTCCGAGGAGAAGGTCATGCGCACGGCGATTGCCGGCCTGTCTTCCCCCTCGCGCAGCGAGCAGAGATCGTTGGAGATGCGTTCAGGAAGCATCGGCACGACGCGGTCCGGAAAATAGACCGAATTGCCGCGCTTCAGGGCTTCGCGGTCGAGCGACGTGCCGTAGCGAACATAGGCTGCGACATCGGCGATCGCCACGGTGATCACAACGCCGCCGGGATTCTTCTCGTCCGTGTCGGGCGTGGCGAAGACCGCGTCGTCATGGTCCTTGGCATCGGCCGGATCGATGGTCACCAGCGGCAAACTGCGCCAGTCCTCGCGGTGATCGAGCGTCGCCGGCTTCACCGCTTCGGCCTCGGCAATCACGTCCGCAGGAAAGACATGGGGAATGTCGTGGGCGTGGATGGCGATCATCGAGACGGCCTTCTCGCTGCTCAGCGAGCCCAGCACCGCCAGCACCTTTGCCCGAGGCAGTCCGTAACGGGATGCCCGCGCCGGCTCCACCTCCACCAGATCGCCATTTCTGGCGCCGTTCTGGAATTCCTTGTCGACGATCAGTTCCGGCTGCCGCCGTTCGACCGGCTCGATGCGGAACGTTCCATCCTTCAGCACGCGGAAGACGCCGAGCACGGCGTCGCTGCGCTTCTCGAAGATCTTCATCACCCGCCCGGTATAAGCAGGGCCTGACGGATCGTCGGTCGGGAAAGTCTTGGCAAGCACGCGGTCGCCAATGCCGGGGACCGGGCCGCCGGCGGCGCGCGAGATGCGGATGGCAATGACGGGGGGCGAGCCGGCGCCGGTATATTCGCTCGGATTCGCCAGAAGCACGCCGTCATCGTCGCGGCCAAAAATGTCGAGCACCGCGACATGAGGCACGGCGCCCGCACGGGTGAGGCGCTTGCGCTCCTTGTTGAGGAGGCCTTCATCCTGCAGATCTCGCAACAGGTCTTTCAGCCAGATGCGGTCCTCGCCGCGCAGCGCGAAGGCCTTGGCGATCTCGCGCTTGCCGGAGCGATCGGGATTTTCGGCGATGTAGCGCAGGACCTCGTCACGCGACGGACGATAGTTGTCCTTGACCTTGGCCCTGGTGTCGGCGTTGCGCGGATCGCCGTGGCTTCTTCCGGAGATCCTGCGCGCCACGTCCTGCTACCCCTTCTTCGCCGCCCGGCGGAAGGGCTTTTTGCCGCCTCCGCCCTTGGCTTCCTTCTCTGCAATCAGGGCGAGCGCTTCTTCCATCGTCACCGATTGCGGATCCTTGCCTTTTGGCAGCGTCGCATTGACCTTGCCGTAGTTGACGTACGGACCATATTTGCCGTCGCGAACGACGATCTTGCCGCCGTCGTCGGGATGATCGCCCAATTCCTTGAGCGCCGCCGGCGTGGCGCCGTTGCGGCCACCCTTGCCCTTCTGCTGCTTCTCGGCGATCACCGAAACGGCGCGGTTCAGGCCGATCGAGAACACGTCCTCGATGCTTTCCAGATTGGCATAGGTGCCGTCATGCAGCACGAACGGGCCGTAGCGTCCGAGGCCGGCCGAGATCATCTTGCCGGTTTCGGGATGCTTGCCGACATCGCGCGGCAGACCCAGCAGCGCCAGCGCCTTCTCGTGGTCGATCGACTCGGGCGTCCAACCCTTGGGCAGGCTGGAGCGCTTGGCCTCCTTGCCTTCGCCGCGCTGGATATAGGGGCCGAAACGGCCACTGCGCAGGGTAATTTCTTCGGCGGTGTAAGGATCCTTGCCGAGCAGCTTGACGCCGTCCTCGCCATTGCCGTTCTCGCCATTGGGATTGGCGGCGTCGCCGAGCTGGCGGGTGTAGGAGCATTCGGGATAGTTCGAGCAACCGACGAAGGCGCCGAACTTGCCGAGCTTCAGCGACAGGTTGCCGGTGCCGCATTTCGGGCAGATGCGCGGATTGGAACCGTCCTCACGCTCCGGGAAGACCAGCGGCGCGAGTTCTTCATTAAGCGCATCGAGCACGTCGGCGACGCGCAGTTCCTTGATGTCGTCGACGGCGCCGGAGAAATCCTTCCAGAAGTCGCGCAGCACGTCCTTCCAGGCGAGCTTGCCGTCGGAAATCTCGTCGAGCTTCTCCTCGAGCGAGGCGGTGAAGTCATATTCGACATAACGCTCGAAGAAGCTTTCGAGAAAGGCCGAGAGCAGCCTGCCCTTGGCCTGCGGCACGAGCTTGCGACGGTCGATGGTGACGTAGTCGCGGTCCTCGAGCGTCTTCAGGATCGCGGTGTAGGTCGACGGCCGGCCGATGCCGAGCTCTTCCAGCTTCTTGATCAGCGACGCCTCGGAGTAGCGCGGCGGCGGCTCGGTGGTGTGCTGGGTGGCGTTGATCGCCTGACGGGCAAGCTGCTCGCCGGAGCGGATCTCGGGCAGGCGGCGGCTCTCCTCGTCCTCGGCGTCCTCGTCCTTCTGATCGGTGTAGGCGGCAATGAAGCCGTCGAAGCGGACGACCGAGCCGATCGCGCGCAGCTCCGCGGTGCGGGCGCCGTTGACCGCCTCGATCTCGACCGTGGTGCGTTCGATCTCGGCCGGCTGCATCTGGCTGGCGATGGCGCGCTTCCAGATCAGCTCGTAAAGCCGGGCCTGGTCGGCATCGAGATATTGCCGAACGGAAGCCGGCGTGCGCTTGAAATCGGTCGGGCGGATCGCCTCGTGGGCTTCCTGGGCGTTCTTGGCCTTGGTGGTGTAGAAACGCGGCTTCTCCGGCAGGTATCTCGCGCCGAACTCGCTGACTATGGCGCTGCGGGCAGCCTCGATCGCCTCAGGTGCCATCTGCACGCCGTCGGTACGCATATAGGTGATGAGGCCGGCGGTCTCGCCGCCGACATCCATGCCTTCATAGAGTCTTTGCGCCACCTGCATGGTGCGATTGGCCGAGAAACCGAGGCCTGACGAGGCGGCCTGCTGCAGCGTCGAGGTGGTGAAGGGCGGGCCGGGATTGCGTTTTGTCGGCTTGGCCTCGACCGACAATGCCTTGAAGGTCGCGCCTTCGAGCATCGCCTTGATGTCGTCGGCCTGCGCCTTGTTGGCGATGTCAAGCTTCTGCAGCTTCTTGCCGGCAAAGGCGGTCAGCCGCGCCTCGAAACTGTCGTTGCGCGGGGTGCCGAGGATAGCGGCGATCTGCCAGTATTCCTCGCGGATGAAGCGCTCGATCTCGGATTCGCGGTCGCAGACCAGGCGCAACGCCACCGACTGCACGCGGCCGGCGGAGCGGGCGCCCGGCAGCTTGCGCCACAGCACCGGCGAAAGCGTGAAGCCGACGAGATAGTCGAGCGCGCGGCGGGCCAGATAAGCGTCGACAAGCGGCGCGTCGATCTGGCGCGGATTGGCCATGGCATCCAGCACCGAGGCCTTGGTGATGGCGTTGAAGACGACGCGGCTAACCGGCTTGTCCTTAAGCGCGCGCTTCTGCTTCAGGACTTCGAGCACGTGCCAGGAAATCGCCTCGCCCTCGCGATCTGGGTCGGTGGCGAGGATCAGCCCGTCGGCATCCTTGACCGCCTTGGCGATGTCGGCGAGGCGCTTGCCCGACGCGGTGTCGACCGACCAGGACATGGCGAAGTCCTCGTCAGGGCGCACCGAGCCGTCCTTGGCCGGCAGATCGCGGACATGGCCGAAGGAGGCCAGAACCTTATAGTTCTTGCCGAGATATTTGTTGATTGTCTTCGCCTTGGCCGGCGATTCGACGACGACGACGTCCATGAGGTCTCTTAAATCAGCTGTGAGGTGGCGGAAGAACTCCGCGACGCGCGACGAAATCCCACTCTTTTCGTCGCTCACATGGCCGTGCTTTTGCGATCGGTCAAGGGGAAGTCGCCAATTTGGGAAGCGGCCGCTGGCAATACACTCTTAGAGTGTATGGCAAAAATCACATTTTTGGGGATGGAGGCATGCACGCCTCGATCCCGGTCGACGACCGGTAAAAGACGACCGGCTGCCGGATCAAGGGAACCGGCAGCCGGAGCATTCAACAACGTTGCCTCAGTCGGCCTTGACCACGTGCCAGGCGCCGGCAACGCCTTCGCCGGCCATGTCGCCGGCCTTCTTGTCCTTGACGAAGGTATAGACCGGCTTGCCGTCATAGGCCCACATCTTGCTGCCGTCGGTGCGGTCGACGATCGTCCATTCATCGTCGGCCTTGGCGCCGGCCTCGGCCTTCAGCGGCGGCCAGTTGGCGGCGCATTTGTCGTAACAATTGGACTTGCCCTTCTCGTCCTTGTCGAAGGTATAGAGCGTCATGCCCTTGGCGTCGGTATAGATCCTGGTGCCGTTCACTTCGGCTTCCTTCCAGGCTTCGGCGGCCTGGGATGCGGCGGTGCCCAGCAGTAGCGCGGCAAACCCGAGTGCGATTGCTTTCACGGTAGTCTCCTGAAACAAGCGCGCGGCAGTCGCGCGCTGTTCGGTCAACGCGTTGGGATGCCTGTTTCTTCCTGCGGCAAAGCGGCGACGTGCCACACAATGGTGATTGGCACGGGCGTGCCCGCATCGCTATATCGACGCCAGCACAATCGGGACTCATTGGATGGCATTGGACATCGGCTATGTCAGCGCGGTCGGGGCAGGGGCGATCTCGTTCCTGTCGCCTTGCGTGCTGCCGCTGGTGCCGCCCTATCTCTGCTACATGGCCGGTGTTTCGGTCGATGATTTCCGCGGCAATCAAAGCGTGACCGCAAAGGAAGGCGCGCGCGGCGCGCTGCTTTATGCTTCCGTGGCCTTCGTGCTCGGCTTTTCCACCGTCTTCGTGACGCTTGGGGCCGGCGCCTCGACCATCGGCCGCCTGCTGCGCGTCTGGCAGGAACCGCTGGCGATGGCGGCGGGCGTGCTGATCATCATCATGGGCCTGAACTTCCTTGGCATCCTGCGCATTCCGCTTTTGTCGCGCGAGGCGCGCTTCCAGTCGCAGGGCAAGCCGGCCAGCATGATCGCGGCCTATGTCATGGGGCTGGCCTTCGCCTTCGGCTGGACGCCTTGCATCGGCCCGGTGCTGGGGCCGATCCTGACTTTGGCCGGCGGGCGCGAGACCGTTGGCGAGGGCGCGCTGCTGCTTGCCGCCTATTCGCTGGGCCTCGGCATCCCGTTCCTGATCGCGGCGCTGTTTTCCGGCGCCTTCATGCGCTTCCTCGGCAAATTCCGCGTCCATCTCGGCCGTGTCGAGAAAGCGATCGGCGCGCTGCTGGTCGTCGCCGGCGTGTTTTTCCTCACTGGCGGCGTGCAGAGCGCGTCCTATTGGCTCTTGGAGAATTTCCCGGTGCTGGGAAGGCTGGGGTAGTTTAGTTGCTGGCAGAGAGTCGAGCTGTGAACCCGTTGTAGAGATCAGCATCGAAGGGTCCTGTGCCCTCTATCTCGTGTTCCATAATTTGCTATGGAGACCTGGGGCGACCACTATGTTCAGACAACCCATCGAGTCACCTGCTCCGCCGTCTCACCGGAATTTCCGCCGCGACGATCACTCCGGCACGCCGGAGATGCCCAGCGCCTCGACGTAACGCTCGCCGAACACCTTGTCCTGCCATGGGTTGATCTGTCTCTGCAGGGTGAGCGTGTAGGTCGGGAACGCCTCCATCAGCCGCCGCGCCGCCGCCCGCGCCTCCTCCAGCCGGTTGAGTTTGACCAGCGCCATAATCACCACCCGGTGCGAGGAGCCGTAGTTCGGCATCTCCTGCAGCGCGCGTTCTCCCCATGCCAGCGCTTCCTCGTAGCGCTCGAGCATCAGGTAGCTCATCCCGATGCCCGAGAGCGCGATGCCCTTCTCGGGGTCGACCGGGCTCAGCCGCATTGCCCTGTGAAAGTGCTCGATCGCGACGAGCGGGCGGCCGGAATGTGCGTTGACCCAACCGCAGCTCGTATGGCCCTGCGCCGAATTGGGATTGAGCAGCAGGGATCGTTCGATCGTGGCCAGCGCCATCTCGTAGTCCTTCGCGCTGTAGGCGATCACCTGCGCGGCGAAGCGCAGGCTCGTGGGGTCGTCGCGCGCTTCCGCCAGTACCTCGCGCGCCATGCGCGTGGCGACCCGGGTATCCTCGGGCTCGTGCCAGCACTGGCTCACGGATATGCTGCGGATATAGGCGCCGAGTGCCTTCGCCAAGTTGAAGCCGGGGTCGATGCTAAGCGCCTCGTTGGTGAGCCGACGCACGTCGGCAAAGCCTTCGCGCGTCATGCTGTAGAAGCGCGGCAGCGCGCGAAGGTAGAGGTCGTAGGCGCTCATGTAGTCGGTCGGCTTCATGCGCGCCTGCTTGATTTCCTCCAGCCGGATGCTCGGCTCGACAGCGCCGACGACGCTCTCGGTCACCTTGTCCTGCAGGTCGAAGATGTCGCACATATCGCCCTCGAAGCGGTCGGCCCAGACATGGTGTCCGCTGATCGCGTCCACCAACTGCCCACTGATACGCACCCGCGATCCTGCCCTGCGGATGCTGCCTTCGAGCACGTAGCGGACGCCCAGCTCGCGCCCGACCTGGCGCAGGTCCACCGCCCGGCCCTTGTAGGTGAAGGACGAGTTGCGGGCGATCACGAAGAAGGAGTTCACTCGGCTCAATCCCGTGATGATGTCCTCCACCAGCCCGTCGGCGAAGTATTCCTGATCGGGGTCGCCGCTCATGTTGGTGAAAGGCAGAACCGCGATCGAGGGTTTCTCGGGCAGGGGAGGCGGGGCAGCGCTGGCGTCGGACTCGACGCGGTAGGCGCGCACGGGCCGCTCGATGTTCTTGAGGCGCAGCTCGCCGAGCGGCGTGAAGCCGCAGTCGAGCTTGCCCTGAAGGTGGTCGTAGGCGGTGCCCGAGACGACAACGGTGCCGGGATCGGCGACGCTTTCGAGGCGGGCGGCGATGTTGACCCCGTCGCCGTAGAGGTCGCCGTCCTCCTCGCAAACCACGTCGCCGAGATTGACGCCGATGCGGAAGCGAATCCTCTCTTCCTCGGGGGTCTCCGCCTCGCGTTCTGCCAGGGTCCGCTGGATCGCCATCGCCGAGGTCACCGCGTTGACGACGCTCGCGAATTCGCACAGCATGCCGTCGCCGGTGAGCTTGACGATCCGACCCTGATGCTCGGAGACCAGCGGTTCGAGGAGGTCCTTGCGGTAGATCTTCAGCCGCTCGAGCGTGCAGCGCTCGTCGCGCTCCATCAGGCGCGAATAACCGACCACGTCGCAAGCTAGGATCGCAGCGAGGTGGCGCCGCACGGTCATCGCACCGCTCGGCCAAGCGCCTGCACGCGTGCCGCTCCGCGTCCATGTCCCGCCAACTTCCAGACGCGCCACGCGCATGGTATCCATCTCTCCCAGTCTCCGCCCGTCGCCGATGTGGAACGGAAAACGCAGCTCGACCTTGCCTTCACGAGATTTCGCCATCCCGCTTGCGACGCAGCACCCCCAGCAGGCCGGGGATATTTCCTGACCTGTGTAACCGGCTGACGCCACCGCGGCGGTGCTTTTGTATCGGGCATCACACCCGACGTTCGCACTTGGAGACTTGGCTTTGCCATCTCACCGGAATTTAACCGCATTGGTGCAGCATGGCCTACGCTGTTAACATGCGTTGATTCAAACCTTTTTCATACGGTTGCCCATCCATGAGCCAGAGAACCTGCCTGTCCGTTATCCTCGCCGCCGGCGAAGGCACGCGCATGAAAAGCGCGATGCCCAAGGTGCTGCATGCCATTGCCGGCCTGCCGATGGTGGCTCACGTCGTGAAAGCCGCTGAGGCCGCCGGCGCGACCGGTGTGGCGCTGGTGATCGGCCACGGCGCAGACGAGATGCGCAAGGCGGTGCAGAAATTCGCGCCGAAGGCGGAGACCTTCGTGCAGGAGAAGCGGCTTGGCACCGGGCATGCGGTCCTCGCCGCGCGCGAAGCGATATCAAAGGGCTATGACGATATTCTCGTGATGTTCGGCGACACGCCGCTAATCGATGCGCAGGCGCTGGCCGCCGCGCGGCAGAAGCTGGCGGAGGGTGCCGCCGTCGCGGTCATCGGCTTCCGTCCGCCAAGCCCGACCGGCTACGGCCGGTTGATCGAAAAAGGCGGTCATCTCATTGCCATCCGCGAGGAGAAGGACTGCTCGGAGGAAGAGAAAAAGATCGGCTTCTGCAATGCCGGCATGATGGCGGTGGCGGGCAAGCATGCGCTGCGGCTGCTCGACAAGGTCGGCAACAAGAACGCCAAGGGCGAATTCTACCTCACCGACATCGTCGAGATCGCCGGCGCGGAAGGGCTCGACGTAGTGGCAACGGAAGCGAGTTTCGAAAGCGCGCTCGGCATCAACAACCGAGCCGAGCTCGCCGAGGCGGAAGCGATTTGGCAGGCGCGCCGTCGGCGCGAGGCGATGCTGTCCGGAGTTACGCTGATCGCGCCCGAAACCGTCTATTTCTCGCACGACACCGAGATCGGCGCCGATACGCTCGTCGAGCCGAATGTCTGGTTCGGGCCGGGTGTGAAGATCGCGTCAGGCGCCAAGATTCACGCCTTCAGCCACATCGAGGGCGCAACGATCGCCTCAAATTGCGATGTCGGGCCGTTCGCCCGGTTGCGGCCGGGCGCGGACCTTCGAAACAAGGCAAAGGTCGGCAATTTCTGCGAGGTCAAGCAGGCGACGATCGAAGAGGGCGCCAAGGTCAATCACCTGACCTACATCGGCGATGCGCGCGTGGGTGCCGCTGCCAATATCGGCGCCGGCACCATCACCTGCAATTATGATGGCTACTCGAAATTCTTCACCGATATCGGCGAGGGCGTCTTTGTCGGCTCGAATTCCTCGCTGGTGGCGCCGGTCTCGATCGGCAAGGGCGGGTACATCGCTTCCGGCAGCGTGATCACCGAAAGCGTGCCCGACGATGCGCTGGCCTTCGGCCGCGCGCGCCAGAAGACGATTCCCGGCAAGGGGAAGGAATTGCGCGAACGCTTCGCCTCGGCCGCCGCGGCGCGGAAGAAGGCAGCGGCGGAATAGCGTTTCAGGTGGTGCTTTCGGTGATTTTGCCGAAAGCAGCCGTTACCACGATCTCGCCGACGATTGCCTTGTTGAACTGAGGCAGGTCTTCAGCGGGTATCCAATATTCGAGATGCGCTCTGCTGCCGGCATGCTCGACGCGGTAGCCGTCGAGGAAGCTTTTCAGGACCTCAAACCGCGTGACGAAGCCGGAACCGCTCGCCTGCACGTTCCAGTCGCGGGCGATCTGGACAGCATAGGCTTCAGTGAGCACCGGATAGAAAATCGGCTGATCGGGCAGGCGCGGCGGAAATTCGCGCATGCCCGAAGCCTTGATCAGCGTCAACTCCTGCGGTCCGACCGGCCGCCACAGCGTTACGGTATTCGTCGCTTTGCTCATAGGTTAAATAAACTGCCCAATTCGAGTCGAGGCAATGCCCCCAAGGAGCGTTCGCCATACGGGCCTTTGCCAACTGTGGCGTGGCGTTTGTCGTTCGAACGATGACATGCTCCGGCCACAAATGTTTACATGGTGATGAACGCCGCCAAACCGTCTAAGCGACAAGACAAGGCGTTTGCGGTAACCGGATTGCAAGGGCGTTCTGAGAATGTCCAATGGTACAAAAACCGTTCCCGGTGACATGGAACGAAACGCAAAGTGACTTTTACGGCAGGCCGGCAATCCATAGATAGCGCTGGGTTTTCTGCTGGGAATCGGGGGCAATCGCCATGTGCGGTATCGTTGGAATCGTTGGCCGAAGCCAAGTCGCGCCGCTCATCGTCGATGCGCTAAAGCGGCTTGAATATCGCGGCTACGACTCGGCCGGCGTCGCCACCATCGAAAGGGGCGAGCTCGGCCGCCGCCGCGCTGAGGGCAAGCTGGTCAATCTCGAACGCCGGCTGAAGGACGAGCCGCTGGACGGCACGATCGGCATCGGCCACACACGCTGGGCGACACATGGCGTGCCCAACGAGACCAATGCGCATCCGCATTTTTCCGAAGGCGTCGCCATCGTCCACAACGGCATCATCGAGAATTTCGCCGAGCTGCGCGACGAACTCACCCGCGACGGCTACTCTTTCTCTTCGCAGACCGACACCGAGGTCGTCGCCCATCTGGTGGCGCGCGAGCTCGCCAAGGGGCTGAAGCCGGTGGAAGCCGCGCATGCGGCGCTGAAGCGGCTTTCCGGCGCCTTTGCCCTGGCAATCATGTTCAAGGGCGACGAGGACCTGATCGTCGGCGCCCGCAACGGACCGCCTTTGGCCGTCGGCCATGGCGAGGGCGAGATGTTTTTGGGCTCCGACGCCATTGCGCTGGCGCCTTTTACCAATGCGGTCACCTATCTCGAAGACGGCGACTGGGCGGTCGTGCGTCGCGAAAGCGTGACCATCTACGACATCGACGGCAGACAGGTCGACCGCAAGCGCCAGCAGTCACTGTCGACCAGCTTCATGGTCGACAAGGGAAACCGCCGCCATTTCATGGAAAAGGAAATCCATGAGCAGCCGGAGGTGATCTCGCACACGCTGGCACACTACGTGGATTTCGCATCGGGGGTGTCGAAGCCGCTCGACCTGCCCTTCGACTTCGCCAAGATCGGCCGCCTGGCGCTTTCGGCCTGCGGCACCGCCTATCTCGCCGGGCTGATCAGCAAATACTGGTTCGAGCGCTATGCACGGCTGCCGATCGACATCGACGTCGCCTCCGAGTTCCGCTACCGCGAGATGCCGCTTTCGGCCAATGACGCGGCCTTCTTCATCTCGCAGTCGGGCGAGACCGCCGACACGCTTGCTTCGCTGCGCTATTGCCGCAAGGCCGGCATGAAAATCGGCGCTGTCGTCAATGTGCGGGAATCGACCATGGCGCGCGAATCCGACGTCGTGCTGCCGACGCTGGCCGGGCCGGAGATCGGCGTCGCCTCGACCAAGGCTTTTACCTGCCAGCTATCCGTCTTGGCTGCGCTCGCGGTCCGCGCGGGCGTGGCGCGCGGCACGATCTCGCGCGATGAGGAAAAGCAGCTGGTGCGCGAGCTTTCCGAGGCGCCGCGCTACGCCACCCGGGTGCTGAAGCTTGACGAGCAGATCGAGCGCATCTCGCGCGAGCTGTCGCGCTACAAGGACGTGCTCTACCTCGGCCGCGACACCAATTTTCCGCTGGCCATGGAAGGCGCGCTGAAGCTCAAGGAAATCTCCTACATCCACGCCGAAGGCTATGCCGGCGGCGAGCTGAAGCACGGGCCGATCGCGCTGATCGACGAGAACATGCCGGTGATCGTGATTGCGCCGCATGACCGTATATTCGAAAAGACCGTGTCGAACATGCAGGAAGTGGCGGCGCGCGGCGGCAAGATCATCCTGATCACCGACAAGAAGGGCGCGGCGCAGGCCGGCATCAAGACGATGGAGACGATCATCCTGCCCGAAGTGCCGGAGATTATCTCGCCGATCATCTACGCGCTGCCGATCCAGATGCTGGCCTATTTCACCGCCGTCTTCATGGGCACCGACGTCGACCAGCCGCGCAATCTGGCGAAGTCGGTGACGGTGGAGTAGCACCGTCACTACCGCCGGATTGTGGATTGCGTCATGGGTTCCTCGGTTAGTGACAGTACTTCGAAGTGCGACGGCCAACAGCCTTCTTTCGTCATCCACGGGCGGAGCAGGAGCGAAGCTCCTGCGCAGACCCGAGGATCCATTCCGTGACGTTTGCGGCGGATCAAAGCGGTGCAGAATTAGGCACTACCACCCGATACCGCGGAACAGCTCGAACCACTCAGGATTGGCCTTTTCGATCAGTTCGATCTTCCACTGGCGAGGCCAGCGTTTCAGCGACTTTTCACGCTGGATCGCATCGCGGATGTCGAATACTCCTCGTACCAGACCAGGCGTTGTACGCCGTAGCGCCCGGTAAAGCGCGAGCCTTCGCCGGACCTGTGCTCCGGCATCCGACGGCCAAGATCGTTCGTCACACCAGTGTAGATGGTGCCGCGCTTCTTGCTTGCTGTCATATAGACATAGCCGGTCATGCGTGAACGATAACGGATTGATGGTTAGGGGACTATTCTGACGGGTGGCATTTTTTGGCCGGCGTCACGGAATGGATCCTCGGGTCTGCGCGTCCGCTTCGCTCCCGCTCCGCCCGTGGATGACGAGGGAGGGGTGTTGCGGCCAATCGCGAACGGAGCAGCTTCCATTTGGAATGCTGAAAGCCGGTTGATGGAGGGCACCCTTAAAAACTTCGCAGTTCCAAACCGGCTCGCGGTTCACTAATCTCAGCGTTGCAACCTGCGCCGCGGTGAACCCATGTCCGACGCCCTGAAGACCTCTGGCATGACCCGGCTGAGGAATTATTTCCTGACGGGCTTCATCGTCTGCGCGCCGCTGGCGATCACGGTCTATATCGCCTGGTCGCTGATCGGCTGGGTCGATTCCTGGGTAAAACCCTATATCCCAGCCCGCTACAACCCCGATACCTATCTGCCGTTCCCGGTTCCGGGCTTCGGGCTGATCGTGGCGCTGGTGCTGATCACGCTGATCGGCTTCCTGACGGCGAACATCGTCGGCCGCGCCATTGTCAATTTCGGCGAGCGGCTGCTTGGCCGCATGCCGCTGGTGCGTGGCATCTATGGCTCGCTGAAGCAGATTTTCGAGACGGTGCTGTCGAACAAGGGCGACATGTTCCGCCAGGTCGGGTTGGTCGAATATCCGAGAAAGGGCGTCTGGTCGCTGGTCTTCGTCGCCAGCGACAAGGAAACCGAGATCAACCAGAAGCTCGATCAGGAAGGTGATCCGCTGATTGCGGTGTTCATGCCCTGCACGCCCAATCCGACCACCGGTTTCCTGATGTATGTCCACAAATCCGAGATCGTGCCGCTCGACATGTCGATCGAGGACGGCGCCAAGCTGATCGTCTCGGCCGGCATGGTAGCGCCGGAGGTCAAGGCCAAGCTGGTGACGCTGAATGGCGAACCGGTCGAAGGACCGCTCGCCAATCCGCCGCTCGGCGCTCAGCCGGCGCGCAGCAGCCGCACCGCCTCGTCGCGGCCGAACAGGTAAAGCAGCAGCCGCAGCGCCCCGCCGCGTTCGGACTGCAATTCCGGGTCGCGCGACACGATCAGACGTGCGTCGTCGCGCGCGGCTTCGAGCAGATCGGCATGGAACTCGAGGCGCGCCACCTGGAAGCCCGGCGTGCCGGACTGGCGGGTGCCCAGCAACTCACCTTCGCCGCGCAGTTTCAGGTCCTCCTCGGCGATCTTGAAGCCGTCCTCTGTCTCGCGCATCACCGAGAGCCGGCGTTTGGCCGTCTCGCCGAGCGGCTCCTTGTAGAGCAGGACGCAGGAGGAGGGCTTGTCGCCGCGCCCGACCCGGCCGCGCAACTGGTGCAACTGGGCAAGGCCGAAGCGTTCGGCATGCTCGATCACCATGATCGTTGCGTCGGGCACGTCGACGCCGACCTCGACCACGGTGGTGGCGATGAGGATGCGCGTTTCGCCCTGCTTGAAGGAGCGCATCGCCTCGTCTTTCTCCGCACCCTTCATGCGACCGTGCACCAGGCCGATCCGGTCGCCGAAGAGCGGTTTCAGCGAAGCAAAGCGGTCCTCCGCCGACATCAGCTTGATCTCTTCGGATTCCTCGACCAGCGGGCAGATCCAGTAGATCTTCTGGCCATCGGCGACGGCGTCAAGCATGCGGCCGACCAGCTCATCCAGCCGTTCCATCGGCAAGGTGACGGTGCGGATCGGCTGCCGGCCGGCCGGCTTCTCGGTCAGTTTCGAGACGTCCATGTCGCCGAAGGCGGTCAGCACCAGCGTGCGCGGAATGGGCGTCGCCGTCATCACCAGCATATCGGGTGCATCGCCCTTGGCGGTGATGGCGAGGCGCTGATGAACGCCGAAGCGGTGCTGCTCGTCGACGACGGCAAGCACCAAGTCGTGAAACGTCACGCTTTCCTGGAACAGCGCATGCGTGCCGACGACGATGTCGATTTCGCCGCCGGCAAGACCGGCAAGCGTCTCGGCACGCTCGCGGCCCTTCTCGCGCCCGGTCAGGATAGCGAGGCGCAGGCCGGCTTTTTCCGCTAGCGGCGCGATCGTCGCCAGATGCTGGCGCGCCAGGATCTCGGTCGGCGCCATCAGCGCCGCCTGGCCGCCGGCCTCGACCGCGCGCGCCATGGCGAGCAGCGCCACCACCGTCTTGCCTGAGCCGACATCGCCCTGCAGCAGGCGCAGCATGCGTTCGGGATCGGCAAGGTCCGCATTGATTTCGCCGAGCGCGAATTCCTGGCTGGGGGTGAGCTTGTAGGGCAGGGCAGCTCGCAGCTTCTCGACGATGCGGCCGTCGCCGGTAAGCGGCCGGCCCGAGAGGCGGCGAATTCTCGCTCGCACCAGCGCCAGCGAAACCTGGCCGGCCAGCAATTCGTCATAGCCAAGGCGTCGCCAGGCCGATCCCTCGACGGCAACGTCGATCGGATCCTTCGGATAATGGATGCGGGCGAGCGCATCGCTGAAGGACGGGAATGTATGGCGGCGCATGAAGGCATCGTCCTGCCACTCCGGCAGTTCTGGCAGGCGGCCAAGCGCCTGTCCGATGGCGCGGCGCAGCACCTTGGCCGAGAGGCCGGCGGTGAGCGGATAGACCGGCTCGACCAACGGTAGGCCCTCGGCCTCGTCGATCGGCGCGATGTGGTCGGGATGGACCATCGTCGGGCGGCCGTTGAACCACTCCATGCGGCCCGAGATCACCACACGCTCGCCCTCGGGAAGCATTTTCTGCAAATAGGCGGCATGGGCATGGAAGAAGGTCAGTGCGACCTCGCCGGTGTCGTCATGGGCGTAAACCCTGTACGGCACCGACCTGTTGCCGCGCGGCGGCGGCTGATGGCGGTCGACGCGCACCTCGAGCGTGACGATCTGGCCCTCGGCCGACAGCGCGATGCCAGGCCGGTTGCGGCGGTCGATGACGGTGTTGGGCAGCACGAACAGAAGGTCGGCCGCGCGCGCAGCGCGATCGCCGAGGTCGGCTGGCACGACACGCTCGATCAGCAATCCGACCTTCGGGCCGACGCCGGCAAGCGAAGTGATCGGAACGAACAAGGGATCGAGGACGGTGGGACGCATCGTGTCAGCTTATGTCGCGACGAGGGCAGCGCAAAGGCTGACACCGCTCTCTATCCACGCTATACGCGCCGCTTTGGACAGGGATGCGGCGCCATGACCGGAACACAGCGATCAAGCGAGGGGTTGGACGCGCGCCGCCGCAAGCTCCTGTTCCGCTCCTGGCATCGCGGCATGCGCGAGATGGACCTGATCCTCGGTTCCTTCGCCGACGCCGAGATCGGCGCCTTGACCGGCGATGAAATCGACCAATATGAGAGACTTCTCGAAATTCCCGACACCGAATTTTTCCCGATGGTCACCGGCGAGCGCCCAGTTTCGCCCGATATCGACTGCGCGGTTCTGCGGAAGATCCTGGCGTCGCGCCGGACCATGACATTTTGAAAAACGCATATCCATGACCCTCATTCCTTCCATTGGCCTGCCCAAGGGCCGCGCCGGCCAGTTCGTTGTCGACGGCGTCGCCGACGGCTACGAAGCCTTCGCCCTGGTGCAGACGGCGCAGGAGATCGCGCCCGACAAGCCGGTGCTGTTCGTCGCGCGCGACGGCCAGCGGCTGCCAGCGATCATCGAGGCGCTCGCCTTTGCCGCGCCCGGCCTGCCGGTGCTGGAGCTGCCGGCCTGGGACTGCCTGCCTTACGATCGAGTCTCGCCCGGCGCAGATGCCGCGGCGCGGCGGCTCGACGCGCTTTCGGCCATGATCGCACTGGCCAAGAAACCGCATCGCGCGGTGATCCTCACCACCGCCAATGCGCTGTTGCAGCGCATCCCGCCGGCCGAGCTGATCGAAGCGCAGACTTTCCACGCCAAGCCGGGAAACCAGATCGACATGAACGCGCTGATCGCGCGGCTGGAGACGTCCGGCTTCGAGCGCGTGCCGACCGTTCGCGGGCTTGGTGAATTCGCGGTGCGCGGCGGCATCCTCGACCTTTTCGCGCCCGGCTGGAGCGAGGCGCTCAGGCTCGACTTCTTCGGCGACACGCTGGAATCGATCCGCGTCTTCGACGTCGCGACGCAGCGCACCACCGGGCAGCGCAAGTCGATGTCGCTGCAAGCGATGAGCGAGGTGGCGCTGACACCGGAAACGATCAGCCGCTTTCGCCGGTCCTATATCGAGGCCTTCGGCGCGCCGTCGCGCGACGACGCGCTCTACGCGGCGGTCAGCGAAGGCCGCCGCTTCGCCGGCATGGAGCACTGGCTGCCCTTCTTCTACGAGCGGCTGGAGACCGTGTTCGACTATCTGCCGGACGCGCCCGTCGTGTTCGACCATCTGGCACATGAGGCCTTGGCCGAGCGCCACACGCTGATCCTCGACCATTACGAGGCGCGGCGGAAGCAGGCCGACAGCGCGCTCAAGGATGCCGTACCTTACAAGCCGGTGGCGCCGGATCTGCTGTATCTCTCGCCCGAAAACCTCAAGGCGTCGCTCGGACCGCGCGAGGACATAGACTTCACCGTCTTCGACGCCCCCGACGTCGGCGGCAAAAAAGTCTTCCATGGCGGCTCGCGGCAAGGCCGCAGCTTTGCCGAGGAGCGCGCCGATCCCAACATCAACGTCTTCGACGTCGTCGTGAAGCACATTGCCGACGAGCGCGCGGCGCGTCGCCGCGTCGTCGTCGCCGGCTGGACTGAAGGCTCGCTCGACCGGCTCGGGCAAATTCTCGCGGAGCACCATCTCAGTAATCTGAAACCTGTCGCGACGCTGGCCGAGGTCGAAAAGCTAGAGCCGGGGCAGGCGGGCCTTGCCGTGCTGCCGCTCGAATCCGGCTTTGAGACCGACGATCTGGTCGTCGTCGCCGAGCAGGACATCCTCGGCGACAGGCTCATTCGGCGTTCCAAGCGCAAGAAGAAGGCCTCCGATTTCATAGCCGAAGCCTCGTCGCTGTCGGCAGGCGACATCGTCGTCCATGCCGACCATGGCATAGGCCGCTTCATCGGCTTGCGCACCATCGAAGCGCTCGGCGCGCCGCATGACTGTCTCGAAATCCACTACGCCGGCGACGATCGCCTGTTCCTGCCGGTGGAAAACATCGAGCTTCTGTCGCGCTATGGCTCGGATTCGGCTGAGGCGACGCTCGACAAGCTGGGCGGCGGCGCCTGGCAGGCGCGCAAGGCACGGCTGAAGCGGCGTCTGCTCGATATGGCCGGGCAATTGATCCGCATCGCCGCCGAGCGGCAGATGCGTGCAGCGCCCTCCATGATCCCGGCGGAAGGGCTTTATGGCGAGTTCGCCGCCCGTTTCCCCTATGAGGAGACCGACGACCAGCAGACGGCGATCGATTCCGTCCTGGATGATCTCGGCGCCGGCAAACCGATGGACCGGCTGATCTGCGGCGACGTCGGTTTCGGCAAGACGGAAGTTGCGTTGCGCGCCGCCTTCATAGCGGCCATGGAGGGGTTCCAGGTCGCGGTCGTGGTGCCGACGACGTTGTTGTCGCGGCAGCACTTCAAAACCTTCTCGCAGCGCTTTTCGGGCCTGCCGATCCGCATTGCGCAGGCGTCGCGCCTGGTTGGTTCAAAAGAATTGGCGGAGACCAAGAAGGGCATCGCCGAAGGCACGGTCGACATCGTCGTCGGCACGCACGCGCTGCTCGGCAGCTCGATCTCGTTCAAGCGCCTCGGCCTGCTGATCATCGACGAGGAGCAACATTTCGGCGTCAAGCACAAGGAGCGGCTGAAGGATCTCAAGTCCGACGTGCATGTGCTGACGCTGTCGGCGACGCCGATCCCGCGCACGCTGCAACTGGCGCTGACCGGCGTTCGCGAGCTCTCGCTGATCGCCACGCCGCCGGTCGACCGCATGGCGGTGCGCACCTTCATCTCACCCTTCGATCCGCTGGTCATCCGCGAGACACTGCTGCGCGAACGCTATCGCGGCGGCCATTCCTTCTATGTCGTGCCGCGTATTAGCGACCTGGCCGAAATCCAGGATTTCCTGAGGGAATCCGTGCCGGAGCTGAAAGTGGCGGTGGCGCATGGCCAGATGCCGCCGGGCGAGCTCGACGACATCATGAACGCTTTCTACGACGGTCAGTATGACGTGCTCCTGTCGACCACCATCGTCGAATCCGGGCTCGATATCCCGACCGCAAACACGCTGATCATCCATCGCGCCGACATGTTCGGCCTCGCGCAGCTTTATCAGTTGCGCGGCCGCGTCGGCCGTTCGAAGGTGCGCGCCTATGCGCTGTTCACGCTACCGGCGAACCGCAAGCTCACCGATACGGCCGAGCGCAGGCTGAAGGTGCTGCAGTCGCTCGACACGCTCGGCGCAGGGTTCCAGCTCGCCAGCCACGACCTCGACATCCGTGGCGCCGGCAATCTTCTGGGCGAAGAGCAGTCCGGCCATATCAAGGAGGTCGGCTTCGAGCTCTACCAGCAGATGCTGGAAGAGGCGGTGGCCGAGGTGAAGGATACCGGCGAGGCGCAGGACGGCGGCTGGTCGCCGCAGATCGCCGTCGGCACCGCGGTGATGATCCCGGAAAGCTATGTGCCCGACCTGCAGCTCCGCATGGCGCTCTACCGACGCCTTGGCGACCTCGAAACCACCGAGGAGATCGACGGCTTCGGCGCCGAGCTGATCGACCGTTTCGGGCCTTTGCCGGAAGAGGTGACGCACCTGTTGAAGATCGTCTTCATCAAGGCGCTCTGCCGCAGGGCCAATGTCGAGAAGCTCGATGCCGGGCCCAAGGGCGTCGTCATTCATTTCCGCAAGCGCGAGTTCCCCAATCCGGTCGGGCTGGTCAAGTTCATCGGCGAGCAGGGATCGCTGGCCAAGATCAGGGCCGACCATAGCGTCGTTTTCATCCGCGACTGGCCGAACGCGGAGAAGCGGCTCGCCGGCTCGGCCGTGGTGATGACGCAACTGGCGCGGCTCGTCGATAAGGCCGCGTAACGGCGTCTACATTGGAAGCCGAGCAGCTCAACGCATTCGCCACCACTGAAAAACCCGGCTAGAATAGGCAGTCGGCTTCGTGTAAGGAGCCGCGACCTCGTATCGAGGCTGGAATGGCGGGCAACCACGCTCGCCGGTTTATTTGACGCAATTCCGGACGGAAAGCCGTTACACTTTCCTGGAGTTGCTCTGGAAGGGCGTTGGGTGCAGCGATGACGAAATGGTCCCCGAATTCGTGGAGGGCAAAGCCGATCAAGCAGGTCCCGGCCTACCCGGACCTTGGGGCTTTGCAAGCCACGGAAGCGCGGCTCGCGACCTATCCGCCGCTGGTCTTCGCCGGCGAGGCGCGCAAGCTGAAGAAGCAGCTGGCGGCGGTCGCCGCCGGCGAAGCCTTCCTGCTCCAGGGCGGCGATTGCGCCGAGAGCTTTGCCGAGCATGGCGCCGACAACATCCGCGACTTCTTCCGCGTGTTCCTGCAGATGTCGGTGGTGCTTACCTTCGCCGGCGCGCAGCCGGTGGTGAAGGTCGGCCGCGTCGCCGGCCAGTTCGCCAAGCCGCGCTCGTCCGACAACGAGACGAAGGCCGGCGTGACGCTGCCGAGCTACCGCGGCGACATCATCAACGGCATTGAATTCGACGCCTCCTCGCGCATTCCGGATCCGGCGCGCCAGGAGATGGCGTATCGCCAGTCCGCCGCGACGCTCAATCTTCTGCGCGCCTTCGCGCAGGGCGGCTATGCCAGCCTGGAAAACGTGCATCGCTGGATGCTGGGCTTCGTCGCCGACAGCCCGCAGGGAGAAAAATACGAATCGCTCGCCAACCGCATCACCGAGACGATGGATTTCATGCGCGCGGTGGGCATCACGTCCGAAACCAATTTCGCGCTGCGCGAAACGGATTTCTACACCAGCCACGAGGCGCTGCTGCTCGGCTATGAGGAAGCGCTGACGCGAGTCGATTCGACCTCCGGCGACTGGTACGCGACCTCGGGCCACATGATCTGGATCGGCGATCGCACCCGCCAGCCAGATCACGCGCATATCGAATATTGCCGCGGCATCAAGAATCCGCTCGGCCTGAAATGCGGGCCGTCGCTGACACCGGACGGCCTGATGGAATTGATCGACCTGCTCAATCCCGAAAACGAGCCGGGCCGTCTGACGCTGATCGCGCGCTTCGGCTCCGACAAGGTCGCCGAGCATCTGCCGAAGCTGGTGCGGGCAGTTAAGAAGGAAGGCCGCAACGTTGTCTGGTCGTCGGATCCGATGCATGGCAACACGATCGAGGCGGCCGGCTACAAGACGCGGCCGTTCGACCGCATCCTCAAGGAAGTGCAGACCTTCTTCGAAGTTCATCGCGCGGAAGGCACGCATCCGGGCGGCATCCATATAGAGATGACCGGCAAGAACGTCACCGAATGCACGGGCGGCGCCCGCGCCATCACGGCGGAAGACCTGCAGGACCGCTATCACACCCATTGCGACCCGCGCCTCAACGCGGATCAGGCGATCGAGCTCGCCTTCCTGGTCTCGGACCTGCTCAAGAAGAGCCATCCGGTCCAGCACAAGCAGGCCGCCAACGCCTGAACAGAGGCTTGACGCCTATCGTCGGAGGCGCTGGCGGCGATGCCGCCGCCTTTTGACGTCGGGCTAATAAACTTCAAGTCGCGGGTCATTCCAGATCGGGCGGTCCAGGCGGATCGCCCGGGAAACTGGCCCTGCCGGGCGGAATGACGGCAAAGCTGATCTCCAGCGGCGGTGCCTTGAGCGACCAGTCGAACGGCACGGTCTTGACCGGCAGGCCGGCGATCCACGCCTGCTGTTGCGGGGAGAGCCTCCAACCGGTCGGCCACACCAGCAGCAGGCCCTGATCCCGCAGGCGCTGGTCCGTGATCCAGGGGGCAAGGCGCCTGTCGAGCGTCGTGAAAATCGACGGCCGGTCCGCCGCTTCCAGCCCGGCAAGCTGAGCCACGCCGTCCTCGCCGCCGACGATGCCCAGTGGTCCTGGTACCGTCTCATGCCAGATCGCTTCGGCCGTCTGCGAGATCGATCGTGCCGGCCAGCACATCGGCTGCAGGCGACCGAGGACGTTGCAACCGGTCCAGCGTGTAATCGCATAGGCGCTCGATACGCCGACCACGCATAGCAGTGCCAGCAGCGTCAGCCGGCGCAACTCAGCCAGCCCCAGGCGTTGTCCCAAGAGTGCAACCGCGAGGGTGCCGACCAAATTGTACATCGTCGCGCCCCAGGACTCGCCGGTGCCGGTAAACAGCGAGGCGGCCATGATCAGGAGCGCCGGCCCCAGGCCCATCCATGCCAGGTAGACAATCGCGCGCCGCTCGGGGGCAGGGCGGGCCGGTAAGGGGTCTCGTGCCGGGCCGGGCCGCCGTCGCAGCAGGCCGGAAATAGCAAGAACGGCGGGAAGAGCGGCAAGCCCTGCAAGCTGAACGCCGATATAGTAGAGCCGTGCGCGGTTAGCGAGCACCCAGGCGTTGCGATGCTCCGCATAGGTCAGCGGCAGGAAATCGAGGCGGAAAAGCGCAATTGCCAGCGGCGCCGCGAGGCCCAGAAAAACCGCAAGACCGAGCCATGGCCATGGGGTGGCAAGCCGGCTTCGAGCGCGGGCGTCGTACAAAATCCAGATACCACCGAACACCAGTAGCAGAGCCGTCGAGAGCTTTGCGTAGAGCCCGATGCCGGAGACGAGGCCGAGGGCGAGCCACCAGCCTGGACGGCCGTCGCACGCCGAGCGCCACAGCAACCATGAGATTGCGGCCCAGAACGGCATCTGCGCATAGTCATGGTTGAATTGCGGGGTCGGCCAGCCGAAGAAATAGATCGACGGCATCAAGAGCACGGCGGCGATCGCCCGGGTCGGGCCCATGATGTCGCGCGCGAGAAGGTAGACCAAAACGAAAGTCGTCGAGATCATCAACTGCGACAGCATATATTGCGGCCAGCGGAATGAGCCGGTGAGCAGGTGGCTGATCTCGAGCAGCCAGCAGGGGAGTTGCGGGTGCTTGTAGGTCAGCAGCACCCATTCGCGTCCCCACATGAAACCCTCGACGACGTCGCGCGGCGGCCCAACATTGACGAGCGCGGGCATGACAGTCCAGCAAGCGATCTGGATCAGGCATAAAAGCGCCAGCAACCGCCATGGATGCCGGACCAGACCTTTCCAGATGGAAGACAGATCGTCTTCCGCCGCAGCCGCGGCGGGCCAGACATGCACGGATTCACTGGTTCTCGACATACGGGCCTAAAATCATACCGATGGATTGCTGAACAGTCCGATAGCAAAAGCTTACGAAAAAGTATTCTTCCGCAACATTGTAAAACCAAGATTGCGATGGAACCCGTCGCCGGCGCTTCGGGCAGGACCGGCCGGCCGATCATTGCCGGAGCCCGTCCGTAGCGCCGCGGTTTTAGCAATACAGGTTCCTCCATGCGCCATCAGCATGCCGTCATCCATCACCGGGGCCTCGATTTCTGGTCGGCGCGCGCCGCGGTTCTCGTCGTCATCTGCCTGCAGCTTCTGGTCATCAACAACCTGTCCTTCGGTCCGCGCTGGCTGGCCCCTACAGTGGAGGCGGCGCTGCTGGCGCCCCTGTCGATCGCGACGGCCTGGACGCAAATGGCGACGCGCAACGCCGTCGACCATGAGCATTGGTACGCGATCGGCCGATTGCGCCTCTATATCCGCCGCGCAGCATTGGTGATGACCGGCGTCATCAGCATCATGAATTGCGGGTCGCTGGTCTTCCTGGTGCGGGCGTTGCTGGAAGGGCATGCCGGGGCCGGCACGACGCTGCTCGTCGACGCGCTCAACATCTGGGTCACCAATGTGATTGTCTTTGCGCTATGGTTCTGGAGCACCGACCGGGGCGGCCCGCCGACCTGCGGGCTGGTCAAGCGAGCGCAGGCAGATTTCCTGTTTCCGCAAATGACGCTGCCAGATCGCGAGATACAGGGCTGGCTGCCGGGCTTCGTCGACTATGTCTTCCTGGCCTTCACCAATGCCACGGCGTTCTCGCCGACCGACACCTTGCCGCTCACGCAGCGCGCGAAGCTCCTGATGATGGCCGAAGCGATGATCTCGCTCCTGACGATCGCGCTGGTGGCGGCGCGTGCGGTGAACATCCTGGCTTAAAACTGGATCGATATTCGGGTGAGGGCGGCCTGCGAATGGCGGCCTCCTGCGCTTCCGGTGCTCACGTACTTGAAGTACGCTCCGCTCGGGTTCTCGGAGGCCACCATTCTCGGCTCTTCCTGACCTGAATCTCGATACAGTTTTCGGAGTTCAGTAGCCGCGCTCCCAGCGCATTCCGGCAAGCCTTGGGTCCGCAAAAGCAGCGCGTGAGAATTCCAGCCTCTTCTCCGGGAATTCGCAGATCGCCTGCAGGCCGAAAGAGCCGATCCGGATGCGCCAGGTCTGCGGCTCCAGCGGCCTGGCCTTGGCAAAGCCCTTGCAGGTCAACAGCGCGATGTTGGCGCCCCTGGGATCGCGCACCGAGCGATAGCGGATCGCCTGCAACTCGGCTTCGCGCGCGACATCGGCGATCGCCTGGCAGGCGGTGTAGTCGGTGGGCTGCGTCCAGGCCTGTTCGTCGCGATCCAGGGGCGGCCGTGTCAGGTCGATCGCGCGGCCGCATTTTATCGCAGCGGCGAAGGCAGTGTATTCCGCGGCGTCGTTCGGCCATGGCGTCGCCGGCGACTCCGCAAAGAACAGCAAGCGGTAGAAAGCCATTTCCGCCACCGCCGTCAGCACCGTCTCGGCGGCATAATAGACGCCTTTGGTCTTACCGGCGCGGCGAAAACGCGAGCCGTATGGATAAACGGAGCCATAGCGAAAAGGCGTCGACAACAGGTAATGGAGGTGGCGGCACTCCAGCGGGATATGCGGCTTGGTGTCCTCGATGAGATCTTCCAGCAGCGCCTGCTCGTCGAGCGTGTCGATGAGCTTAAGGGTCGAGACGCGGTGCTGCGCCTCGACCATTCGCCAGTACTTGCCTTCGAGCCGGACGGCCTCAGACGAGAGCGCGCCGGGAGTCCAGGTAGGCAATGACATCGACAAGTCCGGCAATCGTCAGGATTTTTTCGAGCGGCGTGCCGTCGAGCGTGGTGTTGGGATTCTTCAGCCACGCCCGGGCGACGGTCTCGTCGCCGCCGACGATGGCGTCGAGCGAGCGGAACAGGCGCACGAACAGCACCGCCAATTCGAACGGCTTGGTGCCGCGTTCAAGCAGGAATTCCTGCCGGCGCATGCGCGAGACCGTTGCTTCCGACACGCCGATGACCAAGGCAAGCGTCCTGGCGGTGATATCGAGCAGGTCGGCCGCGCGCAGCGTGGCCTTGGTAATGACGGCATTTTCGGCCGCCGTCGCGGCCGCGACTGGACGTTGCATAAGCGCACCCTTTCATTTCTGTGGAAAATATAATCCACAAAAATTCGCCTGGAAAGGGGTGTGTCAGTCTTTCTTGTAAAGCAGCCAGCTTTTGCCAGCCCGGCTGACCGTGGCCGAGTGCTTTGTCACACGGTTGCGGCCGCCGACCTTGGAGCGGTAAAGCGCCTGGTCGGCCTTGGTGTAGAGATCCTCGGGGTTTTCCGCCTCCGAGGCCATGCAGATGCCCATCGATACGGTAACGGTGCCGTAGTTCATGCCGGTCTGGCTGCCGGTGAACGGTGTCTGCTCGATTAGCGCGCGGATGCGCTCGGCGATCTCGTATGTGGCTTCCTCGCTGGCGCCTTCGACGATAAGCGCGAACTCCTCGCCGCCGGTTCGCGCGACAAATATGTCGGCACGCACGCTGGACTGGAAGATCTCGGCGATGATCTGCAGGATCCTGTCGCCGACCGGGTGGCCATAGCGATCGTTTATGTCCTTGAAATGATCGATATCGGCAAGGATCAAGGCGTTGAACAATATGCCGCGGTTGCTGTTGTAGATCCGGGTGATCTCCTTGTCGAAGGCGCGGCGGTTCCACAGCTGCGTAAGCGGGTCGGTGTCGGCGAGCCGCTTGTATTCCTCGAGCTTCGACTTGACGCTTTCAAGCTCGGCTGTCTTTTCGCTGAGCGTGCTGGCGATCTGACGGCCATGGTCGATCGTCGAGCTGGTGGCGGCTGACATCGCGCCTGCGATCTTCTGCAGGAGTTCTTGCGAAAGCAGGCTGCGATTGCTCAGGCCGCTCGAGGTCTCGTCGAGGATGCGGCCATACTTCTCGATATGCGAGCGCTCGCTGCGCAACAGCGCGGCGATGTCCTCGAGCTCCTTGGCGACCACTTCACGGGCGTGCTCGACAATGGCGGGGCCGTGGTGCTGCGGGAAGAAGCTCCGTCCGATGCGGTCGAGATCTTCCTGGGTCGGGCGGTTGCTCAACGAGACGACGGCAAGGCTGAGTTCGCGATTGCTGCTGCTGAGCGCCTCGTAGAAGATTTCATAGTTACGCGGCAGGCCAAGCACGCCGAGCTGTCGCATCGTCGTCACGACGGTGCTGGCGATGTCGGTATTCCTGTCGGTCGGAATGGCTGCCGGCTTCATGTCTGTTCACTGCCCCTTCAGTGCGACCGGAGACCTGCCACCGCCGGCGTTCGCTCACGCGGGGATTTGAATCAGAACTGCGACGGCGCGTCCCCAACACGACCATCGCTTGTGGGAACGATAAATGCAGTCCTGCTAAAGTTTCCTTAATAGCCTGCATTTCCTCATTGTCCTTGCTACCACAGGGTGCAAAGCGGTGCAGGGGCAGCTTCTGAAACGCGTCGCTTCGGTGTCGCATTTGCCGGTGCCCGGTCATCTCAAAACTGGAATTCTATCCGGCAATGAACGGTGCAGACGACGTCGAAGGAGGCCGGAATGGACGACAATCATAGCGGATCGTGCCTGTGCGGGGCGGTGCGTTTCAGAACGAAGGGCCCGCTACGCGGCGTGATTTATTGCCATTGTTCACAATGCCGCAAGCAGAGCGGCCATTTCTACGCCGCAACCAATGTAGCGGACGCCGACATCGTTATCGAAGGCATGGAAAATCTCACCTGGTATGAGGCATCCGACTTCGCCAAGCGTGGCTTTTGCAAGACATGCGGCTCGGTGCTGTTTTGGAAGCCGAAAGGCGATGCATATGTTTCGGTTATGGCTGGTTCATTCGAGGAACCGAGCGGGCTTCAGGGCGAATGCCACATCTTCGTCGGCGACAAGGGCGATTATTATTCGATCGAGGACGGGTTGCCGCAGTTCGAGAAATCGGCGCCGTCGATAAAGGTCGCGGGCGGATGAATTTTGCAGCGGCTGCCTTATTCCCTTGGTCCCACCATTGCGATATCCCCTGCCGGTGACTCGCAAAGGGGCAGAGGAATGCAGCGGCTGATCGATGCTTTCATCAATTCAGTGCGGGCCTTCCGCAAGTTGGCCGCCCACGAAAAGGCGTTCCAGCAGGAATTGCTGTTGCTGGCGCTCGCCTTGCCGGCCGGCTGGTTCATCTCGGTTTCCTGGCGCGGCTATGCCCTGCTGATCGGTGCTGTGCTGCTCCTGATCATGGTCGAAGTGCTCAACACCGGCATCGAGGCGGCTTGCGACGCAATCTCGCGCGAATTCCACATCGACATCCAACTTGCCAAGGACTGCGGTTCGCTGGCCGTGCTGATTTCGATCGTGATCGCCGGCGGCGTCTGGGGCATCGCCCTCATCGAACGCCTTGTCGGCGCGCCGATCTGATCCTCGCGGATTGATCAAGATCCTGCCTGGTCTTCCCTGGCGCGTTCGCGCTTCGCGAAGTGATGGCCTACCAACCAAGCGACCACGGCGATAACGATGCCGACGCCGAGGGCGATGAGCAGGCGCTGATGGCGAGCAAACGCCTGGCCCACGATTTCCTCCGCGCCCAGGCCGAAGACATAGCCGATGCCGCTGAACAGGGCCGACCAGACCGCGGACGAGATGGCATTCAGGATGACGAAACGCGGCATGGACACGGTCGACAGGCCGGCGGCGACGCCGCCGACCAGGCGCATGCCGTAGATATAGCGGTTGGTCAGCACGAAAATGTTGGGATGGGTGTTGAGCAGGCGATAGGCGCGGCTGAAGCCCGGACGCCTGCGCAACAGTCTCACATAGCGATGTTCGGCGAAGCTGCGCCCCAGGGTGAAGAAGAACGTGTCGCCGGCGAAGGCGCCGAGGAAGGCGGCAAAGAAAGTCTGCCACAGCACGAAAACATGCTGATGAGCGAAGAAGCCGCCCAGGATCGCCGCGCTTTCGCCTTCGGCCACGCAACCCAGGAAGACCGCGATCAGCCCGTATTGCTCGATGAGGCGATGGATGGTCTCGCTCATTCTGTTGCGGGCCGCGCGGACAGTTTTTCGTCAATGCGCCTGATCTGCTCGGCCATGCGCAGGATTTCGTCACGCATGCCGATGATCTCGCTATGGCGAAGCTCGTCGAGTTTTTCATGCAGGGCCATGATCTCGATCTCGGCCTTCAGATTGACCTCGTAGTCATGGGCGGCGTCGATGCGGTCGCGCTCGGTCTGGCGGTTCTGCGACATCATGATCACCGGCGCCTGGATCGCCGCCAGCATCGACAGAACAAGGTTGAGGAAGATGAAAGGGTAGGGGTCGAAGGCGTCGCGGGTGAGCAGCCAGGCGTTGCCGGCAGTCCAGACAACAAGAAAGGCCAGGAAGCTCAGGATGAAGGACCAGGAGCCGCCGATCCTGGCGATGGTGTCGGCAATACGGTCGCCATAGGTCTCGTGGAAGGCCACGGCCTTGTTGGTGTCGCGGGTGATGGTGGTGCGCTCGAGCGTCGACTGGAGCACGCGGCTCTCGAGCGGACCGAAACCGTCCGGCTTTCGCTTGAGCAGGCGGTTCGCCATGTCTTCGACGATCTTGTTCATTTGTCCTCTCCTTCGGCCGGGCGTCGATAGAGGTAGAGGCTGCCGGGCCGGACGTGAAGTGATAGATTGCGGCGAACAAGCGGGGACAATGATGCTCGATTTCCAGAAAATCCATGCACGGGCGGCAAAGCGCAAGGGCGGAGAGGCCGTGCTGGCGCCGTTGCTTGGCCCCGCGCCCGATAATATGGCGGTGGCAAAGATCCCCGACGACCGCATCCTCTCCACCATGGCCGAGCGCATTTTCGCCGCCGGCTTCGTGTGGCGGGTGATCGAGCAGAAATGGCCAGGTTTCGAGGAAGCGTTCCTCGGCTTCGAGCCGAAGCGGCTTCTGTTCCAGCCGGACGACTTCTGGCACGAGCTTGCATCCGACAGCCGCATCGTGCGCAATCCGCAGAAGATCAAGTCGGTGCGCGACAATGCCGCCTTCGTTGATCGCGTCTCGAAGGAGAATGGCAGCTTCGGCAAATTCATCGCCTCCTGGCCCGCGGACGATCAGGTCGGCCTGACCGCCTATCTCGCCAAGCATGGCAGCCGGCTCGGGGGCAACACCGGCCAGTATTTCCTGCGCTGGCTCGAATGGGACACGTTTGTGGTCTCTACCGACATGGCGGCGGCATTGCGCGATGCGGGCCTCGACATCGCCGAAAACCCGACCTCGAAGCGGGACCTCGACAAGATCCAGGCGCAGATCAACCAATGGTCGGCCGAGACCGGCCTGCCGCGCCGCCACATCTCGCGCATCCTGGCGATGTCGATCGGCGAGAACCGCTCGGCAGAGGCGCTGCGCGAATATATGAGCGACTAGGTGGTTGGGATCGATCGACGTCCGTCGATCGATCAGGGAGATAGTCGGCTCTGCCGGCGCCGCCGATCAGTCAGGATACGATCCTCGATCGATCAAGGACATGATCGGCTCCGCCGATTAGTCAGGATACGGTCCTCAATCGATCAGGGACATAATCGGCTCTGCCGATTAGTCAGGATACGATCTTCGATCGATCAGGGACATAATCGGCTCCGCCGATTAGTCCTAAGTGGCACAACCAAACGCCATTGCGGGGCGATTTCAGCCACGCTAAATCCGTACCATGACCAAGACCGCTCCCGATATCCTGCGCATTGCCGTCGCCCAGCTCAACCCGACCGTCGGCGACGTCGCCGGCAATCTGGCAAAAGCGCGCGAGGCGAGGGCGGACGCGGCGCGCCAGGGCGCCGATCTGGTGCTCTACACCGAGCTCTTCCTCGCCGGCTATCCGCCGGAAGACCTGGTGCTGAAGCCTTCCTTCCTGAAGGCTTGCGAGAAGGCGGCGCAGGACCTCGCCGAGGACACGGCCGATGGCGGGCCGGGCGTCATCGTCGGCACGCCGCTGAAGCGCCGGACCGGCACGCATAACTCGATCGTCTTCGCCGACGGCGGCAAGATCATCGCCGAGCGCTACAAGCTCGACCTGCCGAATTATGGCGAGTTCGACGAGAAGCGCGTCTTCCAGGCCGGGCCGGAACTGCAGGGTCCGGTCAACTTCCGCGGCGTGCGCATCGGCATTCCGATCTGCGAGGACATCTGGGGCGACATCGCCGTGTGCGAGACGCTTGCCGAAAGCGGCGCCGAGATCCTGCTGGTGCCGAATGGCTCCCCCTATTATCGCGCCAAGATCGACGTTCGCCACCAGGTCGTCATTCGCCAGGTCATCGAGACCGGCCTGCCGATGATCTATGCCAACCAGCTCGGCGGCCAGGACGAGCTGATTTTCGACGGCGCCTCGTTCGCCATCGGGGCCGACAAGACGCTGGCCTTCCAGATGAGCCAGTTCGAGGAGGCGGTCGCCGTCACCACCTGGAAACGGAAAGGCGATCATTGGGTCTGCTCGGAAGGCCCGATGTCGAAGATCCCCGAGCGTGAAGAGGCCGACTACCGGGCCTGCATGCTGGGTCTGCGCGACTACGTCAACAAGAACGGTTTCAAGAACGTGGTGCTCGGCCTCTCCGGCGGCATCGACTCGGCGATCTGCGCCGCTTTGGCCGTCGATGCGCTGGGCGAAGAGCGGCTGCGCACCGTCATGATGCCCTACCGCTATACGTCGAAGGATTCGCTGAAGGACGCCGAGGACTGCGCGCGCGCGCTTGGCTGCCGCTATGATATCGTGCCGATCTCCGAGCCGGTCGAAGGCTTCAGGCACGCGCTGACCCAGCTCTTCGAGGGTACCCAGGAAGGTATCACCGAGGAGAACCTGCAGAGCCGCGCCCGCGGCACGATCCTGATGGCAATCTCCAACAAGTTCGGCTCGATGGTGGTCACCACGGGCAACAAGAGCGAGATGTCGGTCGGCTACGCCACGCTCTACGGCGACATGAATGGCGGCTTCAACCCGATCAAGGATCTCTACAAGATGCAGGTCTACGCGCTGTCGCGCTGGCGCAACAACCATGTGCCGCCGGGTGCGCTCGGACCGTCGGGCGAGGTAATCCCGAACAACATCATCGACAAGGCGCCGTCGGCGGAGCTGCGCGAGAACCAGACCGACCAGGATTCGCTGCCGCCCTATCCGGTGCTGGACGACATCCTGGAATGCCTGGTGGAGAACGAGATGAGCGTCGACGACATCGTCGCGCGTGGCCACGACCGGGCGACGGTGACGCGTGTCGAGCATCTGCTCTATATCGCCGAATACAAGCGCCGGCAGGCGGCGCCTGGCGTGAAGATTACCAAGAAGAATTTCGGCCGCGACCGCCGCTACCCGATCACCAACCGGTTCCGGGATCGCGGCTAGTCCGCGAGATTGCGCCGCGCATGCAGGATGTTGAAATCAGTTTCGACGTGTCGCGGATCGATTTCCGGGCGACCTCCGATCTGCTCATGCAAAGCTATTGGGGTGCGTCCAGAACCGACGAAGCCAACCGCCGCGCCTTCGACAACTCGCTCTGCGTCGGCGCCTATCTCGATGGCAAGCAGGTCGGATTCGCCCGCGCGATCACCGACTACACGGTCTTTGCCTATCTTGCCGACGTCATCGTCTGGCCGGAGCGTCGTGGGCATGGCATCGGCAAACGGCTTGTGCAGGCACTCCTGGATCATCCCGATATGAAGACGGTTTCTCATTGGAGCCTCACGACCAGCGACGCTCACAGCCTCTACCAGAAGTTCGGGTTCCGGGCGGAAGGGCGCTACATGCGACTGGATCGCTCACCCGCTGCCTGAGGCCTGGCCACAACCCGCCGTTGTTGCAAATTCGTCGCAGTGCTTGGACCAGATGTCGTTTTGGCGACGGGCCGACTTGGCGATCGGTTGATGCCTGCCTATAACAACCTTTCCGCGATTCCCTTCCGGGAGGACCGTATGGCAGGATTTGACATCGTTATGCGAGGCCGCGAGGCCTAGGTCGGCGCTGGCGCTCCGAGGGTTTCTCGGAGAGCCAGACGCGGACCAGGCATCTGCCGCTGCCGGTCGCCGCCTCAGGGCAGGCGGCCTACCATACTGAACCTCCCGCTTTCAGGGTCGCCGCAACGCGCGGACGCGGGTTTTCCAATTCGATTTTTACCGGGACCGGGCTTGTTTGCGCCCGGATGACATCATGGCTCGTTTCAAGATCGACCTGCGCGCAAGCGCCTTTCGCAGCGTGCTTGGCTTTACGTTCAGCCATTGGCGCCACCAGCCGTGGCGGCTTTCGCTCATCATGGGCGCCTTCCTGCTCTCGACGCTCGCCGACGTGCTGACACCCTTCTATTCCGGCCGCCTGGTCGATGCCGTCGCCAGCGGCGCCGGAACCGACGCAGTCGCCTGGAATGCGGCGATGACGGCGTTCTCGACCCTGATGGCGCTGGCGCTGGCCGGTGTCGCGCTGCGCAATGTCGCGTTCCTGTGCATCGTCCAGTTGACGCTGAAGATGATGTCGGACATCGCGGCCGACGCCTTCCATCGGGTGCAGCGCTTTTCGACGGACTGGCACGCCAACAGCTTTGCCGGATCGACGGTGCGCAAGATAACGCGCGGCATGTGGGCGCTGGACCTGCTCAACGACACGATCCTGATCGCGCTGCTGCCGTCGGTCGTCATGCTCGTCGGCTCCACGCTGCTGCTCGGCTGGTTCTGGCCGTTGATGGGGACCGTGGTGGCCGCCGGTTCGGTGCTGTTCATCGCCGTCACGGCGATGCTGTCGCTCGGCTATGTCGCGCCTGCTGCGCGGCTCGCCAACAGCTGGGACACGCGGCTGGGCGGCTCGCTGGCAGACGCGGTGAGCTGCAACGCCGTCGTCAAGGGCTTCGGCGCGGAGGCTCGCGAGGAAGCGCGGCTGGCGCGCGTCGTCGCCAAATGGCGCCTGCGCACCGGCCGCACCTGGATGCGCGGCACTGCCAACGGCACCACGCAAGGGGTGCTGCTGCTGGTGATGCGGGCGGCGGTCATCGGTCTTGCCCTCATGTTGTGGGCCTGGGGCCAGGCGAGCGCCGGCGACGTTGCTTTCGTGCTGACCTCGTTTTTCGTGCTGCAGGGATATCTGCGCGACATCGGCACGCATATCCGCAACCTGCAGCGCTCGATCAACGACATGGAGGAACTGGTTGACTTCCAGTCCGAGCCGCTCGGCATCGAGGACCGGCCCGGCGCTCGGCCGATCCGGATCGGCGACGGGCACATCGCCTTCGACAAGGTGACGTTCCACTACGGCACCCACCTTCTGCCGCTCTACCGCGATTTCTCGGTCGATATCGCGGCCGGCGAGCGCATCGGACTGGTCGGGCATTCGGGCTCGGGCAAGACGACCTTCGTCAAGCTGATCCAGCGGCTTTATGATGTGAGTGCCGGGCGGATACTGATCGACGGGCAGGACATCTCGCAGGTCGAGCAGGCTTCGTTGCGCAGCCAGATCGCCATCGTTCAGCAGGAGCCGATCCTGTTCCACCGGTCGCTCGCCGAAAACATCGCCTATGCCAGGCCCGGCGCCAGCCAGGCCGAGATCGAGCATGCGGCCAAACTCGCGAGCGCGCATGATTTCATCACCAGCCTGCCCAAGGGCTATGGAACCCTGGTCGGCGAGCGTGGCGTGAAGTTGTCGGGCGGCGAGCGTCAACGTGTGGCGATCGCCCGCGCCTTCCTGGCCGACGCGCGCATTCTGATCCTGGACGAGGCGACATCGAGCCTTGATTCGGAATCGGAAGTGCTGATTCAGAAGGCGATGGAGCGATTGATGGTCGGGCGCACGACCCTGGTGATCGCGCACCGGCTCTCGACGGTGCGCGCGCTCGACCGGCTGCTGGTCTTCGATCGCGGGCGTATTGCCGAGGAAGGTTCGCATGACGAGCTGATCCGGCTGAACGGCGGCATCTACCGGCGGCTGTTCGAGCGTCAGGCGCTCGAGCTGACCAAGGGCCTCGTCGCCTGAGGAAAGGACGGCGCCCGGCCTCCGCCGGGCGCCATCAGCCGCAACACGGTTGCAACCGCTCTCCCGTCATACGGTTAGAGGGGTTCAATATGTTTTTCAAATTACTTTATATATATTGAAATTTTTAGGAAATTATATTTTAGATTTTAGCTATTCACGCACATTCAAACAATGATTTTAATGTATTTACAGAAAAGAAAATCAGATATGGCAGAAGAAGGCCTATAGGATTTTTTTGCAGGAAGCCGACCAGGCGGAGATTTCCTTTGAGAAGCACGACCGCCTTTAGCGCTTTCGTATAGGCAATCACGATGAATCTTGTTTCCGCGAGTCCGGGACAGGTGGTTGCGCCACTGGAATCCCAGCATGGCTCGGTTCGGCCTTTAACCGCCGAGGATCTCGAGCAGGTCGCCGCGCTGTTCCTGATGAAGTTTCGCCATCGTCGCCGCCAGCGCGATCACGCGATCGCGCTGACGGCGGATTATATGAGGGGGCTTTACCTGGACGAGGATGAGAGCAAGGCTCTTGTCCAGATCAACCCGCAGGGCCGCTTGGGTGGCTTCATGGGCGTTCTGAAAGCCCGCTATGAGCTCAATGGAAGAGCATTGAGCGCGGCCATCATCGGTCCCTTCATGACCGACTCCCGCACCGATCACGGTTGGGCCGGCCCGCAATTGCTGCGTGCCCTGCATCAAGGCGAATTCGATCTGTACCTGACCGATTCCGCCAACCGGACATCCTTGGCCTTCGCGCGTCCGATGAAGTATCAGCTGCTGCCGGTGCATTGCCTGGAGTGGACCTGTATTTTCCGGCCGGGCGCCATGGCCGCCGCCGTGCTGCGCCGTAAATGGCCCGGGCTGCCGCGCCTGGCACTCGATCCTTGCGCGAGAGCGTTCGACGCTCTTGCAGGAAAAAGGTTCGAGCCATCGGCCCAGCATTCGTCATCCCAACGGCTCCACCGGGAGCCGATCGATGCGGCCCAATTTGCGGAGCAACTGCCTGCCCTCATGACCGACTACTCCCTTCGGCCGAGTTGGAGGGGCGAGGAGTTGCCGCGGCTGCTCGCGCTGGCGGCCGAGAAGCGGGCCGACGGGCCACTTCATTTCGGCGGGACTTACGACGAAACGGGCAGGATGCTGGGCTGCTACGCCTTCTACGGCCAGGCCGGCGGCATCGCGAACCTATTGCAAATCCAGGCATCCGGATCCCATTGGGGAGCGACGCTGGATGGCCTCATCGCGGCTGCGCGGGAGATGGGCTGCGTCGGCATCGCCGGGCAGACGCAGAACCGGTTCATGCCGCAACTCTTCGGCCACAAGGACGTCTTCTTCCGCTATGCCGGGGGCACGATGGTCCGCTCGCGCATCGCCGAGGTCACCGAAGCGGTCCGCTCCGGCGACATTTTCATCGGCGGGTTGATGGGCGATCGTTGGACCCGGCTCAGTTCCGACGATTTTGGCCGTGCCTGAGCGGGTCAGGCGAACTTGCGCGGCGCGGCGCAGAAGCCGGCAATGATCTGGCAAAGGTCGGGTTCGTTGACCATCCGGATGGCTTCGTTCGGGCCAACCCATTTGCGCGTCCGCGCGCGCTTCTCTTTCCAGCGATCCGCGACGCGGTCGACATGCAGCGGAAAGACCAGTACCTCGCAAGGCACTTCCTCGCCGGAGGCGAGGACTTTGGCGTAGAAATAGCGGCCGGCTTCAACATGCGATATGGAGCCGCGCAGTCCGGCTTCCTCGCCTGCTTCGCGAGCGGCGGCTTCGCAAAGCGGTTCCCTGGCTTCGGGCCAACCCTTGGGCAGCACCCAGCGACCGGTGTCGCGGCTGGTGATCAGCATGATCTCGACGCCGTTCTCACTCTCGCGCCAAGGCAAGGCGGCAACCTGCAGGCGACAAGGCGCAACGCCGAAGAGCCGCCGGACTCTTTCGGCCATCTGGTTGTGCGTCGTCGGCCTCGTCAACATGGTAAGAAGCTGCCCCAGCCTCCAGAATCGTTTGCCACCTTACGAATCTTACGGCGAATTATGAGCTTTAAAAGTAAAAAACTTCACTCCGTCGGAAAATCTCACCAGAAAAAGTCAATCCCGCAAAGTAGTCGTGCTCCTTGGCACGACTACACGACCCAAGTTTGAGGCAGATTCTCTGGAAAACAAAATGGCCGTTCAGCCGGCGTGATCGTCCGCGATCGGCTTCTGGTAAGTGAAGCCCATGTCCCACGGGAAGTAGATCCAGGTGTCCTGACTGACCTCAGTGACGAATGTGTCGACCAGCGGACGGCCCTTCGGCTTGGCATAGACCGTCGCGAAATGCGCCTTCGGCATCATCGCGCGCACTATGCCGGCCGTCTTGCCGGTATCGGTCAGGTCGTCGATGATCAGCACGCCGGCTCCGTCATCGGCGAGCAACGGAGGCGAAATCTCCTTCAGGACCTGCAGCTGACCCTGGCTGGTGTAGTCATGATAGGAGGCCACGCACACCGTCTCGATGACGCGGATGCCGAGTTCGCGCGCGATGATGGCGGCGGGCACCAGGCCGCCGCGCGTGATGCAGACGATCGCCTTCCATTGCCCCTTGTTGGCGCCGGACAGCCGCCAGGAAAGCGCGCGGGCGTCGCGGTGGAACTGGTCCCAGGAGACGGGAAAGGCTTTTTCGGGAAGGGACATGTTCGCGCACTCCGCAAGCGCGCGCCATCAGCGCGCAGAAACAATGGAATGCAGGCGGAATTAGCTGGAAAGCCTTGCTCTTGGCAAGGGACAGCGGATGGACGTCCCCGGATGATGTTTGACCACGGCAGGTGGGACGGCCCTCGACCTGAAATTCCGACGATCTTCCGCGGGAGACCGGTGGACCTCCGTTTCGAGAGCGCGACTGAGATATCATCGCGGACGGAGAACCGTGTCACGCTTTTCCCGGAGTTGCTCCGGCGTCACCGCGACAGGAAAGCGGCTACATTCGTGCTGCGCAGTACCGTGCGGGTAACGCCGCCGAACAGGAGCTGGCGCAGCCAGGAGTGGCTGTAGGCGCCGAGCACGAGCAGGTCGGTGCCGGATTCGGCCATCCTCGACTGGATGATATCGTCGATTGCCGAGCCATCCGACTTCTGCACCGAGACGCTGACATTGGCGCCGTGGCGCGACAGGGCGGCCGCGATCTCGGCGCCGGCCGCCTCGGGGGATTCGTCCAGGCTCTCGGGCGGATCGATGACGAGAATGTCGGTCTTGTCGGCCTCGGCAATGAAGGGCAGGGCGTCGAAGGCCGCGCGGGCCGCTTCCTTGCTGCCGTTCCAGGCCAGCAACACACGCCTGAAGGTTGTCACCAGCGGGCCGTCATGCGGCACGACCAGCACCGGCCGGCCGGCATCATAGACCAGCGTGTCGACATCGGCGCTCGGATCGCCGCCGGTGTCACGCTGCGCGGCGATGATCAGATCAGCGGCACGCACGCTTGATATGCCGGTCAGCGCGCTGTCGCCGGAAAAGCTCTCCAGGCTTCGCCATTCGAAGGAGAGGCCGGATTCCTCGATCCGCTTGAGGAAATAGGCCTGCAATTTGTCGGCGCGCTCCTTGTTCATTTCGGCCGAGACCTGCAGGAATTCGGTATCGGGAAAGCCCGTGGCCGATGTGTAGGGCACGGGAAGCGCCTCGGCATGGATGCCGACGAGATGGCTCTCGAATCTTTCGGCAAGCGGAAGGGCGCAATCGAGCACGCGCTCGGCGTCCTGTTCGTTCTGCAAAATGGCCACAATCGTCTTGAAGCGCATGGCTGGTCCCTCAATTGTTTACCCCGCGCATCTGCGCGGCAAGGGAACGCCTCAGCGCATTGACTGGTTCCAGCCGCGGATCAGCCTGCCTTGGCCAAGCCCGCCACCATCTCCTCGACGTCCTTGCGCGCGGCCTCGAGCGCTTCCTCGCTGCGGGCGCGGACAACGAGCTCGGTCCAGAACTTGCCGTCGCCATATTTGGGATAGGAGCCGATGATGGTGCCTGGATGCGCCTTCTGGATCTCGGCCAGCGGCCCGCCGATCAGGCCCTCGCCGAAGGGGCAGTGCACCGTGGCCGACAACATTTTGGTGCCTGCCTTGAGCGTCGGCACCACATTGTCGAGCATGGCCTGGAAGATCGACGGCACGCCGGCCATGACATGGACGTTGCCGATGCGGAAGCCCGGCGCGACCGAGACGGGATTGTCGATATGGTCGGCGCCGCGCGGCATGCGCGCCATGCGCTTGCGCGCTTCGGTGAACTCAATGCCGCGCCCGGCATAGCTTGCTTCGAGCAGCGCATAGGCCTTGGCGTCGTATTCGCAAGGCACGCCAAAGGCCTTGGCGATGGAGTCGGCGGTGATGTCGTCATGCGTCGGGCCGATGCCGCCGGTGGTAAAGACGTAGGTGTAGCGGGCGCGCACGGCATTTACCGCCGCAACGATCTCGTCTTCCTCGTCAGGCACGATGCGCACTTCCTTCAGGTCGATGCCGATCGCCGTCATGATATCGGCGAGATGGCCGATGTTCTTGTCCTTGGTGCGGCCGGAGAGGATTTCGTCGCCGATGACGAGCATGGCGGCGGTGACGATTTCAGGCATGGTGGGCTCCGGCACAATAGGTCGCTTGAGATAACGCGGCCGGCGGCCGGCGGCAATGCGAAACCCGGATCAGTGCTTGTGGCGGCGGCCGTTGCGGATATGGTGCGGTCGGTCGGCTGGGGTGAAAACATGCTGATGTCGTTTGTCCTGTGGTTGCTCGTCGGCTTACTCATCGCGGCGGCGCTTGCCGTGCTGGCCGTGACAGTTGCGACCTGGCGGATTGCGGCAAAGGCCGAAAGACTGGTGCCGGCTTGCGGCAAATTCGTCGAGATCGACGGCAACCGCATCCACTATGTGGAAGAGGGCGACGGCAGGCCGATCGTCTTTGTGCACGGGCTGGGCGCTCAACTCCACCACTTCCGCCAGACGCTGTTCGGCCGCTTCGGTCCTGGCTACCGGCTGATCGCCCTCGACCGGCCGGGGTCGGGCTATTCAGTTCGGGCAACCGGGGCCACCGGCCGGCTGCCCGAGCAGGCTGACATCGTGCGGCGCTTCATCGAGGAATTGCGCCTGGAGCGGCCCCTGGTCGTCGGCCATTCGCTCGGCGGGGCCATCGCGCTTGCGCTGGCGACCGGCCATCCGACAGCGATTTCCGGCATCGCGCTGCTCTCGCCGCTGACGCATCAGGAAGCGAGGGGGCGTCAGGGATTTGACCTGCTCTATGTTCCGTCACGGCTGCTGCGCCGTGTCCTGGCCTATACGGTGGCGATACCGCTCAGCCTCCGTTACGCGCAGCCGACGCTGCAGTTCATTTTCGCGCCGCAAGCGGTTCCGGCAGACTACATGATCGGCGGCGGCGGATGGCTGGGGCTGCGTCCGTCCCACTATTTCGCCACGTCCACCGATGTCGTGGCCGTGGAACGGGATCTTGGCGAAATCGAACGGTCTTACCGCGAAATTGCGATGCCGGCAGGCATTCTGTTCGGCACCGGCGACCAGGTGATCGGCGAGGCGGTCCATGGCCAACCGATGCTGGACAAGATCGACGCCCTCGACTTTGAGCGGATCGAAGGCCTGGGCCACATGCCGCAATTTACGGACCCTGAACGGGTCGTCGCCTTCGTCCGGCGTATCGCCGCGCGCGCTTTCGCGCATTGACCGCAATTGACCTTGGCGGGGGGCTCGCGGCTCTTCACGCGGCGTCACGCAAATGTGTCGGACATTCTGTCCTACCCGGAATTTCCAGGGGAACCTTCGCACCCAACCCAGGGTTTCGTTGGTGTCGCCAGGGCCTTGGCGCCCGTTTTTTTTGGCGATCAAGAGAATGGAGAATCCAATGATTACAAGACTCATTGCAGCTTCGGCGCTGGTGCTGGCCATGGGTGGCGCAGCCATGGCGCAGTCATCCGATGACTGGTGGTGGTGGCACCGCGATCATCGTCCCGACACGAGGCAGCAGGTAGATCCCTATACCACAGGCAGCATCAATGGCGGCTCCGGGCTGACCACCTACGGGAATACCGGTGGCATGGGGCCGTGCGCCCACAACACACCCGGTCCGGATGCCAACTCGCAACAGAACGTCAACGATAACTACTGCGGTAAGTAGTGCCGCATAGCCACCAGCGGCCGGTGCGAGGCCTTCCGGCTTCGCCGGTCGCGGGGCGGTTCCAACTCGCTTAGTCGGAGACTTCGGTTTGCGGGCGGTCGCGGCCGTCGGCGAGTTCGTCGTGCCACGTGCCTTCGGCGTCCTCATATTGGATGCCGTCGGTGGTACCGGCAACCTGCTGTTCGGACGAGGCGATCTCGGCGGCGCGCAGCGCCTCCTGGTGCGTGCGGAAAGTCTCGGAAAATGTCGAGCCGACCTTGTAGGCCCAGCCGCCATCATGCTCGACGATCTTGTAAGTCAGCTTCGCCATGGAATCCTCCGGTTAAGAAGCGTGCTCAGTGCAGCTTTCCGTCGGGCAGCCTGTCTTCGGGAACCAGAACTTCCGATTCCCTGGCTGCCTCGACAAGGGCGCGACGCGCGTCCGCTGTCGAACGATAACCTTCCAGCGCTTTGAGGCAAGTGTCGAGAGCATAACGATGGCGATCGCCGCGATTGAGCGGCCAAACGGTCATCAGGCACTCGGCGGCCTCGCGGGTGCTGCTTATCTGGCGGTATTTGCCGACATGGCCGAGCTCGACCACCACCGGCTTTTCAAAGGGTTTGTTGTCCATCATGGCCGCCAACGTAAAGCGGCCAAATTGGTTGCAGTTGTGGCGAGGATCCTGCGCCCAAACGTCTCAGGACCCGGCCGATTTCCGGTTTTGTTTTGACGCAATTCGGACGGAAAGCCACGGCGAAGCCGCCGAGGCTGACCGTGTCACACTTTCCCTGGAATTGCTCTAGCCGGCGGCCTTCATCCAATGCCGCATCGTCGTCACCGAACGTGCCAGCTGCGGCGCGGGATGGATTTCCTCACCGAAGGCGGTGGCAGCGCGCCAGCCCCAGCGCGGGTCGGCGAGGAATGCGCGCGCCAACGCCACCATGTCGGCACGACCGTCGGCGACGATCGCCTCGGCTTGGCTGGGATCGTCGATCAGCCCCACGGCGCGCGTCGGAATGCCGGCGCCGTTGCGCACGGCCTCCGCCAGATGCACCTGGTAGCCGGGACCGGGCGGCACCTGCTGCAGGGGCGAATTGCCGCCGCTGGAGCAGCAGATATAGGCGATGCCCTCGGCCTTCAGCGCTTTGGCCACCTCGATTGCGTCCTCGATGTCGAAACCGCCTTCGACCCATTCCTTAACCGAAAGGCGCGCCCCCAGCATCATGGACGGGACGGCCTTTCTCACCGCCCTGGCGATTTCGAGAGCGAAGCGCATGCGGTTTTCCAGCGACCCGCCCCAACGGTCGGTACGCTGGTTGGAGAGCGGCGAGAGGAACTGGAAGATCAGATAGCCATGCGCGGCGTGCAGTTCGGCAAAGTCGAAGCCGGCCCGTTCGGCGCGCACGGCCGACTGCGCAAAACGTGCAATGAGCTCCAGGATCTCGTCCTCCTCCAACGCATGCGGCACGTTCCAGCCCGTGTCGTAGGCGAGGGCCGACGCAGAAACCGTCTGCCAGGGATCTTCGCCCGGCTGCAGCGGACCGCCGCCTTCCCAGGGTTTGCGGTTGGAGGCCTTGCGGCCGGCATGGGCAAGCTGGACACCGAATTTCGTGGCGGGCGCGGCGACGCGCCTGGCGGCGTCGAGCGTACGCTTCGCGGCCGCCTCGTTGTCGTCCGAATAGAGGCCGAGGCAGCCATGCGAGATGCGCCCGCGCCGCTCGACATCGGTCATCTCGACGGTCACCATGCCGGCGCCCGACATTGCCAAGTTCATCCAGTGATGGAGATGCCAATCGCTGGCCGAGCCGTCCTCGGCCGAATACTGGCACATGGGGGCAACCGCGATGCGGTTGGGGAAGGTGAGGCCGCCGAGGGTGATCGGCTGGAAAAGCGATGACGTCATGTGAAACGGGCTCCTGGAGAGATACCGCTATCTAGGCAGTCGCGACGCGACGCGCCAGATACGAGCCGGTGAGACTCCCCCGCTGGACCAATCGGTTTCGAGGCCAGTCGGATACCAGGCCAGTCGGTTTCCTGGATTGCCTGCGACACCTTTCACCGCTACGCCTTTGCAACCAATACGGAGGTCGTCATGGAAGATCGCATTCGCATCCGTTCGCAGGAGGTCCTTTCGGACGACTGGGCGGTGCTGAAGAAGACGGTGCTCGACTATCGCCGCCGCGACGGGCGATGGGAGACGCAGACCCGCCAGACCTACGACCGCGGCGACGGCGCCGTGATCCTGCCCTTTGATCCGCAGCGCTCGACCGTCCTCCTGGTGCGTCAATTCCGCTTCCCGGCTTACGCCGTAGGCCACCACGAGCCGCTGATCGAGGCTTGCGCCGGCTTGCTCGACGAGAACGATCCCGAAACCGCCATCCGCAAGGAAGCGGAAGAGGAACTGGGTTATCACCTGAAGGATGTCGAGCGGCTGTTTTCGCCGTTCATGAGCCCGGGCAGCGTGACGGAGCGGCTCTGGTTCTTCACCGCGCGCTATTCGCCGGCCGACCGTATTTCCGACGGGGGCGGTGCGCCGGAAGAAGGCGAGGACATCGAGGTTCTGGAAATGCCCTTGGACGAGGCGCTGGCCGGCATCGCCGACGGCCGCATCGTCGATGCCAAGACGATTATTCTGATTCAGCATTTGAAGCTCAACCCGATGAAAGGTTGAGCCGATTGCGCGTTGGAGGTGGCCTGCCATCCGAAGCTCCTCCTTCGCCAAGGCTTCGGAGGACTCGTCGAAGAGCGAAGGGTGGTGCGGACGACGGGAATCGAACCCGTACGATCAGAGATCGAGGGATTTTAAGTCCCTTGCGTCTACCAATTCCGCCACGTCCGCAGGCGTGCCCTTTTCAGATGCCAGATATGAGCCGTCAAGCCATGTTTCGGATCGGCTGCGCTTTTTGCCGCCGTCCGGCCCGTTCTCAAGTGCAGATTTAATATTAGCGATATTTAAAATGCCAACTTCTCCGAACTGATCCCATTAGCCTTTATGTGCGAGTCTATGGCCGGCTTTGATGGTGGAACCATGCGTGGGCCAGGCTGGATCAGGGGACTGCGGGAGGAGGAGGCGCAGCAGCTGCGCCGGGAGATCGGTCGGCTCGAACGAGGGCTGATCGAGGCCGCCAATTCGAAGGCCAAATGGAACCTGCACGAGGTCGCCCACACGTTGCGCTGGCAAAAGGCCCGGCTGCGGCGGCTGGAGGAATGCCTCGAGGCCATGCCTGAAGGAAAGAGGGCTTCGGACCGATCCTGACCGTTCAGCCAAGCATGTCCGCTAGGCGGGGCAGGGCGGTGGGAAAGTGGCGCGATCACGCTATTACGGCCTGCCTTGGGAACGCTAATGTTTGCGCCGTGGCGGATCGATCCGCCGAGGCCGGCGTCTATCAGGCCCCTACCCATTCCCCCGCCCCCTGCGGGCGCCGGCCACCTGAATTTTCAAGAGATGCGGAAGCGGGTGTTGCGCATCGTCGCGGTGCCGCAAGCCTCAGAATTTGTAGCTGAAATTCACCCCCAGCGTCTGCAGCTTCACGTCCTGGTCGCGGTCGGCGAACGTGTCCGGCGCATCGAAATGCTCCTTGCCGAAATCGTAGTAGCGGTATTGTGCGCCGACGACGACATTGTTGGTCAAGGCATAGTCGACGCCGGCGCCGAGCGTCCAGCCGGTGCTGGTGCGGGTTTGGGCAAAGGCCGTGCCTGCTGCCTGCGAGGTCTCGATGCCGGCGAAAGCGACGCCGCCGATGCCGTAGATCAGCACGCGATCCATGGCGTAGCCGGCCTTGGCATCGATCGATCCGAACCATTTGATGTCGGTGCCGAATGTGTTTGCCGGGCCGGCCTCGGCGGTGCCGTCGATCGAGGCGTAGTTCAGATCGGCTTCTGCGCCGATCACAGCCTGGTCGAACTGCCAGAGCCCCGCGACATGGCCGCCGACGAAACCGCCATCGATATCGGGCTTCACCGAACCGCCCTCGACGCTGATGTCGGACCGGCCCCAGCCATAGCCGGCCTGCAGGCCGGCGTAATAGCCGGTCCAGTCGAAGCCGGCCGCGGTCATCGGCAGATTAGCCCCCAGATCCGCCGCCCGGGCGGATCCGGACAGCAGGACAAGAAAGCCGGCACTGGCAAGCGTCAGTCGACGCATCGATCGCTCCGAAATGGCGGTTTCGAACGACTCCTCGAAGCAGACTAGCCCCATTCGCCGCGAAACGGAATTGCATCTCTGCAACAGTGGTTTACGACCTGACGCTCTGGCTCCGGACGCCGACATTTGCCAAAGTGACCTACGCAGAGGACTCAAGCCCATGACGAACGCCAAGCCGACCAGCGCCGCAAAGCCAAAGCCGTGGACGGAAGTGGCGACACATCTGGTCGACGTCGCGATGGGCCGAAAGCCGGCCGATCTGGTCATCCGCAACGGTCGCTGGGTGAACGTCCATTCGGGCGAGATCATCCCCGGCACCGATATCGCGATCGCAGCCGGCCGCTTCGCCTATTGCGGGCCGAACGCCAGCCATGCCATCGGGCAGGGGACGAAGGTCGTCGATGCCGGCGGGCGCTATCTGGTGCCCGGCCTTTGCGACGCGCATATGCATGTCGAGAGCGGCATGGTGACGGTGACGGAGTTCTGCCGCGCGGTCATCCCGCACGGCACGACCTCGATGTTCATCGATCCGCACGAGATCGCCAATGTGCTTGGACTGCCGGGCGTGCGCCTGATGCATGACGAGGCGGTCGCGATGCCGATCAACGTGCATGTGCAGATGCCGTCCTGCGTGCCGTCGGCGCCGGGGCTGGAGCATGCCGGCGCCGAATTGACGGTCGCCGACGTCGCCGAGGCCATGACCTGGGAAAATATCATCGGGCTTGGCGAGGTGATGAATTTCCCCGGCGTCGCTGCCAACGATCCGGTGATGTCGGGCGAGATCGCCGAGACGGTCAGGGCCGGCAAGACGGTGGGCGGCCATTATGCATCGCCCGATCTCGGCCTGCCCTTCCACGGCTATGTCGCCGGCGGAGCGGAGGACGACCATGAAGGCACGCGCGCGGAGGACGCGATCGCGCGGGTGCGCCAGGGCATGAAGGCAATGCTGAGGCTGGGATCGGCCTGGTACGACGTCGCAGCGCAGATCAAGGCGGTGACCGAAGGCGGCATCGACCCGCGCAACTTCATCCTGTGCACCGATGACAGCCATTCCGGCACGCTGGTGCATGAAGGCCATATGGATCGCGTGGTGCGGCATGCCATCAGCCAGGGGCTGAAGCCGGTGACGGCGATCCAGATGGCGACGCTCAACACCGCGCAGCATTTTAGGCTGGAGCGCGAGATCGGCTCCATCGCGCCCGGGCGGCTCGCCGATCTGCTGATCGTTTCGGACCTTGCCCGGATGACCATCGACGAGGTCTATGCCCGCGGCGTCCGGGTGGCCAAGGCCGGCAAGCTCGAGATCGACATCCCCGCCTATGACTATCCGCAATCCGCAAAGAACACGGTCAAGCTCGGCAAGAAGCTCGCGGCGAAGGATTTTGACATTTCCGCGCCGGCGGGCGCCAACGAGGTGCGGGCGCGGGTGATCGGCGTGATCGAGAACCAGGCGCCGACGCGGGCTCTGGAAGCCGATCTGGCGGTTGAGGACGGGCTGGTCGCCATGGATCGCCGCAACGACATCTGCCAGATCGCCCTGGTCGAGCGGCATCGCGGCACGGGCGGCGTCACCAACGCCTTCGTCTCCGGTTTCGGCTATGTGAAAGACTGCGCAATGGCGTCCAGCGTCGCGCATGACGCGCACCACATCATTGTCGTCGGCACCAACAAGGAGGATATGGCCTTGGCCGTGAACCGGCTGAGCGAGGTGGGCGGCGGCGTCGTGCTTTATTCCGAGGGCAAGGAACTGGCGCTCGTCGAGATGCCGATCGCCGGCCTGATGTCCGACGAACGCGCCGAGATCGTCGCGGCCAAGGCCGATCAACTGACCGAGGCGATGCGCAAGGTCGGCTGCTCGCTCAACAACGCCTATATGCAGCACTCGCTGCTGGCGCTCGTGGTCATTCCGGAGCTCAGGATCTCGGACGTCGGCCTGGTCGACGTGACGACGTTCCAGAAGGTCGATCTTTTTATCTGAGCGTCAGCTATCCGCCGGTAGCGATGGTCAAGACCCTGAACGGCGTGGTGATGACGACCTCGGCGACCGAGCCGACCGCCTTGCCGAGGCCTTGGCCGATATTGTTGAGCTGCGTCGGGTCGGGCTCGTCCGACGCAAGCCCGGCCGGTGTGCGCAGCCGGTTGCCCAGCAATTGCACCAGGATCGGATTGTCGGCGAATTTGGCGTGGTTCAGGCCGTCGCCGCCCTTGGCGTGGGTCAGGTCGACGACCGTCACGCCGTAATCGGCAAGATCGGCGGCGTTGCCGTAGTCGCCGACGCGCGGCTTGTCGCCGGAAATGAAGCTCGACAGCTTCAGCGCCCGGTCGTCGCCCGAAAGCAGGATGGCGAAGGGTTTGTCCGGCTTGCCGTAGCGGATCATTTGCTTCTTGAAGACATCGACGTCGATGTCGGGCGAGGCGAGGATGACGTAACCGAGCTTGCCGCCGAGATCGCGGTCGCCGGTGATGGCGAGCTGTCGCAGCGCCTCCATCGTCAGCCAGGTGCCCATTGAATGGGCGATGATGTCGATGCTTTTGACGCGTGTCTTGGCAAGCATCCGCAGCGTCGCCTCGAGATCGTCGCGCGCGGCGGTCGAACTGTCCTTGTCATAGATGTAGCCGGTCGCCTTGGCGCTCGATGCCCATGAGAACAGCACCGGCGTTCCGGGATATTTGGTGTCATGCGCTATCTGCGTGATGCGGTAGATGCCGTCGTCGAAACCGTTGTTGAAGCCGTGCACGAACACCAGGGCACGGTCGCCGCGCATGGAAATGTCGGCGCCGACCGCCTTGGCGAATTGCCGCGCGTCGCCATAGTGGACGACATCGGTGGCGGTGAACTGCTTGGCCGGATTGGAGTCTGCCGAGCCCTTGGCGCGCTCGATCGCGCCGACCTGGTGGATCTTCGGCACGGTGACGTCGACGCGGGCGTAGCTGGTGGTCAGCGAACGGTCGCCGTCGAAGACCTGGCGCGGATCCTTGGTCGCCTGCTGGCGGGTGGTGGCGACGAAGATCTCATGCGTGGCGGCGATGTCGGAGGCAGGCGCTGTAACTGTTTTGCGGTTGAGAAGATCATGCGTGGGACCGGCGCAGCCGGCGAGGGCGAGCGTGAAGGCAAGGCCGACAACGATCTTCACATGCGCAATCACCCGGGGTCCCCCAAGGGCGGCAACATCTCTTGCTACTGCGATAAAGCCAGAGAGCGGCCGGGTCCAGTTCAAAGTCCCTGCGGCGCGGAACCCGCACCGATACGGTTACTGCGCAGCCAGCTGACGGATGCGGTCCGTCACATCACGATCGCTGGCAAAGCCATCGTCCTCGCGCAGCCGCTGTCCGATCATCTGCACCATCATCGGATTGTCGGCGAATTTGGTGTGGTTGAAACTGTCGACGCCCTTGATCTTGGAGAGGTCGACCACCGTGACGCCATAGGAGGCGAGATCTGCGGCATCCCGATAGTCGCCGACGCGCGGCCGCGCGCCGGCGATCAGGCCGGAGAGCCGCAGCGCCCGGTCGTCGTCCGACAGGAGCAGGATGAAGGGCTTGTCCGGCTTGCCGTAGCGGCGCATCTGGCTCTTGAACACATCGACATCGATGTCGGGCGAGGCGAGCACAACGTCACCGAGCTTGCCGCCGAGATCGCGGTCGCCGGTGATGGCAAGCTGGCGCAGCGTCTCCATCGTCACCCAGGTTCCCATCGAATGGGCGACAATGTCGATGCGCCGGGCGCCGGTCTGCGCCAGCATCCGCAACGTCACCTCCAGCTGGTCGCGGGCGGCGGCGGCGCTTTCCTTGTCATAGACATAGTCGGTGGTCTTGGCGCCGGAGGCCCAGGAAAACAGCACCGGCGTGCCCGGATAGCCGGAATCGTGGACGATCTGGGTCAGCCGGTAGACGGCGTCGTCGAAGCCGGTGTTGTAGCCGTGGACGAAAACCATGACGCGGCCGCCGCGGGCGTCGATGTCGGTGTTGAGGGCGCTGGCGAATTTCGGCTGCGTGTCGTAGCCGACGACTTCGGAGGCCATGAAATATTTCGTCGGGTCGTTCGACTTGCCGCGCGAACGGCGTTCGATCTGGCCCGTCTGGTGAATGGGGGGAACGGTGACGTTGACACGCGCATAGTTGAGGGTCGCCGAGCGTTCGCCGTCAAAAACCTTGTTCGGGTCGTCGGAGCGCTTGCGGGTCGTGGCGATGAAGATCGAGTGGTTGCCGGCGATCTCGGTCGCCGTCGTCGGCACGACGACGCTGCCCAGGATTTCCTGCGTCTGCTGGCCCGCGCAGCCTGCTATCAGCAGGGCAAAGGCAATGATCAGAATTGTCTTCAACCGCACGTCGACACTTTCACTGGCATTCCACTCCGGCCACGATTGGCCGTCCACCTCCGCGAAAATCTCCCGGACAGCCGAAGTGCGGCTAAAGTAAGTCGTGTCCAGCGGAAATTGGCTCAGCGTCGGGCGACGGCCATCGCACTGTTGCGCGAAAGCCAAAACGGCGGCAGGAAGATTGCAGGCGCGGGATATGGCTGTCCTGGCGTACCGCCGAGACCAAATGAGGGACTTCTATTGAACAGCTTCTCTTCTCGCGTCGCCGCTGCCGCCGAGGCGATCCGCGAAATCTTTCCGGAGACGCCGCTGCAGGAGAACGATTACCTGTCCAAGAAGACAGGCGCGCGCATCCTTTTGAAGCGTGAGGATCTGACGCCGGTGCGCTCCTACAAGATCAGGGGCGCGTTCAACTTCTTCCGCAAGGCGCTCGCCGCCGGCAACAATGCCGAGCTGTTCGTCTGCGCCTCGGCAGGCAATCACGCTCAGGGCTTTGCCTTCGTCTGCCGCCATTTCGGCAAGAAGGGCGTCGTGTTCATGCCGGTGACGACGCCGCAGCAGAAGATCGACAAGACGCGGCTGTTCGGCGGCGATTTCGTCGAGATCAGGCTGGTCGGCGACTTCTTCGACGATTGCTACCGCGCCGCCTTCGAATTCACCGAAACCGCCGGCGCGCATATGGTGCCGCCCTTCGACCACAAGGACATTATCGAGGGCCAGGCGACGGTTGCCTACGAGATCGCGGCCCAGATGCCGGGCGAGCGCGTGCCCGACATCGTCATGCTGCCGGTGGGCGGCGGCGGCCTCGCCGCCGGTGTGACCCACTATTTCGCCGACCAGCATCGCGATCCGCGTTTCGTGTTCTGCGAGCCGGCGGGCGCGCCGAGCCTGCGCGAGAGCCTTGCCGGCGGCAAGCGGGTCAAGCTCGCCAAGGTCGACAATTTTGTCGACGGTGCCGCGGTGGCCGAGATCGGACGCGAGCCGTTGCGCCATCTCAAGGACTTCACCGCCGATGCCGTGCGGCTGGTTCCGGAGAACCGGCTCTGCGCCACCATGATCGAGATGCTCAATGTCGAGGGCGTCGTGCTGGAGCCGGCCGGCGCGCTGGCGATCGACGCGCTCAAGGATTTTTCGCGCAAGGAGATCAGGGGCAAGACCATCGTCGCGGTCGTCTCCGGCGGCAATTTCGACTTCGAGCGGCTGCCGGACGTGAAGGAGAGGGCGCTGCGCTTCGAGGGGCTGAAGAAGTATTTCATCATCCGCTTCCCGCAACGGCCGGGCGCGCTGCGTGATTTCCTCGAAATGCTCGGTCCCGACGACGACATCGCCCGCTTCGAGTATCTGAAAAAATCGGCGCGCAATTTCGGCTCGGTGCTGATTGGCATCGAGACCAAGGACCGGCGCAATTTCGACCTGCTGAAGACCAATTTCGACGCCGAAGGCGTGCAATATCAGGATATCACCGACAACGAGACGCTGGCGGGGTTCATCATATGAAGGGCCCGGTTTTCGTTGCGCTATTTTCCGGCATCAATGTCGGCGGCAACCGCATCGTCAAAATGGCGGAGCTCAAAGCCTTCTTCGAAAGTCTCGGCTTCAGCGATGTCGCGACTTATGTGCAGAGCGGCAATGTCGTGTTCCGGGCGAAGAAGGGGGACGCGGCGGCGCTGACCAAGGAGATCGAGGCTGCCTTCGAGAAGAAGTGGGGTTTTCATTCGCGCATCATGGTGCGCGATGCCGGCTGGTTCGGGCGGCTGGTGAAGGACAATCCCTATCCCGAGGTCGCCGGCGAGCCGACCAAGCTGCACGCTTATGCGCTGGAACGGGAGCCGACCGCCGAGGAGACGAAGCGGCTCGCCGACAAATGCTCCGGCCCCGAGCGCTTCGAGATCAAGGGCGACGTGCTTTACCTCCATGCGCCGGACGGGCTCGGCAAATCGGTGTTCGCCAACCTCATCCCGCGTACCTTGAAGGTGCCGGGCACGGCGCGCAACTGGCGCAGCGTGCTGGCCCTGCTCGACATGGCCGACAAGGCCGGCGGCTGACTGTCCGAGGCACTTTTCCGGGAATTGCTCCGGCTCAGGCAGCCTTTTGCCAGTCGAAGCTCAATTCCTCGCGGAAGGCGAAGCGCTTGATATGGTCCGCGACCACGCTCTCCAGCCGCTCCAGCGACGCTTCGTCGTCGGCGGCCACAGCGATGTGCAGGGCACGATCGTCGGCATCCATCACGGTGCGGCCGATCGAGAGCTGGATAGCGCCGTGCTGCGGGTCGAACTCGACCGGGAATTTATGCGACCAGTGCTTGCAGAGCTGCTGCAGGTAGCGGCTGGCATGTTCGGTGGCGACATCGGCGCGGCTGGTCAGCATGAAATTCTCCTGGCGGATGAAGAGACGCCAGCCTGGATGAGGCTGGCGCCAATCGCGGATAGATAGGCAGCGCCGGGCGAAACGCTAGCTGCCCCCGGTCAAATCGGGGTGGATTTACCAGACGCCCGTGTTCGGCATCGAGGCCCATGGTTCGGCCTTCGCCTTGGCCGGGCCTTTCTGCAGCAGCTCGATCGAGATGCCGTCCGGCGAGCGGACAAAAGCCATGTTGCCGTCGCGCGGCGGACGATTGATGGTCACGCCATTGTCCATCAGCTTCTGGCAGGTTGCGTAGATGTCGTCGACCTCATAGGCGAGGTGGCCGAAATTGCGGCCGCCCTTATAGTCCTCCGGGTCCCAATTGTAGGTCAATTCGATCAGCGGCGCCTTCTCATGGATGCCGCTTTGCTCGTCTTCCGGCGCGGCGAGGAAGATCAACGTGTAGCGGCCCTGCTCGTTCTCGTAGCGGCGCACCTCCTTGAGGCCGAGCTTGTTGCAGTAGAAATCGAGCGACTGGTCGATATCGGCGACGCGGACCATTGTGTGCAGATAGCGCATGGCGGCTTCCTCAAAGTGTTGGGGTTGGAAGGCACCATAGGAGCCGTCCGGGGAAAGGGCAATCGTCCGACAATAGCGGCGGCACGGTCGACTTCAGGCCTTGCGATTTCGGCTTCCGGAAGCGCCGGCAAAGGACATTTCAGCCTTTCCGGTGCTGAACGGTGAAAAAAGGCACGTCAGCCCTTGCACACCCCGGAAGCCGCAGTGTTAATCTCTTGGCAAGAATCAGTTGCAGTTCAGTTGGAAAAAAGGGGGCATTCTTATGGGGGAAAAAGCCTCTTTCACGAGGCGGGACGGAAGCCTTGACGACGCCTTGCAGCGGGACAATGGCGGCGACTCCGCCGAGCTTGTCGAAATCGCCGGCGCTATCAAATGGTTCGACGTGGCCAAGGGCTACGGCTTCATTCTTCCGGACGACGGCGTCTCGGGTGATATTCTCCTCCATGTGACATGTCTTCGAAGGGACGGTTTCCAGACGGCGCTCGAGGGCGCGCGGGTCGTCTGCCTGGTGAAACAGGGCGAGCGCGGCTTGCAAGCTTTCCGCGTCCTTTCCATGGATGCTTCGACGGCCGTCCACCCGGCAGAGCAGGAACAGCGCACCCACGTCACCGTCAACCCGGAGAGCGGCCTCGAGCGAGCCTTGGTCAAGTGGTTCAACCGCACCAAGGGATTCGGCTTCCTGACGCGGGGCGAGGGGACGGAAGACATCTTCGTCCACATGGAGACGCTGCGGCGCTACGGCATAACCGAGCTCCGGCCCGGCCAAGTCGTGCTCGTTCGGTTCGGGCGCGGCGACAAAGGCCTTATGGCCGCCGAAATCCACCCTGATATGGGTACCTTGTCGGTCTCGCACTGAGGGCTTCTCGACGCAACTCGAAAAGTCCCTTTGCCGCGGCGCGACCATCTTGTCCGAAAACCGGTTCCACTTGTCCGGATCATGGGTTAGGACGAGCGTCTGGACGAGGTACGCATGGTTCATCGCAATTGGCTGACTGCGGGCATATTCTGCGCCGCGATCGTTTTCGCCGCCTGTTTCATCGCTGCGAAGCCAAGTTCGGCGGATGCGATGCTGCTGCCGATCGACCGGACGCCGCTTGTGGTGTCGACCGGTTCGGGAGAGCGTTCCTTCTCCATCGAGATCGCCGATACCTCTGCCGAACGCGAGGCGGGACTGATGTTTCGCCAGACCATGGCCGACGATCACGGCATGTTGTTCGTCTTTGAAAGAACGGACGAGGTGGACTTCTGGATGAAGAACACGCCGATGGCCCTCGACCTGATCTTCATCGGTGAGGATGGCAGGATCAAAGCCATCAAGCGCGGCGAGCCCGAATCCGAAGCGATCATCTCGCCGGGACAACCCGTGCGCTTCGTGCTTGAGCTCAAGGCTGGCACAGCCGCCAGGGACGGCATCAAGGAAGGCGATCTGTTGCGCCACCCGGCTATCGGTACTGGCGCCAACTGAAAAGCAAATCTGCCGATGCAGTTCTTTTCCCATGACGGTTTCGAACTTGCCTATCTCGATCGCCGGCCGGCCTCGGGGCAGGGCGACCCGGTGCTGATGATCCATGGCTTTGCCTCGAGCCACTACGTCAACTGGGTCTCGCCGGGCTGGTTCAAGACGCTGAACGACGCCGGCTACCGGGCGATCGCTTTCGACCATCGCGGCCATGGCTCGTCGTCGAAGAGCTATGACGAGGCCGATTACACGCCGGCCAAGATGGCGTCCGATGCGGCCGCGCTGCTTGATAATCTCGGCATCGAGCGCGCGCATGTCATGGGTTATTCGATGGGCGCGCGCGTTTCGGCTTTCCTGGCGCTCTCCGATCCGCAGAAGGTGGCGACGCTGGTGTTCGGCGGCCTCGGCATAGGCATGGTCGACGGGGTCGGCGACTGGGACCCGATCGCTGCCGCCCTGCTGGCGGAGGATCCTTCCCAGACCACGCATCTGCGCGGCCGCTCCTTTCGCGCTTTCGCAGATCAGACGCGCAGCGACCGTCGTGCGCTTGCGGCTTGCATCGCAAAGTCGCGCGAGTTGCTGAGCGAGGATGACATGGCCCGCATCGCCCAGCCGACACTGATCGCCGTCGGCACCAAAGATGACATCGGCGGCTCGCCGGACGAGCTTGCCGCCCTCATGCCTAACGCCAGGGCCTTTCATATCGAGGGCCGCGACCACATGCTCGCCGTCGGCGACAAGAGCTTCAAGCAACGCGTGCTCGAGTTCTACGCCGAGAACCCGCTCTGAGCGCGCGGCGCTGCTGGGCTGACAAATGGTCGATCTGCACGTCGCGCTAGCCCTGCGCCCTCCTGTCGGCGAGGGACCTCGCCATGACGCACAGCAGCTCGAACATCATCGTCGCGCCGGCCAGCGCCGTCATGCCGCCGACATCAAAGGGAGGCGCGACCTCGACGACATCGGCGCCGACGAAATTCAATCCGCCCAACAATCGAACCAACTCCTGCGCCTCGCGCGTCGTGAAACCTCCGATCTCCGGCGTGCCGGTGCCGGGAGCCATGGACGGATCGATGCAATCGATGTCGAACGTCACATAGGTCGCGCTGTCGCCGACGAGATCGCGCGCCTCCTGCATGACGGAAGCGACGCCGCGCTTGACGAATTCTTCCATATAGATGATGCGCACGCCCTGAGCGGTCGCCCAATCGTGTTCGCCCGGTTCATAGATCGAGCCTCTGATCCCGATCTGGACAATCCGCTTCGGGTCGAGCAGCCCCTCCTCGATCGCGCGGCGGAAAGGCGTTCCGTGCGTGTAGGGATTGTCGCCGAAATAGCGGTCATTGGTGTCGGAATGCGCATCGAAGTGAACCATGCCGACAGGCGCCTTGCGGGCCACGGCGCGCAGCACCGGCAGCGTCGTCAGGTGGTCGCCGCCCGCGGCGAGCGGCAGGGCACCGTCCGCTACGATCGCCGCAATGCCGTCCTCGATGCGCTTCAACCCGTCGAGCAGGTTGATCGGGTTGACCGAGACGTCGCCGACATCGGCAATATTGGCGATGGAGAACGGTTCGGTTCCCGAGACATGGTGGACCCGGCGCATCAGGCTCGACTGGTTCCTGATTTCGCGCGGACCGTGGCGGGCGCCGGCCCGGTTGGTCGTGCCGCCGTCCCATGGAATTCCGACAAGGGCGATGTCGAGCCCCTTCGCGCTCGGCACGGCCGGCAGCCGCATGAATGTGGAAAGCCCGGCAAAGCGCGGCACCTGCGCGGCGTCGACGGGTTGGTGGAAGCTGTTTTCCATGGTGACGCCATCCCAGAGCGGTTCACGTTCGATAGTGATCGCAGGGCCCTGAATTTGGGCATAGGGGCAAAGCCCCGCGGGAGTATGGGCCTATCAGGGCTGGTCTTGCAGGGCGTCCAATGAATGGCTGAGATTTTCCCTAGCCTGCGCCTCGAATCGATCCCGGAACTCGGTCGTATAGAAAATGTGCGGGCGGGCGAGGAAACTCTTCAGGACGGCCGCGCGGCCCGCGCGCCACATCGGCTCCTCCACCCAGCCATATTCAAGCCGGACCGCCTTCTCGTAAGCATCGAACACCGACGGTTCGGCGCCGAGGATCGCCAGATCCATGTCGAGCAAAAGGGCTGCATCGTTGAGCGCGTCCTCGTCGCGGAAAGGCGGCAATTGATGGGTGGCGGTAGCGTTGATCATCGCCGCTATGCGGGCGAGCCGATGAGGATCGACGCGCCGGGCGAGCCTTTTCTCGGCCAGTTCGGCGCTTTTTGCCTCATTGTCCTTGGCGCTGCTGTCATAGATCGCGTCATGAAACCAGATCGCCGCTTCGATGGCGCCCGGGTCGTCGAGTAGGTCTCGGTATTCTTCAGCCAGCGCCAGCATGGCCTCGATATGGGCGAGGTTGTGATAGTGCCGGTCCCCGGCCTGATAGAGGGCGCAAAGCTCGGCTTTCAGCGCAACATCGATCAGCGTCTCTTTTTCCATGACGAATTTTTCCGGGCGGCTAACGCTGGCAGGACAACGCAAGTCGCCGCCGGCTTCAAGAGCATATGTATCCGATTGACCAAAATGCGCGACGGGGGGAAGCTGCCGAGATCGAACCCAAGGAGCGTGACATGACCGGCGGGACCAGACCTGGCACGATCGACATGAAATTGGAGGCGGTCGTCATCCCGGTTGCCGATGTCGATCGAGCCAAGGGCTTCTATGCCGGCTTGGGCTGGAGGCTCGATGCCGACTTCGTGGTCGGCGACGCGTTCCGGGTCGTGCAGTTCACGCCGCCGGGTTCGCCATGTTCGATCCATTTCGGCACGGGCCTCACATCGGCCGCGCCTGGTTCGGCGAAAGTGCTTTATCTGATCGTGTCCGATATTGAAGCGGCCCGGGCTGAACTCGTGGCGCGTGGCGTCGGGGCAAGCGACATCTTCCACCGCAACGGCCCCGGCCAGCCGCCGATCAAAGGCCGGCATCCGGAGGGGCGCAGCTATTCCTCGTTCGTCACATTCAGCGATCCGGACGGCAATGGCTGGCTGCTGCAGGAGATCACCCAGCGCTTGCCCGGGCGCGTCGATGCGGGTGATACGACGTTCACTTCATCCCCGGAACTTGCGGCCGCGCTGCGGCGGGCCGCGGCGGCACACGGCGAACATGAGAAACGCGCTGGCGGACAGTACGACAAGAACTGGCCTGACTGGTACGCCGCTTACATGGTGGCGGAACAGGCCGGAACGGCATTGCCGCAATGAGGTCTGACGCCGGACTGTGACCGTTTCCTACGTTTGGGGAGACGACAATCGAGGCGATTTCGAATGCGCTCCCGATCAAGGGTTCGTTTTCCATCGCCGCTTGAATTTGCGTGAACCAGGTCCATTTGACAAAGCACTAAGGAAAATTGAGTTCAACCGTGCTATGATGTGGCCTATATGTGCCGCCGGAGAATGAGGAAGGCCGGAGAGCGTCGATGAACAGCATTACGATTGCCCGCCCCAGCAGGGTGCAGCCGGTCGATCCGATCTGGCGGTCGATCCGCGACGAAGCGATGGAGGCGGTGAACCGCGATCCGTTGCTGGCGGCCTTCCTCTATTCGACGATCCTCAACCAGGAGAGCCTGGAAGAAGCGGTGATCCACCGGCTTGCCGAGCGCCTTGATCACCAGGATATCGGCTCTGATCTCATCCGCCAGACCTTCAAAGCCATGCTGGACGACGATCCTGACTGGAGCACGACGGTGCGCGTCGACATCCAGGCCTATTACGATCGCGACCCGGCCTGCGACCGTTTCATCATGCCGGTGCTCTATTTCAAAGGTTTTCACGCCATCCAGACGCATCGTCTGGCGCACTGGCTGTGGAACCATGGCCGCCGGGACTTCGCGCTCTACCTGCAGAGCAGGTCGTCGTCGGTGTTCCAGACCGATATCAACCCGGCCGCTCGCATCGGCAAGGGTATCTTTATCGATCACGCCACCGGGCTGGTCGTCGGCGAGACGGCGGTCATCGAGGATGACGTGTCGATCCTGCACGGCGTGACGCTGGGCGGCACCGGCAAGGCCAATGGCGACCGTCATCCGAAGATCCGCCGCGGCGTGCTGATCGGCGCCGGCGCCAAGATTCTCGGCAATATCGAGGTCGGTCATTGCTCGAAGATTGCCGCCGGTTCGGTGGTGCTGTCGCCCGTGCCGCACAACAAGACGGTCGCCGGCGTGCCGGCGCGGGTCGTGGGGGAAACCGGCTGCGACCAGCCCTCGCGACAGATGGACCAGCTCCTGCCGTCGCAGAGCATGGACCACGTGGTCAGCTTCGACATCTGAGACTGTCAGCCCGCCTGGTGACCGGAATCCGGCCACGGTTTTCAAGTGCCGGTTGTCACGTGTTATCCTGTCGGCTTGCCTTTACATCGCCATCGTCGGCGTGTCAGAAGCGCGTTCCCATGAATTAAGCCGACATTTCGGAGAAGTCTTTTGAAGCCTGACGAAATCAGAAAGCTGGACGCCTATTTCAAGCGCGTCTTCCAGAATCCCAAGCTGCAGGTGAAGGCGCGTCCGCGCAAGGAAGACTCGGCCGAAGTCTATGTCGGCGACGAATTCCTCGGCATCGTCTTCAAGGACGAGGACGACGGCGACTACAATTTCTCAATGGCGATCCTCGACATCGACCTCGCCTGACCCGGGGACAGCTCCGGCCGGCGCGCGACACCACCGCCCGGCCGGCTGCAACCCGTAGGCGAAGTACCGGCTAATCCTGGCAATGCCGCGGAATGTGCACGCGCCGCCAGCTGGTCGAACCTTCCCGCACCACCACCCTACGCGCTACCGTCCCGTAAGACGGCGGGATTTCCCGGATGCGGACTTGTTGCGGCCGCACCAGCACTTCGTGGGCAACCGCTTCATATTCCGCCGGCTGAACGACGCGCCGGACGCGCTCCGGCTGGACCACGACCGTCTCGGCGACGCGCGCATAGCGGGCCTTTCGCCATACCTTGCACAGCACCTTGCGGCCATGGATGACGCGCCATTCCCAGGCATAGCCGCCATCGTCGACCTTGACAGTGTGGTAGACCGTGCGTGTGACCGCCGGCGCGGTCTCGTAGGTGACGCGCGGCGGCGCGATCTGCTCCACGCCTTGATAGGTGCCGTAAATCGGCGCGTCGTAGTCGACCACCTGTCCGCCAGGGTTCAGCATCACGTCCTCGTAGAGGGTATCGTAAAGTGCCGGCCTGTGGATCGGCTCGTAGCATTCGAGCGCGCGGCCGCCTGCGGCGGTTTTACAGACGCTGGCAAGCATCGCGACTGCCGCCAGCGATGCGGAGCTTTTGCGGATCATGACATTCCCCCGTTGAAAAAGGATGTCTTCACAATGCAGGACTGTAACGGAAGCTCCGCGGGCGGACAGCGATTTCAAGGCTTTTCGTTAGCGTCGTGGTTAAGGAATTGCTACCTTGCGAGCGCCTTACGAGGCCGGCCGGGACTGGGCCCGTCTCATTAGGCCAGAGCGCGCCGTGCTCCGCGGGCCTACCGCGCTTGATTCGGCTTAACCAGATGGCTAGGAGAGGCGGCCTTGCGCTAGGGTGAGCCGGCATCCTATTTAGGTCGTAACCAATCCAGAACGATTCCGCGCGATTGCTGATATATCAAGGTGCCGGAATCCATCTCCTACAAGGGTAGTCCATGAAGAACCCCGTTGAAACCTACATGAACCTCGTTCCGATGGTGGTCGAGCAGACCAACCGCGGCGAGCGTGCCTATGACATTTTCTCGCGCCTCTTGAAGGAACGCATCATCTTCATCACCGGTCCGGTCGAGGACGGGATGGCGACGCTGGTTTGTGCACAGCTTTTGTTTCTCGAGGCGGAGAACCCCAAGAAGGAAATCAACCTCTATATCAATTCGCCGGGCGGCGTCGTCACCTCGGGCATGGCGATCTACGACACGATGCAGTTCATCAAGCCGGCGGTGTCGACGCTCTGCATCGGCCAGGCTGCTTCGATGGGTTCGCTGCTTCTGACCGCCGGCCACAAGGACATGCGTTTTGCCACGCCGAACGCCCGCATCATGGTCCATCAGCCGTCCGGCGGCTTCCAGGGCCAAGCTTCGGACATCGAACGTCATGCGCAGGACATCATCAAGCTGAAGCGCCGCTTGAACGAGGTCTATGTCAAGCATACCGGCAAGAGCTATGACGAGATCGAGAAGACGCTCGACCGCGACCATTTCATGACCGCGGACGAGGCCAGGGACTTCGGCCTGATCGACAAGGTCATTTCCAGCCGCGAGGCGGTCGAGACAGCCACCGCTTCAGCCTGACCTCGACGGCAAATGGCAGCATAACGCGGTTTTGGCGCGTCTTGCGGCATTTCGGCCACATTTGGCTGTTCCCTCAGGCGTTGGGATTGCCTACGTTAAGGCTATGTTGATTTTCGACGGCTTAGCTTTGCGTGGGGTTGCTGCGAATCATTGCCGCGTTTTCTGATTTGTGTTTCGTACGGAATGCGCTGTGTGAGCCGGGACACTGGCGGTGGCGGATTCCCGCGATAGATTGGTGAAGACGTCACTCAAAGCCAGACGGTCGGCGGGCGTCGGTGAAAGGACAGAAAAATGAGCAAGGTCAGCAACGGCGGCGGTGATTCAAAGAACACCCTCTACTGCTCGTTTTGCGGCAAGAGCCAGCACGAGGTCCGCAAGCTGATCGCCGGGCCGACGGTTTTCATCTGCGACGAATGCGTCGAGCTGTGCATGGACATCATCCGCGAGGAGAACAAGACCTCGATGGTGAAGTCGCGCGAAGGTGTGCCGACACCGCAGGAAATCCTCAAGGTCCTCGACGACTACGTCATCGGCCAACCCTACGCCAAGCGCGTGCTGTCGGTGGCGGTTCACAACCACTACAAGCGCCTGGCGCATGCCGGCAAGAACAACGACGTCGAGCTGGCCAAGTCCAATATCCTTCTGATCGGCCCGACCGGCTGCGGCAAGACGCTTCTCGCGCAGACGCTCGCTCGCATCATCGACGTGCCGTTCACCATGGCCGACGCCACGACGCTGACCGAGGCCGGCTATGTCGGCGAGGACGTCGAGAACATCATCCTGAAGCTGTTGCAGTCGGCCGACTACAATGTCGAGCGGGCGCAGCGCGGCATCGTCTATATCGACGAAATCGACAAGATCTCGCGCAAGTCGGATAATCCCTCGATCACCCGCGACGTGTCGGGCGAGGGCGTGCAGCAGGCGCTCCTGAAGATCATGGAGGGCACGGTCGCCTCCGTGCCGCCGCAGGGCGGCCGCAAGCATCCGCAGCAGGAATTCCTGCAGGTCGACACCGCCAACATCCTGTTCATCTGCGGCGGCGCCTTCGCGGGGCTGGACAAGATCATCTCGGATCGCGGCCGCAAGACCTCGATCGGCTTCGGCGCCACCGTGGCTTCGCCCGAGGATCGGCGCACCGGCGACCTGTTCCGCCAGGTCGAGCCGGAGGATCTCCTGAAATTCGGCCTGATCCCGGAATTCGTGGGCCGTCTGCCGGTCCTGGCGACGCTGGAAGACCTCGACGAGCCGGCGCTGATCCAAATCCTGACCGAACCGAAGAACGCGCTGGTCAAGCAATATCAGCGGCTGTTCGAGATGGAGAATGTCGACCTGACGTTCCACGAGAACGCGCTGTCGGCGATCGCCAAGCGCGCGATCGAGCGCAAGACAGGCGCGCGCGGCCTGCGCTCCATCATGGAAGCGATCCTGCTCGACACCATGTTCGAGCTGCCGGCGCTGGAAGGCGTGCGCGAGGTGGTGATTTCGGAAGAGGTGGTGTCCGGCAACGCCCGGCCGCTCTACATCTACTCCGAGCAGAAGGAAAAGAAGGGCAATGTCAGCGCCTGAAATGGCACTGCGCCCGACAATTTTCATGGAACGGCGCCCGCGTGGCGCCGTTTTGCTGTCAAGGGCGGGGAGGCGAGCAGTGGAAGGGCTCGAACGACCGTGTTAACCCTTGATCTTTGCCTCGGTTACATCCACCTAACAGCAGAAGGCCGAGGCGCCGAATTCTGTGCTGTAAAATTCCCGTCACAAACGGTGGTAGGCGGAACGACGCTCGGTCGTTAATATGAGATTCGCGGTTGGCTAGAATAAGCGGCCGCGACATGAAAGGTTGGACAATGGCCAAGATATCCAAGGCTTCCGGCGACGGCGTTTTCGCAGTCCTCCCACTGCGCGATATCGTCGTGTTCCCGCATATGATCGTTCCGCTCTTCGTGGGTCGTGAAAAGTCGATCAAGGCGCTGGAAGAGGTGATGGGTCAGGAAAAACAGATCCTGCTTGCCACCCAGATGAATGCAGCCGACGACGATCCTGATCCCGGTGCGATTTTCGACATCGGCACGCTCGCCAATGTGCTGCAGCTTTTGAAGCTTCCCGACGGCACCGTGAAGGTGCTGGTCGAGGGCGCCTCGCGCGCCAAGATCGTCTCGTTCACCGACCGTGCCGATTTCCATGAGGCCCGCGCCACGGCGCTCGCCGAGCCGGAAGAGGAAGAGGTCGAAATCGAGGCGCTTGCCCGCTCGGTCGTCACCGACTTCGAGAATTACGTCAAGCTGAACAAGAAGATCTCGCCCGAAGTGGTAGGTGCCGCCAGCCAGATCGACGACTATTCCAAGCTCGCCGATACGGTTGCATCGCATCTCGCCATCAAGATCCCCGAGAAGCAGGAGATGCTTGCAACGCTTTCCGTCAAGGAGCGTCTGGAGAAGGCGATGGGCTTCATGGAAGCCGAAATCTCCGTGCTCCAGGTGGAAAAGCGCATCCGTTCGCGCGTCAAGCGCCAGATGGAAAAGACGCAGCGCGAGTACTACCTCAACGAGCAGATGAAGGCGATCCAGAAGGAGCTCGGCGAGGGCGAGGATGGCCGCGACGAGGCCGCCGAGATCGAGGCGCGCATCAAGAAGACCAAGCTCTCCAAGGAAGCCCGCGAAAAGGCGGAGGCCGAGTTGAAGAAGCTGCGCTCGATGTCGCCGATGTCGGCTGAATCGACGGTCGTGCGCAACTATCTCGATTGGCTCTTGTCGATCCCGTGGGGCAAGAACTCCAAGGTCAAGCAGGACCTCGGCTTTGCGCAGGACGTGCTCGATGCCGATCACTTCGGCCTCGACAAGGTCAAGGAACGCATCGTCGAGTATCTCGCCGTGCAGAGCCGCCAGAAGAAGCTGAAGGGGCCGATCCTGTGCCTCGTCGGCCCGCCCGGCGTCGGCAAGACCTCGCTCGGCAAGTCGATCGCCAAGGCCACCGGCCGCGAGTTCATCCGAATGGCGCTCGGCGGCGTGCGCGACGAGGCCGAGATCCGTGGTCACAGGCGGACCTATATCGGCTCCATGCCCGGCAAGGTCATCCAGTCGATGAAGAAGGCCAAGAAGTCCAACCCGCTCTTCCTGCTCGACGAGATCGACAAGATGGGCCAGGACTTCCGCGGCGATCCGTCGTCGGCCCTGTTGGAAGTGCTCGATCCGGAGCAGAACTCGACGTTCATGGATCATTACCTCGAGGTCGAATACGACCTGTCGAGCGTGATGTTCGTGACGACCGCGAACACGCTGAACATCCCTGCGCCTCTGATGGACCGCATGGAGATCATCCGTATCGCCGGTTACACCGAGGACGAGAAGATCGAGATCGCCAAGCGTCACCTGATGCCCAAGGTGATCCGCGACCATGCCCTGCAGCCGAACGAATTCTCGGTCGGCGAGGACGCGATCCGCGGCATCATCCAGACCTACACGCGGGAAGCCGGCGTGCGCAGCCTGGAGCGCGAGCTGATGAAGCTCGGCCGTAAGGCGGTGACCGAGATCCTGCGGACCAAGAAGAAGACGGTGAAGATCACGGCGGACAACCTCGCCGATTATCTCGGCGTGCCGCGCTTCCGCTTCGGCCAGATCGAGGCCGACGATCAGGTCGGCGTGGTCACGGGTCTTGCCTGGACGGAAGTCGGCGGCGAGCTGCTGACGGTCGAAGGCGTCATGATGCCCGGCAAGGGCCGCATGACGGTGACCGGCAATCTGCGCGACGTGATGAAGGAATCGATCTCGGCGGCGGCGTCCTACGTCCGCTCGCGCGCCATTGATTTCGGCATCGAGCCGCCGCTGTTCGACAAGCGCGACATCCACGTGCATTTGCCGGAGGGTGCCACGCCGAAGGACGGCCCGTCTGCCGGTGCGGCCATGGCCACGGCCATCGTGTCGGTGCTGACGGGTATTCCGGTCCGCGCCGATGTGGCGATGACCGGCGAAATCACGCTGCGCGGCCGTATTCTGCCGATTGGCGGCCTGAAGGAGAAGCTGCTCGCGGCGCTGCGCGGCGGCATCAAGAAGGTGCTGATCCCGGAAGAGAACGTCAAGGATTTGGCGGAGATTCCGGACAATGTGAAGAACGGCATGGAGATCGTCCCGGTCTCGCGGGTCGGCGAGGTGCTCGCGCACGCGCTGACCAGGATGCCGGAGCCGATCGAGTGGGTCGAACCGGTCAATGCGCCGGCTCCGGTCGACAGCGGCGACGATGCTGGAAAGTCGCTTGCTCATTAGCATTTGCTAATATTGCAGCGCACAAAGAGAGAGCCGGGCTTTCAAGCCCGGCTTTTTTCGTGTGAAAAGCCACGAAAAAGTGGAAAAAAGCCCGGAATTCCGCGGTTTTCGGCTTGGGTTCCGGAGCGCTTCTTTCTAAAGTCCGTCTCCTGCCGGATGAGTCGTAGTTCCGGTTTTCTCATGGAAGGGAATTTTTATGAACAAGAACGAACTGGTGTCCGCCGTCGCCGACTCCGCAAGCATTTCGAAGGCTGATGCGCAGTCCGCTGTCGATGCGGTGTTCTCCGTGATCACTGGCGAACTGAAGAAGGGCGGCGATGTCCGGCTTGTCGGCTTCGGAAATTTCACCGTGTCAAAACGCGCTGCTTCGACCGGCCGCAACCCGCAGACCGGCGCGGAAGTGAAGATTCCGGCGCGCACCGTGCCGAAGTTCTCGGCCGGCAAGGGCCTCAAGGACGCGGTCAACTAAGACCTTTTTCTTTTAAGAACAGAAAAGCCGGGCAAGCCCGGCTTTTCTTTTTTATGGCTGTTCGCAGGCCGTTTCAGGCCGTTGGCGCGTCGGCGCGCATCAGGCCTTCCTGTTTCAAATCCGCCCACAGCGCCGCAGGTATTTTGGTGTCGAGCAGGGCGCGGTTGCTTTCAACTTCGGCCGGCCGCTGGCCGCCAGGGATCACCGACACTACCGAAGGATGCTGCAGCGGGAACTGCAGCGCCGCCTCGATCAGGCGCACGTTGTGGCGCTTGCAGACGGCTTCGATGCGCGCCACGCGATCCAGGATCTCCTTCGGCGCCTCGCTGTAATTGTAGAAGGCTCCGGGCTTCGGGCCGGTCGCCAGCACGCCGGAATTGTAGGGGCCGCCCAGCACGATGCCGATGCCGCGCTTTTGGCAAAGCGGCAGGAAGGTGGCAAGCGCCTCCTGCTCGAGCAGCGTGTAGCGGCCGGCGAGCAGAAACAGGTCGAAATCGCCGCGTTCGGCGAGGGTCTGTGCCACCTGCCACTCGTTGATGCCGCCGCCAAAGGCCTTGATGACGCCCTGGTCGCGCAGCGAAAGCAGCCCGTAATAGCCGGACGACATGAACTCCTCGATGCGGGCATCGGAGGCTTCCTTGCTGCCGTGGGTAAAGATGTCGACGTCGTGGACGAAGAGGATGTCGACACGGTCGACCCCGAGGCGTTCCAGCGAGGCCTCGAAGGAGCGCATGACGCCATCATAGGAGTAGTCGTAGACTTCCCGGCGCGACGGCGTCTCGAAGAACTTGCCGATGCCGGTGCGCTGGTCCGGTGCAGAGACCCGCATGATGCGCCCGACCTTGCTCGACAGCACATAGTCGTCGCGCTTCCTGCCGCGCAGAAACGGGTTGAGGCGGGTTTCCGACAGGCCGAGGCCGTAAAGAGGTGCCGTATCAAAGTAGCGGCAGCCGGTCGCCCATGCCGCCTCTAACGTGGCATTGGCGTCCTCGTCGGAGATGGCGCGATAGAGATTGCCGAGCGGCGCGGTGCCGAAGCCGAGCTCGGTGAAGGTGATGCCGCCATTGCCGATGCGGTCGAAGTGCCGTGTCTTCATGTCTGACGATGTCCCGGAGTGATTTGTCTGACATGACACTATCACGCTCGTGGCCCAGCAAAAGTGCCGAGGCTCGTTGGACAGCGATTTTCGCAATGGTAGCATGAACAAAAACAAGCCTTTCGTGGTCGCGAGCCGCAATTCCGTAGAGGCAAGCGACGCCCCGGCAGGCAAGGTGAGCCGTCATGACCAAAGCCGCATCAGGGATGTTCGCGACCGCGCTGGACGAGCTTGGCGCGGTGCTGGCGCGCACGGACGAAGCTCGCATCGACGCCGCCTGCGAAATGCTTGCCGGCGCCGGCAGGATCGCTGTCTATGGCTGCGGCCGCGAGGCGCTGCAGGTCAAGGGCTTCGCCATGCGGCTCTACCATCTCGGCCTGCCGGTCTCGGTCGTCGGCGACATGACCACGCCGCCGCTCGGGCAGGGCGACGTCTTCCTGGCGAGCTCAGGTCCCGGCGAGACCGCCACGGTGCTGAGCTTGATGCGGGTTGCCCGCGAGGCCGGCGCGAAGGTGCTGCTCTTGACGGCAGAACCGGCAAGCAGCGCCGCCAAGCTCGCCGACTTCACGCTCGTCATCCCGGCGCAGACGATGGCCAGCGACCAGGGCGCGGCGAGAAGCTCGGTGCTGCCGATGGGCTCGCTGTTCGAAGGCGCGCTGTTCCTTCTGTTCGAAATCATGGTGCTGAAGCTCCAGGCGCTGACCAATGCGACGCCGGAAGCGATGCGCGCCAGGCACACCAACATGGAGTAAGGAGATGCGCTACGAACTTATGCTGCCGTACCAGATCCGCAAGGCGATCGAGGAGAACTGGCCGATGGTGCTGCCGCTCGGCGTGCTCGAATATCACGGCGAGCACATGGCGGTCGGCATGGACACGCTGGCGGTGATCAAGACGGTCGAACTGATCGAGAAGGAAAGGGACATCGTCATCCTGCCGCCCTTCTATTACGGCGCCGCAAGCTATGCAGTGGCGGCGCCGGAAGGCAGCGGCTCGGTGCAGGTCGGCGGCCCGGCGCTTTCGCCCTTCGCGGAGGAATTGTTCTACGGGCTGCTGCGCATCGGCTTCCGCAACATCCACGCCATCATCCACCACCAGACCGAGAATTTCGCGGCCGGCATGCCGACCGATCTCGCCTTCAAGACCGCCGGCCGGCAGGCAATCTTCCGCTTCCTGGAGAAGGAACGCGGCGAAGGCTGGTGGGGTTCGAACGCCATGGCCGATTACTATGCCGGCCATGCGCAGGGCGAGAATGTCTTCAACTGGGTCCAGGTGCACCCGCTGATGCCGGCCGCGATGAACGGCAAATATCCGTTCGACCATGCCGGCATCGGCGAGACGTCGCTGATGCTGGCGCTATGCCCGGAAGCGGTGGACGAGAAGCATTTGGCCGACAACACCGGCTGGTACACGAAAAGTGCGGCGGAAGCCTCGGCGGGTCTCGGCAAGATCGGGGTCGCGATGATCCTCGACCATTTGCGGTCGATTCTGGTGCGATAGGCGCGGTTCTTCCTTTTCTCCTTGTGGGAGAAGCTGGATCGGCGCGCAGCGCCGAGACGGATGAGGGGTGTTCCAGCGGAGTGAGAGGTCGGCTTTCCCTGGAACACCCCTCATCCGGCCGCTTCGCGGCCACCTTCCCCCACAAGGGGGGAAGGGGAAGTAATCCTACTTCACTGAGCCGGCCGTCATGCCCATGATCAGATAGCGCTCGAGCGCGATGCCGATGATGGCCAGCGGCGCGATCGCGGCGGTGGCCAAGGCCGCCATCGACCACCAGTTGATGCCTTGCGAGCCGGTCTGGCTCGCCACCATGACGGGGATGGTCTTGGCATCGGTCGATGTCAAAAGCGCGGCGAAGAAATACTCGTTCCAGCACAGCACCATCGCCAGGATGAAGGCGGCGACCATGCCGGGCAACGCGATCGGCATGACGATGCGGAAAAAGGCGCCCCAGATCGACAGCCCGTCGACAAGGGCTGCCTCCTCCAATTCAACGGGTATCGAGTTGAACTGGTCGCGCATGATCCAGATGACGATCGGCAGCACCATTAGCGTGTAGAGGAGCACGAGCCCGATGCGCGTATCAAGGAGGGCCACTTCGCGGTAGAGCACCAGGAAGGGGAGCGCCAGAACGACCGGCGGCAGGATCAACTGCGACAGGAAGAAGAAGGAGATGTCCTCGTTCTTGAACCAGGCGAACTTGTAGCGGTAGCGGACAAGGCCATAGGCGGCGAGGCTGCCGATGATGATGGCGAGGCTCGATGCGCCGACCGAGGTGATGACCGAGTTCATGAAGCGTTTGAGGAATTCGTCGCGCACGGTCGAGGTCTGGGAGATCGAGTCCGGCGACAGGCCGAGCGAGCGCCAGCCCTTCCAGTCAGGCGTGAAGTCGACGAAGGGAATGAGATGGCCTTGGGTGACGTCGACCGCCGATTTGAACGAGGTGGTGATCGTCCAATAGATCGGGAACAGGCAGACGAAAGCCCAGAAGATAAGCGCGCCATAGATGAAGACGCGGCTGGCGATGAAGGCCGCCGGCGAGCGGATCTCGGAAACGGTGTAGTCGGTGGTCTGGACGCTCATGATGCCGCTCAGTTGACGTTGCGCACGAAGCGACTGGCAAATTTCAGCAGCCAGGTCACGAACACGACGATGATGACCAGATAGGCCATGGCCAGCATGGTGCCGTAGCCGACATTTGAGCGGTCGCGGTATTCGCGATAGATAAAGCTCGACACGGAATCGGTGGCGCCGCCAGGGCCGCCGGAGGTCAGGGTGATGATGATGTCGGCAAGCTTCAGCTTGAAGATGATGCGCAGGATCACGGCTGTCACCGATACCGGCAGCATCAGCGGAAAGGTCACCTGCCAGAATGTCTGCCATGCGGTCGCGCCATCGACGCGGGCGGCTTCCAGCACCTCGCGCGACATCGCCTGCAGGCCGGCCAGCAGCATGATCATCATGAACGGGATGAAGGTCCAGGCGTCGAGCATCATGATCGAGATGCGGGCAGTGATCGGATCGGAGAAGAAGGCGGGATTGTCCCAGCCAAGATGACGCGCCAGCGTCGCCGCAGGGCCGAACCGGTACTCCATCAGCGACTTGCCGACCATCCAGGATACCGCGACCGGCGACAGCATCAGCGGCAGCAGGAAGACGACGCGGAAGAATTTGCGGGCCCGAATCTGCGCATTGAGCAGCAGCGCCAGGCCGAAGGCGATGATATATTCGACCAGCACCGCAAGCACATAGAGCACCATGTTCAACAGCGCGTTGCGGTAATAGGGGTCGGCCAGCATCTGCCAGAAATTGTCGAGGCCGTTAAACCTGCGTCCGCTGAAGGAGCTGAGATTCCAGTCGGTCAGCGCGATGTAGAAGCCGAACAGCGTCGGGAAGATCACCATGGCGATGGTGAAGAGCAGGGCCGGCAAAAGGAACAGCGCGCGCTGCCCGTCCTCGCCGCGCGTCAGCACCTGCCAGGCGCCAAGCGCTGCGCCCCACAAGATGTAGGCGTAGACCACAGGGCGCCATGTGTCGAAACCGACCGTGGACATCTCGGTCTTGTAGAGGATCTGCACGACGATGATCGCCAGCAGGCCAAGGGTTGCAATGGCCAGCAGGCCCCAGCCGAGGCGCTTGCGGCCTGCCGGGATCAGGTCGGCCGGATGTGCCGGCCACGCATTCACGGTCGAAGTCTGCTCAGCCACGCCTCTCGCCTTCTAGAGCGGTCACCGTTTCACGGAAATGGCGAACCGCTCCATCTCTTTGTTTTTACGCAATTCCGGACGGAAAACCGCTCACACTTTTCCAGGAATTGTAAACGTATCAAACCGGCCGAGCCGGTAAAAATGCGGCCCGGTGACGATGTGCCACCGGGCCGCGACGTCTCATAAGCCAGCCTACATGCCGAGCGAGGCTTTGTAGAGCTTGATCTGGTTCTCGCGGCCGATCTGGTCGGTCAGCTTTTCCCAGGCCGCGGCGATGGCGTCGGCGCCTTCCTGCGCCTTCATCTTGCCGGCAAAGGTGTTGGCCAGGATGTCCTCGGCGGCGGAGTAGTACTGGAAGATGCCGGGGATGCGCGGCTCGATCGCAGCGTTCGGATGGTTGTAGGAATCGCCTTCCGATTTCAGGTAGGAGGTGATGAAGGCCTCGTCATAGCCGGCGGCCACCCATTCGGGAACGTTGAAATGGGAGTTGCGGTAGGGCTGGAAGCCCGACGGATACATCGCCGTCCAGATCGACAGGTCCTTGCCGCCGAGATGGGCGGCGGCCGACCACGCGGCCTTCTTCTTCTTCTCGTCGGAATCGACGCGGGCCATGACATAGACGCCCCAGCCGAGATAGGCGCAGTTCGGCGCATAGTTCGGCCCGCTGGCGAGCTTTTCCCACTTGCCGGTCTTGGAATTGTAGACGTCGTCGGAGCCGGGCAGGATCGAGAAGCCGGTGACATCGCCGATGACCGACGAGTCGTTGGTCTTCACATTCGAGCCGACGTCGCCCCACCAGGGGATCATCGAGCCGGTGCCGGCCAGGAACTGCTGGAAGGCAGTGGTGTTCGGATCGGCATTGATCTGGTCGGCGGGTTCGGACGGCAGGGCGTCGATCACGTCCTGGATGGCGCGCACCCAGGCCGGGTTGTTGATGCGTGGCTTCATCGTGTCGGCGTCGAACAGCCAGGCCTTGTCATCGGGGTGCTTGGCGTAAGCTGTGGCGCGGCTGCCGAGGAAATAGAAGCCGAAGCCGCCCCAGGGCTTGGGCGCGTCCAGATAGCCATAGATGTCCTGGCCCTTGAACTGCTTGCCCTTGAGGAACTTGGTGACGGCCTGCACTTCCTGCCAGGTCTTCGGCACGCCCCATTCGGTCGTGGCGCCGCTTTCCTTCCAGGCTTTGGCGAGATCGGCATCCGCGAACACGTCGGTGCGGTAGTTGAAATTGTGCGCGTCGCCGTCGATCGTCACGCGATACTGCTTGCCGTCCCAGGTGCCGACCGGCGGCTTCAGGTAGTTGACGAGGTCGTCGAAATCGATCTGCTTCTTGACCCAATCGGGCATCTCGGAGGTAAGGCCCTTGCCGCAGACATCGCCTTCGAAAGGCGCGCCCATCTCGATGATGTCGAAATCGACGGTCTTGGTTGCGATAGACTGCTGCAGACGGGCGTTGTAGTCGGCCTGAGCAAGGTCGATCCAGCTGATCTTGGCGCCCGTATAGGCCTCCCACGGCTTCAGGAAGCCGCGGAACAGCACGTTGTGGAGGTTCTGGTTGTTGAGGCCCATGAAGGTGAGCTCGACACCGGCAAACTCGCCTTCCTTGACATTGGCCTTGGTCGCTTCGAGGCAGAGCTCGCCGACCTTCTGGAAGTCGGCATCCGTCGGCTGGCCTTTGCCGACGCCCGGGATCTGCAGGATTTTCGCGCGCAGACTGTCGTCGGCGGCCGCGGGCTTCGTCAGTGCTCCGAGCCCGGCGCCGGAGGCGGCGGCGATTGCGGCCATGCTGGCCGCACCCTTCAGCACATCGCGGCGGCTGGCGCCGGCGCGCATCAGTTTTTCGTACAGATCGACTCTCATCTACAGGTTCCTCCCAGAACAACAATGCTTGAATTGAAGTGCCAATCTCTCAGACGTCGAAACGCCTCTCGGTTCTCCTCGATCATACCGGACGTGGGACCCCACCCTGCGTCGCCGGATCTCCGATTTCAGGATAACAGGCCTGCTCTCGGATTGGCACTCGCCACTATTCGCGTAATCGATTACCTTGTCAACAAGATTGGCTTTTTATCTATAAGATACCGACTTGCCGTTGCCGTTCGCAATGGCTAGCTTCACCGCAAACGATAAGGGGAGACGATGGCTCAAGTCGCGATCAGCAGTGTGGCCAAGGCGTTCGGAACCGTCAAGGTCCTGCATGAGGTCAGTGTCGACATCGCCGACGGACAGTTCGTCGTGCTGGTCGGTCCGTCGGGGTGCGGCAAGTCCACGCTGCTCAGGATGGTGGCCGGGCTGGAGACCGTTTCCGGCGGCACGATCTCGATCGGCGACCGCGTCGTCAACAACCTGCCGCCGGCGAAGCGCGACATCGCTATGGTGTTTCAGAACTATGCGCTCTATCCGCACAAGACGGTGGAGCAGAACATGGCCTTTGCGCTGAAGCTGCGCGGCACCGATCCGGCCGTCGTCGCCGAACGGGTCAAGCGCGCCGCCGACATCCTCGACCTTGCGCCTTATCTCAAGCGCTATCCGCGCCAGCTTTCGGGCGGCCAGCGCCAGCGCGTCGCCATGGGCCGCGCCATCGTGCGCAATCCGCAGGTGTTCCTGTTCGACGAGCCGCTTTCCAACCTTGACGCCAAGCTGCGCGTGCAGATGCGCACCGAAATCAAGGAGCTGCACCAGCGGCTGAAGACGACCACCATCTACGTCACCCACGACCAGATCGAGGCCATGACCATGGCCGACAAGATCGTCGTGATGCGCGACGGCCGCATCGAGCAGGTCGGCGCGCCACTGGAGCTGTTCGACCGGCCGGCCAATCTGTTCGTCGCCGGCTTCATCGGCTCGCCGGCGATGAACCTACTCAAGGGCACCATGAAAAAGGGCGACAAGCCCGTGGTCGACATTGCAGGCTCGGCGTTTCCGATGCCGACCAATATCGCCGCGGCAGACGGCCGAGCCGTCGTCTATGGCGTGCGCCCCGAGCACCTGGAAATCCATCCTGACGGCGTCGCATCCACGATTTCGGTGGTCGAACCGACAGGCTCGGAGACGCTGGTGTTCGTACGGTTCGGCGAGGGCGAGATGGTGGCGCTATTCCGCGAGCGACACGACTTCAAGCCCGGTGACACGCTCAAGCTCAAGCCGCGTCTCGACCAGGTCCACCTCTTCGACGCCGCAACCGGCAAGCGTCTCTGACCGCACACAACCCTTCAAGAGGAAACCATGCTCAAAGGGATCAACCCGCTGCTCAATGCCGATGTGCTCCAGGCGCTGCGGGCGATGGGCCATGGCGACGACCTGATCATCGCCGACACCAATTTCCCGTCCGATTCCGTGGCCAGGCAGACGGTGCTCGGCAAGCTGTTGCGTATCGACGCGACGGCGGCGGAGGTGGTGAAGGCGGTGCTCTCGCTCTATCCGCTGGATACTTTCGTCGACGATGCGGCAGCGCGCATGGAGATCGTCGGCAAACCAAACGAAATCCCGCCGGTGCAGAGGGAGGTGCAGAAGGAGATCGACGCCGCCGAGGGCAAGTCCTGGCCGATGATCTCGATCGAGCGCTACGCCTTCTACGAGCGTTCCAAGAAAGCCTATTGCGTGATCCAGACCGGCGAGCGCCGCTTCTATGGCTGCTTTGCCTTCCGCAAGGGCGTCGTGCCGCCGGAGGCGGAGTAAGGACATGGCCACAGGCGAGCCCGTCATCATGAAGCCTGTTGTGATCCTGGGCGTGTTCGTCGCCGACACAGCCTATCGCGCTGACCGCCAGCCGCGTCTGGGCGAAACGATCCTCGGCAATTCCTTCAAGCTCGGCCCGGGCGGCAAGGGCTCGAACCAGGCAGTGGCGGCAGGCAAGCTCGGCGCCGACATCACCTTCCTGACCAGGCTCGGAGTCGATGCCTTCGCCGACATGGCGAAGCAGACCTGGAAGGACGCAGGCGTGAAAAGCGCCGTCATCGACACGCCGGACAGCTATACGGGCGCGGCCTATATCTTTGTCGAGGAAGGCAGCGGCAACAACGCCATCATCGTCAGCCCGGGCGCGGCGATGCTGATCTCGCCCGCCGACATCGAGGCGCATGCCGACCTGATCCGGTCCGCCGGCGTCTTCGTTACCCAGCTTGAACAGCCGATCGGCGCAGCATTGAAGGCGCTCGAGATCGCGCGCGGGGCAGGGGTGACGACCATCCTCAACCCCGCCCCCGCCGCCAGCCTGCCCGACCGCGTCTACGCGCTCTGCGACTATGTCACACCCAACGAGACGGAGGCCGAAGGGCTGACCGGCATCAAGGTTTCCTCGATCGACGACGCCCGCCGCGCCGCCGACGCGCTGCTGGCCAAGGGTGTCGGCGCAGTCATCGTGACACTCGGCGAGAAGGGCGCTTTGCTCCACACCAAGAATCGTTCGGAGCATGTCGACGCGGTCAATGCCGGTCCGGTGATCGAGACGACGGGAGCGGGTGACGCGTTCAACGGCGGTCTCGCGGCCGCCCTGGCAAAAGGCGTCGAGCCGCTGGAGGCCGTGCGCTTTGCCTGCGCGGTCGCCGGTATCTCGGTGACCCGCCCCGGCACTGCGCCTTCCATGCCGACATCGCAGGAGGTCGAGGCGCTGCTCGCCAGGGCCTGAGACCTCCCGCCTTCCATTTTTTGCGGCTTTTTAGCGGCCCCTTATTGCGGAACGCAACTGAGGCGAGCGCGTTCATCGTCCTGTCTGCGCGCCGATTTGGAACGGTAGGATGAAAAAGCCTTACGAAAAGCCCACGCTGGTAAAGCGCCAGAAGCTCACCGAACGGACGGCCCAGATCGTCGCTTCCGGGGTTGTGCTGGGCGAATGATTCCGAGGGGGCAGCGCTAAAGAATCCTGCTGGTCAGCTCCAGCATCGTCGTTGCGCCTTGCTCGCCGCCGGGCATATGCACGACACGAAGCACACGAAGATCCCTGCTCGACCCTTCGACCGGTATCGACACGCTTTCGCCAACCCGCGGCAATTCCTGGAAGGCGAGCTCGTCGACATCCCTCTCATCGTCGATGGAAATCCGACATCTCACAGCCATCTTATCTCTCCCGTCTTTTCGCCCGTTGGCTGAACGGGACAAGATTGGAATGGTTCCGGGATCAAGGATCTCAGACGGCAAATCTGCTGCGGCATTCGCGCGGAGGCCCCTTCAACGCTTTGAATTGAAGCCTGAAATTTGCCAACGTTAGATACCGACCAGCTCTGCGACGACGACAATCGGCCGGTCTTCTTCAGCCAGGAGGGCGCGGGCCTCCCCGAAGCGCAGTCGCGCCGCATATTCGCAGGAGCAATCAATTCTCGGGAAGCGGCAACGGCCTGTCGCTCAAGGTCCGTAGGTAAGCGATCAGGTTTGCTCGCTGGTTCTCGTCTCGCAGGCCCGGGAAAATCATGTCTGTTCCAGGCAAGCGAAAGCCGGGTTTGAGATGAAGGAATTGAGATCTTCAAAGGTCCATGTGCCGCCAGCTTCCCTTAGAGCCGACGAATACTGGACGTCGCTTTGTGCTGCTTTTGGCCGCCCTACCACGCCCCAGAGATTGACGCGTTTGGGAATCTTGCGATCCGGCGCTGAAAGATGACAGGCTCCGCACGTTTCGTCGAAAATTCTTTTGCCCGATTCGGCGTTTGCCGATACAAGGCGCGCCGAAATAGGCGCGATGGGCGGTTGTCCCGCGCCGTGAGCGCGCAAGTAAGCCACGACGTCTTCGTGACCGCTAAGCTTGGCCAAATGTATGGGTGGGTTTCCATTCGACGTCAGCGCGTTGACGTCTGCTCCCGCATCCACAAGATGGACCACGCAATGAAGACAGCCTTTCTCGGCAGCCACGTGCAGCGGGGTTTGCGATTTCGCCACCTGATTTGGATCGGCGCCGTTATCGAGCAGCAGCTTCACGACGTCAGAATAGCCACCCTTGTTGGCCGCGTAGAGTGGCGTTCTTTGCCAGCTGACGGGCATGTTAACGTCCGCCCCACGATCGATCAGAAGTTTTGCTATTTCCACATTCCCGCCCTCGCAGGCGATATAGAGCGCCGTAACACCGTCAACTTCGTTGACAGCAGCGCCTTTATCCAAGGCAGAAGCCACCCTCGAGAGATCGCCATGTCTGACAAGATCGCCCAGGTTGCTCGCCTGGGCGGGCAGGTTTAAAAGCCAAAGAACCCACAAAGCCGCTATCACCCACTTGCTTGGCCTGACCATCGTGTCCTCCCTGTGTTGTGGGCCCTCCATCTGCGAGCAGAATCAATCGGTAGTTCCAGCGTTGGCCCGCGTGCAATCACGCCTCGGGTCGACATCACTGCCGGGAAAGCGCGGAACGTTGGCTCGCATTACGGCACCTGCGAAAATAAATTTTAGCAGATGCTGATATAAAGACCAAGGAGAGACGGCGAAGCACTCTCATTCGGCTGCCGGCAAGATGCACCGACACGGTCCGACGCTTCCCCCAAGTGTCAGGAGCCACTTCAGAAAATATACCTGTCAGGAAGTTAAATGGCGCGAGTGACGGGGCTCGAACCCGCGACCTCCGGCGTGACAGGCCGGCACTCTAACCGACTGAGCTACACCCGCGCACTTGACGAGCACGTGTCAGGCGTGTTCGTCGTTGGGGCGGTGGATAAGGGGTTCGCCTGCGGGTGTCAAGCGCGGCATTCAAGCATTACAGTAATCAGGAGAAGGTTTTTTGACAGCGGCGCCGAGGCTGGGGAAATCCGCGCCCCGACGGGTGCGCCGTCTGTTCATTTAGCCTTGCGAATGCGGCCCTAACTGCTTAAAGGTCCGCGCTCAAGCGGGCGATTAGCTCAGTTGGTAGAGCGCTTCGTTTACACCGAAGATGTCGGCGGTTCGAGCCCGTCATCGCCCACCAGCCTGCCGGACAAGCTGAAGCAGAATGCGGCGACGGCCCTTGCTGAGCCGCCACCTTATTGCGCGCCGGGTTCAGGCACGGCTACTGCCTGACGTAGCAGCGCTTGTGAGCGCCAGGAGCGGGGTCATCGCCAAAGGCGTCGTTGCCGCATCTGACGCCGTTCCTGAAAACATCCTGCGTGTACTGGCCGCGTGCGCCGTATCTGACCATCGCGCGGCCGCTGAAATCGCAGAACTCACCCTCCCTGGCGCAGGCGACCCATTCGCCACGGTAGGGGCGTGAGCCGTAATCGTCGTCCCCGTAGTCGTCGTCATCGCCATAGCCGCCGCCACGCGCCACGAAATAACAGGCCTTTTCGCGGCCGGGGGCGGGGTCGCCAAACAGGCGGTTCGAGCAGGGCACAGCCCGACGGTCGAAAAACCGTGCGGTGGTTCGGCCTCGGGCGCCGTAGATCACTTGGGTGGGGTAGGGCAAGCGGCATATGCCGCCCTCATTCGCGCATCGCCGCAGTTGCTGCGCCGAGGCGGAGGCGGGGAAAAGGGCGGACGCCACGGCGACCAGCCCGGCCAGACATATGAAGGCCAGCATCGTTCGGATCGAGACGTGAAAAGCTTTTGACACGAATTGTCTCCCGGTTTGGTTGCACGCCGGCATCCTACCGCAGGCCGAATAAATGCGCGATGAATGCCTGCTCGGGAGGATGTTCCTAACTCGATGCGTGAGCACACGGCGCGGGGGCCGCCGTCTTGCTCAATATTTGATGATTCGCCGCTCGATCAGGACGACGAGGCAAAACAACGCGATCGACAGCGACGACGACAGCACGATCGCCGCATAAAGCCGATCGGACTGATAGTTGAAGGTCGCCTGGATGATCAGCGCGCCGAGCCCTTTGTCCGAGCCGATCCACTCGCCGACGATGGCGCCGATCACGGCGGTGGCCGACGCGATCCTCAGCGAAGAGAACAGCATCGGCAGGGCACGGGGCAGACGCAGGCTCCAGAAAATCTCCGAGTGTGTCGCCGACAGCACGCGGAACAGCTCGTGCTCGTTGTCGCTCGCCGAATCGAGGCCGCGGATCATGTTCACCAGTGTCGGGAAGAAGCAGATTACCGCGGCAATCACGATCTTCGGCGTCATGCCGAGTCCGAAGATCAGGATGATGATCGGCGACAGCGCCAGGATCGGAATGGTGTTGAAGAAGAGCACGATCGGGAAATAGGCGGCTTGCAGGACGCGGCTGTGGACGAAGAGCACGGCGAGCAGCACGGCGGCGAGATTGCCGATGACGAAGCCGGCCAGCGCCTCGATCAGCGTCGGCCTCAGATTGTCGATGAGGAGCGCAAAATTCTTTTGGAACACGCCGAGGATCGCTGTCGGCGTCGGCACGATATAGGCCGGCACGCCGAGCAACGGCAAAAGATATTGCCAGGCAAGCAGGATCGAAGCCGCGCCCAGGATGGGAAGCGCGACCGTCATTTGCGGGGAGAGCGGCGCCTGTCTCACGATGCGCGCTCCAGCGCCACGCGCAGGTCGGCCATGGCGGCGACGATCGCCGGATCCTCGCGCTTGCAGCGGTTGCCCTCCTGCTTGAAGGGCCGCATGTCGAGGTCCTTGACCACGCGCCCAGGATTGGCTGCCAGCACGATGACGCGCTCACCAAGATAGGCGGCTTCGGCAATCGAATGGGTGACAAAAAGGATAGTTGTGCCGCTGCGCCGCCAAAGGGACAGCAGTTCGTCGTTCAACCGGTCGCGCGTGATCTCGTCGAGCGCGCCGAAGGGTTCGTCCATCAAAAGCAATTTGGGCTCGCCGAGCAAGGCACGCGCGATTGCCACGCGCTGGCGCTGGCCGCCGGAGAGCTGATGCGGCAAGCGCTCACTGAGGCCGCCGAGCCCCATCAATTCCAGCAGTTCCGTGCTGCGATCCTCGATCTTGCGCGTCAGGCTGCCCTGACCGACGCCGAGCGGCAGGCGCACATTGTCGCGCACCGTGCGCCAGGGAAGGAGGGTCGAATCCTGGAACACGAAGCCGACATCGCGGCGCGAGCGCACCGTATGCGGCGTTTCGCCCAGCACGCTGATCGAGCCGCCAAGCGGGTCGAGCAGGTCGGCCACCACTCTGAGCAAGGTCGACTTGCCGCAGCCGGACGGCCCCAGGATCGACAGGAAGGAACCGGCCGCGACGGTGAGGTCAAGGCCGGCGAGCACTTTGACGGCTGTCTGCCGGCAGCCATAGCCGACATCCAGCTGTCGCGCTTCGATCGCGTCCGGCATCACGCGGCGGGCGCGTCGAGCTTGGGCCGGTCTGCGGCCGAGAGTTCGAGTATCTTGGTGGTGTAGACATCGGCGGTCGCCGGGCGGCCGTTCGGATATTGGCCAACCTTGTCGAGCAGCGCCAATTGCTCCTCGATCGAGGCCGGGTCGAACGTACCCCAGCCATCCTTGGCGGTTGCGCCGTCGAAGGAGAGTTTCAGCACCAGGTTGACGGTCTTTTCCTCCCAGCCGAGATCCATTTCGGGATAAGCGGCGACCATCTTCTTGACCGCCTCCTGCGGGTTGGCGTGGACCCAGCCCCAGCCTTTGCCGACGGCGCCGATGAACTTCGCCAGTGTCTCAGGATCCTTTTCGATTGCCGCGTCGGTCGCGAAATAGACATCGGCGTAGGAGCTCAGCCCGAGGTCACGCGTCAAGAGGTCGATGCGGTCGTCGCCGACGACGCTGAGCGCCTGCGTGTTGGTAATCCAGCCGCCGATCGCGTCGACATCGCCGCGAACCAGCGGCGCCTTGTCGAAGCCGACATTGACGATGGTCACCTCCGACGGATCGATGCCGTTCTTGGCCAGGATCTCGTCGATGACGAAGCGCGCCGTCGGCTGGATGCCGATCTTCTTGCCCTTGAGATCGGCCACGCCGCGGATCGGTTTTGCGGGCTTGGACGTCAATGCATAAGGACCGGTGCGGAAGCCGCAGGCGATGATCCTGATCGGCACGCCGCTGGCGCGGGCCGAATAGAGCTGCGGCGTTTCCGAGAACTGGCCAAGCTGCGCGGCGCCCGAGATCACCGGCGGCACGGTCGACGCATTCGGACCGCCGGGGCTGAACTCGACCTCGAGCCCGGCGTCCCTGAAGTAGCCATTGGCGACGGCCGCGATATCGCCGATCTGGCCGTTGGACATCAGCCAGTCATACTGGATGACGACCTTGCCGGCGGCCTTGGCGCCGGGCGTCAGCACCAGCTGCATGCCGGCAGATACGGCCGCCACGGCAGCCATGCCGCCTTTCACGAAAGCGCGGCGATTCAATTCGAAGTCCCTGTTCCCACTCATTTTTCGCTCCTGTTGCAGACTTTTCTCGTCTCTTCTCCAGGCGCCGTTCCCTTCGGCTCGGCGTCGTCTACGGCTGTTCGTCGTGGTAGTCGCCAGGGCCGCCGTCGAGCCAAGCGTAAAGCTCCCAAAGCGTGTCGTCCGGGTCCGTGAAATAGGCGCAGCGCGCGTTCCAGACGTAGTTTTCGGGCGGGCCGTAGAAGGGCACGCCCTTGGCGCTGAGTTCGCCATGCAGCCAGTCGATATCGGCCGGCGTGTCGAGCTGCACGGCGACGCAGACCTTGTGCGCATGGCGCGGCGATCTCAGGTTGGACACGCCCGTATGCCGGTTGATGTGGTCGAGCTCCCAAGCGGCGAGCGTCACGCCCTCGCCATGGAAATCGGCGAAGCCTTCAGCGCGGCGGCGCAGGCGGAAGCCGAGCTTTTCAACGTAGAAGTCGACCGTCCTTTCGATGTTTTCGACCAGCAGGCAGACATCGGAGATGCGGGTGACGCTCGTCGGCATGGCTATTTCGCTCCATTGGCTTTCGAGAGCGGCAGCTTGACGCCGACGCGGTTGGCGGCGCCAACGATATGCGCCCGCATCGCCGCTTCCGCCGCCGCCGGATCGCCCGCCACCAGAGCCTCAAAGATACGCACATGCTCGCCGACATTGATCTCGACGAGATCGTGCAGCGGATTGGTCATGCGCGCGTAGTGGATCGAGTGGCGGATCTGCTCGCAGACGAACGAGATGAAGGTATGGATGTAGCTGTTGCCGGTGGCGCGCGCGATCTCGCGGTGGAAGAGCAGATCGGCGTCGATGCTGCCTTCTTCCCAACGCTCCTCGCCGCCCATGCGGTCGAGCGCAGCCTTGATCGAATCGAGATGGCCCTGATTGCGCCGCGCCGCGGCAAGCGCTGCCGATTCGGCCTCGAGGATGCAGCGCAGCTCGAACAGCCGCTCCATGTTGTGCGTGTCCTTGAGCGCCTCGCGGTCGATGCGGATCGCCGCCCGCTGCTCGGGGGCCAGCACGAAAGCGCCGATGCCTTGCCGGGCCTCGATCATGCCGTCGGCCCTGAGCTGGGCGATCGCCTCACGCACCACGTTGCGGCTGACGCCGAATTTTTCGGACAGTTCCTGCTCGGTCGGCAGGCGCGCGCCGGGGTTCAACTCGCCGGATTCGATCTCGCGGCTGAGGAAGGCGGCGACCCGGTGCGGCAATGTCTCGACGGTGCCGATGGCGGCCAGTCTCTGCTTCATGGAAAAGTCTCCGTCGCGGGCAACAGACAGCCGGGATTCATCACGCCCTTGGGGTCGAGGGCGTTCTTCAGCGCCGCGACCATGCGGCGATGCGTCGGCGATAGGCCGGCCCAGAACTCCTTGCGGCGGCTGCGGCCGATGCCGTGCTCCGCGCTGATCGAGCCGCCGAGGCCGGCGGCGATTTCATAGAGCCCGGCGATAACCTCGGCGCCACGCGCACGAGTCTCGGCCTCGGCAAGGTCGGCCGGCGGCAGCACGTTGAAATGGATGTTGCCGTCGCCGGCGTGGCCGTAGGCGAGGGGAATCCAGCCGGGATGATCGTTTGCGACGAAGCGGCGGGCCTGCTCGATCAGGGCCGGGATGTCGGAAATCTTCACCGACAGGTCGGTGCGCACATGATAGCCGCGCTTGGCCTGGCCTTCGACCAGGCCTTCGCGGATCGCCCAAAATCTCCTGGCCTGCGCGGTGCTCGCGGCGAGAACCGCGTCGGTCACCAGGCCGCTCTCCACCGCATCGCCGAGGAACCCGGCCAGCAGGCCGTTGAGATCGATGGCGGCGCTGGACGACAATTCGATCAGCACCTGGACGGGTGCCGGGACCGGCGCTCTCGTTGTGGGGTCGACCAGCCGGGCAAGCTCGATGCATTCGGCGCCGATGATCTCGAAAGCGGAGATCAGGTCCGAACAGTCGCGGCGTGCCCGGTTGAAGAGCGTGACGGCCGCTTCGAACGAGGCCAGGCCGAGATAGGCGGTCTCTGTCTTGGCCGGCTTCGGAAACAGCTTGACCTCGACACCGGTGATGATGCCCAGTGTGCCTTCCGAGCCGATGAAAAGCTGCTTCAAATCATAGCCGCTGTTGTTCTTGCGCAGACCGGAGAAGCCGTTCCACAGCTCGCCATCCGCCAGCACCACTTCGAGGCCGAGGATCAGGTCGCGCGCCATGCCGTAGCGCAGCACGTTGACGCCGCCGGCGTTGGTGGCCGCATTGCCGCCGATCTGGCAGCTGCCTTGCGCACCGAGCGCGAGCGGGAAAAGGCAATCCCGCGCCTCGCAGGCGTCCTTGATCGTCTGCAGCACGCAGCCTGCATCAGCACGCAGCGTGAAATTATCCGCATCGATCTGCCGGATGGCGTTCAGCCGCTCCAGGCTTAAGACAACCAGACCGCCGCCTTTGCTGTCGATCGCGCCTGACACCAGGCCGGTGTTGCCGCCCTGTGGAACGACGCCGAGTCCGAGCTCATTGCACAGGCGCATCAGCGCCTGCACCTCGGCTACCGAACCAGGTCGCAGCACGGCAAGAGCGTCACCCTGATAGTCGCCCGCCCAGTCGCCCAGATATTTCGCCATTCCAGCCGGCTCGACGGCAATGCCGTTTCGGCCGACGGCACCTTCCATGGCGCTGAGGATTTCCGGCGAGAGGCGATGAACGGTCATGAAGGTTCATGTCTGGATATCGGGTGATACATATCATCCTACAACTTGCTTCGAGTCAATCGCTCCCCGTTCGGCTAGGCCCTGCCCATGCATCGTCCTGGCCGATTGTCGCCGGTCAAAACCACCGCAATGGTGGACGACAGGGCTTCGTCCCGCCCAGATCGATCCCGATGAGGAGGAAAGATGATTGAGCTGCCTTTTGCCCGCGAAGAGTACCAGCGGCGGCTCGCAAGAATCCGCGCCGAGATGGCCAAGCGCGGCATCGAACTCCTGATCGTCAACGACGTCGCCAACCAGCATTACATCACCGGTTATGACGGCTGGTCGTTCTACACGCCGCAGGTCGTGCTTGTTCCCATCGAGGATGCCGAGCCGGTCTGGATCGGCCGCGCCATGGATGCGGCCGGCGGGTTGCTGACGGCCTGGATGAAGCCGGAAAACGTGATCGGATTTCCGGAGGACCACGTTCAGCGCGCCGATCGTCATCCCATGGACTGGATCGCGGCCTGGATTGTCGCCAAGGGATGGGGAAGCCGCCATATCGGCGTCGAGCTCGAAGCCTATTATTTTTCGCCGAAGGCACATGCGCGGCTCGTCGCCGGATTGCCCAATGCGAAATGGCACGACGCCGACCTGCTCGTGAACTGGATCCGCGCGGTGAAGTCGGCGCCGGAAATCGCCTATCTGCGCGACGCATCGAGGCTGGCCGAAGCGGCGGTCGCGCGGGCCTACGAAGTCATCGCGCCGGGCGTGCGCGAATGCGATGCGATCGCCGCCATCCAGGCGGCGCAGATCGCCGGCAGCCCGGATTTCGCCGGCGACATCACGGCGCTGCCGCCGACGATCCTCGGCGGCGAGAACGCGTCCGCGCCGCACATCATGTGGAGCGACAGGCGGTTCGGAAAGGACGAAACGATCGCGCTCGAGCTTGCCGGCGTCTGCCGCCGCTACGCCGCCGGGCTCGCCAGGACCATGCAGCTCGGCAGGATGCCGACCCGCGTCGCAGACACGGCAAAGGCGGTGATCGAGGGCATGGATGCGGTGCTCGAAACCGCACGTCCGGGAACGACCGCTGAGGCGGTCGAAGCTGCATGGCGCAAGGTCATAGAGCGCCACGGGCTGAAGAAGGAATCGCGTATCGGCTATTCCATCGGCGTCGCCTATCCGCCGGATTGGGGCGAGCATACGATCAGCCTGAGACCGGGCGACAAGACGGTGCTCCAACCCGGCAATGTCGTTCATTCCATCCTGGGCATGTGGATGGATGGCTGGGGTATCGAGATCAGCGAGACCATCTTGGTGACCGATACCGGCAACGAGACGCTGACGAGATTCCCGCGGGATATCCATGTCAAAGCCTGACTGGCCGGCGCGAGCGGTGCGGCGGCCGGTATCGATGCCGGGATTGTCGATCGGATGATCGAGATCGGGCACGGCGCCGATTTGGATCAGCCGGTCAAAGGTACTGCGCGACCTTCTTGCCAACGGTGAGGAAGCGCAGCGGGTCGACCGCCTCGCCATCGTGGCGCACTTCGTAGTGCAGGTGCGGACCCGTCGAGCGGCCGCTGCTGCCGGTCTTGCCGATGACGTCGCCGGCGGCGAGCTTTTGGCCGACACTCACATCGATCTCGCTCAGATGTCCGTAGCGTGTGGCAAAGCCGTTGCCGTGGTCGACCTCGACCATGCGGCCGTAGCCGCCGGCCCAGCCGGCTCTTGTGACGACGCCGGCGGCGGTGACTTTGGCCGGCATGCCGATCGGCGCCCTGAAATCCATTCCCGTATGCAGGGCGGCGCTGCCCAGGATCGGATCGGTGCGCACGCCGAAGGGGCTGGTCACCGTGCGACCCGGGGCGGGATTGGCGAGCGGCAGCTTGCGCGCCTCTTTCTTGATCTGGTCGAGCGCATCGAGCGCCTCGTCCAACTCCTTGACCTTGCTGTCGAAACCCATGGTGGGATCAAGCGGAACCAGCGGGCCGCCGACATCGCTCTTGTTCAGTTCGCCGTCGACCGGCAGGCCGGCCGCTTCCAGTGCCTGCGCTATGGCATCGGCATTCTTGTAGGCGTTGTCGGCAAGCGTGGCGATGCGCGAAAGCTGCTGGCCCTCGATGGCCTTCAACGAAGCATTGATCGAGACGAACAGCTTGTCGGCGCGATCGGCCGCCGTTTCGCCGTCAAGCGGATCGGACCGTGTCGACCAGAGCGAGAAGGGCCTTGTATCGCCGGCGTCCAAGGATGCGACGGAATAGGTCGACGCCTGCGAAAGGCTGCCGGTGACCTCGGCGTGCTCGTCGGGCTTGGGTGCCGTTGCGCCCGTTGCAGGTGCGTCACCGACCTCGTTCTCGGCGCGCTCGAGGATCGGCCCAAGCCGTCCGTGCCGCTCGCTGAGCTGGGTCTGCCTGGCCAGCAGCTCGCTGACCTTGGTCTCCATCAGCTGCTGATCGAGAAGCTGGCGGCTGGTGATGCGGTCGACCTGGGCACGGAGGGCCGAGATGCGGTCCTCATAGGCCTGCTGCATGCGCGCCTGCCTTGCCGTCGTGGCGCCGATCAGGTCGTCGCGCAGCACCAGATAGGAAGTCGCGAGCAGATAGCCGATGGCGATCGCCGCCAGAGCCGAGCCGATGAAGGCCGCGAGCCAGGGGCGGATGGTGAAATGCCTGATCTCGTCGCCCCGGGCGATGATGACCGTGTGCGGTTCCTTACGCCTGCCGAAGACAGCTGACTGACCGGTTGGTTTCACGGGGACCAAGCTTTCGTTACGGACTAACGACAAGCCTGATTACACATTATTAGGGTTAACAAAGTTTTGCCGTGTCGACCGCGCGGCGCCGGATGCACGCAGTACGGGCATGAGGTAGCGCGAAAATCTTCAGGACGCGGACGCCGTGTCGCGTTGGCGATGAGCACCAAAGTTCTGCCAGGAGCAGCCTGTAGCTCGCAGAGCAAGGCTCGGGTTTCTTAACTGTCTTCGATTGCGTTTAGTTGACGTTTTTCGAGTAAAGGCGTGTTGGTATTTGGGATTCATCGTGGCGGTGGGAATGCTGGGCGATCTGGTTGGCAAGATCCTCGACAAGATTTCGGGCACCAGTCTGCTGGCGACCGGGCTTTTGCTGCTGACTGCCTTTGTCAGCGCGCTTGTGGCCTATTGGCGCGCGGTCGAGGAGAAGAGCTGGAAGGAGTTTTTCGAGTTCGCCATCCCGCGTGAGGTCGGGTCCATCCGCTCGACGAGTTGATGAACCGAGCTTGGGACGGCATCGTCGTGGGGCTCTGCTTCGGCATCTGGTCGCTGATTTCGCTGAACCTTGTCGAACTGACCGTTTTTGGCGTCAACGTCTATGTCATGCGTAACATCCTGATGATGGATTTCGTCAGGCACACGCATTTCAAGATCTCGTTCGGCCCGCTCAACAATTTGATCCTGTGTCCTCACTGGCATCAGTTGCATCACAGCGTCGATCCGCGCCACTACGACAAGAACTTCGGGCTGCTCTTCTCGTTCTGGGACCGGCTCTTCGGAACATTGTGTGTGCCGAAGCCTGACGAGGACTTCAAGTTCGGACTGGTCGATCGCGATGTGCGCGACTATCAGTCGCTCGCAGGCCTTTACGTCATGCCGCTGAGGCGGATGTGGGGACATATTGCCAGGCGCATCCGGCCCGGAAAGCCACGGTCACGCACCTCGCGAGCCTCGGAGGGGACACGGCCATGAACGCTCCCGTTGTTCTCGCAATCCCGCGGACACGCACCTTCGAAGTCGTGACAACGGCGGCGCGCCTTGCCGAGATCGCACCGGCCTGGAGCGCGCTCTGGCACCGGGCTGGCGGGCTTGTCTTCCAGCACCCGGATTGGATCGCGGCCTGGTGGCGCACCACCCCGCAGCAGGAGCGGCGCGCGCTCAGGATTGGGCTTGCCTGGAACGGCGACCGGCTCGATGGCGTGATAGCGCTCGCGACCTTCAGGCGTTCCGGCATCCGCGTACTCGAATGGGCGGCCAAGGATCACAGTGACTATGGCGACGCGCTGGTTGCACCTCACAGCGACCCGCGGGCGATCTTCCGCCTCTGGCAGTATGTTTTTGACCAGGGTGGCTTCGACCTGATCTATCTCAACCGACTGCTACCGGATGCCGGTGTTCATGCCCTGCTGGAACCGGCTCATGGCAAGGCGCTTCGGCCCAACCACCGCGCTGAACTTAGCTATCGTGTCGCTGGCTCCTGGCAGGGTGGCGCGGAATGGTTCGAGACGTTGTCCAAGAAGGGCCGGCAGAATTATCGTCGCGGCCGCAAGTTCATGGAAGAAAGCGGTGCATTGCGTTTCCGGCTGCTGGATGCGGAGGACCCGCGCGAACCGGTGCTCGAGCGCGTCGCGACGCTGAAGCGCCTCTGGCTCGCTCGCCATGGTCGTGCCTCGGATCTGTTCGACAAGGGCTCGCCGGTTCTCGCCGCGCTTATTTCGGTGCTGGCCGATCTCGGGCTGTTGCGCATCTTCGTGCTGGAGCTTGACGACACGATCGTCGCCGTCTCGATCAATTTCGAGCAGCACGGCACGATGATGGCTTTCGTCACCACCTATGATCCCGAATACGAGCGCGCCTCGCCGGGTATGGTACTGATGATGGACTATATCCAATGGTCGTTCGACCGCGGCCTTGCCACGATTGATTTTCTCTGCGGCGGCGAGGATTTCAAGCGGCGCTTTGCCACGCAATCAGTCACGCTGTCGTCCATGATGGGCGCGCGCGGCTTGCGTGGCCATCTTGCCGCGCTGGCCGATCAGGTGAGCCATCGTTCGAAATCCTGGAGGACGCGGCGGCAGCCGAAGCCTGAGGCATCTGACGAGTAACGACCATAATTGTCGATTGCTTTGGCGGGCTTTGGCGACGCTCAGAGCGCGCGAACGGCTTCCAGCACGGCCTCGGCATGGCCCTTGACGCGAACCTTGCGCCAGATACGGGCGATCCGCCCGTCCTTCCCGATCAGGAAGGTGGCGCGCTCGACACCCATATATTTGCGCCCATACATCGTCTTTTCGACCCACAAACGGTAGGCCTCGATCACTTTGCGCTCCTCGTCAGCGATGAGATCGACCGTGAGATCGTGCTTCGCCTTGAATTTGTCGTGTTTCTTCGCGCTATCAGGCGACAGCCCGATCACCACGGCACCGGCCTTCTCGAACTCCGGCTTCAACTGCGAGAAGCTGATGGCCTCGGCGGTGCAACTTGTGGTGTCGTCTTGCGGATAGAAGTAAAGTACAACTGGCTTGCCCAGGAACGCCGCGAGGCTGAGAGAGCCGCCGCCGTCACGCGGAAGATCGAATTGCGGCGCTGCGTCGCCCACCTCGAGGTCAGCCATATCGATGCCCTTGTTTGCGGTTACGCGCGGGAAATCATCGATATAACGTGAGGCGGGGATTCGTCCACGACGAGTTCGTCACAACGGAATATTGCTTGGATCAGGAAGAACCGCAGCACGAGAAGATCAGGTTCAGGCGTGACGAGATCACCGACCTGGCGAGGCTTCCGTCCGCGTGCAGCGTGCCGCCGCTCGGCCGGGCAGCCGTGCGGCGGCGTTTCCGCGTCCTCGGCCGGGTGTTTGCCGGGTTTTGCGCGCTCATGCTTCTGGCGGCGGCGGGTGTCTATGTCCTCGGCGCCTCCGGCATCGGCACGGAGCGCCTGCGGACTGAGGCGGAGACAGCCATCGAGAAGCTGGCCGGCATCGATGTCAACGTCGCCGTCGGCCCGGCTCGGCTGACGCTCGACGGGTCGAGCTTCGTCGCCCTGCAGGTGAACGATGTCAGCCTGAAGACGGCCGACGGCAAGCCGATGGCCGATATCGGACGCGTACGTTTCGGCATGCGCCTTCTGCCGCTGCTTTCGGGCGACGTCCGGCTGACGAGCGCCAGATTTTCCGATGCCCATATCGTGGTGGGGGCCATGCCCTCCGGAGGCAGCGACTGGACGGCGGCGCTGCGCAACGCGGATGGCCTTGTCGACCCGGAGAAAGTGTCGGCGGCGGTGTTTTCAGGCGTCAACGGCGCGCTTGATGCCGTGCGCGAGGACTCGATGCGACAGATCGATCTGCGCAATGTCGAGTTCAAGCTGCCGGACGCCGGACCGGTCAAGCGCGTGACCATCGCCTCGGCGACCGTCGCGCAGACAGGCGCGGGACGCATGCAGGTTTCCTACGATGCCGATGTCGATGGCCGGCACGCGACTTTGACCGCCTCGGCGACGCGCGATGCGACGGCAAGGCGCATTTCGTCGCTGGACGCCAATCTCGAGATAGAAGGCGCCCCCGGCAAGGGCAGTTCGACCGAGGCCGCCCCGGCCGATGGCGCCAAGCTGGGTTCGATCGCATTGAAGCTTTCGGGCTCGGAAGCGTCGGGCGACAACCCGTCGCGCCTCGCGGCTTCGCTCTCCCTCAACGGTTCGGTGCTCGACCTGGGCGAGCGCGGGCTGCTGCCGACCGATGTCGAAGCCGATGCCACGCTGGTGGCCGGTTCAAACAAGATCTCGGTCGACCGGCTGCTGATCAGGAGCAGCCGCTCCAGCTTCAACTTTGCCGGATCGATCGGGCCGAAGCCGGCAGCTGCGGGGGAGGAGCCCGCCTACCGCTATGATCTCACCAGCGACGGCTCGACGCTGGCGCCTTCGGAATCGCAGGAACCGGCGCTTCAGTTCCTGGCCCGTATCGCCGGTGTCTACCAGCCGAAGAGCCGCAAGCTCGTTGCCGAGCAGATCGGCGTGCGCTCCGGCGGACCGGGCGAGGTACTGGGCGCGGCCACCGTCGCCTTCATCGACCACGGCCCGCCAGGGGTATCGCTGTCGCTCAACGTGCATGACATGCCAGTCTCGCATGTCAAGCAATTGTGGCCGTGGTTCTCGGCCCGCAACGCGCGGCTTTGGGTGCTGGGCAACTTGTTCGGCGGCACGGTGACCGACGCCAATCTGCAGTTCCAGGTCGCGCCGGGGCGCCTCGGCAACGGCGTGCCGCTTACCGGCGATGAAGTATTCGGCCGTTTCCAGATCGAAGGATCGCGCTTCGATACCGCCGGGCGTATCCCGCCGGTCCGCGACGCCGTCGGCGCGGTTGCGTTCCATGGTAACGATGTCGATATCGCGCTCTCCTCGGGCAGCGTCTATATGCCGAGCGGCCGCACCGTGGCGGCAAGCGGCGGCACGCTGACGGTCAAGAATGCAAACCGACCGATTGTCATCGGGGGGCTCGACATCGACGTGGCGGGCGAGGCGCCGGCGATCGCCGAACTGGCCTCCTATGAGCCGATCAATGCCATGCGCCATGTCGGACTGGCACCGGAAGACCTGTCCGGCACCGTCACCGGCCATGTCAGAGCGGACATTCCGCTGACCAAGGGCATGGACACCTCGAAGCTAGATTGGCTGGTTTCGCTCGATTATCGGGACCTGTCGCTGGCGAAGCCTTTCGAGGACCAGACCGTGACCGACGCCGATGGCTCGATCACCGTCGGGCCAAAGCAGGCGGTGATTTCCGCCGAGGCCAAGCTCAACGGCATTCCGGCCGACCTCGATCTCGTCGAGCCGCTCGCCGACGACGGGCCGGCGCGAAGCCGCAAGGTTACGCTGGTCCTCGACGACAAGACGCGCAACGCCAGCATGCCTGGACTGTCGGCCCTGCTGTCGGGAACCATCAAGGTGGCGATCGACAAGAGCGGCGAGGGCGCCCAGCAGGTTTCGGCGGACCTGACCAATGCCAGGCTCGACATTCCGTGGGCGGGCTGGAGCAAGGGCGCCGGCATTCCCGCCAAGGTCGCTTTCGACATGGCGAAGTCCGGCAGCACCACCACATTGACCGATTTCGCTCTCGACGGAAAAAGCTTCTCGATCGACGGCAATGTGACGCTGGTCAACGGCTCGCTGTCCGCGGCCCGCTTCAGCAAAGTCGCGTTGAACAGAGGCGACGACATCGCCGTTTCGGTCAAGCGTTCAGGCAAGAGCTACGCTGTCGATGTCAGCGGCGCGTCGCTTGACGCCCGCTCGCTGATCAAACAGTTCACCTCGGATGTCGATACAGCCACGAAGGGCGCCGGCAGCGACGCGATCTCGGTGAGCGCCGATGTGGCATCGCTGACCGGTTTTCATGACGAGGTGCTTTCCAATCTCAAGCTCGAATACAGTGCCGCCGGATCGCGGGTGAATGGGCTAAACGTCACCGCCGCGGCAAGCTCGGGGGCCGCGATCGCGATCAACAACACCACCAGCGAAGGCGGCCGCGTGCTCAGGGTGAAGTCTGCCGATGCCGGCGCGATCCTGCGTTTCCTCAATGTCTACGAGCACATGCAAGGCGGCGCGATCACGCTGTCGCTCTCAGGCGCCGGCGACGGGCCGATGAAGGGACAGGTGGATGCCCGCAATTTCTATGTGGTCAACGAGCCCAAGCTGGCCTCGATCGTGTCGACGACGCCGGCTGGCGATACACGCAGCCTGAACCAGGCCGTCAAAAGCAACATCGACACGTCCAGGGTGCAGTTCGAACGCGGCTTTGCCGAGATCGACAAGGGTTCCGGCTATCTGAAACTGGCGAACGGCCTGCTGCGCGGTCCGCGCATCGGCACGACCTTCCAGGGAACGCTCTACGATCCCAACAACAACATGGACATGACCGGAACCTTCATGCCGGTCTACGGGCTCAACCGCATCTTCGGCGAACTGCCGCTGTTCGGGCCGTTGCTGGGCAACGGACGCGACCGCGGCCTGATCGGCGTCACCTACCGGCTGCGCGGCAATGCCAACAAGCCGACGCTCAACATCAATCCGCTATCGGTGGTGGCGCCGGGCATATTCCGCTCGATCTTCGAGTACAGGCAGCAACCGTCCCAAACTGCGCAGTAAGGTTCGGCCGATCAGATCGGCCGTACCAGCACATGCTTTTTCTTGCCGAGCGAAAGCTTCACGACGCCTTCCGGGCCGAGATCCTGAAGCGTGACGACGCGGCGGTCGTCGGTCAGGGGCTGATCGTTGATGCGCACGGCGCCGCCTTGGACATGCCGGCGCGCTTCGCCGTTCGAGCCGGCCAGCCCGGCGCTCACGAACAGCGCCAGGATGCCGACGCCTGACTCAAGGTCCGATTTGGCGACCTCGACGCTGGGCAGAGTGTCTGCGAGCGCGCCTTCCTCGAAAGTCTTGCGCGCCGTCTCGCTTGCGGTCTCGGCCGCCTCGCGGCCATGCAGCATGGCGGTGATCTCGGTGGCGAGGATCTTCTTCGCCTCGTTGATCTCCGAGCCGCCGAGCTTTTCAAGGCGCGCCACCTCGTCGAGCGGCAGAGTCGTATAGAGCCTCAGGAAGCGCCCGACATCGGCGTCCTCGGTGTTGCGCCAGTACTGCCAGAATTCGTAAGGCGAGAGCATGTCGCCATCGAGCCAGACCGCGCCCGAGGCGGACTTGCCCATCTTGGCGCCGGAGGAGGTGGTGAGCAGCGGCGTGGTCATGGCGAAGAGCTGCACGCCCTCCATGCGGTGGCCGAGGTCGATGCCGTTGACGATATTGCCCCACTGGTCCGAGCCGCCCATCTGCAGCCGGCAGCCGACGCGCTTGTAGAGCTCGACGAAGTCGTAGGCCTGCAGGATCATGTAGTTGAATTCGAGGAAGGACAGCGACTGCTCGCGGTCGAGCCTCAGCTTCACGCTATCGAAGGCAAGCATGCGGTTGACGGAGAAATGCCGGCCGACATCGCGCAGGAAATTGACGTAATTGATCTGCATCAGCCAGTCGGCATTGTTGACCATGACCGCGTCGCCCGGGCCGCTGCCGAATTTCAGGTAAGGCGCGAAATTGCGGCGGATGCCGACGAGATTGTCGTCGATGTCCTGCGGGGTGAGCAGCTTGCGCGCCTCATCCTTGAAGGACGGGTCGCCGATCATCGAGGTGCCGCCGCCCATCAGCGCGATCGGCCGGTGGCCGGTCTGCTGCAGCCAATGCAGCATCATGATCTGGATCAGCGACCCGGCGTGAAGGCTTTTGGCGGTGGCGTCGAAGCCGATATAGGCGCTCACCGTTTCCTTGGCGAAGAGCTGGTCGAGGGCGGATTCATCCGAAATCTGATGGATGAAACCGCGCTCGCTCATGATGCGCAGGAAATCGGATTTGAAGGCGGACATTTTTTCTTCCTGGAGGTCGCCGGGCGCTTGGCCATGCTTGATATGAAGGCGCGCGTTTAGCATCCAAGCGCGATCAGCAAAAGTGGTTTCCGGTTTTGCTTGGAATCGCATACGGCGCGGCGCGTCCTTGCCTCGCCCTTTTTGCTGGCGTAATGAGGCGCCGCGCAAAGACACGGCGCCATGCACCGCGACGGGGCCATCCCGCAGTTTCAGATCGGAAAAGCTCCCGCGATGAACAGGAACTCCCTCTTCCTCTTTCTGTTCAGCATCGTGATGACCGTCAGCGGGCTGGCAAGCCTGCCGCCGGTCGACCGCGATGAATCCCGTTTCGTCCAGTCGACGAAGCAGATGGTCGAGACCGGCGACTATGTCGATATCCGCCTGCAGGATGTCACGCGCTACAAGAAGCCGATCGGCATCTACTGGCTGCAGTCGGCCGCCGTGGCGTTGAGCGGCGAGGGGGCCGCGGCGCCGATCTGGATCTATCGCTTGGTCTCGATGCTGGGCATCGCGCTCGCTGTCGTCGGCATCGGCTGGACCGGGACAAAACTCTTCGGCGCCAATGCCGGGCTGGCCGCCGGCCTGATGATGGCGGCGATCTTCGCCACCGCCTTCGAGGGGCGCGACGCCAAGACCGATGCCATGCTTCTCGCCTGCTGCGTGATAGCGCAAGGCGCGCTGGCGCAGGTCTATTGGGCTTCGAAGCGCAACGAACCGGTTCCCGGGCATCTGCCGTGGATTTTCTGGATCGCGCAAGGCTTCGGCATTCTCATCAAGGGCCCGGTTTCACCGCTTTTGTCGCTGCTGACCGCCGCTGCCCTCTTTGCCTTCGACCGCGACTGGCGCTGGCTCCTCAAGATGAAGCTGGTGCGCGGCGTCCTGATCGTGCTGGCGATCGTGCTGCCGTGGCTGATCCTCATCACCTGGAAGAGCGGCGGGGCCTTCTTCCAGGAAGCGGTCGGCAAGGACATGCTGAACAAGGTGGCGCAAGGCGAGGAATCGCACGGCCTGCCGCCCGGCTTCTATATGCTGACTTATTCGCTGTTCATGTGGCCCTTCGGGCTGATTGCGGTCGGCGCCGGGCTCCAGGCTATCAACCGGTTTTGGGACGATCCGCGGCTGCGCTTCTGCCTGGCCTGGTACATCCCGTTCTGGCTGGTCTTCGAGGCGATCCCGACCAAGCTGCCGCATTATGTCATGCCGGCCTATCCGGGCATGGCGCTTCTGGTCGGCTGGCTGCTCACCTTGCCGGCGGACAAGGCCAACGCGCCGCTGAAGCGCTGGCAGACATGGCTGTGGTGGGCGACGGCTTTCGGCCTTGCCGTGGTGGCGATCGGCCTTGCCGTGGTCTGCGTCGGCGCGCCGCTTTACCTAGCCAAGACCTTCTCCTGGTGGAGCATACCGGCGGCGATCGCCGCTCTGGTCACCGGCTATCTTGCCTTCCACAGGCAGTTGCAGGTGCCGCTGCCGCGCATCGCGGCCATCGCGGTCGGCGCCGGCATCACCTTCAGCCTGCTGTTCGGCGTGATCGCGCCGTCGCTGAAACCGATCTGGCTGAGCCCCGCCGTCAAGGCCGCTGTCGACGCCAACCGCCCTTGCGACACCACGGTGCTTGCCTCGGCGAAGTTCCAGGAGCCAAGCCTGGTCTTCCTGGTCGGCACCAAGACCGTGCTGACCGACATCGAGGGCGTGGGGCAACATCTGCTTGCCGATCCATCCTGCGCGCTCGGGCTGGCGCCGATCAAGGACGAGCAGAAGCTTACCAACGTGCTGGCCGCTCAGGGCAAGTCGGCAAAGCGGCTGACCGAGATCGACGGCATCAACTATTCGTCGGGAGACAAGCTGTCGCTCGGGCTTTACCGGGTGGCGCCGTGATGAATAGCGTTGGGCATCGAATGTCCCTATAAGCGCCCAGCCATGTCCGACGCGCCGCCCCTTGCCCTCTACCGCCGCTCGCTCGGCAATTTCCGCGACACGATGTCGATCGTGAGGCGACGCTTTGCCGTGCGGCCGGCGCGCTATCCGAGAATTCTGTGGAGCGTCTGGCTCATAGCCTGGATATTGCTCACCGTTGCGACTTTCCTGCGCCTCGATATTAGCGCGGGCGAGATGCGCGGCGAATGGTCCTCCGGCTTTGCGCGCTTCACCGATTTCTTCACGCAATTCGGCCTCGGCGGTTGGTACCTCATTCCGGCGGCGCTCTGCCTGGTTGCCGCCAATCTGACGGATTGGCGCGGCCTGTCTCGGCATGGCCGGATGATCGTCTACAACTGGACGTGTTTCGCGTTCCTGGTGCTTTGCGCCGTCGGCCTGTCCGGTCTTGCGGTCAACGTGCTGAAATACGGAATCGGCCGCGCTCGGCCGCTCTATTTCGACAGCTTTGGCGTCCTGTCGCTGCATCCTTTCGCCATGGACGCGCGCTTTGCCGGTTTCCCATCCGGCCATGCCACGACGATGGGCGCCGTTTTCGGCATCCTGCTGCTGTTGTTCCCGCGGCGCTGGACCATCGCGCTGGCGGTCACGGCCTGCATCGCTTCGACACGCATCTTCGTCGGCGCGCACTATCCCAGCGACACGGTCGCGGGTTTCGGGCTCGGACTGGCGTTCGCGGTGCTATCGGGGCTGGTGTTTGCCCGGCTCGGCTTCATCTTCGGCCAGACCGGTTCGAAGCTGCCGGTGCGCAAGCGGACATTCCGACTAGGACCGTTCCGCGCGCCGAGAGGCAGAATTTCGACGGCCGATCCGGTCGAGGCCGCCGTCGACCGAATCCAGACCCCTTAAGGCGCCTGGAGTGACGGCCCTCCGCGCTTAGCGCAGCCGCTTCGGCCTCGGATCGGCCAGCTCGCCCGCCAGGCGACGGTCGAGATAGTCGGCGCACTCCTGGATCAGCAGCTCGGAATCGTTGGCGAAGAAATGGTTGGCGCCTGGGATCGTCTTCTGCGTGATGGTGATGCCCTTTTGCGTGTGCAGCTTGTCGACCAGGCCCTGCACATCCTTCGGCGGCGCCACCTTATCGGCATCGCCATGGATGATGAGGCCGGACGACGGACAGGGCGCCAGGAACGAGAAGTCGTAGGTGTTGGGCTGCGGCGCGACCGAAATAAAACCCTCGATCTCGGGCCGGCGCATCAGGAGCTGCATGCCGATCCATGCGCCGAAGGAATAGCCGGCGACCCAGCAGCTCTTCGAATCCGGATGCAGCGACTGCACCCAGTCGAGCGCGGCGGCCGCGTCCGACAATTCGCCGGTACCATGGTCGAACTCGCCCTGGCTGCGGCCGATGCCGCGGAAATTGAAACGCAGCGTGGTGAAATCGCGCTTCTGGAACATGTAGAAGAGGTCGTAGACGATCTTGTTGTTCATCGTGCCGCCGAATTGCGGGTGCGGATGCAGCACGATGGCGATCGGGGCGCTCTTTTCCTTCGAGGGCTGATAACGTCCCTCCAGGCGACCAGCCGGACCGGCGAAAATGACCTCAGGCATAAAATACTCCACATGGCATATGAATGCGCTCGCCCGGAACTTTCCTGATCCCGACTCACCCGCGGCCCCACATCTTCTGTGGCCTTGACGCCGGGCGAGCGTGTTCCTAGAAGCTAGTTTAGAATTGTTCAAAACTGGGAGGCCGAAACCCGATGGTCCGGCCGCCCGCGCCGCAAGCCGGGTAAATAGGACGGCTTGCCTTGCAATTTCAAGGAAATAACGCGCTATCCTGGCGGGATAGTCGGCGGAAGGACGAACTGAGCGAAAATGGCCGCAATCCGCGCCTATCTCGACTACAACGCCAGCGCGCCGCTCATTGCGGAAGCGCGGGCAGCGATGGTCGCCGCGCTCGATGCCGCCAACCCGTCATCGGTTCACACGGAAGGGCGCGCCTCGCGCCGGCTGGTCGAGGACGCGCGCCGCGACGTGGCGCGGCTGGTCAACGCCAAGCCCGAGCATATCGTCTTCACGTCCGGCGCCACCGAAGCCGCCTCGACGCTGCTTACGCCCGACTGGCAGATGGGGCGCGGGGCTATCCCCATGAGCCATCTCTATGTCTCGGAAGCCGACCATCCCTGCATCCTGAATGGTGGACGCTTCGCGCCGGCGCAGGTGACGAAGATCGGCGTCGATCGGCACGGCATTGCCGATATCGAGGCGCTGGCCGCCGCGCTTGCCGCGCATGACAAGGCCGCTGGTCTGCCGCTGGTGGCGATCCACGCCGCCAACAACGAGACCGGCGTTATCCAGCCGATCGGGCGCATCGGCAAGATCGTCAAGGCCGCCGGCGGGGTGCTGGTCGTCGACGCCGTGCAGGCTGCCGGGCGGATTCCGCTCGATATGTCAATTCCTTATGCCGATTATCTGATCCTGTCCTCGCACAAGATCGGCGGCCCGAAGGGCGTCGGCGCGATCGTGGCCGCATCCGACCTGATGATGCCGCGCCCGCTGATCAATGGCGGCGGCCAGGAGAAGAGCCACCGCGCCGGCACGGAAAACGTCGCCGGGATCGCCGGTTTCGGCGCTGCGGCGCGTGCCGCGCTGGCCGGTCTCGCCGACATGGACGCCATCGCGAGCCGGCGCGACGAGGTCGAGGCGATCGTGCGCGACCTCGCGCCAGACGCGGAAATTTTCGGAAATGGCGCTCCCAGGCTTGCCAACACGACATTCTTCGCTATTCCCGGCGTCAAGGCCGAAACGGCGCAGATCGCTTTCGATCTCGCCGGCGTCGCGCTGTCTGCGGGTTCAGCCTGCTCGTCGGGAAAGGTCGGGCCAAGCCATGTGCTGAAGGCGATGGGGCATGGCGACAGCCTAGGCGCCTTGCGCGTCTCGATCGGCCGTGCGACCGGTGCCGAGGGTATCGCCACGTTCCGGGCGGCACTGGCCGGCATCGTCGCGCGCCGGGCGGGCAAGGAAGAAGCCGCCTGACGCGGCAAAGCATCGGAGCGGGAAACGCCTCGCGGTTCCCGGATTTCCGCTGCTCGAAAACGAATTCAGGCTTTAGGGCCTGGTAGAGCCGTGCGTTTTGTCCTGGCCGGGTGAATTTCCGGCGGACACGCACTATATGGAGCTTACTCCGCCGCGAGTCCCTCCCTGGGACGCGATTTCGGCGGTGCCATAGTTTGAAAACTGCCGGGCCTTGACCCCGGCGTGGATGGAGAACGCTTATGCCTGCTGTGCAGGAGACGATCGATCGGGTTCGAAAGATCGACGTCGACCAGTATAAATATGGATTCCAGACAGAGATCGAGATGGACAAGGCCCCCAAGGGCCTTAGCGAAGACATCATTCGCTTCATCTCGGCCAAGAAGGACGAGCCGGACTGGATGCTGGAATGGCGTCTGGGGGCCTATCGCCGCTGGCTGACGCTGGAAGAGCCGACCTGGGCGCGCGTCCACTATCCGAAGATCGATTTCCAGGACATCCACTACTACGCCGCGCCGAAGAGCACGCCGGGGCCGAAGTCGCTGAGCGAGGTCGACCCTGAACTGCTCAAGGTCTATGAAAAACTCGGCATTCCGCTCAAGGAGCAGGAAATCCTGGCCGGCGTGCAGAAGACCGCGGTCACGGACGAGGACGAGATCGGCGACAACGTTTACAAGTCCGGCCGCGTCGCGGTCGATGCCGTGTTCGATTCCGTTTCGGTGGTCACCACCTTCAAGAAGGAACTGGCGCAGGCGGGCGTCATCTTCTGCTCGATCTCGGAAGCGATCCGCGAGCATCCGGAGCTGGTGAAAAAATATCTCGGCTCGGTCGTGCCGACTTCCGATAATTTCTACGCGACGCTGAATTCGGCAGTGTTCACCGACGGCTCGTTTGTCTTCGTGCCGAAGGGCGTTCGCTGCCCGATGGAGCTATCGACCTATTTCCGCATCAACGAGAAGAACACCGGCCAGTTCGAGCGCACGCTGATCATCGCCGAGGAGGGGGCTTACGTCTCGTATCTCGAGGGCTGCACGGCGCCGCAGCGCGACGAGAACCAGCTGCACGCTGCGGTGGTCGAGCTGATCGCGCTCGACGATGCCGAGATCAAATATTCGACGGTGCAGAATTGGTACCCCGGCGACGCCGAGGGCAAGGGCGGCATCTACAATTTCGTCACCAAGCGCGGCGATTGCCGCGGCGATCGCTCAAAGATCTCGTGGACGCAGGTCGAGACCGGTTCGGCGATCACCTGGAAATATCCGGGCTGCATCCTGCGCGGCGACGATTCCAGCGGCGAATTCTATTCGATCGCGGTGTCGAACGGTTACCAGCAGGTCGATAGCGGCACCAAGATGATCCATCTCGGCAAGAACACGTCGAGCCGCATCATATCCAAGGGCATCGCCGCCGGCTTCTCGCAGAACACCTATCGCGGCCAGGTCTCGGCGCATCGCAAGGCGACCAACGCGCGCAACTTCACCAATTGCGATTCGCTGCTGATCGGCGACCAGTGCGGCGCGCACACCGTGCCTTACATGGAAGCCAAGAATTCGACGGCGCAGTTCGAGCACGAGGCGACGACCTCGAAGATCTCCGAGGACCAGAAGTTCTACGTCATGCAGCGCGGCATCCCCGAGGAAGAGGCGATCGCGCTGATCGTCAACGGCTTCGTCAAGGACGTCATCCAGCAGCTGCCGATGGAGTTCGCCGTCGAAGCGCAGAAGCTGATCGGAATCAGCCTAGAGGGGAGCGTGGGGTGAAACTCTTCGGCCGTAAAACGGCGGCACTGCAAAGCTCGGAAGGGGTTCAGCAAGACGTTGAATCTCCTATGGCTGCGTGGTTTTCGTCCCTGGCTGGAAGACCTGCCTCGGATTTCGGAGGCCGGGAACGGATTTTCATGGAAATTTGGCGTCAATTCTGCGCTTTCCGGTCAGGCGTAGACGCATCTGAGCTAAGCTATTTTCACAGCACCTCGTGGTGGGGGGAATGGCGGGAATGGCCCGACTACGTGAGCGGTACACTGGGTGGTTTATCCAGCGTGGCTACCAAATCCGCTACCAAGCGGGAAGATAGATTTGACGTGGATACGTTGCACCTTGTCAGCAACTATCTGCCTGCAAAGGGAACCTGTCTTACTTGGTACGATAGGTTGAAATCGCTAGGTTTCGACTATGATCACGGACAAGCCGCAGAGCGGTTTGGTGGTGACTACACCGGCAACTTCAGGATGACGTTCTTCTACTTTGTCGATGAATCAATTTTTCTAAATGGCCGTAGGCTTCGTACCCAAGTCGATCCCGTTGAGGCGAGCAAATCCGCCGATCTTAAGGTCCGGCACAGTTATGTGCACAACGTGATCGATTTGGCTATGGAGTTCGGTGAATGGATCCACTTGGACGATCAGGGGAAGTTTGCCCTCACCCCCTGGCGAGTTAACTAGAGAAAAGAACAATGCTTGAGATCAGAAACCTGCATGCCCGCATCGTCGACGATGGCACCGAGATCATCCGCGGCCTGAATCTCTCGGTGAAAGCCGGCGAGGTCGCCGCCATCATGGGTCCGAACGGCTCGGGCAAGTCGACGCTGTCTTATATCCTCGCCGGCCGCGAGGACTATGAGGTCACCGAGGGCGACATCCTCTACAACGGCCAGTCGATCCTCGAAATGGATCCGGCCGAGCGCGCTACTGCCGGCATCTTCCTTGCCTTCCAGTATCCGATGGAGATACCGGGCGTCGCGACCATGGAATTCCTGAAGGTGGCGATGAACGAGCAGCGCAAGGCGCGCGGCGAGGAGCCGCTGAAGGTTCCGGAGTTCCTGAAGCGGGTGAAGGACGCCGCCGCCTCGCTCAACATGGACATGAACATGCTGAAGCGGCCGCTCAATGTCGGCTTCTCGGGCGGCGAGAAGAAGCGCGCCGAGATCCTGCAGATGAAGCTCTTGGAGCCAAAGCTCTGCGTGCTCGACGAGACCGATTCCGGCCTCGATATCGACGCGCTGAAGATCGTCTCGGACGGCGTCAACGCGCTGCGTTCGCCGGACCGGGCCATCGTCGTCATCACCCACTACCAGCGCCTGCTCGAGCACATCGTGCCTGATACGGTGCACGTGCTCTACAGGGGCCAGGTGATCAAGTCGGGCGACAAGTCGCTGGCGCTCGATCTCGAGGCCAATGGCTATGCCGGCGTGATCGGGCAAGCCGCGTGACATGGGAGCGGTCGAGGCAAAAGTCATGAACATGCATGCACAGCCCCAGCGGACCTTGGCTGAGACGGCGCTGATCGACGCCTTCGGCGAGCGGCTGTCGCTGCTGCCCGGCGACGGCGCGGTGATGGTCAAGCGCGACGATGCGATCGAGGCGATCAAGCACGGCTTGCCGACGCGCCGCGTCGAATCCTGGCATTATACGGACCTGCGCCGGCTGCTGACGTCGGTGCCGGCTTTCGAGGCCGGCGCCGTCGTCAAGGCGCTTGCGCCGGTTCTTGAAGGCTCGGCCGTGCTGCCGGTGCTGAACGGCGTCTCGCAGACGAAGCTGCCGGAGATCGACGGCGTCACGGTGCAGCGCCTGTCGGAAAAGCTTACCGACGGCAGCGTGGCTCCAGGACTGGATCCCTATGGCAGCGACGACGCGATCGGCGCGCTGAACACGGCTTTTGTCGCCGACGGCTATTTCGTCGACATCGCCGACGGCGCCGAGCTGGAAAAGCCGGTCGAATTGCAGAACCTGCAGGCCGGCGGCCAGTCGCATGTCCGGCTCTTGGCGCGTGTCGGGGCCGGCGCCAAGGCAGTTGTCGTCGAGCGCCAGGCAGGCGAGGGCGACGAGGCGCTCGCCTCTTCGGTCAGCCAGCTCGTGGTCGGCGACGGCGCGGAAGTGACCTGGCTGATCGTGCAGGAACAGCCGGACACGGCCACGCATCTCGCCCAGTTCAAGGCGCATATTGGCAAGGACGCCAAGCTGACGCTGTTCGTGATGAACGCCGGCGGCAGGCTTGTTCGCCAGGAGGTCGTCGTCAGGACGACAGGCGAGGGCGCCGACTTCAAATTGCGCGGCATCAATCTTCTCGCCGGCGACACCCACACCGACGTGACCATGGTGCTCGACCACGCCGTGCCGCACACCACGTCGACCGAAGTGATCCGCAACGTAGTGACCGGCAAGGCGCGCGGCGTCTTCCAGGGCCGCATCAATGTGCATCAATACGCCCAGAAGACCAACGCCAAGATGGCCTGCAACACGCTGCTTCTGTCGGATGACGGCGAGTTCTCGACCAAGCCGGAGCTGGAGATCTTCGCCGACGACGTCGTCTGCGGCCATGGCGCCACCGTCACCGAGATCGACCACGACCATCTGTTCTACCTGATGGCGCGCGGCATCGACGAGAAGTCGGCGCGGGGTCTTCTGGTGAAGGCTTTCGTGGCCGAAGTGATCGAGGAACTGGACGACGAGGCGCTGGTCGAAGCGCTGGAAGCGCGGCTCGACGGCTGGTTTTCGACGCACGGCTAGCGCCTAACCTTCTCCCCTTGTGGGAGAAGGTGGATTGGCGCGAAGCGCCAAGACGGATGAGGGGTGTTGGAAGGATCGCGGCTTCGGCCGACAAGGACTTCGAGATGGACCAGAAGATCGAAACCACACCATACGACGTCGAGGCGATCCGCCGCGACTTCCCGATCCTGTCGCGCCAGATCTATGGCAAGCCGCTGGTCTATCTCGACAACGGCGCCTCGGCGCAGAAGCCGCAGGTGGTGCTCGACACCATCCAGCACGCCTATTCCCAGGAATACGCCAACGTGCATCGCGGCCTGCATTTCCTGTCGAACGCCGCGACGGATGCCTATGAGAATGCGCGCAAGTCGGTGCGGCGGTTTCTCAATGCGCCGAGCACCGATAACATCGTCTTCACCTCCAACACCACATCGGCGATCAACACCGTCGCCTATGGCTGGGGCATGCCGCGGATCGGCGAGGGCGACGAGATCGTGCTGTCGATCATGGAGCACCACTCCAACATCGTGCCGTGGCATTTCATCCGCGAGCGGCAGGGCGCGAAGCTGGTCTGGGTGCCGGTCGACGATCTCGGCGCCTTCCACATCGAGGAATTCGAAAAGCGCCTGAGCGACCGCACCAAGCTGGTCGCCATCACCCATATGTCCAATGCGCTGGGCACGGTGACGCCGATTAAGGAGATCGTGCGCGTCGCGCATGCGCGTGGAATTCCTGTCCTCGTCGACGGCAGCCAGAGCGCGGTGCACATGCCGATCGACGTGCAGGATCTCGACTGCGATTTCTTCGTCTTCACTGGACACAAGGTCTACGGCCCGTCGGGTATCGGCGTGCTCTACGGCAAGAAGGACAGGCTGGAAGAGATGCGCCCCTTCATGGGCGGCGGCGAAATGATCGAGGAGGTGACGGAGGACATCGTCACCTATAACGAGCCGCCGCACCGCTTCGAGGCCGGCACGCCGCCGATCGTCCAGGCGATCGGCCTGGGCGCCGCGCTCGACTATATGGAGAAGGTCGGCCGCGAGCGCATCGCCGCGCATGAGGCGGACCTCAAGGCCTACGCGCATGAGCGGCTGCGCGCCATCAACTCGCTGCGCATCTTCGGCGACGCGCCCGGCAAGGGCGCCATCATCTCGTTCGAATTGCAGGGTATCCATGCGCATGACGTGTCGATGGTGATCGATCGGCAAGGTGTCGCGGTCCGGGCCGGAACGCATTGCGCCCAGCCGCTGTTGAAACGCTTCGGCGTCACCTCCACATGCAGGGCATCGTTCGGCATGTATAATACCAGGGCCGAAGTGGACGCTTTGGCCGAGGCGCTGGAAAAGGCGCGAAAGTTCTTCGGGTGACGATGATGGACGACGTGAGCACCACCGCGGAAAAAGCGCCGGAAACGGTCGCGAACGGCATCGTTTCGGCCTCGGCGATCCCCGCCGACGAACTGGCGCGGCTGACCGACGACATCGTTTCGGCGCTGAAGACCGTCTACGACCCGGAAATTCCGGCCGACATCTATGAGCTCGGCCTCGTCTACAAGATCGATATCGAGGACGACCGTTCGGTCAAGATCGATATGACGCTGACCGCGCCGGGCTGCCCGGTGGCCGGCGAGATGCCCGGCTGGGTCGAGAACGCCGTCGGCGCCGTCGAGGGCGTGTCCGGCGTCGAGGTCGCAATGGTCTTCGATCCGCCATGGACTCCCGATCGCATGTCGGAAGAGGCGCAGGTCGCGGTCGGATGGTATTGAGGCCCATAACCTTGCGCCAGTCGTAAAACTTCACCATTTTAGGTGAGAATCATTCGGCAGGCCTTGAACCTGCATGGAATGGAGAAGGAAAAAATATGGGACGCTTCGCCGTCATCACCATGACCGAAAAGGCCGCCGATCGCGTGCGCGAGATCGTGGCTGCGCGCGATAGCGCGCATGGCATCCGGCTCGGCATCAAGAAGGGCGGTTGCGCCGGCATGGAGTACACGGTTGACCTTGTGACCGAGCCGAATCCCAAGGACGACCATATCGAGCGCGACGGCGCGCATGTCTATGTCGCGCCGGAAGCCGCCCTCTTCCTGTTCGGCACCGAGATGGATTTCGAGCAGACGACGCTGCGCACCGGCTTCACCTTCAAGAATCCGAACCAGAGCTCGGCCTGCGGCTGCGGCGAATCCGTCGAGCTGAAGCCGGCCGATCTCAAGGCGCTTGCCGAGGCACGCGCCTCGGCCTGACCAGGCCCGCCAGCGCTTCCGCTCAGTCCGGCAGCGCGGCGATGACCACAAGCTCGACGACGAGGTCAGGCTGCGCCAGGGCGGCGACACCGATCACCTCCGATGGCGGCGGGTTGTTGTAGCTGCAGTGCTTCGGGCAATGTTCGGCAAAGAATTCGTCCAGCACGTCCAGGCGGAAGTTTGGTGAGCTGAGGACGCCGCCGGACGGAAAAGGTCCTTTGACGTAGAACGTCACCTTGACCAAATGGTCAAGCGAGCTGCCAAGTTCCTCCAGGTCCGACTTTATGTTGGCCAGGATTTCGCGCCACTGCGTTGCCGCGTCGCCGACAGCGCCGCCCTGGTGTTTCGAGGGATCGTAGTCGTCGACGGTGGCGGTGTTGCCGGACAGAAAAACATATCCCTTGGCGTCCGAGACGACCGTGCCCTTGCCCCAAGGCATCAAACGATCGCCTTTGAATTTCTTGTGCGTCGTGAGGTTCATTTCTGCCTCCTGTCGCCAGATAATTGTCTCAATACAATTCCGGGCGGAAAACCGCTGCGCAGTTCTTCTGGAATTGCCCTAATCAACCCACATGCCGGTTCGCTTGTGCCAGTCGGCGATCGATTCCTCCGGATAGACGTCGAATACCTTGTCGTTCTTGCCGACGACCGGCTCGACCCAGTTCGCCTTGTATTTCAGCATCAGATGCACCTTTTCCGGCGGTGTCGGCAGGTCGGTGTCGATCGCCGAGGCGAAGGGGTGAACGAGGTCCGGCCACGTCGGGTCGTAGAGCCAGAGTGCTGCGCCGCATTTCCTGCAGAAATTGCGCTCGCCGGTCGAGACCTCGCAATGCGGATGCTCGTCGTCCTCGATCTCGGCGCGATAGACGCCGAGGCTGCGCTTGCCCCTTATGTTCATCGTCTCGTAGTCGGCGCCGAGATTGATGGCGAACCCGCCGCCGCCCTGCTGCTTGCGGCAGATCGAGCAGTAGCAGAGCATGAAGGGCACAGGCGTGTGGCTCTCCACCTCGAAGCGGACGGCGCCGCAGCGGCAGGAGCCTTTGAGCAGGACGGGCATGGCGGAACTCCGTTTTCAGATTTGAACCTGTCAGCATGCTTTTGGTTGCGGCGATGACAAGGCCGGTGACGGATGAGATGATCGCGGCATGGATAATGCGCGTCTTGAAGAATTGTTCGAAAGCCTTGGACCGATCGCCATCCGAAAACTGTTCGGCGGCAAGGGCATCTATTGCGACGGCGTCATCGTCGCGGTCGTCGTACGCGGCGAGCTGATGCTCAAGGCGGACGAGCAAACGATTCCCGATTTCGAAGCCGCCGGCTGCAAGCAATGGACCTATACCGGCTCGCGCCACGGCAAGGAGGTGGCGATGCCCTATTGGAGCATTCCCGACGAGGCCTTCGACGATCCGGACGAAATGGCAGTGTGGGCGCGGCGGGCTTATGAAGCGGGACGAAGGGCGGGGAAGTGAAAGTTAGAAATGCTGGCGGGACAGAGGGGGTGTGAAGGAACTCGGCCATTGCGGTTGGCCGGGCTGCCGCAACTTGAACGTTCTATAACGCCTTGGCGATCTCCGCCGCCAGCCGCGCATTGTTCTCGACCAGCGCGATGTTGGTCTTGAGGCTGCGACCGCCGGTCAGCTCCAGGATCTTCGACAGCAGGAACGGTGTCACCGCCTTGCCGGTGACGTTGAGCGCCTCGGCAGCCTTTTGCGCGGCCTGGATGTAGCCGTCCATCTCGGCGGCCGGGATTTCGTCATTCTGCGGCACCGGGTTGGCGACGAGGATGCCGCCGCCCAGGCCCAGCGCTTGGCGCGTTCTGTAGAAATGCGCGATGTCTTCCGCCGCATTGAGCGTCAACGGCGCGCGGAAGGGCGACTGCCTCGACCAGAAGGCGGGCATCGTCTCGCAGCCATGGCCGATAACCGGCACGCCGCGCGTTTCCAGCACTTCCAGCGTCTTTTCGATGTCGAGAATCGCCTTGGCGCCGGCCGAGACGACGATGACCGGCGTGCGCGCCAGTTCGTCGAGGTCGGCCGAGATATCGAAGCTTTTCTCAGCGCCCTTGTGGACGCCGCCAATGCCGCCGGTGGCGAACACTTTTATGCCGGCCATATGCGCGGCGATCATGGTCGCCGCAACCGTGGTGCCCCCGGTGCGCGTTTGAGCGACCGCGAAACCGAGATCGGCGCGCGACAGCTTCATGGCGTCACCGGTCATGGCAAGCGATTCGCGCTCGCCGTCGGAGAGGCCGATCTTGATACGGCCCTCGACCACGGCGATCGTCGCCGGTACCGCGCCGCCATCGATGATGATCTGCTCGACCTTGGCGGCCATCGCACCATTGTCGGGGTAGGGCATGCCGTGGGTGATGATGGTGCTTTCCAGCGCCACCACGGGCCGGCCGGCGGCAAGCGCCTCCGCCACGGGCGGATGGATATCGACGAAGGGGCGGGCGGTATCAGGCGTCATGGCTGTCTCCGATCCGAACGGATTGCTTCGGCAGTGGTGGCCCTATGCCACTTCCCGCGGCTCCGGCACAAGGGCAAGCGCCTGCGTGAAGTTGGCGATCGTGAAGGACGGCACGGCCTGCGGGCTCTCTATGGCGAGCATCGCCGCGGCAAGGCCTTCGCGTAGTGCTGCGCGCAGCGGCAGGCCGCGCAGCAAGGCGGCGACGGTTGCGCCGGTCAAGGCGTCGCCGGCGCCGGTCACGTCGGCCACCTTGCGCGGCGCGGGCGGATCGATCTCGAAGATTCCGGTGTCGTCGAAGCCCAGCACCGGAGCGCTGCCGGACGTGACCACGCCGGTGTCCAGGCCTGCCCGCCTGAGCGCGTCGACGAGAGTCTTGCCGGATGGCTCGGCGCCGACCAGCGCGGCGGCTTCGCGACGGTTCATGAAGAGCAGCGACAGATCGTCGAGCAGCGGCGCCAGGCGGACGACCTTGGCCGGCGAAACGGCGATGGCGAAGACCGGCCGACCGCCGGCAAGCGTCAGCAGGCGCTCCAGCGCCGCCGTCGGCAGGTTGGCGTCGCACAGGATGGCGTCGGCGGCGGCGATCGCCTCGCGCACCTTGGCGCGTCTTATTTGCTTGGGAAAGGCAAGATCGTAGAGCGCCATGTCGGCCAGCCCGACGATCAACTCGCCTTCGGCATCGATCAGCGCCGTGTAGCTCGGCGTCGTGCGGTCGAGGAACACCACCGAAAGGTCGGTTATCCCGGCGTTGTCGATCGCCGAGGCGACTGTGTCCGCCGCAGCGTCACCGCCACGCACCGAGATCAGCGAGGCCGACACGCCGCGCTTCACCACGCTGCGCAGCGCGTTGAAAACCACGCCGCCGACGTCCTCGCGCATGATGCCGGGATTCGAAGCCGCGGGCACATAGACGCCCGAGACCTGGCCGCGCCGGTCGATATGGGCGCCGCCGAGCGCCAGGATTGTTGGGGATGTCGGCATTTCGGGTCGGTGACTTTCGTTGATCGTGCGGCCGCGCACACTAGGTTTCTGCGCGTCGCCCTGCAATCGGGGTCGCGATTCGGACGGCCGGATATCGAAATCTCTTCTGGACCCGTGGTTGCACTCCGCACCAGTCCGGATGTATACCGTCCGAACATGTAGCTAATTTTGAGGGACGGAAGCCTGTCGTCCCCCTCGATTCGGACGGTGCGCTTAGGCGGCGCGCTGTGTGGGCGCGAGCGGTGTTGGCCGCATTAGTCGGCGTCGTTGCCTATTTGATGGTATCTGCCCTTTTCGGCGAAGAGGATATGCCGGGTCTCGGTCGGAGGGGGAGTTCCCGCTTTCTCCTCGTCAAATTCTCGATTGCGGCCAGCGATAGCGTATCTATGGCAGAATCGGGTGAAACGGCGCTTGTTGAAGCCGTCAAAGTAATAGATCACCCCCAAACATAGACGAACTCCCAATTGTCTGGCGTAATGAAAACAAGCGGCTGCCGGTCCTTCGATCCTTGGGCGGGGTTGTCGCCCGGTTGAACCACCCTGTCCACGGGCGCCAGTTCACTATCAGTCAAATCGTTGACTACTGGCAATTCCGCGAGATCGAGAATGCGCCCGTTGAACAGGCCCATTCGGACATGGATGACGACCTTGTGCGCTGGCAGACGCCCGACGTTCCGAACTTCAATGTGACCCATCACGTCTTGCGTGCCAATCAGCTGATTAACGCCCTTTGGCGCAACCGCGAGGTACGCCCGAAGCTCCTTCTCACTGGCGTCTTTGGCGATGGCATTGGCGGCGCGGGCCTCGCGATAACCCAATTGAGCCATTCTATGGGCATGGGCGCTAGACCTGACGGCATGTTCGTTGGCGGTGACGGATTGAGCGGTAACCTTTCTAGCTTCACCAAGGTTCAAATAGACCAACCAAACGCCGCCAGCGGTGAAAAGCAGAGAGAGCCCGGATATGATGAAAGCGCCAAGGGACCATTTGGCTACCTTCTGTTGTGCTGCCAGATCGGCCTCGCCGCGCTTGGTGTCTCGTTCGGCTTCAAGTTCCTGACGAAGGCATTTTACGAGGTCGAGGCCGGCCGTAGCGCCGCAGGATTTCAATATTTCCTCATTGGAGTGGGATGCAAAGTCTTCGGCGTAATGGTCGGCCTGCTTATCGTATTGGATATGTTGGGATGATAGCTGCCATCCCATTATTGCAGCCAAGACGATGCACACAGACGCCGTTGCGATACCTACGGTCATCGCACTGTTCCGATCACTAGACATCAAAATGACGTTGCCCCATTTCCCCTATTGGTAACTATCACGTACAATGCGCGTTACGGCAACATGGGACGCAAGATGGACGAGACGACAGACCGCTTTGACAGACTTCTACACGCGATGGCTACAAAGCCACCGCTTACCATCCCGGGCGCGGGAACGATTGCAGCAAAAGGTCAAGCATCAAGTGCGGATGCTTCCGCAGGTTCTGCCGGAATTCGAACTCCCAAAGGTAAGTCTGCAACCACTTCTCAGAAACGGCAACGTAAGTCCCGCGCATAGAGCGCTTAACGTGCGACCAGAAAGCCTCGATGTTGTTGGTGTGGACGGCACCGTTCACGTATTCGCCGGAACGATGGTTCACGGTGCCATGCAGGTAGCTAAGCTCTGACAACTCGCGGAACGCGCCGGTCTCATCCGTGCGATGCGCGAACCGGGCTTAACCCAAGCGAAGATCGCCGGCATCACATGCTTGCGGCCACGGCCCGGCAGGACGCGGGTGATGACCTCGCCGCCGCGTTCGATGGCGCCGAACACGACCATCTTGTCGTCCTCGCCCATCTTGTCCGTGCCGCCGTAAAACATCTTGTCGGCTTCAACGATGCCGCCGTCCTTGCCACCAAGCGGCGTGTCGCCATCGACATAGCCCATGTACTGGCGGATCAGGTTGCACATGCGCCAAGCCGTCTTGTAGGTGACGCCGATTGTGCGCTGGACTTCCTTGGCCGACACGCCGTTGCGGGAAGAGCAGAACAGGAACATGACGGTGAACCAGTCGCGCAAGGATGTGCGCGTGGCTTCAAACGGCGTGCCAGCGGTTGGGTAGACCTGATAGCCGCAGAAATCGCACTCATAGCAACGGCGCGACTTCACGCGGTGGAAGTTGGCTTCCTTGCCGCACTTGGCGCAAACGTGCCGCTTGCCATACCGCGTCGCCATGAGGTGATCGAGGCACGAATCATCGGTCGGGAACCGTTCGAGGAACGATTTGAGGGTTTCGGGTTTAGGGGTCGTGCTCATGCGACAACACATAGCACTTCATGTTACATGTTTCAAGGGGATATATCCGCACCAGCCCTGGTGAGACAAAAGTAGAACAAATCCAGATATTGATTATTTTTCAGATATTTGTTGCCCCTTGCCAAATGAGAACAAAAAAGGTACAAAACAAGCAGGGATCACGGATTGTCCGGCCTTCATTGACGACCAAGGGGTGATGTATCATGGCTCAGAATTCTTTGCGGCTTGTAGAGGATAAGGCAGTGGACAAATCAAAGGCTCTGGACGCGGCGCTGTCGCAAATCGAGCGCGCCTTCGGCAAGGGCTCGATCATGCGGCTCGGCGCCAACGAGCAGGTGGTCGAGATCGAAACCGTGCCGACCGGCTCGCTCGGCCTCGACATCGCGCTCGGCGTCGGCGGCCTGCCGCGCGGCCGCATCATCGAGATCTACGGGCCGGAAAGCTCGGGCAAGACGACGCTGGCGCTGCACACGGTGGCGGAAGCTCAGAAGAAGGGCGGTATCTGCGCCTTCGTCGATGCCGAGCACGCGCTCGATCCGGTCTATGCCCGCAAGCTTGGCGTCGACCTCGAAAACCTTTTGATCTCGCAGCCCGACACCGGTGAGCAGGCGCTGGAGATCTGCGACACGCTGGTGCGTTCGGGCGCCATCGACGTGCTGGTCGTCGACTCGGTGGCGGCACTGACGCCGCGCGCTGAAATCGAAGGCGAGATGGGCGATTCGCTGCCCGGTCTTCAGGCTCGCCTGATGAGCCAGGCGCTGCGCAAGCTGACCGCCTCGATCTCGCGTTCCAACACCATGGTCATCTTCATCAATCAGATCCGCATGAAGATCGGCGTCATGTTCGGCTCGCCCGAGACGACCACCGGCGGCAACGCGCTGAAATTCTACGCCTCGGTGCGCCTCGACATCCGTCGCATCGGCTCGGTCAAGGACCGCGACGAGGTCGTCGGCAACCAGACCCGCGTCAAGGTGGTGAAGAACAAGCTGGCCCCGCCCTTCAAGGTGGTCGAGTTCGACATCATGTATGGCGAGGGCGTGTCGAAGACAGGCGAGCTGATCGATCTCGGCGTCAAGGCCGGCGTCATCGAGAAGTCGGGCGCCTGGTTCTCCTACAATTCCCAGCGCCTCGGCCAAGGTCGCGAGAACGCAAAGCTGTTTCTGCGCGACAATCCCGACACGGCACGTGAGGTCGAGCTTGCGTTGCGCCAGAATGCCGGACTGATCGCCGAGAAATTCCTCGAGAACGGCGGCTCCGAAGGCGGCGACGACGGTTTCGAGGATGAAGCCGGCGCCCTGTAAAGTGCGTTTACCCTGGGATTTTGCGCTCCGGGGCGATCCAAAGGCGCCCGAGGATAGTTGGTTGGCTTAGCCGGAGTTCGGCCGCAATCCTGGTTTATCGCCTTATGCTTATGTAATCGAGTTCTTGTATTGCGTAACCCGAGCCGCCGGCCTTCGTGCCGGCGGTTTTGCGTTGTGCGGGCGGGGCTGAGCCGCCGCTCGTCCGCCAATCGGCCCAAAGCGCGTCGCGCTGCAATGAATTCAGGCAATGCGCTTTGGTACATGCTTGTGCCTGTCGTTTTCCCAAAACCGCTTGCGCAGTTTTGAGCGACACGCCTGTTTTCCGTGTTTCTGGACAGGCACAAGAGCTATCGCTAAAAGGCCAATCTATCTTCTGAAACACCAAAGCCCATTTGCCGCCGGCCGGGCCGGCGGTTCTTGCGAAAAAGGCAGTATGCAATGAGTGGCGTGAACGACATCCGGTCGACATTCCTCGACTACTTCCGCAAGGAGGGCCACGAGATCGTCGCCTCCAGCCCGCTGGTGCCGCGCAACGATCCGACGCTGATGTTCACCAACGCCGGCATGGTGCAGTTCAAGAACGTCTTCACCGGCCTTGAGAAGCGTCCCTATACGCGGGCCTCTACGGCGCAAAAAAGCGTGCGCGCCGGCGGCAAGCATAACGACCTCGACAATGTCGGCTACACCGCGCGCCATCTGACCTTCTTCGAGATGCTCGGCAATTTCTCGTTCGGCGACTATTTCAAGGAGCGCGCGATCGAGCTTGCGTGGAACCTGATCACCAAGGGTTTCGGCCTCAAGAAGGACAAGCTGCTCGTCACCGTCTATCACACCGACGACGAGGCGGCGGCTTACTGGAAGAAGATCGCCGGCTTCTCGGACGATCGCATCATCCGCATCCCGACCTCGGACAATTTCTGGGCAATGGGCGATACCGGCCCCTGCGGCCCGTGCTCGGAAATCTTCATCGATCGCGGCGAGCACATTTGGGGCGGACCGCCCGGCAGCCCGGAAGAGGATGGCGACCGGTTCCTGGAATTCTGGAACCTGGTGTTCATGCAATACGAGCAGGTGACCAAGGAAGAGCGCATCGACCTGCCGCGTCCCTCGATCGACACCGGCATGGGCCTGGAGCGCATGGCCTCTATCCTGCAGGGCGTCGAAAGCGTCTTCGAGACCGACCTGTTCAAGCATCTGATCGACGCCGCGTCCTCCGCGCTCGGGCAGGGGCCAAGCCAGGAGAACGTAGCGTCGTACCGCGTCATCGCGGATCACCTGCGCTCAACCTCGTTCCTGGTGGCCGACGGGGTTCTGCCGTCCAATGAGGGGCGCGGCTATGTGCTGCGCCGCATCATGCGCCGCGCCATGCGCCATGCGCAACTGCTGGGCGCCAAGGAGCCGCTGATGTGGCAGCTGGTGCCGGCCCTGGTGCGCGAGATGGGCCAGGCCTATCCCGAGCTCGTGCGCGGCGAGGCGCTGATCACCGAAACCTTGAAGCTTGAGGAAACACGCTTCCGCAAGACACTGGTGCGCGGCCTCGGCCTGCTTTCGGACGCGACCGAGACGCTGCACGCCGGCGACATGCTGGACGGCGAGACGGCCTTCAAGCTCTACGATACCTATGGCTTCCCGCTCGATCTGACGCAGGATGCGCTGCGCCAGCGCAGCATCTCGGTCGATATCGCCGGCTTCACCGACGCGATGGAGCGGCAGAAGGCCGAGGCGCGCGCGCATTGGGCTGGCTCGGGCGAAGCCGCGACCGAGACGGTGTGGTTTTCCGTGCGCGAAAAGACCGGCGCGACCGAATTCCTCGGCTATGAGACCGAGCAGGCGGAAGGCATTGTCCAGGCCCTGGTCAAGGACGGCAAGACCATCGACAGCGCGAGCCAGGGCGATGCGGTCGCCGTGGTCGTCAACCAGACGCCGTTCTACGGCGAATCCGGCGGCCAGATGGGCGACACCGGCGTGATTTCCGGCGATGGTTTTTCAATCGAGGTGTCGGACACGCAGAAGAAGGCCGATGGTTTGTTCGTGCATCTCGGCAAGGTGGCTAAAGGCACGATCAAGACGGGTGATGCCGTCGAGCTGAAGGTCGATCATGCCCGCCGCTCGAGGCTGCGCGCCAACCACTCCGCGACGCATCTCATTCACGAGGCGCTGCGCGAGGTGCTGGGCACCCATGTCGCGCAGAAGGGCTCGCTGGTTGCGCCCGAAAGGCTGCGCTTCGACATCTCGCACAACAAGCCGATCTCGGCCGATGAGCTCGAGGAGGTCGAGCGCATGGCCAACGAGATCGTCGTGCAGAACAGCCCGGTGACGACGCGGCTGATGTCGGTCGACGACGCGATCGCCGAGGGCGCCATGGCGCTGTTCGGCGAGAAATACGGCGACGAGGTGCGTGTCGTGTCGATGGGCACCGGCCTGCATGGCGCCAAGGCAAACCGGCCTTATTCCGTCGAGCTTTGCGGCGGCACGCATGTGAAATCGACCGGCGATATCGGCCTGGTGCGCATCCTGTCGGATAGCGCGGTGGCGGCCGGCGTGCGCCGCATCGAGGCGCTGACCGGCGAGGCGGCGCGCAGGCATCTGGACGAGCAGGACAGGCGGCTGAAAGCCGCGGCGGCGACCTTGAAGATCGCGCCGGCCGATGTGCCGGCTCGCGTCGAAACATTGCTTGAGGAACGCAAGAAGCTCGAAAAGGAACTCAGCGAGGCGCGCAAGAAGCTGGCGCTTGGCGCCGGCCCGGCCGTATCCGATGCTCCGCCCACCAACGAGACCGTCGCCGGCGTCGGCTTCCTCGGCAAGGCGGTCAGTGGCGTGGCGCCGAAGGACCTGAAGCCGCTGGCGGATGCCGGCAAGAAGACGCTCGGCTCCGGCGTGGTCGTCTTTGTCGGCGCCGGCGAGGACAACAAGGCGAGCGTGGTCGTCGGCGTCACCGACGATTTGACCGGCCGCTTCAGCGCCGTCGATCTCGTGCGCGTCGCGTCCGCCGCGCTTGGCGGTCAAGGCGGCGGCGGTCGGCCCGACATGGCGCAGGCCGGCGGCCCCGACGCGTCCAAGGCCAATGATGCCATTGCGGCGGTGAAGGCGGCGCTGGAAGCGGCGTAGGTTAGGGGCGTCAGCAAAGCCGCGTCGCTTTCAGGGTGTGGGCCATTCTGGCGGAGTCGCCCCAAGTGGACAGCCAGATGAGGCAATCCGTGGCGACGGTGATCGTTGCGCGCAGGAGGTATAGTAGCGGGCCTGGTGCCAGCAACTGCTCCTCGGCGTGATGGAGATGGGCCAGCTCTTCCTCACGGATCGACTGGATAATGGCATGCAGTTCGGGATCGCGCTCAGCTAGATAGTAGAGCTGGTCGTCGAGATGGCGGTGCACTGTCGCTTCGACGGCGGCTGTGCATGCCCAGATGCCTTGCGGGCCCAGCAGGGCAGTGAGAAAGCCCAGCAACCAGCCTCCCCAACTCCAGAATTGCATCACGCGGCATGGACGCGAATTTCGCGCCGGCATGGCGGCACGGAAGGCGGCACAATGCTGGCGCTCGTGTCCAAGCATCTCCAACAAAGCTGGCACGCAATCAGGCGAAAAGCGTCGCGCGACAAGGATTTGCGCCGAATAGATCCTGATCGCTCCAAATTCGCCGGCGTGGTTGACCCGGACTATCCTGCCCACAGTCACCCCGTCGCGGCGAGAAAGCTCACCCATTGGAGAAGCTTGCCCGCACGGCGATACGATCCCACCATTCCTGCAAGACGGGGAAGCGGGAAAGGAGCTTTCGCCCCTCCGCGACCTTGACAAAATAGGCGACGATCGGTGCCGCGTGCAGGTCGGCCAGTGTCAGTTGCTCGCCTAGCAGCCAAGGCCCTTTCGCCTTCAGCGATGTCAGAACCTTGAGCACTGTCTCAGCCTGGCTCAGTCCGCCGGCAATCAGCGCCTCATCCGGCGCTGCCTTCTCCAGCCGCTCGACGGCGACGTCCCAGACCATGGCGCGATAACCATAGGCGTCGAGCATGCCGCTGATCTGGACCATCCTGGCGCGGCCGCGCGCGTCGGCCGGCTGCAAGGCCGGGCCGTCGAAGGCTTCGTCGACATAGCGCGTGATCGCACCGGTCTCGAACAGTCGAAAACCGTCGTGCTCGAAGGCCGGGATGCGGCCGAAAGGGTGATGTTCCAGATACCAGGCCGGGATGCCTTCGGCGGCGAAGATGTCGAGGGGAACGAGCTCGTAGCCGACGCCTTTCTCCTCCAGCGTCATCCGTGCGATGCGCACATAAACGCTGTAGTCCGCGCCGTAGAGAGTTGGCTTGGCCATCGATCAGCGCTCCCCTCCAAAAAAGAAGGCTCCTTCCGGAGCCTTCGGTATGCCGAATGTGGGTTTACCCCATCGCTTTCTGCAAATTCTCGTCGATCTTGTCGAGGAAGCCGGTGGTCGAGAGCCAGGGCTGGTCGGGACCGATCAGCAGCGACAGGTCCTTTGTCATGAAACCGCTCTCGACGGTCTGGATACAGACCTTTTCCAGCGTCTCGGCGAAGCGCTTGAGCTCGGCATTGTCGTCGAGCTTGGCGCGGTGGGCGAGGCCGCGCGTCCAGGCGAAGATCGAGGCGATCGAATTGGTCGAGGTTTCCTCGCCCTTCTGATGCTGCCGGTAGTGGCGCGTCACGGTGCCGTGCGCGGCTTCCGCCTCCACCGTCTTGCCGTCCGGCGTCATCAGCACCGAGGTCATCAGGCCGAGCGAGCCGAAGCCTTGCGCCACGGTGTCGGACTGCACGTCGCCGTCATAGTTCTTGCAGGCCCAGACATAGCCGCCCGACCATTTCAGGCTGGAAGCGACCATGTCGTCGATCAGGCGGTGCTCGTACCAGAGTTTCCTTGCCTTGAACTCGGCCTCGAACTCCTTCTCGTAGACCTCCTGGAAGATGTCCTTGAAGCGGCCGTCATAGGCTTTGAGGATGGTGTTCTTGGTCGACAGATAGACCGGGAAATTGCGCAGCAAGCCGTAGTTCAGCGAGGCGCGGGCGAACTCGCGGATCGACTCGTCGAGATTGTACATGGCCATGGCGACGCCGCCGCCCGGCGCGTCATAGACGTCATGCTCGATCACCTGGCCGTCCTCGCCGACGAACTTGATCGTCAGCTTGCCTTTGCCGGGGAAGCGGAAGTCGGTGGCGCGGTACTGGTCGCCGAAGGCATGACGGCCCACGACGATCGGCTTGGTCCAGCCCGGCACCAGGCGCGGCACGTTCTTCATGATGATCGGCTCGCGGAAGATGGTGCCGCCGAGAATGTTGCGGATGGTGCCGTTGGGCGACTTCCACATCTTCTTCAGCTTGAATTCCTCGACGCGCGCCTCGTCGGGGGTGATCGTCGCGCATTTCACGCCGACGCCCCATTTCTTAATGGCATTGGCCGAATCGATCGTCACCTGATCGTTTGTGGCGTCGCGGTGCTCGATGCCGAGATCGTAATATTCCAGCTTCAGGTCGAGATAGGGGTGGATCAGCTTGTCCTTGATGAACTGCCAGATGATGCGGGTCATCTCGTCGCCGTCGAGCTCGACGACCGGGTTCGCCACCTTGATCTTCGCCATGAAAAGAATGCCTCGTTGCTGGGGGATCTGAACGGCCTTGCCCACATGGCTTCGGCCGGGGATGCGGAGCGTATATCAAAGGCTTTTTCAGCGCGCAAACCGCGATCCGCGCCGGGGCAGACGGGTGCCGCTGTTGTGAATGCTTCATTTTCCGATCCGGATGTGGCAGGGGACGCCGAAACGCCGCAAACCCCGGTTACCCATAGCCATGCCAGCCACAGAAGACACAACCAAGACCGCTTCCGCCGGACCGGCGATCATCCTGGTCGAGCCGCAGCTCGGCGAGAATATCGGCATGGTCGCGCGGGCGATGGCGAATTTCGGCTTGTCCGAGCTCAGGCTGGTCAACCCGCGCGACGGCTGGCCGAGCGAGAAGGCGCGCGCGGCGGCCAGCCGCGCCGACCACGTCATCGACGCCACCAGGGTCTTCGACGATCTGCCCTCGGCGGTCGCCGACCTGAACTTCGTCTTCGCCACGACAGCGCGCGAGCGCGACGGCTTCAAGCCGGTGCGCGGTCCGGTGGAAGCGGGCAGGGCGCTCAGGGCGCGCAGCGAGGCCGGGCTGCGCACCGGTATCCTGTTCGGCCGCGAGCGCTTCGGCCTTTACAATGACGAGGTCGGGCTTGCCGACGAGATCGTCACCTTTCCGGTCGATCCCGGCTTTTCCTCACTCAACATCGCCCAGGCGGTGCTTTTGATGTCCTATGAATGGATGAAATCCGGCCTCGCCGACGAAACCCAGACCAACTTCTCCGGGCCGGAGCTGGCGCCGGCGCCCAAGGAGCAGCTGCACAGCCTGTTCGCCTACCTCGAGAACGCGCTGGAAGCGCGCGGCTATTTTCGCCCCGAAGAAAAGAAGCCGAAGATGGTCGACAATCTGCGCGCAGTGCTGACGCGCCCGGGCTTCGCCGAGCCCGAGCTCAAGGTGCTGCGCGGGATCATTTCCTCGCTCGACAGGTTTTCGCCGGCCATGCCGCGTGGCGACGGCTCGCCCGGGGACGATCCGAGACGATTGCCGGCCGGCGCGCGCAGTCGCGCCAAAGACGAAGAAAGTTAAGATCGGTAAGCTGTGAGCATTTGAAGTAACCGAATTTTATTCGGTCGTGCCTCATCCTTGCTGCAATAGTGGGGGTGGCACATGTTTACGTCCAATATTGGTCGGCTGCGCTTTTTCCTTTACTCTCTCGGTCTCGCCGTAGCCGAAACCGTGGTGATCGTCATCTGCATTGTCAGCACGATCGGCTTCGAAGGGCTGCTCAATTCAGGGCCGGGTCCGTCGCGCCAGGGCATGGCAGGCGCGGTCCTCATCGCCTCTCTCATCTTCGTCGCGCTTCGCGGCAACATCGCCTCGCGCCGCACCCGCGACGCCAACGGACGCCGCTGGATCCTGTGGGCCTACATCGCCCTTTCGGCCGTCTATGCCCTTCTGCAGGCAGGCGTGCTGCTTGTCGTCAAATTCGGCGACCCCGAGAGCATTCCGGGCGGGCTGAACCTGCTTGGGCTTTCGGTATTCGGCCTCTGGTGCACGATTTGGTGGGCGAAGCCCGTCGCGGGCAGCAACATCGATGAATTGACCGATGTCTTCGACTTCGATGGCCCGCTGCCGGCAACGACGCGCGCTGCCCGCACCGCTGTGCCGGCCGCTCCACGCGCCGCGGTTGGCGCTTCAGCCGCACTCATCCCACCCGCGCCGCAGCCTTTCGGCAGACCGCGCCCGGCCGGTTTCGGCAAGCGCGGGATATGAGTGATTTTAGAAGATAGGGCATGATGTCGTCCGAAAAGCCGCTTGACACTTTTCGGCATCATGTTCTAGCGACTGCGCAAAAGCTGCTCGCATTCGCCTCTTCAAGACCACGATCATTCGCGATAGAAGCGCGTCGGTCCAATTCCGGGCCTGTCGTTTCTCATAACCGGATGACAATGAGCGATCGATCAAGCCAGCGCCCGATCCTGATGTTCGATTCCGGCGTCGGCGGGCTGACCGTGCTGCGCGAGGCGCGCGTGCTGATGCCCGACCGCCGCTTCGTCTATGTCGCCGACGACGCGGCGTTTCCCTATGGCGCCTGGGAAGAGCCGGCGCTCCAGGAACACATCCTTGCGCTGTTCGGCAAATTGCTCGACCGGCTCCAGCCGGCGATTTCGGTCATTGCCTGCAATACGGCCTCAACGCTGGTGATCGATGCGCTGCGCGACAAATTCCCCGGCCATCCCTTTGTCGGCACCGTTCCAGCGATCAAGCCGGCGGCCGAACGCACCCGCTCCGGCCTGGTATCGGTGCTGGCGACGCCGGGCACGGTGAAGCGCCAGTACACGCGCGACCTGATCAGCAAATGGGCGCAGAAATGCCATGTGCGCCTGGTCGGCAGCGATCGGCTGGCGGGGCTCGCCGAGATCTATATGCGCCAGGGTTTCATCGACGAGGAAGCCGTGCGCGCCGAAATTGCGCCCTGCTTCATCGAGCGCGACGGTAACCGCACCGACATCGTCGTGCTTGCCTGCACGCATTACCCGTTTCTCGCCAACCGCATGCGCAAGACCGCGCCCTGGCCGGTCGACTGGATAGATCCGGCCGAGGCGATCGCGCGGCGCGCCATGTCGCTGCTTGAACCCGTTGGGGAGACATCCGCTGAAAGCGAGCCGGATCTTGCCGTTTTCACCTCGGGCAAGGTGGATTTCGCCACGAGGCGGCTGATCCAGGGTTTTGGACTCACCGCACCTTAGTGCTCAAAGCGGCTGAGCGGTCTCGAAAACGATGCTGCGTTGATCCGGATCGGCCGAGACAAGCTTCAGACTGAGATTGTCGCCCTGTCTGAGCCCTGAAGCCTTCACGCTGGCAACCACCGGCATGTCGGCAAGCTGCACGCGCACGCCACGCTCGACGAAGTCGGTGACGACGGCCTCGAACGTCTCGCCCTCATGTCCCTTGAGCATCACCGCCTCGGCAAGGTCGATTGCCGCGTGGCTGATCTGCGAGGCGCGGGCATCCGCACGCCCCATCACCTTCGGCAATCTGGCGAAGGCATCGGTGACGGCCTGCGGCACGGGCTGGCCGTTGACGATCGCCAGTGCGCAGCGCAGGACGTAACGGTCGGCCAGCCGCCTGAGCGGCGCGGTGGCGTGGGCATAGGTCGCGGCCATAGCCTCATGCCAGGGGACGATGCCCTCCTGATAGGGTTGGTAGGACGCGCCGTTGCCTGCGCGGCGGATTTCCAGCATCAGCGCCGCCTGTTTCGGGTCGGCCGGATCGAGCGTGCGTTGATAGTCGCGCAAGCTGGTGGAGGCCGGCCAGGACAGGCCGAGCGCCTGTGCCGCGTTGCGCAGCCGTTGCACCTTGGAGGCGTCCGGCCCCGACATCACCCGGAACAAGCCGGTCTTGTGGGCCAGCATGGCATCGGCAATCGCCATATTGGCGGCCAGCGAAAGTGCTGCATTGTCCTGCTCGGATTGCAGCAGCGGCCTGAACGAAAGCCGGAACGTGGCGTCGGCGAGCCTTTCCACCTCCTGCTCGGGCGGATCGACGCGCGAAGCGCCGCGGCGTTGTTCGTTTGCCGCCATACGCCGCGGCAGTTCCGCGAAGCCGGCCGGAACGTCGTCGGCCCGCACGCTGTCATAGGCGAGCTTGGCGCGGCTTTGGATGATGGCGCGCTCCGCGCTGTCCAGCTTCACCGCACCGTCTCCGGCAACCCGGATCGTGAAGACGACCGCAGGACGCGGTCCATCGGGCAACAGGCTCGCCGCCGCCTCGGCGAGCACCGGCGGGTAGAGCCCGGCCTTGCCGTCCGGCAAGTAAAGCGTCTCGCCTCGGTTCCAGGCTTCGGTATCAATCGTATCGCCGTCCTCGACGAACCAGGCCACGTCGGCAATGGCATAGTGCAAGAGAAGATCGCCGCCGCTGGCTTCGATCGAGAAGGCCTGGTCGAGATCGGTGGAACTCGCCGGATCGAGCGTGACGAAGGGCATTGCCGTCCGGTCGGCATGCTGGTCGGGCACACGCTTTGCCGCCGCCTCAGCCGCGGCCATAACCGCAGGCGGAAATCCATCCGGCACGTGGAATTCTGCGCGGATTTTCGCAAGGCCGGTGGAAAGCGCCTGTGAGGGATCGTTCAGGGATTTCATGCAACCGTCCTACACTGGCATTCCGGGCGCGGGAAGGCTTGCCAGGATATCGCCAAGGTCGGCAGCCTAATCGCCAACTCAAGCAGGCCCACGGGCCGGGCCGTAGCCGCTGGAACTGCCGCTTCAGCCCGGCGTTTCTTCTCACAGCAAAGGGAGAAACCGCCATGCCCGCCAAATCGCAAGCCCAGCAAAAGGCCGCCGGCGCAGCGCTTTCCGCCAAGCGCGGGGAGACGAAGAAGAGCGAGCTCAAGGGCGCTTCGCGCGAAATGTATGAATCGATGAGCGAAAAGCAGCTCGAGGAGTTCGCCGAGACCAAGCGCAAAAGTCTGCCCAGCAAGAAGTCGTAGATCGAATGAAAGGCCTGCGGCGTCGGCCGCAGGCCTCCGTCAACCCCTTTTGGCGCAAGATGAGCTAGCGGCGCCACCAGCAGCGTTTGGTCTTGTAACGGATGACGTGGCGATGGCCGTGGCGCCAGACCACTCTTTTCGTCACCACGACGCGGCATATCTGCCTGTGGCCGCTCCAATGCCTGGCCATGGCAGGTTCCGGGGTCATAACTGCCATAGATCCCGCCAATACAGCGGCCCCGGTCAGGGTAAGGAAGAACTTCTTCATCGGAATTCGGACTCCTCTGCTCCAGTCCCTTAATTAAGATGGCAGAGCAGGGCAGCTCCTTGGAAGCACAAGCCGCTCTGCTGCCGACGGCCTTCGCCACAACCGGCACCGCACGCCACGGGGAAATTATCGGGTTGCGACCCGCGCTGCCAGCCGTAAGCTTGACACCGGTTAAATCTCTGTTTAACAGGCCCACCAACACCGGGTGGCGACGCCCGGTGGTTTCTTTTGACGTGTCCCGTGGGTTTTCCGTCGCTTTGCGTGGAAAACCCTGTCAGGTCTCGAAAACGGAGGCCAGAGGAGGGCGCGTTTCCTTCGCCCGGAGCCATGGGGTTCCGGGTATATTGTTTTGAAAGGGAATGCGATGAGCAAGCGCGAATCCGCGAAATACAAGATCGACCGCCGTCTCGGCGAAAATATCTGGGGCCGTCCGAAGTCCCCGGTCAACAAGCGTGAATACGGTCCCGGCCAGCACGGCCAGCGCCGCAAGGGCAAGCTTTCCGATTTCGGCCTGCAGCTGCGCGCCAAGCAGAAGCTGAAGGGTCACTATGGCGACGTTTCGGAAAAGCAGTTCCGCAAGGTCTATGAAGAGGCCAACCGCCGCAAGGGCGATACCTCCGAGAACCTGATCGGCCTGCTCGAGTCGCGTCTCGACGCGGTGGTCTACCGCGCCAAGTTCGTGCCGACCATCTTCGCCGCCCGTCAGTTCGTCAACCACGGCCATGTCAACGTCAACGGCAAGCGCACGAACATCGGCTCGTATCGCTGCAAGCCGGGCGACGTCATCGAGGTGCGCGAGAAGTCGAAGCAGCTCGTGATTGTGCTGGAATCGGTCGCTCTCGCCGAGCGCGACGTGCCGGATTACATCGAAGCCGACCACAACAAGATGACCGCGACCTTCGCTCGCGTTCCCGGCCTTTCGGACGTTCCGTTCGCCGTGCAGATGGAACCGAACCTGGTCGTCGAATTCTACTCGCGCTGATCGACATCGATCAGCCGCAGCATCCAGGGCCGCCCTTCGAGGCGGCCTTTTCTTTGGCGGTCAGGTCCGCTAAGCCGGGCGCCAACAGAACCATGGGGCCGGCGCCATGAATATGCTGCCAGATGTCAAATCCCTCGAGGCGATCGACGATGAGACCGACGGCGGTTTCCACCCGCTGTTCCGCGACGTGCCGTCCTCGGTCGAGTTCAACAAGCTGCGCAAGCGGCTGTTGAGGCTCACCCGCCAGGCGATCGAGGATTTCGCCATGGTGAAGCCGGGCGAACGCTGGCTGGTGGCGCTGTCGGGCGGCAAGGATTCCTACGGCCTGCTGGCGCTTTTGCTCGACCTCAAATGGCGCGGGCTGCTGCCGGTCGAACTGCTTGCCTGCAATCTCGACCAGGGCCAGCCGAATTTCCCGAAGCACATCCTGCCCGACTATCTCAACGCCAACGGCATCGCCCATCGCATCGAATACCAGGACACCTATTCGGTGGTGACCGACAAGCTGCCGCAGGGCAGCACCTATTGCTCGCTCTGCTCGCGGCTGCGGCGCGGCCATCTCTATCGCATCGCGCGCGAGGAGGGGTGTTCGGCGCTGGTGCTTGGCCATCACCGCGAGGATATCCTCGAGACCTTCTTCATGAACCTGTTCCATGGCGGACGTCTCGCCGCTATGCCCCCCAAGCTCCTCAATGACGAAGGCGACGTCATGGTGCTGCGGCCGCTCGCCTATAGCGCCGAGGCCGACCTCGAAAAATTCGCCAACGCGATGAAATTCCCGATCATCCCGTGCGATCTGTGCGGCAGCCAGGAAGGGCTGCAGCGCAACGCCATGAAGGCGATGCTCGACGATATCGAGAAGCGCATGCCGGGCCGCAAGGACACGATGATCCGCGCCATGGCCAATGTAAGGCCCTCGCATCTCCTGGACAGGAAGCTGTTCGACTTCGCGGGCCTCGATGCAAACCCAGGACAAGACATTTCTGATGCGATTTGACGATAACGCGATCGACTGGCTGGCCGAGCTTCTCGCCGGTGCCGCAAACGCCGAAATCATGCCGCGCTTCCGCCGGCTGGGCGAGGGCGACGTGCGCCAGAAGACATCCGCCGCCGACCTCGTCACCGAGGCGGACGTCAACGCCGAAAGGCTGATCACCGCCCGGCTGCGTGAACGTTATCCGGACGCCATGGTGGTCGGCGAGGAAGCCTGCTCCGATAACCCGGCGCTGCTGTCTGGCCTTGGCGATGCTGCGCTTGCCTTTGTCATCGATCCGGTCGACGGCACTTTCAATTTCGCTTCCGGCGTGCCGCTGTTTGGCGTCATGGCCGGCGTCGTCGTCAATGGCGAGACCGTCGCCGGCATCATCCATGACCCGGTCGGCAAGGACTGGCTGATCGGGACCAAGGGCGCCGGCAGCCATATCCGCCATGCGCATGGCGCGCTGGAGAAGGTTCGCGTCTCGGCGCCGGTGCCGATGTCGCAGATGACCGGCGCCGTTTCCTGGCAGTTTCTTCAAGAGCCCGAACGCTCGCGGCTCGCCCGCAACCAGACCAAGACGCTGTCGCAATTCGCCTATCGCTGCGCGGCGCATGAATACCGGCTTCTGGCCAGCGGCCACGCCCATTTCGTGCTCTACAACAAGCTGATGCCCTGGGATCATCTCGCCGGGGCGCTGATCCACCAGGAAGCCGGCGGCCATGTCGCGCGCGTCGACGGCAGCGCCTATCTGCCGTCGCATGTCGATGGCGGCCTGCTGGTGGCGCCCGACAAGCAAAGCTGGGACGAGTTGCGACACGAGCTCTGGGCCGAGTAGGGGCCCGTGCCGGCTCTGGCCGGCAAAGCTGCCGGCCACACGGCGTCTAATGCAGATCGGTGACGTGCCCCGATACTGGGGGATTGTGGGGCTGGAACATCCTGCCCCGCTCGGCGATCAGGATCATCAGCAAAGCCGCGACCGAGACGCTGCAGAAGCCGGCGGCCAGAGGCGTCACCGTGCCGTTATAGGCCTGGCCGATCAGCGCGCCGATGATGGCGCCGAGGAAGGTCTGCATGAAGCCCAGGATGGACGCGGCGGTGCCGGCGAGCTCGCCGAGCGGCTCCATGGCCAAAGCGTTGAAATTCGCGCCAAGTCCGCCGAACGGCAGCATCGCGCCGGCAAAAAACGCGATGAAGAGCCAGAGCGGCATTTTCATTTCGAGCGAGACGACGAGCCAGGCAAGGCTGATGCACAGGAAGATAAGCAGCGCGCCTTGCGATAGGCGGCGCATGCCGATCTGTCCGACCAGCCGCGAATTCAGATAGTTCGAGAAAGCCAGCACGCCGGCGACGCCGGCAAAGATCAGCGGGAACAATTCGCCGACATGGAAGATGTCGATATAGATCTGCTGGGCCGAGCTGATGAAGCCGAACATGGCCGCGAAGATGAAGGTGCTGGCAAAGGCGTAGCAAAGCGTGAGGCGGTTGGTGAGCACGATGCGGAAGCCGCCGGCGACAGAGCTTACCGTCAGCGGCCGGCGATATTCCGGATGCAGCGTCTCGGGCAGGCGCAACAGCGCCCACGCCGACACGACCAGCGCACCGATGGCCATGGTGACGAAAATCCAATGCCAACTGGCAAACAGCATGACGAACTGGCCGATGCCGGGCGCGACCACCGGAATTGCCATGAACACCATGAAGATCAGCGACATCACCTCGGCCATGCGCCGCCCTTCGAACGTGTCGCGCACGATCGAGACGGCGATGACGCGGGTCGCCGCCGCGCCGAAGCCTTGTATCAGGCGGCAGGTCAGCAACAGGGCGAAACTCGGCGCGACGGCGGCGGCAGCCGCGGCGGCGACGTAGACGACCAGGCCGAAGACCAATGGCGCACGGCGCCCGAAGCGATCCGAAATGGGTCCGAAGAAAAGCTGTCCGCCGCCGAAGCCAAGCATATAGGCGGTGATCACATATTGGCGGTGATTCTCGCTCACCACGCCGAGCGAGGCGCCGATCTGCTGAAGCGCCGGCAGCATGATGTCGATGGCCAGGGAGTTGAGCGCCATGAGCGCCGCGCAGAGCGCAATGAATTCCCAGCGCGGAATGGGCAAGCTTGTTGCCGATTGCTGCGCTGCTGCCTGCTTGTCCACCGCGAAATCCGATTCTTCAAACGAACATGCGCCGGATTACCGGCGCATCCATTCGTCTCGTTCTCGAATCCGAGAACTACAATGCCGAGGTGGGGGCAGCCCCGGAAGCTAGTGTCCGCCGGCCGGTCGCCGACGCAATCCGATCAGGCGGCGCCTTTGACGCTGACGCCCTTTTCGACCAGGAAGTCCTGCAATTCACCGGCTTGGAACATCTCGCGCACGATGTCGCAACCGCCGACGAATTCGCCCTTCACATAGAGCTGCGGGATGGTCGGCCAGTTGGAATAATCCTTGATGCCCTGGCGCAATTCGGCCGAGTCGAGCACGTTGACGCCTTTGTAGTCGGCCCCGATATAGTCGAGGATCTGCACCACCTGGCCGGAGAACCCGCATTGCGGGAAGCCGGGGGTGCCCTTCATGAAGAGCACGACGTCGTTGCTCTTCACTTCATTATCGATGTAGTCGTTGATGCCGGTCATGGACAATCCTTTCATGCCTGTGGGAGTCAGGCTCGAAGCATGTCCTTCAAATAAACCCATAGGTTGGCTGAAACAAGACGTTAGCCGTGACGCTGGCCCAATGGCGCAAAAGTCGGCGCGGTTTGGGCCAAACCGAGTGACGGTGGATTCGTAGTGATGAATCTGAGCTTGGTGCCCGACGCGGAAGACGTCTCCCGGCCCAGATCTGCCCCCTCGGAGCTGTGACCCGTTGCGCATATCTTCACCAAGCGCGATGATCTCCACTGCGCCAAGCCGGCGTTCTGGGCATTTGGAGGCGAATGCGGCATGTCCGGTTTCGATATCGGCTTCGTGATCTTCCCTGGAATCACGCAACTCGACTTTACTGGCCCGTTTGAAGTCTTGAGCCGGCTTGGAACGCCTGCCTCGATCTCTGCGGCCAGCAAGTTCCCTCAATCGAGAACCCACGTTGTCGCGAAGACCATGCTACCGGTTTCGAGCGACCGCGGTCTCGGCATCATGCCCACCTGCACGTTTCAGAGCTGTCCCCAACTAGACCTGATTTGCCTGCCCGGTGGCGCAGGCGTCGTAGAAGCTCTCGCCGATTTCGAGACGATCGATTTCATTCGCCGCCAGGGCGAGCAGGCAGAATATGTAACCTCTGTTTGCATGGGCGCCTTTCTTCTTGGTGCAGCCGGGTTGTTGAAGGGACGTAGGGCTGCGACACATTGGGCCTACGTCGATCTGCTCCCCTTGGTCGGCGCCAGTCACGAAAAGGGCCGGGTAGTGCGCGACGGCAATGTCTTCACCTCGGGCGGCGTCACTTCGGGGATTGACTTCGCATTCCGCATCGTCGCCGAACTTGCTGGACCGGAGGTCGCGCAAGCCATCCAACTCGGGATCGAGTACGACCCGTCTCCTCCCTTTGATTCAGGTCACCCTGACAAGGCATCCGAGGCGGCCATCGCGCTCATGGTTCAACGCAACGAAAAGGCCTACACGGGGATTCGCGAAGGACTCAAAAAATTGGTCATCCCCGGCAAATTTCCGCGCTAAGGGACCTACAACTCCAATACGAGCCGTCAGATTTCAAGCACTAGTCCGGAACGCTGGTCTGCAGCGCCAGAGCATGCAGGACACCGCCCATCTTGCCCTTCAGCGCGTCATAGACCAGCTGGTGCTGCTGGACGCGGCTTTTGCCCCGGAAACTCTCGGCCACCACTTCGGCCGCATAATGATCGCCGTCGCCGGCCAGGTCGCGGATGGTCACTTTGGCGTCGGGAATGCCTTCCTTGATCAGTTTTTCGATGTCGTGGGCATCCATTGCCATGGCAAAATCCTGTTTCAAGCGGGCAGGCTGTGTGGTGTGACTCGGGGTAGAGCCTAGAACCTTTCCAGCCCGGATTGAAGCCGTTCCGTCGCAGAAGGAAGCCTAGGAATTATCCGGGCTCGGATGAACCACACCGTCCTCGCTGATGTCATCGCGCGTCGAATAGGCGCGGCCGAGGCTGAAGACCAGCACGTAGAGCGGGACGTTGATCAGCAGGCCGACGATGGGAAGATAGCTCGTCATCCGCCATGCAGTTGAGAAGAAGGCCTGACCGTAGCCGTCGCAGATCAAGGACGAGCCATAGTCCCAAACCGCCCCGACCGCGGCGGCAACGGCAAAGAGCTTGATGCAGGTCGCGATGTGCTTCGCCCGCGCCGGCTCCGGAGAAAACCTGTTCCACAGCACGAGGCAGGCGATTGGAACCGCGTAGATCAGGCTCTGCACGATGAGCATCGGCAGCGTGCCGTTTGCCGCCGCCAGGAACTCGGCGCGGGTTTCTAGCCGGGGGCAGACCTCGCTCGAGGTCGTCGACAGCAGGAACAGGGCGAACGGTCCGAGAAACCAGAAGAAGAACAGAGACGGCCAGAAGACGACTGCGACCAGCGCCCTGGCGGTTAAATCATGTCGCATAAAAAAGGATCTATGCGACATGATTTAGGTCTTTTGTCGTAGGCATGTCTTTTTCCCGAAACCGCTGCACACTTTCGGGAGACATGCTTCTGGTCAACTGGCCTGATCCATGAAGCGCGGGAACCAGCCCTCATGGGCGGCGGTCAATTCACTGACCGGGATCGGCCGTGCGTCACCCAGCTTCAATTCACGTCCGCCGGTGGTGCCGATCCATGGCGCGAAGATGCCGAGCTTGCTCTGCTCCTCGCGGATCCTGTCCCATTCGCCGCTTTGCGGGTCGATCGATAACGTCAATAGATAGCGGCCTTGGTCCTCGCCGAACCAGACCGGAATCGGGTCGGTGCCGGTGAGGCCGGGGATGGTGGCGCCGATGCCGGAGGCCATAGCCATTTCGGCCAGCGCTACCGCCAGGCCGCCGTCGGAGACATCGTGGGCCGATGTCACGATGCCGGAAGCGATCAGCGAGCGCACATGGTCGCCGACGCGCTTCTCATGCGCGAGGTCGACGGGCGGCGGCGGACCGTCGGAGCGGCCATGGATGTCACGCATATAGGCGGACTGGCCGAGATGGCTGCCCCATGTCGGTGGCGCGCCGACAAGCACGATCATCTGGCCCTCGGCAGCAAAGCCGATGCGCGCCATCTTCGACCAGTCGGCGATGAGGCCGACGCCGCCGATCGTCGGGGTCGGCAGGATGCCGCGGCCATTGGTTTCGTTGTAGAGCGAGACATTGCCCGACACGATCGGGAAGCCGAGCGCGCGGCAGGCATCGCCGATGCCTTTGATGGCGCCGACGAGCTGACCCATGATCTCCGGCCGCTCCGGATTGCCGAAATTGAGATTGTCGGTGGCAGCAAGCGGCAGGGCGCCCGTTGCCGTCAGGTTGCGCCAGCATTCGGCCACAGCCTGCTTGCCGCCTTCGTAAGGATCGGCCTCGCAGTAGCGCGGCGTGACGTCGGAGGAAAAGGCCAGCGCCTTGGTCGGGTGACCTTCGACGCGCACGACGCCGGCATCGCCGCCTGGAAGCTGTAGCGAATTGCCCTGGATCAGCGTGTCATACTGCTCCCACACCCAGCGGCGCGAGGAGAGATCCGGCCCCCCCAGCATCTTGAGCAGCGCGTCGGCGACGTCGGCCTTCGGTGCGTCGTTCGCGGCAAGCGGCGTTGGTTTCTTCGCCTCGATCCAGGGGCGGTCATATTCCGGCGCCTCGTCGCCCAGTTCCTTGATCGGCAGATTGGCGACCTCGTCACCCTGGTGGATGACGCGGAAGCGCAGGTCATCGGTGGTCTTGCCGACGATGGCGAAGTCGAGGCCCCATTTGCGGAAGATCGCCTCGGCTTCCTCTTCCTTCTCGGGGCGCAGCACCATCAGCATGCGCTCCTGGCTTTCCGACAGCATCATCTCATAGGCGCTCATGCGCTCCTCGCGCACCGGCACCTTGTCAAGGTCGAGCTCGATGCCGAGGTCGCCCTTGGCGCCCATCTCGACCGCCGAGCAGGTGAGGCCGGCCGCACCCATGTCCTGGATGGCGATGACGGCGCCCGACGCCATCAGCTCGAGACAGGCCTCCAGCAGGCATTTTTCGGTGAAGGGATCTCCGACCTGCACGGTCGGACGCTTCTCCTCGATCTTGTCGTCGAATTCGGCCGAGGCCATGGTGGCGCCGCCGACGCCGTCGCGCCCGGTCTTGGCGCCGAGATAGACGACCGGCAGGCCGACGCCCTTGGCCTGCGACAGGAAGATGGCGTTGGTCTTGGCAAGACCCGCCGCGAAGGCATTGACCAGAATGTTGCCGTTGTAGCGAGCATCGAAATTGACTTCGCCGCCGACGGTCGGCACGCCGAAGGAATTGCCGTAGCCGCCGACGCCCGAAACCACGCCCGCGACAAGGTGCCGGGTCTTGGGATGATCCGGCGCGCCGAAGCGAAGCGCGTTCATTGCCGCCACCGGCCTGGCGCCCATTGTGAAGACGTCGCGCAGGATGCCGCCGACGCCGGTCGCGGCACCCTGATAAGGTTCGATGTAAGAGGGGTGGTTGTGGCTCTCCATCTTGAAGACGACGCAGTCACCGTCGCCGATGTCGACCACGCCGGCATTCTCGCCTGGACCCTGGATGACCTGCGGACCGCTGGTCGGCAGCGTGCGCAGCCATTTCTTGGAGGACTTGTAGGAGCAGTGCTCGTTCCACATCGCCGAGAAGATGCCGAGCTCGGTGAAGCTTGGCTCGCGGCCGACCAGATCGAGGATGCGCTGGTATTCGTCCGGCTTCAGCCCATGCGCGGCGACGAGCTCGGGAGTGATCGGCACGGAATTGGAAATGGTCATGAGCGGCGATTTTTGTCCGTGGAAGAGGGGAGTTTCTTTGAGTCTCCTCTTATCGCAAGCTTTCGCGCGATACACCCCACCGGATGACGAAAAAAGCCGGAAAACGGCCCCTGCCGGCGGAGGCCAGGGCCTAGAGCTCGCCAGCTTGATCAGGAAAAACTGTCGTAGCCGGCGCGGCCTTCGTCAAGCAGGCGGCGGATGACGGCGACGCCGCCGGCGACATCCGTGCTTTGCCGCGGCTGCGACACGCCAAAGCGCACGCCGTGAAAGACCTGCTCGGAGCGGCCGGCCTTGAACTCGTCCTCGTCGTCGATGAGCACGCCTTGCGCCAGGCAGGCGTTCTTGAAAGTGCCGGACAGCCAAGGGTCCGGCAAGGTCAGCCAGACGAAGGGCACGTTGTCGCGCGCCTTGAAATCAAAACCCGCCAGCACTTCGCGCACGATGGCGAGGCGCGCCTGGATTTCGCCAATGCAGCGCTTGCGGATCTCGCCCGCCTGGCCCGACATCACCAGCCTCGTGCCGACCTCGGCCAGCAGAAAGGGCAGGCCGCCGGTCATCATCTTGTGGGCGACACGGATGCGGTGGCGGTAGGCCGGCGGGCAGGAAAGCCAGCCGCCGCGCACGCCTGCCGCGACCGACTTTGACAGGCCGCCGGCGACGATCGTGCGCTCGGGCGCATATTCGGCCAGCAGCGGTGTCGGGTCGTCGGTGAGCTCGCCGTAGAGATCGTCCTCGATCAGCGCGACATTGTATTCGCGCGCGATCTTGGCGATCGCCTGCCGTCGCTCCGCCGACAACGTCACCAGCGTCGGGTTCTTCGCGGTCGGCATCAGGAACATCAGCTTTGGATGTTTCTGCGCGCAGACGCGCTCGAAATCATCCGGGTCGATACCATCGTCGTCGGTCGAAACCAACGCCGTGCGGCGGCCGATCAGCCCGGCGCTGCGCGCGATCTGCGAATAGGTGAGATGCTCGAAGACCACGTAGTCGCCGGGCATGGTCAGCGCAGCGATCGCCGCCATGACCGCAGCATGGGTACCCAGCGTCGGCACGATCGAATCGAGCGAGGGGCGGAAGGCATTGCGTGCCAGCCAGCGGCTTCCGGCTTCGTACCAGCGTTCGGGAAAGTCCCGCGTGTAGCTCGAAATGTCGTGCGGATGCTCCTGCGCCGTGCGTGCCAGCATGTCGGCAATCACCGCGCCCTGGCCGACATCGGGCGCGGCGGTGCTGTCGAAGCGCAGCTTGCCGCTCGGCGCATCGATGGGGCGCGTGCCCTGGATGCCAGGTTCCAAATCCGGCTTCGGGTCTGCGGCGCGCTGGCCTAGCACATAGGTGCCGCGGCCGACCTCGCCGCTCACAAGGCCCCGCTCGCGCAGCAGCTGATAGGCCCTGCCGATGGTGCCGACGGTCGTGCCGATGTCGTAGGCGAGGTCACGCTGCGGCGGCAGTTTTGCACCGGCATCGATGACGCCCTTGTCGATATCTGACTCAATGCTGTCAGCAAGGCGCTGATAGAGCGGACCGGAGCCAGAGGAAAGATCGGGGATCCAATTTGTCATGGTGACAATTTTCTATATTGCACCGCGCGATGAGTCAATTCATATCGATCTCGCGATTGGGAAGGTACAATCGGAACAAGGCAGAATGACAATGGATACAATCGAGACAATTCGCTATGCTCGCCCGGCTTTTGGCGCGCAGGTCGATCCCTTGGCCCATCGCGGGTTCGTCGCCCGCATGGCGGTTGTGCTCCGTTCCATCGTAAGGCAGATCGACCGGATGCTGGAGCGCAGGCGCAGCCGCCTCGCGCTTATGGAGATGACGGACGAGCAGCTCAAGGATATCGGCGTCTCGCGCTGCGACGCCCATCGCGAAGGCATCAGGCCATTTTGGGAATGATGGTCTATCTTCGGGTTGCGGGCTTTCTTCGCAACCGGCCGATACCGTGATCGACAAGCACGGCGAGCACGCTCAATGCGATGAACAGGGCCGTGACGCCAAGCGCCGAAAAGGCAACGCTGGCGGCGCCGTTCTTGGCGACGTCGAGGAATGGGTAGGGTATTTCGCCGGCGAAGGGCGCGCGTATCAGCGCGTAGGCGAGATAGGCGACCGGATAGATCATCCACCAGGCGATGTCGCTCCACTGCCGCCTGCCATCGGCGCCCGCCACCAGCCACCACAGCACGAACAGCGCCGGCGTCACATAGTGCAAGAGGACGTCGCAGAGCAGGAACAAACCCCGCGGCTGCCAGAGCTTCGCCAGGACTGTGGTGTAGACGATGAAAACCAAAGTCATGGCCACGGCTACGCCAGTCCGCGTCCGCGGTCCGGCAAAGGCCGGGAACCAGGCATAGCCGGCGGGTGACAGCAGCGAGGCGTGCACCATCACAGCGGCGATGTTGGTCAGGATGGTGAAGAAGCTGAAATAGAAGACGATCGAGCCGAGCAGGCCGCGGCCTGCGGCCATCGATGCCGGGATGGTGATGGCGAATTGCAGGACAAGCGCAATCAGCCCGACAGCCAGTCCCGCCATCTGCAGGAACCGGCCCATGGCAATCTCAGGCGGCAGCCGCGCAGGACGGATTGCCGGCCTGCCAGCGGGCGATATCGGAACTGATGCGCGCGCCGAGCGGCTCGTTCATCAGCGGCCCGAAGGCGTCGACGCGGCTGGAACTGCCCTGCGCCTGCACGACCAGCAGCGGCTTGCCGCCATAATGCTTGGCGGGCACCAGCAGGAAGCGCGGCGTGCCGCTGTAGGAATTGAGCTCATTGGCCATCTGGTAGGGCTTGAAGGCCGGGTCCTTGCTGGCGATCCAGCATTTGTGCGCAGCGATGGCAACCTGTTCCATGGCGAGCAGCGAGGCGCTCTTGCCTGAGGGAATCGGCGTGGTCTTGGGGCTGGACTGGCAGGAAGCCAAGGCGAGCCCGGCGGCGGCCAGGAGAGCAAGGCGAGCGATCGTCAGTCTCATGGTCAGTCCGCCCCGCGTTCCGATAGGATGTTAAGGATCAGGCAGCGATGCCGAGCGCGCTTTCGAACAGCGCCCGTCCGTCATTGCCGCCATGCGCCGCTTCGATCAGGTTTTCCGGATGCGGCATCAGGCCGAGCACATTGCCCTTGTCGTTGACGATGCCGGCAATGTCGTTGATCGAGCCGTTGGGGTTGGTGTTTTCCGCATAGCGGAACACCACCTGGCCTTCGCCTTCGAGCCGGGCAAGCGTCTCGGCATCGGCGAAATAGTTGCCGTCATGATGCGCCACCGGCGAGCGGATGACCTGTCCAGGCTGGTAGCCGCGGGTGAACATGGTGTTGGCGTTGGCGATCTCGAGCTTCACCTGCCGGCAGACGAATTTCAGCGACGCGTTGCGCATCAGGGCGCCGGGCAGCAGTCCCGCCTCGACCAGAATCTGGAAGCCGTTGCAGACGCCGATAACGGTCACGCCCTTGGCCGCCTTTTCGGCGACCGCTCGCATCACCGGCATGCGCGCCGCGATGGCGCCGCAGCGCAGATAGTCGCCGAAGGAGAAGCCGCCCGGGATAGCGATCAGGTCGACATCGGGGATTTCTGTGTCGGTCTGCCAGACGGTCGCCGGCGCCTGGCCGGAAATCTTGGTCAGCGCCGCGATCATGTCGCGGTCGCGGTTGAGGCCAGGCAGAAGGACGACGGCTGATTTCATTGTCAGGCGATCTCCACCGCGTAGTTTTCGATAACCGTGTTCGCCAGAAGCTTGTCGCACATGGCCTTTAGGTCGGCTTCGGCCTTGGCCTTGTCGGTTCCGGCGAGTTCGATGTCGAACACCTTGCCCTGCCGCACTTGGCCGACGCCGTCGAAGCCCAGCCCGGAGAGCGCGTGCTCGATCGCCTTGCCCTGCGGGTCGAGGACGCCGTTCTTGAGGGTCACGGTGATACGGGCTTTCATCGATGCTCCTGGGCAGATCGTCGTTTGGGAAAGGCCTGCCATTGTCCGGCAGGCCCGTCAATGTTCAGTGCTTCAGGCCCTTGGGCGCCTCGGAAGAGGCGACGAGCACGGGGCCCGTGGGGCGCGGCGGCTCGTTCTCGTTGATGATGCCGAGACGGCGGGCAACTTCCTGATAGGCTTCGACAAGGCCGCCCATATCGCGGCGGAAACGGTCCTTGTCGAGCTTGTCCTGGGTGGCGACGTCCCACAGTCTGCAGGAGTCCGGCGAGATCTCGTCGGCGACGACGATGCGCATCATGTCGCCCTCGAACAGGCGGCCGCATTCGATCTTGAAGTCGACCAGCTGGATGCCGACGCCGAGGAACAGGCCGGACAGGAAGTCGTTGACGCGGATGGCCAGGGCCATGATGTCGTCGATTTCCTGGGGGCTTGCCCAGCCGAAGGCGGTGATATGCTCTTCCGACACCATCGGGTCGTCGAGCGCGTCGGCCTTGTAGTAGAATTCAATGATCGAGCGCGGCAGCACCGTGCCTTCCTCGATGCCGAGGCGCTTGGACAGCGAGCCGGCGGCGACGTTGCGCACCACGACCTCGAGCGGGATGATCTCGACTTCCTTGATCAGCTGCTCGCGCATGTTGAGCCGGCGGATGAAGTGGGTCGGGATGCCCATCCGGTTCAAGTGGTTGAAGATGTGCTCGGAAATGCGGTTGTTGAGCACGCCCTTGCCATCGACCACTTCATGCTTCTTCTTGTTGAAAGCGGTGGCATCGTCCTTGAAAAACTGGATCAGCGTCCCCGGCTCAGGGCCCTCATAGAGGATCTTGGCCTTGCCTTCGTAAATGCGGCGGCGATTTTTCATTTGATTTTTTCTCTGGATCTGCGGGCAAGCGGCGAGTGACCGGTTCCTGCCCGTCTGCCTAAATTAGTATGGCGAAGGCGGCGTTCAATGCCGGTGTTATCGCAATCGTCTTGTTTGCTCAATCCGCAAATCCCGCGAATCAACCGCTTTCGGGACTGAAATGCCGCAGCGCAGCATGCGACGAAGCATATTGACCGGCCCGCGGCCTTTTGGTTTGTGCTTGCCCACCACACATATTTACCGCCAAGCGAATCGGATTGACCGGAGGGACGTTATGAGCAGCATGAAAGACCGCGAAGAGGGTTTTGAGCGCAAATTCGCCTTCGACGAGGAGCTTCGCTTCAAGGCCGCGGCGCGCCGCAACAAGGCGCTTGGTCTGTGGGCCGCCGAGAAACTGGGCAAATCCGGCGCCGATGCCGAAGCCTATGCCAAGGAAGTGGTGGTCTCCGATATCGAGGAAGCGGGCGACCACGATGTTTTCCGCAAGATACGCACGGATTTTGACGCGGCCGGCGTCGCCCAGTCCGACCATCAGATCCGCCGCACCATGGACGAGCTGATGGCGCAGGCGATCGAGGAGATCAAGAACAGCTGAGGCTGTGCGGACATGATGTCGTCCGACAACCGCTTTGCGCGTTTCGGCATCATCCCCTATCTCTTTGTTTTTACGCAATACCGGACGGAAAGCCGTTACACACTTTTCCTGGAATTGCTCTGACTGGACCAATCGACCGCCCGGCCAAGCCGGGCGGTTTTTCTTTGCCTTCACGTCGTTTCCGGCCAAAACTGCGGATTGTTCACAAGGAAAGTTCCGATGTCGCTCAAATCCCGCCTGGCCGCCGACGAAACGCTGTTCACCGCCTGGTCGGGCGTGCCGGACGCGCTGACGGTCGAAATCATCGCCAAGCAGGGCTTTGACGCCGTCACGCTCGACATGCAGCATGGCGGACATCATGAGGACAGCGTGCTGCGCGGCCTGGTGCCGGTGCTCGCCGCCAACAAGCCGGCGCTGGTGCGCATTCCGGTCGGACGCTTCGACATGGCGAGCCGCGCGCTCGATTTCGGTGCCGAGGCGGTGATCGCGCCGATGGTGAACTCCGTTGCCGATGCAAGGCAGTTCGCCGCCGCGATGAAATATCCGCCGCTGGGCGAACGCTCCTGGGGCCCGACCTATGCTTTCCCGCGCCATGGCAAGGGCGACCATGCCGAATGGCTGCGCGACACGAACCAGCGCACCATGGCTTTCGCCATGGTCGAGACGCGGGCTGCCCTCGAGGCGCTGGACGGTATTTTGGATACGCCCGGCATCGACGGCATCTTCGTCGGTCCGTCGGATTTCTCGATCGCCTGGTCGAACGGCACCACCATCAACTCGACGCTGGAAAGCATGATGGAGACGGTCGCGTCGATCGCCGAGCGGACCCGCAAGGCCGGCAAGCATGCGGCGATCTATGTCATCGAACCGGCGATTGCCGGGCGCGTCGTGTCGATGGGTTTTCGGCTGCTCGCCATGGGCTCGGACCACACGCTGATCTCGCTCGGCGCGAAAACGCTGCTGAAAAGCATGCGGGATTCAATCGGCTCCTAAGGTGTGCTGATATTCAGGTGAGGCCGGCCTGCAAATGGCGGTTTCCTGCGCTTCCGGTGCTCACGTACTTTAAGTACGCTCCGCTCCGGTTCTCGGAATCCACCATTTTCGACTCAGCCTGACCTGAATCTCAACACACCTTGGGCCGTCTCAGGGCTGCTTCAGTTCCGTCAGGAATTTGGCGAAAGTCATCGAACCCTCGGGCCACGGGCCGAAGCCGGCGTCGTGGTTGAGATGGCCTGCCTCGCCGGCGTCGATGAAGAGCGATCCCCAGGCGGCGGCAATGTCCTCGGCGACCTCGAAGGCGCAGAACGGATCGTTGCGGCTGGCGATCACGATGGACGGAAAGGGCAGGGGATCGCGCGAATAGGGGCCGAAGGTCATCAAATGCCTTGGCCTGATTTCCGGATTGGAGACGTCGGGCGGCGCGACGAAGAACGCGCCGGCGACCGGCTTCTTGAATTGCGGGATGGCCTGCACCGCCGCCGTCACGCCCAGCGAGTGCGCAACAAGCACCACCGGCCGCTCTGCCTCGTTGACGGCGTTGGCCACGCTCGCCGTCCAGTCCTCACGCACGGGTTTGGTCCATTCCGCCTGCTCGACCCGGCGCGCCGTCGACAGTTTCGACTGCCAGCGGGTCTGCCAGTGCTCGGGGCCGGAATTGGTGTAGCCCGGCACAATCAGGATATCTGCGTCTTTGACTTTCATGGCGCCGATGTAGCGAGCGGCCTTCTTGCCTGCAACCCTGTCGGAAAATTCGGGGCGATCACAATTGTGAACAACTTGTTCGATTCTTGCTCTCTTGTGTGAACGATCGCAATCGACGATTTGGAGGGGAACAAGGAACAATGGCTGGCGGCCACGACAATCCCATGCTGGGATAAGCGCTGCCCGACGGAGAGTTTGATGAGCGAACTGCCTTTTGCCGCGACCACCCCGGTCAGCGTGTCGCGTGTCGGGCTAAAGGCGCGCGATGCCGAAAGCCTGGCGGCCTATTACCGCGCCGTCGTCGGCCTGCAGGAACTGAGCCGCGCCGACGGCACGATCACGCTCGGCGCAGCCAATCGGCCATTGCTGGTGCTCGAACAGGATTCGTCGGCCAAGCCCGACGATCCGCGCAGCGCCGGCCTTTTTCACACCGCTTTCCTTCTGCCGTCGCGCGCGGACCTTGGCCGCTGGATCAGTCACGCCGCGGCCAACCGTATCGGCATCGAGGGTGCGTCGGACCATCTGGTCAGCGAGGCGCTCTATCTCACCGATCCGGAAGGCAACGGCATAGAGATCTATGCCGATCGCCGCCCGCAGGACTGGAAATGGAACGGCGACAGAATTGCCATGGCGACCGAGCGGCTGAACTTGCAGGCGGTGGTGGGCAGCGTGCCGGCGGGCGATGCCGGCTGGCAGGGCGCGCCGGAAAACACCATTGTCGGCCATGTGCATCTGCGTGTCGGCCGGCCGGAGGACGCGGAGGCCTGGTGGCATGACCAGTTCGGCTTCGACACCGTCGCCAAATATGGCGGCCAGGCGGTGTTCCTGTCGTCCGGCCATTACCACCACCATATCGGCGCCAATGCCTGGCAGAGCGCCGGCGCCGGCCGCCGCGATCCGTCGCGCTCGGGCCTCGCCTGGGTCGAGATGCGCTCGGACAATGTGAAGGAGGAGACGAGCCGTGAGGATCCCTGGGGCACGGTGATCAGGACGGTGCCTGGGAAGGCTTGAGCGACGCCGGTGACAGCGTCTTTCTCCCCGTCACTATACGGGGAGAAATGCCCGGCAGGGCAATGAGGGGCAGCGCCGGCGTCAGGATGTTTCACGACAGACGGGTGCGATAGTCACCGAAGTCGGCGCCGCCCCTCATCCGCCCTTCGGGCACCTTCTCCCCGTGAACGGGGAGAAGGAAAGATCAGGCTGCCCCGAACACCCGCTTGAAGATCGTGTCGACATGCTTGGTATGATAACCGAGGTCGAATTTCTCGCGGATCTCGGCTTCGGGCAGCGCCGCCGTCACGTCCTTGTCGGCAAGCAGTTCCTCCAGGAAATCGGCGCCGTGTTCCCACACTTTCATGGCGTTGCGCTGCACCAGGCGGTAGGCGTCCTCGCGTGACAGGCCGGCCTGGGTCAGTGCCAGCAGCACGCGCTGCGAGTGCACCAGACCGCGGAACTTGTTGAGGTTCTTCTCCATGTTCTCGGGGTAGACGAGCAGCTTGTCGACGACGCCGGTCAGGCGCGACAGCGCGAAATCCAGCGTTACCGTCGCATCCGGCCCGATCATGCGCTCGACCGAGGAATGCGAAATGTCGCGCTCGTGCCAGAGCGCCACGTCTTCCATCGCCGGCATGGCGTAGGCGCGCACCATCCGGGCAAGGCCGGTGAGGTTTTCGGTCAGCACCGGGTTGCGCTTGTGCGGCATAGCCGACGAGCCCTTCTGGCCTGGCGAGAAATACTCTTCCGCTTCCAGCACTTCGGTGCGCTGCAGATGGCGGATCTCTATGGCGAGGCGTTCGACCGACGAGGCGATGACGCCAAGCGTGGCAAAGAACATGGCATGGCGGTCGCGCGGGATGACCTGCGTGGACACCGGCTCCGGCTTCAGGCCAAGCTTTGCCGCTACATGCTCTTCGACATAAGGCTCGATGTTGGCGAAGGTGCCGACGGCGCCGGAGATGGCGCAGGTGGCGATGTCTTCGCGCGCGTGCACCAGCCGCTCGCGGCAGCGCGAGAACTCGGCAAAGGCCTGCGCCAGTTTGACGCCGAAGGTGGTCGGCTCGGCGTGGATGCCATGGCTGCGGCCGATGGTGACGGTGTCCTTGTGCTCGAAGGCGCGGCGCTTCAGCGCCGCCAGCAAGGCGTCGATATCGGCAAGCAGGATGTCGCTGGCCCGGCTCAGCTGCACGGCAAGGCAGGTGTCGAGCACGTCCGACGAGGTCATGCCCTGGTGGATGAAGCGGGCATCGGGTCCGACGAATTCGGCGAGATGGGTCAGGAAAGCGATGACGTCATGCTTGGTCACGCGTTCGATCTCGTCGATCTTGGCGACGTCGAATTTGGCCGCGCCGCCTTTTTCCCAGATCGTCTTCGCCGCTTCCTTCGGAATGACACCCAGCTCCGCCAGCGCATCGCAGGCATGCGCCTCGATCTCGAACCAGATGCGGAAGCGGGTTTCGGGCGACCAGATGGCGACCATTTCCGGCCGGGAATAGCGAGGGATCATCCGTTTTCTAAGTCCTGCCTGGGGGAAGCGTCGGCCGCGTCCTAACAGAGCCTGGCCCAATGCTCAACGCCGCTGCCGCGCAAACCAGGTACTGACCGCGACGAGCGCTGCAAGACGGTTTGTCATCTGTCTCATCAGCGTCATGCTTATCACGCCACGATGAACGAGGCGCGCCGTGCGATGCATCCAATCCGGCGTTCATTTGTTATTGTCGGCCGTCTCGCATCCGAAAGGGCAAATCGCCATCCAGCGGAGAACCAGCATGAGCACCGACATCAGCAAGATACGCGGACACATGGAAGTGATCGGCGCCGACGGCGTCCATATCGGCACCGTCGACAAAGTCGAGGGTGATCGGATCAAGCTGACCAAGGCCGACAGCGGCATGGGCTCGCACAAGAACCATCACCACTACATTTCGCTTGCCCTGGTCGCGGAGATCGACGGCCAGAAGGTATGGCTCTCCGCGAATTCGGATGTCGCGGTCACCTTCGAGGAAGAAAAATCCGATCCGACTTGATCGGCCGTCAACGCGACGACCAGACCGGAAACAAGTCGCCGTCGGCCGGCGTCGCCGCATGGACGCCGCGGCTGATCGCGCGCGCCATGGTGGCGCCGGCGGCTGCGAACAGGTCGATCGCGGCATCGGCGCCGAGCTCGATGCCGCTCCTGCCGGTCGCCAGGGCAAAGACAAGATCGCCGTCGGCCGGCGTGTGCGTCGGCCAGATGGCGCGTGCGAAGCCGTCATGCGCCGAAATCGCCAGTCGCTTGGCCGCGGCCTTGGTCAGGACGGCGTCCGTGGCGATGACGGCGATGGTGGTGCTGCCGCCTTCGGCCTCGCCGCCCATTTGCCTGTCGCGGTATTTCAGCAGGATCTTTCTAGCATCTTCAGGCAACGGGGCCGGGTAGCCGAAGCCGCCGAACTCGTCGCCGATCTCGAAAGGCGCCGCCCAGAAATGGCGGCTGCGGCCGACCGTCACCGAGCCGGTCGGATTGACGGCGGCGAGCGCGCCGACGGTGACGCCGCTGTCAAGCACGGTCGAGGCGGAGCCCAGCCCGCCTTTGAGGCCGGAGGTCAGGGCCCCGGTGCCGGCGCCAGCCGTGCCGATGACAAAATCCACTGCTGCCGTCTGCACGGCCTCATAGCCGAGCTCGCGATAGGGCGGGTAACGGCCCCAATCCTTGTCGCCGCCATTGCGCAGGTCGAACAGGATCGCGGCCGGCACGATCGGCACGCGGAAGCCGCCGACCTCGACACCGATGTTCTTTTCGCGCAGCGCCGCCTGTACGCCCGAGGCGGCGTCGAGGCCGAAGGCGGAACCGCCGGACAGAACGACGGCGTGGACCATCGCGATCGAATTCTGCGGCTCGAGCAGGTCGGTCTCGCGCGTGCCCGGCGCGCCGCCCAGCACCTGGACGCCGGCAACCGCAGGCTCGTCGCACAGCACCACCGTGACGCCGGATTTGAGCCTGGCGTCGGCGGCATTGCCGACGCGAAGGCCGGCAACGTCGGTGATCAGATTGCGCGGACCGGTGCGGAACATCACTTATCCTCCAGCGGCACGAAATGCATGCCGTCGAAGCGGAAGAGGCGGAACGGGTTCTGGCTGAGATCGCCCTTGTCGTCGAAGCGGACGGTGCCGATCGCGGTCGCAAATTCACGGCCGGTCAACGCTTCGCCGAGCGGCTGCCCAGTGCTTTGCGCACCGGCCAGCGCGGCCTTGGCGACCTCGACCGCGGCATAGGCCGGAAGCGTGTAGCCGTCCGGCACGATGTTCTTCGCTGCGAAACCCTGCACCACCTTGGGATCGGCGATCTCCGACCATTCCGGCGGAGCGATCATCAGCGTGCCGACGGCATAGGGCACATCGCCCGGCGGCGTGCGCAGGTTTTCGCCGCCGGCAAAGGTGATGCCGGCATCGAGCTGGGCGGCGTCGCGGCCCATGATGGCGACATCCTCGCCGTCGCCGCCGGCGAACACCTTGGTCGCGCCGGCCTTCTTCAACCGGCCGATCAGCCCGATCTGGTTGTCGAGCTGCGGCCGGAACGTGTCGGTGAAGACCGGCTTCAAGGCAGCCTGCTCGGCTGCGGCGCGAAAGGTCTCGGCCATCTCGCGGCCATAGATGGTGCCGTCATCGACGATGGCGAACAGGTCGTCGCGCCAGAGCTGGATTAGCTTGGCGGCGACCGCATTGCGCTCGTCGTCGCCGCGCGGGCCGAGCCGGTAGACCGGCCAGCCGGTCTTGGCGCGCCGGTCGGTCAGGCTTTCGGTGCGCACGCCGACCGTGATGACCGGGATGTTGGCATCCTTCAGGATCGGCAGCGCCGCCTCGATCGCGTCGGTGCAGAGAAAGCCCACCACGACATTGACCTTGGCGTCGACGAATTCCTTCGCTGCTGCGGCGCCGCCATCGGCGGTGCAGGCATCGTCCACGGCCTTGATCGCGATGTCGTTCGCTTCCGCCGCAAGGCCGGCGCCGGCCTCGATCTGCTTGCCGAGGATCGCCGATGGGCCAGAAAGCGGCGCGGCAATGCCGACCAGCGTCTCGGCGTCGGCGCTCGCGGCCAGCGACAACCAGAGCAGCACGGCTGATGTCGTCGTGAGAAGACGCATTCGGGCTAAGAGATCCTCCATGCCGGGAATACAGTCCCGACACTATTCCAGAAAATGCCTAAAGGCTGGCTAAGCGCCGCGCAACACGCGAATTTGCGGATTGCGGTCAAGCACTTCGCCCATGCTATGCAACTTGTGGCGTGCAATATGCCGCCATATATAACGAACTGGTTTCGACAGGTGGACATCGGGTGCTGAAGATCAATGATATCGGGCCGCAGCATTATCGCGATGCGATGGCGCATTTTGCCGGCCATGTGCATGTGGTGACGACCGACGGGCCCGGCGGCAAAAGGGGCGCGACGGTGATCGCCGCCTGTTCGGTCTCGGACACCCCGCCGACGGTGCTGGTCTGCCTCAACCGCGAGAACGCCAAGAACGAAGCTTTCATCAAGAACGGCAAGTTCGCGCTCAACACCCTCGCATCGGACCAGGAAGCCGTATCGGTCGCCTTTTCCGGCATCACCGGCCTGCCGGTGGAGGAGCGCTTCGCGCTTGCCGAATGGGATGTGATCTCGACCGGCGCCCCGACGCTGAAAGGCGCGCTGGCCGTGTTCGACTGCGAGATCATCGATAGCAAGGACCTTGCCACCCACCGTGTGCTTTTTGGCAAGGTGACAGGCCTGCGCATCGGCGATAATTTGCGGCCGCTGATCTACCACAACCGCGGCTATCATTTTCTTTGAACGTGCAAGCGGGATCCACGGAGACAAGATGACCGCGCCGCGCCCCGCGCCGAAAACGATCGACGAAACGCTCGATCTTTTGACAGGCGCGGATTATGTCGCGGACCGTTCGCTGGCGACGGTGCTGTTTCTTTCACTGCGCATGAAGCGGCCCTTGTTCCTCGAAGGCGAGGCGGGCGTCGGCAAGACCGAGATCGCCAAAGTGCTGGCCGACACGCTCGGCCGCCGGCTCATCCGCCTGCAATGCTATGAAGGGCTCGACGTCTCCTCGGCCGTCTATGAGTGGAATTACGCCGCGCAGATGATCGAGATCCGCATGGAGGAGGCGGCGGGCAAGGTCGTCCGCTCCGATATGGAGCGTAACGTCTTTTCCGAGAAATACCTGATCCGCCGCCCGGTGCTCGACGCGCTGACCGGGAAGGCGGGTGCCGCGCCGGTGTTCCTGATCGACGAGCTCGATCGCACCGACGAAGCTTTCGAGGCGTTCCTGCTCGAGATTCTTTCCGATTTCCAGGTAACAGTTCCGGAACTTGGCACGATCAAGGCGGAAGAACCGCCGATCGTCATCATCACCACCAACCGGACACGCGAGATCCACGACGCGCTGAAGCGTCGCTGCCTCTATCACTGGGTCGACTATCCGAACGCCGAGCGCGAGCTGGAGATCGTGCGGCGCAAGGTGCCGCAGGCGAATCGCCGGCTCTCGGCGGAGGTCGTGTCCTTCATCCAGAAGCTGCGCCAGGTGGAACTGTTCAAGGCGCCCGGCGTTGCCGAGACCATCGATTGGGCCGGCGCGCTGACCGAGCTCGACAAGGTGGCGCTCGATCCGGAGACCGTGTCGGACACCATCGGCGTGCTTTTGAAATACCAGGACGATATCGCCCGTATCGGCGAGGGCGAGGGCCGGCGCATCCTCAATGAGGTGAAGGCCGAGCTGTCGGCGGCGGAGTAGGCGCGATGCCTGTGCCGCGTCCGGAACCCAAGGAAGCGCTCGCCGATGGGCGCATCGCCGACAACATCGTCTATTTCGCGCGTGCGTTGCGCAAGGCAGGCATGCGCGTCGGCCCGGCGTCGGTGAAGGACGCCATCGAGGCGGTGCTTGCCGCGGGCATCGGCTCGCGCGACGATTTCTACTGGACGCTGCATGCGGTGCTCGTCTCGCGGCGCGAGGATCATCCTGTCTTCGACGACGCCTTCCGCCTGTTCTGGAAATCGCGCGAGCTGATCGAGAAGCTGCTGGCGATGTTCTCGCCGGTTGCGCCGGACGATCGCGAAAAGCAGAAGCCGCGGGCTGCCGAAAACCGCGTCAGCCAGGCGATGTTCGAGGGCCATCGGAAGAATCAACCGGTCCGGGAAGTGCCGGAGATCGAGGTCGATGCGCGCCTCACCTTTTCCGGCAACGAGGTGCTGCGCGGCAAGGATTTTGCCCAGATGGATGCGGCGGAGATGGCCGAAGCCAAAAAGGCGATCGCGGCCTTGCGCCTGCCCTTCGATCTTGTCCGCACACGGCGCTTCAGGGCGGACGCGCAAGGGGGCCGCATCGATCCGCGCGCCATGATGCGCTCGGCCGCGCGCACCGGCGGCGAGCTTATCCTGCCGAAATTCCGGTCTCCGCGCGAAGCGCATCCGCCGCTGGTCGTTCTGGCCGACATTTCCGGCTCGATGAGCCAGTATACGCGCATCTTCCTGCATTTCCTGCATGCGCTGACGGAGAAGCGCCGGCGCGTGCACGCCTTCGTTTTCGGCACGCGGTTGACCAACCTGACCCGCCAGATGCGCCATCGCGATCCCGACGAGGCGTTGGCCGAATGCTCGACGGCGGTGAAGGACTGGTCGGGCGGCACCCGCATCGGCGACACGCTTGCCGAGTTCAACCGGCTGTGGTCGCGGCGCGTGCTGGGGCAGGGCGCCGTGGTGCTTCTCATCACCGACGGACTGGAGCGCGACGACGTCGCCGGCCTTTCGCAGGAGATGGAGCGGTTGCAAAAATCCTGCCGGCGGCTGATCTGGCTCAATCCGCTGTTGCGCTTCGACGGTTTTGAGGCCCGCGCCCGTGGCGTGAAAGCGATGCTGCCCTATGTCGACGAGTTCCGGGCAGTGCACAATCTCGACGCGCTGGCCGATCTTTGCGCTTCGCTCGACCAGCGGCGGGCGGCTTCGGTCGACCCGCGCCGCTGGCGGCAAGCTGGCGGGAGGCAGGCTGCGTAGCCATATGTTTCCTTGGCGGGAAACCAACGTTTACCGTAGGGACGACCAAGGTTTCCCTTGAAAAACAGACTTTGCGAGAAGCGACGATGGATGAGAGCATTTATCTCGACGAGGCCCGCGATCCGCTGATCATCGCGGAAGGCTGGATGAAGGACGGCAAGAATGTCGCCATCGCGACCGTGGTCGAGACCTGGGGTTCGGCGCCTCGCCCGGTTGGCAGCCATCTGGTCATTGACGCCGAGGGCAATTTCCATGGCTCGGTCTCCGGCGGCTGTGTTGAGGGCGCCGTGGTGACGGAGGCGATGGACGTCATCGACAGTGGCAAGGCAAAGATGCTGGAGTTTGGCGTCGCCGACGAGACCGCATGGCAGGTGGGCCTGTCCTGCGGCGGCCGCATCAAGGTCTATGTCGAGCGGCTGGGCTGATCGCAGATGGATCCCTACGTCCTGAAGACACTGAACGAAGAACGCCGCGCCCGTCGCGCCGCGGTGCTTGTCACCGACCTAGGCGACGGCCGCGACCGCATCGTGCGCGAGGGCGACCATGTCGCAGGCGATCTCGGGGCGGCGATCGCCATGGCGTTCCGCACCGGCAATTCGCAATCGGTGGAGGCGGAAGGGCGGACCTTTTTCCTCAATGCGCATCTGCCGCGCCCGCGTCTGGTGGTGATCGGCGCCGTGCATATCAGCCAGGCGCTGGCGCCGATGGCGAAGATCGCCGGCTATCCGGTCGAGATCATCGATCCGCGCACCGCCTTCGCGACCCCGGAGCGCTTTCCCGACGTTGCGCTACATGCCGAATGGCCGCAGGATGTGCTGAAACGCGCGCCACTCGACAGCTATACCGCCCTTGCCGCCGTCACCCACGATCCGAAGATCGACGATTTCGCGCTGAAGGCGGCGCTCGACGCCCGATGCTTTTACGTCGGGGCGCTCGGTAGTCGCAAGACCCACGCCAAGCGTGTCGAACGCCTGCTGGCACTCGGCGCCGGTGCCGACCAGATCGCCCGCATCCACGCGCCGATCGGCCTCGATATCGGTGCTGCCAGTCCGGCCGAGATCGCCGTCGCCGTCCTTGCGCAGACGATCCACGCCTTCCGCTCGCGCGGTCTCGAAGCAAAAGGCGCCGTGGCGTGAAATTCGGACCGGTGCCGATCGACGAGGCGGAAGGGGCGGTGCTGGCGCATGCGACCACCGCCGGCGAAAAACGCTTCCGCAAGGCGCACCGGCTGAGCCGCGAAGATATCGAGGCGCTCAAGGCGGCAGGCGTCGCCGAAGTCGTTGCGGCGGTGCTTGCCGAGGGTGATCTGGGCGAGGATGCCGCAGCCGCGAAGATCGCCGCCGCCATGCGTCACCGCAACATCGAGGTCAAGCCGGCCGCGACCGGGCGGGTGAATTTGCATGCGGAAGCCCCAGGCGTCTTTACCGTCGACGCCGCAATGATCGACGCCATTAATGCCGTCGATCCGGCCATCACCATCGCGACGCTGGCGCAGCACGCGCCGGTCGAGAAGGGACAGATGGTTGCGACGGTGAAGATCATCCCCTTTGCCGTCGCCGCAAGCCTGGTGGACAGCGTGGTGAGGATCTGCGCCGGCCGCGAGATCTTTGTCGTCAATGCCTATCGGCCCGTCACTGTCGGCGTTATCCAGACGGTGCTTCCCGGCGTTAAGCCGAGCGTGCTCGACAAGACGCTGCGCGTCACCGAGGCGCGGCTGGCGCGTTTCGGCGGCCGACTGACGGCCGAGCGGCGCACACCGCATGAGGTCGCGCCGGTCGCCGCGGCCGCAACCCAGCTGGCGCGCGACAATGACATGGTGGTGATCTTCGGCGCCTCGGCGATGAGCGACTTCGCCGATGTCGTGCCGGCCGCGATCGAGCGGGCAGGCGGTACCGTCGTCCGGGCGGGCATGCCGGTCGATCCTGGCAATCTGCTGGTGCTGGGGACGCTCGACGGCAAGCGCATCGTCGGCGCGCCCGGCTGCGCGCGCAGCCCGAAGGAGAATGGCTTCGACTGGGTGCTCGATCGCCTGGTTGCCGGGCTTGAAGTGACCGCGAGCGACATTGCCGGCATGGGCGTCGGCGGGCTTTTGATGGAAATCCCGACCCGGCCGCAGCCGCGCGAGCCGGCGCCGCAGCCGGCAAGGTCAGCGCTGAAAGTCGATATCGTGCTCCTGGCCGCCGGCCGCTCGAGCCGGATGGGCGGGCCGAACAAGCTTTTGGCGCTGTTCGACGGCGAGCCGCTTGTGCGCCGCACCGCCGGTCGTGCGCTGGGCTCGAAGGCCGCGGCCACCGTCGTCGTCACCGGCCATCAGCGCGAGCGCGTGCGTTCGGCGCTTGGCGGTCTTGGCGTGACATTCGCGGACAATCCGAATTTCGCCGATGGCCTCGCTTCGTCGTTGAAGGCGGGCATCGCGAAGGTCGCGCCCGATGCGGCCGGCGCCCTGATCGTGCTTGGCGACATGCCGGGCGTTTCGTCGGGGGACCTCGACAGCCTGATCGACGCGTTCCGCAGCTCCGACGGCCGCTCCGTGGTGCGCGCTTCGCACCAAGGCAAGCGCGGCAATCCGGTGCTTTTGCCGCGCTCGCTTTTCGCGGCCGTCGCGCAGCTCGAGGGCGATACCGGGGCGCGGCATCTGGTCGAGGCCGAGGGTCTCGACGTCATCGATGTCGAGATCGGGCAGGGCGCCTCGATCGATGTCGACACGCGCGAGGCGCTGGAAGGGGCGGGCGGCGTTCTGCAGGATTGACAAAGCGGAGCCGAATTTCGCATGCCTCTCGGCATGGCTTTGCGTTATCGACGTTTCTTCGCCCTGATCGCCGCGACGGCGCTGTCCCTCTCGGTCGCCGAGGGGCAAACGCTTTCGCTGAAATCGTTCAAGGACGATCTGTTCGCTTATCCGGCGACACTGTCGACGAGCGACAATGGCGCTTACACCGTCCTCGACTATCGCGAGATGCGCGACATCAACCAACGCGACGAGGTGCCGGAAAGGCGCGTACATGCGCAATACACCGATCCCGGGGTGCGCAAGGTGCAGCAGGACCTGATGCTGAAGACCGACGCCGGCGATATCAGGCATGTCGCGGTGGGCAGGACCGAGGGCGCCTCCATCATCGTTCTCTACCTGCATGGTCAAGGCGGCAGCCGCAAGCAAGGCGTGGACGACTTCACCTTCGGCGGCAATTTCAATCGCATCAAGAACCTGATGGCCGCCAACAACGGGCTCTATCTTTCGCCCGATTTCCCCGATTTCGGCGACAAGGGCGCGGCGCAGGTCGCGGCGCTCATCGACCACTATGCCGAGACATCGCCGAGCGCGAAAATCTTCGTCGCGTGCGGCTCGATGGGCGGGATCATCTGCTGGAAGCTCGCCGCGCGCAATGACACGGGCGGCCGCATCAACGGGCTGCTGCTGCTCGGATCGCTGTGGGACGACAGCTTTCTCACCAGCCCCGCCTTCAAGCGCCGCGTACCGGTGTTCTTCGGCCAGGGCAGCCATGACGTGGTCTTCCCGGTGGAGAAGCAGGAAGCCTTCTTCCGCTCGATTCTGGCCAAGAAGGCTTATCCGACCCGCTTCGTGCGCTTCGAAACCGGCACCCACGGCACGCCGATCCGCATGGTCGACTGGCGCGGCACGCTGAACTGGATGCTGACGAAAGCGCCGTGATTGCGCTGCAGCGCCTCAAGGCGCCGTGTTGTAGTCGATGACCGTCTGCGGATTTTGCTCGCCGTCATAGGATGCATCGACGTCATACTGGACGAGCGAGAAATCGCCGTTGCGGAAAAGGTAGGTTCCCGATGACGAGGCATCCCCCACACCACGCCATTTGTTGGATGTGGTGATGGTTTTTGTGTTGTCGTCATAGTCCGAGTTGGTCGCCCAGCCGCTGGTCTTGAACCCGATGATATGGATCGATTCGACCTTGCCTTCGCTGTTGTTGTTCTCATAGCGGATGTCGAGCTCCGGCTCGGTGAACTGCAACTGTGAGACGCCGTTGACGTCGTCGGTGATGTAGTAGACCGCCGTCTCGTTGTAGGCGGCCATCGAGCAGAAGAAGCGGAACAGCCGCGTCTCGCGCTCCGGGTCGCTGGGCTGGGCGTCCTTGTCCTTATAGTGGATGGAATGAGCCTCTGGCTCGCCGATCGGCTTGCCGTCAGGATCCTGCTTGTCGCACTGGTCGCCATAGGTGGCGAGGAAGGCCTTCTTGGCCTGCTCCAATGCCTCGTCCTTCTTTGGCGGCGGCGGACCGTCGCCGCAGCTTGCCGGCACGGCGCTGTCGAAATCCTCGGTCGACGGCTTCAACGCGCCCTTGTCGATGAAGATCGGCTGAAAGGGCGGCTCCTGGATCTGCGCATTGACCTGGCGGACCGTGTAGCAGCCGGCGAAAACCTTGGCCTCGCCTTTCTTGTCGGTCGCCTGGATGGCGACGGGGACGCTGTAATAGATGCTGCCGGCAGCACCGTCCTCCGAGATGGCGCCAGTCTTGACTTCGACCCTGTCGGTGCCGTCGTAACCCTTGACGAAGGCGTTGAAATCCTTTGCCGGCTTCGTATCGCCGAAATAGCCCCAGGCACGGGCGAATTCGTGACGGTTGATGGCGCTGTAAAGCGAGCGGACGACCGCATCGGCGCTTGATCGGTCATCGACATAGGGCGCATCCGCCGCGGACGCGGAATGCGTGAGGCCGGCCAATGAGAAAAAGACAGTCGCTGCGAAAGTGGCTCTTTTCATCGAATCCTCCGCTCGGTAACGAAAATACTACCACGGCGATTGCGGCGGCGCGGTGACGCCATAGCCACGGCCGCTTGAAGAATCGTGGCGGGAGGCGCTAGTTCACGGCCCGCGGCGCTGGGCCGCGTGGGGAGATTGCCCGTGACCATTTCCATGTACGACATATCGGTGGGCGTTTTTTCCGCCAGGCTGAAGGCGCTGGCCAGCGTCTTGACGGCGGCGGAGCAGAATGCCGGCGAACGCAAGATTGATCCGCAGGTGTTCCTCACGGCGCGGCTGGCGCCCGACATGTTCGCGCTGGCCAGCCAGATCCAGATCGCCACCGACCATGCCAAGGGCGCGCCGTCGCGGCTCGCCGGGCGCGAGGTGCCGAAATATGAGGACAATGAAGCGAGCTTTGCCGAGTTGCAGGCCCGGATCGCCAAGACGCTCGATTATCTGGCGACATTTGCGGCGGCCGATCTGGAAGGATCTGAGGACAGGACGGTCGAAGTGCGGCTCGGCGGCCGCGAAACCACGCTGCCCGGCCTGCAATATCTGCTGCACCTAGCGATGCCGAATTTCTATTTCCACGTCACCACAGCCTACGACATCCTGCGCCACAATGGCGTGCCGCTCAGCAAGCAGACTTTTCTCGGAAATCGTTGATGTTGAATGGCTTGGAGGTTCCCCGGGATTCCGGGAAACCTCTTTGGCTCAGCTCAGCGGATCGACATTTCGCGCGCGATGCGCGGAAAATCCGCCGGCTTGACGCCGATATCGGCGCGGTCCGCATTGCTCATCGCGTTCAGAAGCGCAAGCGCCGAGCGGTAACGCTGGTGTTCCTGCGGCCTCGGCCGAGCGAACATTTCAGTGAAGAACCCCATGACTCAGTTGCCCCAGTTGGTCCTCCCGACGCCAGCATATAGGCGATTTGTTAAAATTGTGCAGTGCAGCATTTGCATGGCTGCCATGCCGCGACAATTTTCCCGCCACAATCGATTTTCCGTGAAACTTTTCGGCAGGCTCGGCCGTAGGCACCCGTGCCGGCACATGGCTGGCTTTTTCCTCGCCACTCCTGGCGACCTTGCCGGACTGCCCGAATGAGCAGTCCGGCTTGTTATTTTCCGATGCCGTCTTGCCGGGCGGAAAAGCCGCCAATTGTCAATATCGCCAGAATTCATTCTTAACGAGAGCCCACTATGTTTGGCGGCATCACTGCATGCCGTCACGACAGGGAGGTTGAGATCGGCACCGGGAACAAGCTCGATTTCGCTTCGTTGCTCGACGACCTAGTCGTCGCCTCGGAGAAAGGCGAGGACGAGGGCGCCCGACCGTCCATCCCGTTTGATTATCTGTCCGTGGCCGATGAACTGCATTCCGGCCGCATCAAGGTCGCCGGCGAGAGCGTCGCCGCCGAATATCGCGAGTCCGCCGCCGACCTCGCTGCCGAGTTCGCAGCACTTCTCGACCAGGCGAAACTGACGCTTGCCGGCGAAGAGCAGTGGCCGGAGGAGAAGCTGCCGCCGATCGATCCCGAAGCGATCGCCGGCGAGCTCGGCCTCGACCGTCCGGCCAAGAACGCCGATTTCGGTCGCATCCGCCGTAACTTCGCCTTCGCCAACCATCCGGACCGGGTCGCGCCGCATCTGCGCCAGCGTGCCATGATCCGCATGCAGGTTGCCAACATGCTGATCGACGAGGCCAAGCGGCGGGCGCTGGCCGGGGCGAGGCGGTAGTTCCGAAATTGGCTGGAGCCTCTCCAATATTCGTCATCCTTGGGCGTAGCGACGCGAAGCGGAGCGCAGACCCAAGGATCCATTCCGTGACCTTCAACGTAGAGTGCAACGGTGCAGAATTCTGTAACCGCTGCAACGCTTTAGGGTAACGGAATGGATTCCAGGGTCTGCGCGCGTCGCTTCGCTCCTTGCTCCGCCCTAGAATGACGAACTGACTGACGCTTCGGCCAATCTCGAAACTGGGCGGCTTTGCAAAACGCAAGCGTTTTGCTCTATGTTCAACTTCCTCCCCGCGCTGTCCGCGCAAACCTCCCGCCGGAGAATTCCATGCATAAGCGCCGCCTCGGTCGGACCGATCTCCTTGTTTCGCAAATCTGCCTCGGCTCGATGACCTGGGGTCAGCAGAACAGCGAGGCCGAGGGCCACGCGCAGATGGACCTGGCGTTCTCGCGCGGGGTGAATTTCATCGACACGGCCGAGCTTTACCCGATCCCGCCCAAGGCAGAGACGCAAGGGCGAACCGAGAGGATCATCGGCAGCTGGATGAAGGCCAATCGAAACCGCGACAAGGTCATCCTTGCCTCGAAGGTGGTCGGCCGCACGGCCAACGCATGGTTCCGCGGCGATCGTCCGTCGAAGCTGGTGCGCGCCGACATTTTCGACGCGGTCGAGAAATCGCTGGCCAAGCTCGGCACCGACTATATCGACCTCTACCAGATCCACTGGCCGGACCGGGACATTCCGTGGGGTTCGAACCCGACGCGGATCGGAGCGGTGGCGCGCCGGGCCGATGCCGCAGCCGCGCCCGCAGACGAAACACCGATTGCCGAGACGCTCGCCGTCTTCCAGGACCTGGTGAAAGCCGGCAAGATCCGCCATCTCGGCCTATCGAACGAAAGCTCCTGGGGTGTCATGCGCTTCGTCTTCGAAGCCGAGAAGGGCTCCGGGCCGCGCGTCGCCTCGCTGCAGAACGCCTACAACCTCGTCAACCGCACCTTCGAGGTGAACCTTGCGGAGGTCTGCGAGCGCGAGGAGATCGCGTTTCTTCCCTATTCGCCGTTGGCGCAGGGTTATCTCACCGGCAAATACGATCATGGCGCGCGACCGCAGGGCTCGCGCTCGCAGCTGTTCAATCGAGGCCAGCGCTACGAGACGCCGAACGCGGCGGAGGTGCTGCTTCAGTACAATGAGCTGGCACGTTCCTTCGGCATGGAGCCGGCGCTTTTCGCCAACGCCTATGTGGCGAGCCGGCCCTTCGTGACCGCGAACATCGTCGGCGCGACCACGATCGCGCAGCTCGGGACGGCGCTGTCCTCGGTCGATGTCGCTTGGACGGATGAGATGCAGAAAGCGGTCGACGCCATCCACCAACGTGTCGGCAATCCGTGCCCTTAAGCGAGAAAAAACAAAGGGATGGAGACGATGGCAGAATTTCCGATCGAAGCCGTACGCGGCAAGTTTCCGGCGCTTTCGCTGACCGATGACGGGCGTCGCCGCATCTATCTGGACAATCCCGCCGGCACGCAGGTGCCGCTGACGGTAGCGGACGCAGTATCCCGCTGCCTGCTGACGACCAATGCCAATCTCGGTGGTTTCTTTGAAACGACGGTCGCGGCCCAAAAAGTGGTCGACGCTGCGCATGCCGCGATGGCCGATTTCCTGAACGCACCGAGCGTCGAGGAGATCGTCATCGGCGCCAACATGACGACGCTGACCTACCACATGTCGCGCACGCTTGGCCGGACGATGAAACCTGGCGACGAGATCATCGTCACGCGCATGGACCATGAGGGCAATGTCTCGCCCTGGCTGCAGCTTGCCGAGGATCTCGGCCTTGTCGTGCGCTTCCTGCCGTTCGACGAGCGGAGCTGGCAGGTGGAGGAGACGGCGCTCAAGGGACTGCTTTCGGAAAAGACGCGGCTTGTCGCGCTGAACTATGCCTCCAATCTCACCGGCTCGATCAACAAGGTGAAGGCGCTGACGGCGGCAGCTAAACAGGCCGGCGCGCTGGTTTATGTCGATGCCGTGCAATTCGCGCCGCACGGGCTGGTCGACGTGCAGGCGCTCGGCTGCGATTTCCTGATCTGCTCGGCCTATAAATTCTTCGGGCCGCATTTGGGCATATTGTGGGGCCGGCGCGACGTCATCGACGCGCTCCAGCCTTACAAATGCCGCTGCTCGTCGAACGTCCTGCCCGAGCGGTTCGAGCTCGGCACGCCGCAGATCGAGCTGATGGCCGGGTTGACGGCGGCAATCGACTATTTCGCCGATCTCGGCGCTGCCGCCGGCGAGAGCGGGTCGCGGCGGCAGCGGATCGCCAAGGCGTTCGAGGTCTCGATCGCTTACGAGAATACGCTTGCCCGGCAACTGATCGAAGGCCTGTCCGACATCGAGGGGCTGGTCATCCACGGCATCATCGATCCGGAACGCCTCGCCGAGCGGGTGCCGACCATTTCTTTCACCGTCGAAGGCATTGCGCCGGAAACGATCGTGCGGCAGATGAATGCCGAGAACATCTTCGTCTGGTCAGGCCACAATTATGCGTGGGAGGTCGTCCACCAGCTCGGAATACCCGCCGAGCAGGGCGTCGTGCGCATCGGCATCGCGCATTACAATACGGCGGCCGAGATCGAGGAGACGCTGGAGAGCGTGCACCGCGTGATCGCGATGCTGCGGCAGCAGCGCTCCTAGTTTTTTAGCTTTACGCAATTCCGGACGGAAAACCGCTACACACTTTCCTGGAATTGCTTCTAGCCCTGCTTGCCGCCGAAGCCGGTGAGGAATGCGGTGAGGTTGTCGCCGAGCGCATCGCAGAGATAGCCGCCTTCCTGGACGATGACCGTCGGCAGGCCTAGTCCGGCGATCGCTTCGCCGATGCGCGAGAAGCCTTGCATCGTCACCGATAGGCCGCCGAACGGGTCGCCCTCGAAAGCGTCGAGGCCGAGCGCCACGACCAGCGCTTCCGGCGCGAAGGCGCGGATGCGCTGGAAGGCCGTCGCCAGCGCTTCGAGAAAGGCCGCGTCGCCGGACTTGCGCGGCAGCGGCAGGTTGAGATTGTAGCCGAGGCCGGGACCTTCGCCGCGCTCGTCTGCATATCCCCAGAAGAACGGGTAGAAGCGCAGCGGATCGGCGTGCAGCGAGACGGTGAGCACGTCGGGGCGGGCATAGAAGATGCCTTGCGTGCCGTTGCCGTGATGCAGGTCGACATCGAGGATGGCGACGCGGGCGGCGTTCTTGCGCAGCACCTGCGCCGCGACCGCCGAATTGTTGATGAAGCAGAAGCCGCCGGCTACATCGGCGAAGGCGTGATGGCCGGGCGGCCGGCAGAGCGCATAGGCCGAAGGCGCGCCGGCCATCACCGCTTCGGCAGCTTCCACCGCGCTCCAGGCGCTCCACAGCGCGCTGTTCCAGGTTTCGGCCGAGATCGGGCAGGCGGTGTCGGCCATGTGGTAGCCGGCTTGGCCGACGGCGGAGGCCGGATAGGAGCCGGCGCGGGCGATCGGGTGGATGTTCGGGATGACTTCCGCCGAGGCGCCTTCGATGCGCTGCCAGCGCGCAAAAATGTGCTCGAGAAAATCGAGATATTCAGGCGTATGCACCGCCGCGATCGGGCCGAGCCCATGGTTGCCTGGGCGTTCGATCGTCGAGCCTGCCGATCTTGCGCCGGCTAACAATCGTTCAATCCGCTCCGGCTTTTCCGGGTTGGGCTGCGGCGCGCCGCTGGAGAGGAAAGCTTTCGGGTCATGGCGCTTCTGCTCCTCGGCATAGAAGGCTTTCATCGTCATTCCTCCGGCGTATCGGCAAAGGCGAAAAAGGCGTCGCCGACGATTTTCTGCACCTGTTCATAGCTCGACCGGCCGATGCCCAGCCTTTCGTAGAAGGCCTTGGCCGTCTCATTGTCGGTATCGACGGACAGCCTCAGATAGCTACCCCCCGCCGCGCGGCACTCCTTCGCAACGCGTCTGAGCAGTTTTTCACCGATGCGGCGGCCGCGGAAGCGATCGTCGACATAAAGGTCCTGCACATAGACGCCAGGACGGCCCATCCAGGTCGAGAAGATCGGAAAATACAGGCAAAGCCCGGCAAATTCGCCGTCGATCTCGGCGATCAGGGTCGAGAAGGCGGGTTTGGCGCCGAAGCCGTAGCGGCGCAGGTCCTCGGGCGTCGAAGTGATTTCCTGATGCGCGCCGATATCGGTACCGAGGCGCAGCAGGGCGGCATGGATGGTTTCGACATCATCAATGGTGCCGGGGCGGAGGGTGATTGGTGCCGGCATCAAAACACCTTTTTCAGCCTTCCACCGGCAGGTCGAGCTCCGCGGCGAGCGCCTCCAGCGAATCGCCGATGATGGAAATCATCTCGCCGATCTGGTCTCTGGTGATGATCATCGGCGGCGCCACCATGAAATTGTCGCCGTCGACGCCGCCCTTGACCTTGCGGCCATAGATGATCAGGCCGCGCGCATAGGCGTGGTCGAGCAGGCGCTGCGTCGCCTTGCTGGCCGGATCGATGGGCCTCAAAGTCTCGGGATCGGCGACCATTTCGGCGCCGGTGAGCAGGCCCTTGCCGCGCACGTCGGCGATGAAGGGGAAGCGCTTTTGCAAGCCCTTCAACTCTGCCATCAGCACCTCGCCCATCGCGGCGGCGTTGGCGATGAGGTCGAGCCGGTCCATCTCGCCGAGCACGGCGAGGCCGGCGGCGCAGGCCAGCGGATTGCCGGCATAGGTATGGCCGTGCTGGAAACCGCCGGAGGCCAGCAGCGGCTCGACCAGGCGCATCGGCGCGGCGAGGGCGCCGAGCGGCGCGTAACCCGAGCCCAGCCCCTTCGAGAGGGCGACGATGTCGGGCCTGCAGTTCCAGTGGTCGCCGCCGAGGAACTTGCCTGTCCTGCCGGCGCCGCTCATCACCTCGTCATGAATCAGAAGAATGCCGTAGCGGTCGCAGATTTCGCGGATGCGCGGATAGTAGCTGTCAGGCGCGACAAGGGCTGCGGTCGCGGCACCGCCGACCGGCTCCATGATGAAGGCCAAAACGCTTTCCGGCCCTTCGGCGTGAATCTTCTCCTCCAGCATGTCGGCATAGCGAAGGCCGCGCTGCTCCATCGAGAGATTGTCGCGGTCGCGCCAGGCTGTGGGTGCAGGCACTGTCGGCATCACCTTCATCATCGGCGTGAAGGTTTCGGCGAGCGCATCGTCGCCGGTGACGGAAAGCGAGCCCAGCGTGCCGCCATGATAGGAGGGGAAGCGGGTGATCACCTTCCAGCGCTTCGGCTGGCCGGTGGCGACCGCCCATTGGCGGGCGAGCTTGATGCAGGATTCGGTCGCTTCCGAGCCGCCCGAAACGAAGAAGATGCGGTCCATGCCTTCGGGCAGCTTGCCGGCCAGGGCGCGCGCAAGCTCCTCGGCGGGCTCGTTCTCAAAATGCAACCGGTAGGCAAAGGTGGTCTTGTCCATCTGCCGCTTCATGGCGTCGAGCACGTAGCGGTTGGAGTGGCCGATATTGGCGACCATCGGCCCGCTCGAGCCGTCGATGTAGCGGCGGCCGTCCTTCGTCCAGAAATAGATGCCCTCGGCGCGGTCGACGAGCGGCCGGCGCAGGCTGGAGAGGTAGAACAGGTGCGACGGCGGCCGCGCTTCGGCCTCTGCTACGGGCTGGACTTCCAGTTTCGACATGTCAGGACTTTCCGAGATATCGGTCGAGAACATTTTTGGTCACGCGTTCGACCATCGCGTCCTGCCTTAGCAGGCCGGCGACCCATTCGCAGCTTCCGGCGTGGAAGACCTCGCCTTTGCCGCGCGGGAAATTGACGATCATGCCGTTGCCGCGCTTGACCTTGTCGAGATTGGCGTCGCTCGCCTCGCCGAACAACGTCTCGGCGGTGAAGCGGCCGTCCTCGTCGGTGAGGAACTGGTCCTCGATCGGGATGTCGGCGCTTTCCTCGACCTGGCTCGCCATGCCGACGGCCAGCACCTGCAAGCCGTCCGGCGCGCCGCTGGTCGCGGTCGGGTAGGGCAGGCCGCCGCGGATCTCGAAATCGAGGCCGTCGACTTCATAGCCATAGACATGGCTGTCGGCGCCGAGCAGGTCGCCGTAATAGATGCCGGTGCCGGCGAATGCCCAGTGCTCGGGACGGTAGACCGGAAAGCCGCGCACGCCGCGCGGCGCGCAGCCGCCCCAGCCGGCATAGACGCCTCGGGTCGCATTGAGGCCGAAGGTGGCGCTGCCGGGGCGGCCGATCTCGGGCGCTTCCCAGGAATTGGTTGCGCGGGTGACGTCGCCGCCGCGATAGGCGGGGTCTTCCGCGCGTGCCTTGTATTTGTAGCAGACTTGGCGGCGGCCTTGGTCCTCCAGCCGCGTCTGCCACATGAAATTGCCGGCGAAGCGCGCCGCATGCCCGCCGCGCTCGACATAATTGTCGACGGCATCGCGCATCTCCCAGGTCCAGTATTCGTCGTGGCCGACGAAGACGACGCAGTCGTAGCCGTCGAGGATTTCGGGCGAGAAATGGAGCTCGTGCTGGCTGGCGAGATCGACCTGATAGCCGGCGCGCTCGGCGAAGCGAAAGAAATGGCTGTCATAGCTCGCCCAGCCCGAAGAGGCATATTTCTTCGAATGTCCAGTGGCGTAGGCCCACTCCATATGCGGATAGCGTGGCACGGTCCTCGCCGGCACCGCGACTTCCAGCGGCACGCGCGGCGCATCCTTGGGCAGCACCACGAAGCCGCGGCACCACGGCCGCTGCGTCGACACCGTGGTGGCGTATTGATCGCGACTGGGGCCGGTGATGCCCTGATAGTGGTTCGAGCCACCCCAGGTGTTGTAAGCGAGCCAGGTGCCGGTAGCGGCGACCTGCAGCAGGCGGCCGGGCTTGCGGCCGGGCAGGGGTGTGACAATGAAGAGATGATGGCTGTGGATCGGCGTGCCGTCGCGGCCTTCGGCCGAGAGCGTCACGCGATAGGCGCCGGACGGCCAATCGTCGCCGACACGGAATTCGAACGAAGCCTCCCAGCCGCAGCCTTCGACTGAGCATTGGTCGGGCGTATCCTGCCAGCGCGCCAACAGGCCCGCTCCCTCGAAGACTATTGTTTCGTTGTCGCCGTCGCGAATGATGGCGAGGCTGAAATGCGGCGCCGACGCGCTGACGAAGAGCGTTACCGTCTCGCCGGGGCGATAGGAAAACCGGTCGCTGTAGCACCAGATCTCGCCGCTCGGGCCATCCATTCCCGGCCATTCGTAATAGTGGCCGCGCACCGCCTCGCGGCGCTGCTCGGGCGTCAGCCCGAAATCGGGGAATTCACTGGGCAGTTGCGTCAAGGAACACCTGAGGTCACGAGGCCGTCATTGAGACCATTGGCCGCCCAAGCGTCAAATGGAAAGCATCGGGCCAGCGCGCTCGCGCTTGGCCGCCGCCGGCAAACCAACTATTCATGCTGAGGCGACATTCTCGCCGAGGAGCCGACATGCTGCGTGTGCAAAAGGTCAAGGTCGACGACATCTACGTGCCGACGGCGCGGCGCAAGACGCTGCATCCCGAGACGGTGCGCCATCTCGCCGAGGATATTCTCGAAAACGGCATGAAGACGCCGATACAGGTGCGGCACGACGGCAAGCGCCACATTCTGGTCGAGGGGCTGCATAGGCTCGAAGCCGCGAAATGGCTCGGCGAGACCGTGATCGACGCGTATCTCGTGCAGGCCAAGCGCCACTGATCCTTCTTCTTTGGAGTCGCCTGCCGAGGCGCTTCCACTCTCCCTCGAATTATTTAGCGGGCCATGTCGGCTTGGGTTCTCCCACCGCGTCCTTGAGGCAACGCAAGCGGAGAGGAGACTGAAATGCCCAAGACCCTGTTTTTCGCCATCCTTGCTTCGGCAATGACCCTCATAGCCTCGCCGAGCGCAAAATCCGAGGAGACCAAGCCTGCCATGACCAGTGAAACCAAGGCTCTCTTGAAGCCGGAAAAATCCGGCCTGCTGCCGATCGACGGCGTGAACTACTACTACGCCGTCTACGGCAAGGGCGAGCCGCTGCTACTTTTGCATGGCGGCCTGGGTTCGAGCGACATGTTCGCGCCGATCCTGCCGAAATTTGCCGAACATCGCACGGTGATCGCCGTCGACCTGCAGGGACATGGCCGCACCGCGCTCGGCGAACGGCCTTTCGGCCTTGAGGCGATGGGCGACGATATGGCGGCCATCGTCAAGGCGCTCGGCTACGACAAGGTCGACGTCATGGGCTATTCGCTTGGCGGCGGCGTCGCCTTCCGCATGGCCGTTCAGCATCCGGAGGCGGTGCGTCGGCTGGTCATGGTGTCGACCGGCTACGCCGCCAACGGCTTCTATGACGAGATGCGTCCGCAGCAGGCGCAGGTGAGCGCGGCGGCCGCCGAGTTCATGAAGGACACGCCGATGTACAAATCCTATGTCGCCGTGGCGCCGAAGCCCGAGGATTTCCCAAAACTGCTCGATGCGCTCGGCGCCTTCATGCGCAAGGACTATGATTTCTCGGCCAACGTGCCGAAGCTGAAGATGCCCGTCATGCTCGTCTACGGCGACAGCGACATGTACAAGCCCGAGCACGAGATCAAGTTCTTCCAGATGCTCGGCGGCGGATTGAGGGACGCCGGCTGGATGCGCGAGCACCTGTCGCAGAACCGGCTGGCGATCATCCCCAACCGCACGCATTACGACGTGTTCTTCGCGCCGGAACTGGTCGCCAGCACGCTGCCGTTCCTCGACGGTGTCACCAAGGTGAAGACCTGGGACGAGATCGTCAGCGAATGAATCCTGGCCGCTGGCCGCCTGAGGCAGCCGGCCAGCGGCATCAGCTCAAGCGATCGTATCCCATCAATGTTTTTTGATTGACCCTGCCATGCCGGCCACTAGGGTGCCCGGCATTTCCTCGAGGCAGGTGTCTGGTGATGACCAAGTATGAGGGCGGATGCCTTTGCGGCGCGGTGCGCTACAGGGCCGAGGCCGAGCCGATCAACGAACGCATCTGCCATTGCCGCATCTGCCAGAGAGCGATCGGCGCCGCCTTCAATGCGCGACTTCTGTTTCGCATCGACGATGTGACCATCGAAGGACCGGTGGCGACGATCAATTCCACGCCTGACCTCAAGCGCGGCTTCTGTCCGGTTTGCGGCACGACTTTGTTTTCACGCCGCGATTCCAGGGGCATTCTCGGCATCACCTCCGGCTCGCTCGATGACCCGTCGCTGTTCAAGCCCGACATGCATTTCTGGACCGCCTCGAAGCAGCCCTGGGTGATGCTCGACGATGGCCTGCCGCAATATGAAGGCGCGCCGCCAGCGTAGCTTCTTCCTTCTCCCCTTGTGGGAGAAGGTGGCCGAGCGAAGCTCGGTCGGATGAGGGGTGTTCCAGAGAATACCAGCGTCTCACTCCGCTGGAACACCCCTCATCCGTCTCGGCGCTTGCGCGCCGATCCACCTTCTCCCACAAGGGGAGAAGGAAGAAGGCCTGCACAAAAATTTCATCTTCGATTCACGACATAGCCGGCAAAGCGTCATTGGCGGGCCATCTTTGGCTGCCTATCTACGCGCTATGCGGGAAGGCATCGAGGAGGCGACGGATGAGCGAGAGCATCAACACCCTGGACGAGCTTTTGAACGACCCGATGGTCCAACTCGTGATGGCGCGCGACCGCGTGCGCCCGGCCGAGCTTCGCCTGCTTCTGGAAAAGGCTCGCGACAGGGCGAGTGATGATTCCCGCATCGACCAGGCTTCGGTGCCGCCCGCGCATGTCGTGGCAAGAAGCTGCCTGAAGCAGTGGCTCTACCGCTGAGGCGACCCGGGTCAGCTCGAATGAGCGGGCAGGTAGCTGTAATGATTGCGCAAATAGGCGAGCTTGAAGCCGAGCCGGTCGTAGTTGCGATAGGCCGGCCCGTCGCGGTCGGGGCGCGGCGCCTCGATATCGGCGACAAACAGTTTCGCGCCGGCGGCTATGCCGTCGCGGACCAGCCTTTCGCCAAGCATGGCGTCAAGATCGAAGCTCGGCGCCATGATGCCCGGTACCGGCGCGTCGATGCCGCTCCAGGCGGCCCCGTCTGAGATGAAGAGCGAGCGCACGGCGGCGACCGCGCCCCTGCGTTTCAGCATGTAATGATGCCAGCCCTTGCGATCGACAAGCGCCATCAGCCAGGGCGAGGTGGGGAGCCTGTATTTGGCATCGATGAAAGATGCCCACTCCGAAGCTGTCCTGGGCGTGACCTCCTCGATCACCAGATCGTCAACCGGGATCAGCGGGTCGCTCGGGAAAAGCGGTTCGTCCGCCAGCGGCGTCGCGTCGCGATAGATGCGCTCCCAGCCGCCTTGCTGCTGCATCCCGCGCGCTTCCAGCCAGCATCTCAGCCGCGACGGCTCAGTGTGTGGATTGGTATAGAACCACGGCCGCCTGATGCCGGCATCGCGGTAATGCGCGAGCAACGTGTCGACCTGTTCTTCCGTCGCCGGACCATCGACGCCGATATTCTTCACGCAGTTGAAATGGATGAACGGGATCGTCGTGCAGGTGGTCCAGACAAGATCGCCGTCCTTGTCAATCGTCAGCCCTTGCCGGGCCGCGAAATCCGCCGGCGCCGCCTCGTAGAGGTCGAGCCAGGCAGCGACCTCGGCGCGCTCGATGGCGCGGCTGGTATCACGCGACACCTCCTCGATCGTGATTTCTGCAGCATGCGTTTCCGGCGGCGTGACCGGCTCCAATTCCGAGAGGGCGGCGGTCGACATCGTGATGCTCCTCCGATTTGCCTTACAGTGTAAGATTAGCGGAGAATAATATGGCGGCGCCAGTTGTCAAGCAGGATTAGCGGCACCTTACAAATCCGTGAGTTGGAATCACGCTATCGTGAGGCTAAGCCTGTCCTCCAGGCTTTTCGAATGACGATTCACTTTTTGCCCCCAAGAACGATTGGGGCACGGGGAAAGGACCGGAATGACAGACGTCTGCACGCAAGGGTTGGATACCGGCTTTGTCGGCCTGGGTTATGCCAAGGTGGCATTTCTCGGCATCGTGCAAGGCATCACCGAATTGCTGCCGATTTCGTCCACGGCGCATATGCGCATCGTGCCGGCCGTGCTCGGCTGGCAGGACCCCGGCTCGGCCTTCTCGGCCGCTATGCAGCTGGCGGCGTTGGCGGCGGTGGTCAGCTATTTCTGGAGCGATGTCAGGGACGTGCTGTTCGGTTCGGTTGCGGCGATCTCGCGGCGCAATTTCGGCGACCGCTATTTCCGCCTGGCGATCAGCATCGTGCTTGCCACCGTCCCGATCGTCATTGTGGGCCTCGCGCTTTCCGGCGTGCTCAACGCCTGCAACTCGCCGCTGCGGGGGCTCGCCGTCATCGGCTGGGCCTGTATCGCCATGGCGGTCCTTTTGGCGCTCGCCGAGATCTTCGCCAGCCACAAGCTGATGCTGCGCCAGGCATCGATCCTCGACGCGCTGCTTGTGGGCGTCGCCCAGGTCGGCGCGCTTATTCCCGGCGTTTCGCGCTCGGGCTCGACGCTGACGGCGGCGATGGGGCTGGGCTTCGCCCGGCCCGAGGCGGCGCGCCTTTCCTTCCTGCTCGGCCTGCCGGCCATCGCACTGGCCGGCCTCAAGGAGCTCTATGAACTGCACAAGGTGCATCTCGATGGGCATGGTTGGTCGATCCTGGCCGTCGGCCTTGTCGTCGCCTCGATCTCGGCTTTCTTCGCGATCTGGGGGCTGATGCGCGTGCTCGAGCGCTTCTCCGCCTGGCCGTTCGTCATCTATCGCGGCCTGCTCGGCGTGGTGCTGCTGATCGGCGTCGCGACCGGCTGGCTTATCTAGAGGTCTCGGCCCACTCCGCTATATCGACGCCGACGCCCGGAAGCGCTGATGGATCTTGGGACTCTGCTGCAATCCGTGCCATTGCTTGCGACGCTGGTGAAATCGGCGGCGCCGGCGGCAATTGGCGCCGGCATAGGCCTCGGCCAATGGCTGGCGGCGCTGCCGCCCTGCCGCAACCAGGTTTTTGAGAGCGCGACCTATCTGGTCTGCGAAGCCGACCCGAAGCATTTTTCCATCGAGCTGTTCTGGAAGAACAAGGACGGCGATCTCTACCGATCGCTGCACAATCTGCAAAGCGCGCAGCAGGCGACGGGGCGCACCATGCTCTTCGGCATCAATGCCGGCATGTATCATCCCAACCTCGCGCCGGTCGGCCTCTATGTCGAGCGCGGCAAGCAGGTCACGCCAGCCAGGACCGGATCGGGCACCGGCAATTTCTCCATGCAGCCCAACGGCATCTTCTATATCAGCGCCGGCAAGGCCGGGGTTCGCGCGACCAAGGATTATCTGAAGCGCCCGCCGCGCGTCGACTACGCCACGCAATCCGGGCCGATGCTGGTCATCGACGGCAAGCTGCATCCGAAATTCCGTTACGACGGCACCTCGCGCAAGATCCGCGATGGCGTGGGCGTGCGCGCCGACGGGGTCGCGGTCTTCGCGATCTCGAATGATGTCGTGACCTTCCACGAATTCGCGCGGCTGTTCCGTGACCGGCTTGGCTGCCCGAACGCGCTCTTCCTCGATGGCTCGATCTCGAGCCTCTATGCGCCCGGGATCGGCCGCAACGATGATTTCTGGAATCTGGGGCCGATGATCGGCGTGTTCAGGCGCTAGCCAAGAAGCTCGCTTCGGCGCCATCCCGAATCATCCGCTCGCGCCAAAAGTAAATTTTGATTCAAACTTTGTTGGTAATTTCTCATTAGGAATGGCGTTTCCGGCGGCGCTGTTCCTGCCTTCGGTCTGTTTTGTTTTGCGTACAGGTCAAGATGCGGATATTTGGCGTCGTCAGTTTCGTGCTCGCATCGCTTTGCCTCGCCGGCTGCTCGTCTACGTCCGGCGTCGATGCTTTGCAGATGCCGTCCAACGAGACGACGAGCTCGGTCGTGCGGCCAAGCGCGCCGGTGTCGAAGGGCGCGAGGACAGCCGTCGCCGAAAGAACCGTCGAGACCGCATCGATGTCGGGCGCCGCGCGCATCAAGCCGCCGGCGCCGTTGCTAGACGAAAACAATGCGATCCCCGACGACGAGAACGCTCGCCCCGGCGACGAGAACTCGCGCCCATTCGGCCTTGCCGAGGAGGAGACGGTGAACTTCCCGGCGGCCGATCTGCCGGAGAGTGTCGAGCCGCCGGTGCAGGAGGCAGCACTCGTCTCGCCGCCGAAGCGGCTGTCGCGCGCCGCGCCCGCGATGCTCGCCGGTCCGGTCACCCGCTATGCGTTCCGCGACGCCAAGCCGATCAATTTCGGCCGTTCCTCGCCGCGCCACCTTGCCGTTCACGGCGTCGACGTCTCGCGCTGGCAGGGCAACATCAACTGGGGAAAGCTGCGCGCCCAGGGCGCCAACTTCGCCTATATCAAGGCGACCGATGGCGGCGACCATCTCGACCCGATGTTCATGAAGAACTGGCGCAACGCCGATGCCGCCGGGCTGAAGCGGGGCGCCTATCACTTCTTCTACTGGTGCCGCACCGCCGGCGAGCAGGCCGACTGGTTCATCCGCAACGTGCCGAAGGTCGACGGCGCGCTGCCGCCGGTCATCGACGTCGAGTGGAACGGCGAGTCTTCCTGCAAGCGGCGGCCTTCGCGTGAAAAGGTGCTGGAGAAAATGCAGGTGTTCATGGACAGGCTGGAGCGCCACTACGGCCAGCGGCCCATCATCTACACCAGCCCCGATTTCTATCGCGACAACCTGCGCGGCGCCTTCCTGGATTACCCGTTCTGGCTGCGCGCTGTGGCGGCGCATCCGTCAAAAGTCTATCCGGGCCGCAGGTGGCTGTTCTGGCAATATTCCGGTTCCGGCCTGTCGCATGGCGTCAGCGGCCGCATCGACCTCAACGTCTTCCATGGCGACGAGCGCCAATGGCGCGCCTGGCTGGGCGGCGGGCAGATGGTGGCCGACGCCGATTGAGGCGGAGTTTTCCCTTCTCCCCTTGCGGGAGAAGGTGGCCGCGAAGCGGCCGGATGAGGGGTGCTTCAGCTTGATGCAGACCTTCGCAAACGACTGATGATCGCCAGCATCTCACTCCGCTGGAATCCCCTCATCCGTCTCGGCGCTGCGCGCCGACCCGCATTCTCCCATAAGGGGAGTAGGGGAAGCACCGGCGCCTCACGCGCGGGCGTCGGCCGGTGAGGTCGATGGCAATTTCGGCATTTCGCTAACCATGCGCTCACCCTGTCTCTTAGAGGTGCGGCAACGGGCTTCCGGTAACGTGTCCGTGATCGCATTTCGGAGAGGTTTCGATGCGCAAACTGATTGTTACTGCCGCTTTGGTAGCCGCCGTCGGCTACGGATTTTTCAATTCGCACATGCGGGGCAGCGAGCCCAAGGACAATGTGGTCGCCTACTCCACCACCGACGCGGCGATGCAGGGCGCCAAGGCCAAGGGCCATTCGACGCTGCCGCGCTTCCATGAACTGATAGCCGCACGCACGCCTGGCACCTACACCGTGAAATTTCCGCTGACCCAGAACGGCGCCACCGAGCATATCTGGATGCAGCTTGTGGCTTTCAGCGACGGCCGCTTCGTCGGCCTGCTGGCCGACAAGCCGGTCAATGGCAACCAGTACAAGATGGGCGATCGCATGACGGTGGCCGAGGCCGACGTCGAGGACTGGATGATCCGCAACGGCGGCGACGTCTATGGCGGCTACACGGTGCGCCAGGCGCTGGCGGATATGCCGAAGGAACAGGCGGCGAAATACGGGATCGCGTTCAAGGATTGAGCGCTCTTCTCCTTCTCCCCCTGGGGGAGAAGGTGGCCGCGAAGCGGCCGGATGAGGGGTGTTCCAGCTTGATGGACACCTTGCCGGTTGGGGGCGCCGCAGCAAGATCGCCAGCCTCTCACTCCGCTGGAACACCCCTCATCCGTCTCGGCGCTGCGCGCCGATCCACCTTCTCCCACAAGGGGAGAAGGAGAGGGCGCTCATGCCTCGGCCCCGCGCGGTCGTCATCCTCGGGCTTGACCCGAGGATCCATGCCGAGACCCCGGCGAAGTGTGCAAACGGAGCAGAATTCTGAACCGTTGCAACGCGTCGATGTAACGGAATGGCAACTGTGTTCACGCGAATGCGGTTTTGTCGCGAATGATAGCGTTGAGGACGACCAGGAGCTTCCTTGCGACGGCGATGATAGCGAGCTTCTTGGAGCCCGACCGGGCAGCAAGTGCGGTGTAGAAGGTCTTGAAGCGCTCACAGGTTCGAATGGCAGTGAGGGCTGCCATGTAGAGGGCGCGGCGCACACGTGATCGCCCGCCCTGAATCTGACTCCTGCGGTTGAGCTTGCCGCTCTTGTTGTCGAACGGGGCAAGGCCGACCAGTGCAGCGATTGCCTTGGGTGAGCGCTTGCCGAGCTCGGGCAGGAGCGCCAGCAGCGAGAATGCGCCGACCTTGGAGACACCGGGCACAGAGACCATCAGCGCCTGGTCGCGAGCGGCGTCCTGGTTTTGACGAATGACGTCGGCGATCTGACTTTCGAGCGCCTT